>CAYTIQ010000050.1:29624-29935 GCA_964437935.1 uncultured Rheinheimera sp.
AGTAATTTTAGAGTCAGGTTGTAGAAATACGCAGATATACAATGTTTTTATTGGAGCAAATCCAACAGCTTCAATCATAAATTTTGGCGTGCCCGTTTTGTGTAATCCAGGCACAGTTCAGTATTCAATAATACCTGGACCTCAAAACACATTGGGAACCATTTATACGTTTTTAGTAAATGATAATACACCCCCACAAACATTTACACATGTCGAAGTAACAACACCCGGTTTTGTAGTAACACATAATTTCAACACCGTTTCCTGCGGAACCAGTTCCAATATCAATCAAACCGTTTACCCCAATTCGT
>CAYTIQ010000051.1:0-27904 GCA_964437935.1 uncultured Rheinheimera sp.
GGCAACGAAATAGGAAAAGACAGTACGTTTGAGTTCTCGCTCGCGCCAAATTTAGCTGTTGTTCCTTTCAATAACCCAGATATTTGGTTTTTAAACGCTTCACCAGAAAAAACCACCCAATTGATTGGCTTTTAAGTGCTAGTGATTAGCAAACCTCGTGCGGTTTAGTGGTTGTCCGGTTTTGTTATGGCTGTCCAAACTAAGAACCAGTCCAAACTAAGAACCCATGGTTTAGTTGCATGGATGTCCAAGCAATGTGGATGTCCAAGCAATGATGTGGATGTCCAAGCAATGGATGTCCAAGCAATGATGTGGATGTCCAAGCAATGAAATCATGAATCCAAAAGTTCGCGCCATTGTGGTGCGATTTTCTGTTGTTGCAAACGTATGCAGTAAATTTGCACCATACTGGTGCTGTTGTAGGCAAAGCCAATCGTCTAAGCTGGCCTAAAAAGCAGCAGGGAAATTTGGTATGTCGCAGCCGATGTTTGGTCGTTTTTCGCATTCGTGGTCCGCATTAGCCTTGGCGATGACCTTGGCGCTCGGTGGCTGTAACCCAGCTACAAACGCACCCGCCCCCTCTTCAAGCACAGCAACACCTGCAGAAACGACCACAGCCCAGCCTGGCGCACGCTGGTGGGACAATGCCGTTTTCTACCAAATTTGGCCACGCAGCTTTGCCGATAGCGACGGTGATGGCGCGGGGGATTTTGCAGGTATCGAGCAAAAAATCCCTTACTTCCAAGAGCTTGGCGTGAATGCCTTGTGGTTAACACCGGTGTTTGAAGCGCCTAGCTATCATGGCTACGATTTCACAGAGTTTTATCAAGTCGAAAAAGACTACGGTTCGATGGCGCAATTTGAGCAAATGGTTGCAGCCGCCAATGCCAAACATATTCGCGTGATTTTGGACCTAGTCATCAATCATATATCTGACCAACACGATTGGTTCAAGCGTTCAGCCGCCGGTGAAGCACCCTATAAAGACTATTTTATTTGGCGCGATAGTTTGCCCGCAGACGGCTGGGGCCCAGCGTGGGACTCAAGCAAAGACGATCCCAAAGCGGTCTGGCATTATAACGAAACACGCAAAGCTTGGTATTACGGCGCCTTTGGGGCGTCGCAGCCTGATTTGAACCTGACGCATCCAGATGTCGTCGCTGAAATGAAAAAAATGGCTAAGTTCTGGCTTGATAAAGGGGTAGCAGGCTTTCGCTTAGATGCTGTGCGATACGCTATTGAAAATGGCCCTAAACAACAAGCAGACACAGCTCAAACCATTGACTATTGGAAAGATTTTTCCAGCTACGTCCGCTCTGTCAAACCCGATGCCATGTTAGTCGGTGAAGCGTGGGCTGACTTGCCGGTGTCTGCCAAATATTATGGCGACGGCCAAGGGTTAGACTCCGGCTTTGATTTTGACTTCGGCTATAAAGTGATGAGCCTTCTGCAAAGCCAAGGTGGGGTAAAGGCTGAGTTTGGCACTATGGCGAGCGACCAAAGCAAGGACACCCACCTAACCCCAGCGAGCGTGTTGATGGCAAATATGCAGCAGCGCAACACCTCGGGGGCACCACAAGGCTACTTCAGCCCATTTTTAACCAATCACGACCAACCGCGCATTGGTTTTCAACTGGCTGGCGATCTTGCTAAGGCAAAACTGGCGGCAGCCATGTTGTTTAGCTCACCCGGCACACCTTACATCTATTACGGCGAGGAAATCGGTTTGAACCAAGCCAGTGACGCCGAACATATTCAGCGCCGCGCGCCGATGTTTTGGTCGCAAGGCAAGCAAGCAGGCTTTACTAGTGCTGATACGGCATGGGTGCAAAAGTCTGACCTGTTCCCACCCCAACAGGAAACCAGCTGGTGGGCGCCGTTTTTAGCCCAACAACTGGCCGCAAACCGAACTGTTGCAGATATGCAAGCCGATAAATCCAGCCTCTGGCAGCTCTACAAGTTACTGATTGGATTGAAACAAAGTCATGCTGAGTTTGGTGTAGCGGGCAGCTACCAGGCTGACATGGTTAGTAACGACAAGCTACTACAAATTCGTCGCGAGTTGGATGGCAAACGGACGGTGATGTTGTTGAATTTAGGTGCTGAATCTGCGCCAATACCAAAAGAATTGTTGGATTCAACGGAGTTAAAAACCGTCTGGTCTGAACCAAATAGCACGGCCACTGAGTTGGCGGCTGGACAACTGCGTATCTTTAGTTACTGACCGGGTTCGGCGCTCTGACTCCGACCCCGGTCCCTTGCAGCTGATGATAGTCGCATCCGATTTGGTGCGGTAGTGTGGTTGCAGCGGGCCTTTTAAAGGACCAGAGCGCCCTTTCGGCTTTTCAAATTCAATAGGTTACATTCACGAGTCCCTGCAGCGGAAGTCGTCTTCCTTCTGCTGCAACTGCGTAACCGGGTCAGCAATGACCCGGTTTTTTCCGTTCGCTAGCTACCTATGCACGAGCAAGCATAGTATCAGCGAGCAACACTTCGACCGCGCATGTTTTGCTTGTTCAAGTGAAATGTCTGATAGATTCTGTGGAAGATGTTGAGTGACGAACTGAGGCGTGTGAATAAATTCTATGATGACCTAAATGTTTGACTAGACACGACTTTAGACCTCTGGGGGCACGGGCGAGTTTGTGGAACCGAAAGTGTCCCTGTCGCGTGTTGAGGCACTAAGACAACTTGATTGCGACCGGCGACTTTGGCTTGATACAAAGCTTGGTCGACGGTTTGATACAAAGTCTCAGCACTTAGCTGCGGCTGAGCAACCACAGCAATCACGCCAATACTCACTGTCAGCAACTGTCCGTTGGCAAACGACATTTGTAGGTGTCGGACATCTTGCAGCACTGATTCCGCCATCGTTGTCAGATCAGATGACGCGGTTATGCGAACCAGTAAGGCAAATTCATCCCCACCAATACGCATAGCGATGTCTCCAGGTCTGCGGGCGTGAGCTTGAAGCACGGCAGCAACCTTACGCAGACACAAATCACCTGCAAGATGGCCAAATTCATCATTATAACTTTTGAAATGGTCCACATCGATTAGTAGTAACCCAATCCATGTTTGATCGCGTTGACTTAAACGCAAGGCTTCAATCAAGGATGCATCGAACAACCTACGATTTCCTAGCCCCGTCAATGGATCTTGCCGTGATAGCGCCTCTGCGCGTTGCTCGGCTATTTTTCGTTTGGTGATATCGTGATGGGTAATGACAAAATAGTCGGGTTCAACGCCCTGCAGTATTGTAATGCGCATAGTAAACCAACGTTGGCGTGTTGGGCTGTGGCAGGGATATTCGTAACTGAAGGCACTGACACCTGCATGGACGACGGTCAGCATGCCACTGAGAATATCGGATGCGTTGAGGTCACCGGCTGCGCATGATTTTTTTAAAACATCTAAGTAGTTCTGGCCAATCCAGTTGAATTCAGCATCGATACCATTTTCAAACCCAAACCTTCGCCACGCTTGATTGCAGGCAATAATTTCCCCCGACCGTTGAATCACGGCGATGTATTCTTCAACGGAATGAAAGATGGATTCGAACAATGCAGGGGACACTTCCATATCAAGCTCTGGCTAAAAAATGTTCGATTTTGAGGGCGATAAATTTCTGAGTAGTCGCTGATTAGGGTTTGTCAAACGTCCCAATTATTAGGACTATTCATGCCAGCACACGTGCTTAGGCAGTTTCTAAGACACCCACTGTAATTCAATGTCTTTATGGTTCACAAAAAATTACATTGGATGTCCGCAGTTAACCCGGGATGTCCGCAGTTAACCCGGGATGTCCGCAGTTAACCCGGGTGTCCAAGGAGAATCGCACAGTGGGTGTCCAAGGAGAATCAACACAACAAGCTCTCATCAATCATTTCATACCGATCAGCGCTGTTGATTAGTGCATGCGCAGTCAGTCCTGGTACGCCATACACTTGGCTTCGGCAGGCATAACGCTGACGCACGGCTTGTAGCAACAAATCAAAATCACCATCACCTGACAGCAGTACTATTTCATCCACTTGCTCCGCCTGCTGCAGCACATCAATGGTGATGCCAACATCCCAATCGCCTTTAGCGCTGCCATCAGCCCGCTGAATATAGGGTTTTAGTTTGACGTGAAAGCCGATATGACGCAGTGCGTCTTGAAATTTGCGTTGCTGATCGTCTGCGCGCTCGATGGCGTAGGCTGTGGCAACCACGATATCGCCCTGATGCTGCAATTGTTGCCAGAATCGACGGTAGTTAAACTGCCGACCATACGCTTGGCGACAGGTGTAATAGATATTCTGAACATCGACGAATACAGCGATTTTTTTCATCAGGTTTTGCCTTGAAAAGTGGGCTTAATGTGGAGCGGTTCGTGGACACCCACTGCAATCCCCACTGCAATCGAATGTCATGAAGCATCTCAAAAAATTACAGTGGATGTCCTCAGACGACTCTTGCTTGCCTGCTTCTGATATTACCGCTTCTGAGACACCCACTGTCATCGAATGTCATTACGCCTCACAAAAAATTACAGTGGATGTCATTAAACAACCGCTTCGCTATGTTCCGTAAAACCACAGAGGTTGCAGGATCGACACCACAAAACATAAGCCGTAAGTAGCGACAAACGCCTTGCAGGCGATATCGTCGCGCTCAAACATAGGTGCAGGTGTTTCCAGCTCTGCTTCACGCAATGTTGTTTTTAGATGGGTGTAGCGCCCTTGTAGGACAAACATGATGAACACTAAACCAAGCAATGCATGCAGTGTTTGTAGTTCTTGCCACAGTGAAACACGTCGTAAGTAACAATTAAACGCGATCACGGCCAAGGCAAAACTGGCAGCCAAGGGCCAGGCGAGCCGATCTAACCAGAGGCTTGGGCAGCTGGTCATTGTATCGGCGGTCTCCATCTCGAGACAGCTTTGGCAGCGACAGCGATAATTCGCTTCTGCGGCTTCGTGCTCTTTCAAGCGCCCCAATACCGAGCATTCGGTGTTGCGACAGACCCAATAGGTTCGACGTTCCAACTAGCCCACCACTTAGCTACAAAAAAACGATAACCGTGGACACCCACCCAAACCACCGTAACCGAATACAACCGTGGACACCCACCCTACAAAAACGACGCCACCTCGTCGGCGGTTAACTCGCGATAGTCACCTTCGGCTAATGAGTCATCCAAAATTAAGGCGCCGATCCGTTCGCGGTGTAGTTTTTCAACCTTGTTGCCAATGGCGGCGAACATGCGTTTGACTTGATGGTAGCGGCCTTCATGGATGGTCAGTAAACACTCGTGAGGCGTGACGATTTCCAGTTCTGCCGGTTTGGTGGGGTGTTTTTCGCCGCGCAGCATCACGCCGTCGGCAAACATCGCAATCGCACTGTCATCGACGGGATCGGCCAGCCAAGCACGGTAGGTTTTGGCACATTCATGTTTCGGGCTGGTAATTTTATGCGACCACTGGCCATCGTCGGTGATCAGCAGCAAGCCGGTGGTGTCCAAGTCTAAACGACCCACTGTGTGCAGTTTTTCAAGATTCGGTTCGTCGAGCAGCACAAATACCGTGTTGTGGTCGGGGTCATCGGTGGAGCAAATGTAGCCGGCGGGTTTATGCAGCATCAAATAACGCGGGCCAATTAGTGCGAGGCGTTCGCCATCCAGTTCAATCACATCATCGTCGCTGATGTGCTGCGCGCTTTGCCGACAGACCTCGCCATTAATCGTCACCAACTGCTGGCGGATTAGTTTTCCAACCTGACTGCGAGTCAGGCCGGTGCAATCACAGATAAATTTGTCTAAACGCATGCGAACACCCAAACGGCAAAAACGCCAGTGTATCGCAAAATCAGTTGGCTTTCAGGCCATATAATGCTAGCCGCTCTTGCCAGGATGGAGATTTTTCCAAGTCGGCGAGCGCTTGGTTCAGCACGGGTAGAAACGCTTGATAATGCGAGGTCACTAGCACTTGGCGATGATATGTATCGTAAGGCTGACCCACCACATGAAATTTACCAACAAATTGGGGTTGCTTGGCGTAATACCAAAAACTCGAACGCGTGATGACAATCACGTCCACATGTTTGTCGGCCAGCTTCAATAGATTTTCTTTGTCACTGTCGGCGTCCACCCGTGTTAGTTGTTGCGTATTGACCAACTCGTTCAACCCTGGGTAACTGTATCCCGCAATACCGCCAAGCCGACTTCCTTTTAACGGGAAGGGCTGGCGTTTTTCACTGACGAAACTCACCAAGACATCACGATCACTAAACAACGGGGCTGCCCATAAGTAGCTGTTGGCTTTGCTGCCAAACCAACTCGGGTGAGTCCATAACACAATGGTTGGTAAGTTTTTGGCTAAGCGTTGATTGATGTCAGGGCGACTGGTTTGACGTAACGACAAGACATAGTCGGGGCCTACACGTGTTTGTAACGCATGGACTAAATCTTGGTTCAGACCGGTATTGGTGTCGGTATTGACCAAAAATGGTGGCGCGTTGTGGTAGGCATAGATCTCAATCGATTGCGCGGCGTGACTGCGATGGCTGCTACAGCACGCGATGCAAAAACTGACAATCGTCAATGCGCGAGAGAAAAACTGAGCTGTGGGCATACGAGCACTCCTTGCTGACCTGTGGTTTATTTCAGTTGAGGAACGACAGAACTGCAAGTTGAATTGAGTGGATTTCATAAACGTAAACAAAAGGTTGCATTTGTCGTGTGTAGAAAACCACCTGCAACTCTCCAAAATTCTAGATGAATCGGCTGCGAGGCCGTGTTTTTACTGGTTAGACCTGATAACTGCAATTTAACCTTTCTGTGCTCAAAATCGTCTTTTTTGGTTGCTTTTCGCCAGTAAATTCCACTACAGTGCAAGACCGGTTGTTGACGTGAGCGTCAACCTGCACGGAAGTTGGGGCAAACCCTACCGGGTACAAATTACTATTAGAACGAATTCTGAGTCCGAGAACATCATGACAAACACCACCACATCCCGCGGCAGCTGGGGTTCGCGCATTGGCTTTATTTTAGCCGCTGCCGGCTCTGCAGTTGGCTTGGGTGCTATTTGGAAATTCCCGTATGTCGCAGGCGCCAATGGCGGCGGCGTCTTCTTATTGGTTTATTTGGCCTGTGTATTTTCTGTTGGTGTCGTGATGATGCTGGCCGAAATGATGATCGGCCGCAGCGCGAAAAAATCGGCAACCTCGGCGTATCGCGTACTTGGCTCTGGCAAGTGGCATTGGGCCGGCTGGATCTCAGTGCTTTGCGTTTATTTGATTTTAGGGTTCTATTGCGTGGTTGGCGGTTGGACCATTGCGTATATCGTCGAAGCGATCAATGGGTCAATCCTGACCACAGATGCCAAGCAACTCAATGATATTTTTACCAATTTCATCGGCGACCCTTTTGCTGCTTTAAGTTATACCGCCGCCTTTATGTTGATCACGGCTGTGATCGTCATTGCGGGTGTGCAAGCGGGTATCGAGCGGATCTGTAAAGTGTTGATGCCAGCGCTGTTTGGTTTGATGCTGTTTATGGTCTATCGCAGCCTGACGCTGCCGGGTGCTTGGGAAGGTGTGATGTATTTCATTACGCCTGATTGGAGCAAACTGTCGATTAAGATGGTACTGGATGCGCTTGGCTTGGCGGTGTTTTCACTGTCAGTCGGTGCTGGTTTGATGATCGCGTACGGCTCGTATTTAAGCGAAGACACCAAGGTCGTGAATGCCGGCATGTGGATCGCATTTTTGGCAACAATGGCGTCAGTGTTGGCTGGTTTTATGATTTTGCCGGCGGTCTTTGCCTTCCATGTTGACCCTGCAGCAGGCCCAGGCCTCACCTTTATCACCATGCCAGCGCTGTTTGCGCAAATGGCGGGTGGTCAAATTCTGGCGCTGATTTTCTTTGCGTTGCTGCTGTTTGCTGCCGTTACCTCATCGATTTCAATTCTAGAGCCCGCCGTTGCGTTTTTAATTGACGAGTACGGCATCGCCCGCAAAACGGCGACCATTGTGGTTGCGGTATCAAACTACGTGTTACTGGGGATCCCGGCGGCGCTGTCGTTTGGCTCCGCTGCGGAAAGCTTGAAAATTTTCGGTAAAACGCCGTTTGATTTGATGGACTTTGTCGCGTCCAACCTGCTGATGCCACTGGGCGGTATGTTTGCGGCAGTGTTTGTCGGCTGGGCGATTTGGCACAAAATCAAACCAGTGCTGGAAGCTGAAATGCACAAGCACGTGCTGCACGGCTACCGCTTGCTGGCCGCTGTTGTTGCGCCATTGCTGATTGCCATTGTGGCGTACATGACCATCAAAGGGTAAGTACTGCTGGTTTTTGCGCACGCGTTTGCGGCGTGAACCCTATGAAACAAAAAACGGGCTTAGGCTCGTTTTTTGTTTATCAGTAGGTTGTTGGAGTGAATTTGCAGTGTGGTTCAAACGAGAATCTAGGCAGTGGTTGACGGACCCCAAACGTCGTCACAAGGTTCCAGTGTCAGGCCTTCCGGGAAATAGATCTGAATGGCAGATCCGGTGGCGTTTACTGGGAGCTCCACTATTAATTTTTTCGTTGGCGGTCATGGCGGTCATTTGTGGGGCTCAGCAGTTGCTTTGGTACATGCCCCTAACAAGTGGTCAGATTTATTATGTAACGGTCGCTGGTGCCGCATGTTTAATTTGTGTTTTGTGGGTTGGTTTCCGGTCACGGCAGGAGATATTTCCAAGTCTTACGTTGAACACAGCTTTGCTAGTCGGCAGTTCGATATTGATGACATCGGTGTTCTGCGGAGACCTTTTCATGGGTTTGGTACATTCAACTGTCACTGTTCGAAATGTCGATGATGTTCATGATTGGACTAAGCTTCGAACGGTAAAAATTGAAAATATCCGTCTTGATGTTCATCAGGCGAATCAGCAAATAAAGCAATTTAAAACAAAGAGAGGACGTGATGCTGTTCATGTAGCTTTTGACGTGAACATGAATCAGTCGGGTTCAGTTCGGATGCGGATAGACAATCTCACAACTTGGCAAAAATTTGATTCTTTCGAGCAGAAGGAGGCGGCTTTTGGTCAATTTGCTCGCGCAGTAGAGTATGAGTTTAAGCATATTCGTATTGAGGACATTGAACATTTTGTTGTCTACGATGCTATGCATAATCCGGAACGGCGTTTGGGTTATACAGTGTTAACCCCAGTTTTTGCTCAACATAATGATTTTGACAGCCACAACATATGGCGTGGGTTGCTGAAATCCAGTTGGGTTTGGGTCTACTTGCTCTTGGTGTGCTTTGGCCGTTTTGATCGCGTATCGTATTGGTTATGGCACGATCAATATATCGCCAAAGTGGTTTAATTTATTTTTATTTGATGGGTAATTAGTTGAACCTGTCGATTATTCTAAGTGCATTTGCCTTTGAGGAACGAGCAAGACGCCTACATTTTTCAAGGATGTAACATGTCTAAACTCAAGCAATCCAAAACGAAAATAATGATTGATGACACAACGGAATGGCAAGCGCGCTGGGCTTTGTTGGGACGTCCAACACTTTTGTGGTTACTAGGCGTGTTAATCATCGTTCCTGCAATGTTCGAGGTGCTGTTTTATTTTAATTGGGAGTGGGGTGGTTGGTCTTGGGCTGTTGCCTTTGTCCTCGCCGCAGGTAGTTTGATGCTATTGCTTCGCCCTTGTAAGCCATATTTCCCTTCAGTGTCGTGGTTTTCCGCTGTGTTGTTTACTTTCTATACCATGGCGGGCCTTGCTCTGACATTAGGGGCCTGGCATGTACAGTTGAATCCGCCGACCATAGTCCAAAAAGTCGAGGATATTACTGATTGGCGTACCGTTCGATATGTGCAAGTACAACAACCTATGTTGTATTACGACCAAACCAAAACCAACGTGCGCGGCCAAGTGAGTAAGCATACCTATTCAATAGAAATGCTTTTTAGGGTACCGATGGATCAAAATGGCTGGGTATATCTTGACGTTCATTATTATGACGATTGGGATCAAACGGACAATGTGTCTTTGCACGAACAAAACCAGCTGGCATTTATCAAGCGAAGTACACAGCAATTTGAAAGCACCGATTTTGCGTATGCAGCTTTTTTTAGTGTTGAAGCGGCACCCAAGATTCGTGGCGGATACCGGAATCATGCCAATCTGCAGGCACATTTTCAGAGCTTTGATGATTACAAGTTTGGTCAAATTGCTTTTGCTGTAATTGCCTATCTTGTTTTAATCATTTGTTGGTTCATTGCGGTCAAACGGGAGAGTTTTGATAAGCGGGCCTATCTCAAGTGGTGTAAAAGCAAAACCAATGAGAGCGTTAACTACTTTAATCCTTACTGACCGGCGTCGCCGCCGTAGAGGCGTCGTTGGACGAAGTACGCTTTGGATGCACTAACTTATCTTTTGGTGCAAAAGCGCTTGGCATGACTTCGATGCCAAGTTTGCGGCCGAGTTTCACAATTAATGGGATGGTGATGGGGGCGAATGGCAGGATGGCAAATACGCCAAGGCCTGCGGCGCGGAGCACATCGCCAAGTTGTTGGTTGGCGACTTTTAAGTCGGCTTTGCTGGCGTTACCCATGACAAAATCTTGATAGATTTTCAGCATTTGCACGGTTTCGCCTGTTTCTTCAGATAAGGCAGAGCGTAAACGGATCATGCCAAATCGGGTGCGCATCATAACCTTACGGCGCTGTAACCGGATCACCCGGACAGGCGCTTTATGGATATGGCGTAACAGCTTCATGATCAACCTCGGACAGGAACACAGCGGCGTTTCGCGGCTGTCTTGCTATTATCGATCGCGGCTGTAAAGAAATACAGTAGAAATTCTTGAAATTAACTCAACTTTGGTCGAATGGACGGCTAGCTGCGGTAGGCAGAAAGAATTCCACCTTGCCACAACTGGGGCAGCAGTAGACTTCCAGCGTGCGTGTGCTGGTGGATTCTCCACCCGCGAGCTGCCAACTGATATTCGCCGGTAGATTTTGCATGCCACCAAACAGCATGCTGGTATCGCAGCGCAAACACGCCAAGAGCCTTGGCGTTTCATCGCGGGAGCAGGTATCGGTAAATTCCGCATCTGGTGGGTCACCATCTTTGCTGTAGCCGCAATGCCAGCAAATTTCGAAGTTTTCTTCGTTGCTCTCGTAACAATGTTGGCAGGTCCAGCTGGTCATACAGTTCCCCTTTCACAGCGACTTTAAGTTCAGTGTAAGTGCTGCGGCGAATTCTGCCAGTTCAGACGGTTGCTAGGGATGCCCTTGCATCCCACTTTCATTTCAATGAGGCCGATGCGTTACCCCAGCACAATCCGAAAGCAAGCACCATTGTGACTAGTGTGACTTGGGACATACAACAGATCGCCACCGTGTTGACGCAACATTTGCCGCGCCAGTGCCAGGCCAATGCCGGAACCCTGTGGTTTGGTGGTAAAAAACGGCACAAACATCATGCTAGCGGTCTCGGCGGTGACGCCGGGGCCATTGTCACGCACCTCGATCATGGTCTGTGCATCGTTCAAGGGCGCCAAGGTCAACACGATTTGCGCCGGTGTTATCGGACAGTCTGGGCTTACCTGTGCTCGCTCAGCACTTTGCTGCAACGCTTCTACCGCGTTTTTCACCAGATTAATCAGCACTTGTTCCAGTTGTGCGGGGTCATGCGCCACTACGCGGTTATCCAGCAGTTGCGACACCAATTGGATGCCCAAGTGTTGGCACTGGGGTTGCCATAACTGCGCCACTTGATGCACCACCTCAGCCAGCGGTTTGTAACTGAGTATGGGTTTAGGTACGGCAGCTACTTTTCGGAAATTTTGAATAAATTCAACTAAATGTGCTGTGCGACGACTCAGGGTTTGCAAGGCCATTTGCACATCGGCCTTGTCGTTGGCGTCTACAAAGCACAGGCCATCGGGAAGCAGTTGCTCGCAACTTTGCGCAATGGACGCCATCGGCGTAATCGAGTTAGCGATTTCATGCGTCAGCACCCGTGTCAGCTTGTCATAAGCTTCTTGTTCGCGTTGATTTAGCGGTTGATGGATCGACTGCAACGTCGCCATGCAAATCGCGTCACCGGCAATGTGCACCGGGCTAAGCAGCACCGCCAAAGTATCAGGCTGATCGCCTCGCCACCAAGCAACCGTCGAGTGCCTTGCTGGTGTTGCCGGTGTTCGGCGCGATTGATCTGGCTTAGACGAGTGGGTGTCCATGGTTGGGTGGGTGTCCGCGGTCGGATGGGTGTCCATGGTTGGGTGGGTGTCCATGGTCGGATGGGTATCCACGGTCGGGTGGGTGTCCACGGTCGGATGGGTGTCCACCAAGCAGCTGCGCAGGGGGTCGGTGAGCTCGTGGATATGCGACACGCGTTGGCCCAGTAGCCGCGCGGCGGCGGGGCTTTGCTCGATGACGCGACCATCGTGGTGATAAATCAGCAGCGCCAATTCGGTGTGCAGCAGCACGTGTCTCAAAAATTGCGCTTGGGCGGCGGCATCCACACTGGCTTGGTGCAAACGCGCCCGCGCCGACTCATAGGATTGCCGCAATAAGTGATGCGTCGGTAACCCCAGTGTGTGATCGCCATTGGCCAGCGCCCGAAACATCTGGATCGGCAGCTGTTGTTGCCGCCAAAACAGCCGCAGCAACAAGCCCAACCAGAGCAAAGCGCCCAAACCACACAGCCAGACCAGTGCGCTCAGGCCATGCCCAAACCAGCACCACATGCCAAGCGCGCCAGTCGCAAGCAGCGCCAGTGCCAGCAGTACGATATGCCACAGCAGCGACGTTTGTTTAAAGCCCATATTTTTCCAACCGCCGATATAAAGCGCCACGCGTTAAACCCAGCGCTTTGGCCGCGTGACTGACATTGCCCTGAAAATACTTCAACGCCGCCAAAATAGTTTGCTGCTCGACGTGCTCTAAGTTAAACAGCGGCGGCTGATGTCCATTGCTTGGCGTCTCTTCTTGCACCCCGGCTTGCACATCTGCAGCGCCTGTTGCCACCGAAACGCCTGTCGTCACCGCTGCACCCGCCGGTACCGAAATACCCGCCCGCGTCGCGCCACTTGCGATCAACAGGCTGATATCGGGTTCGCCGCCATCGGTTAAGATCACCGCGCGCTCCACCGCATGCGCCAATTCCCGAATGTTGCCCGGCCAACTGTACTGTTGTAGTTGTCGCAGCAGCGCCGGACTAAAACGCAGTTCTTTTTTATATTTGCGGCCGAAATGTTGCAAATAATGCTCCACCAACAGCGGAATATCCTCCAGCCGTTCGCGCAAACTCGGCAGCCGAATTTCAATGGTATTAATGCGATACAACAGGTCTTGCCGAAACCGTCCATCCAACACCGCCTGTGGCAAGGCTTCGTTGGTGGCGCAAATCAGCCGAATATCCACCGCCACCGGTTTGTCGGCGCCGAGCGGCGTAACTTGGCGGTTTTGCAGTGCGGCCAATAGTTTGACCTGCTGCTCCAGCGGCAAATTACCAATTTCATCCAGAAACAAGCTGCCTTGATGCGCCAATTCGAACCGCCCAACCCGGTCTTGTCGTGCGTCGGTAAAGGCGCCTTTTTTATGCCCAAACAGCTCGCTTTCCAGCAAACTGCCAGCCAGCGCGCCCATATCCAAGCCAATAAAAGGGCCGCTGGCGCGTAAGCTCTGTTGGTGAATGGCATGCGCAGTTAATTCTTTGCCGGTGCCACTTTCACCGGTGATCAGAATATTGGCGTCGGTTTGCGCGGCCTTATCGATGATTGCCAGTACCTGCTGCATCGCGGCGCTTTGCCCAAGCAGCGGCTGAGCATTGGCATGTTGCGTGCCGGCTAGCACTTGGCTTAAGCCCTTGGCTTGGCGGCTTAACTGGCCGAGGGCTTTTTTATCCTGGGCATGGGCGCAGGCCGTTGCGACTGTGGTCAGCAGTTGCTCGTTTTGCCACGGTTTGGACACAAAATCGGTGGCGCCGCATTTAATGGCGTCGACGGCCAACTGCACGTCACTGTAGGCGGTCATCAAAATTACGGCGATGCTTGGGTCCAGCGCCTGAATTTTTTTCAGCCAATAAAAGCCTTCTTGGCCGCTAATCGCGTCGCGATGAAAGTTCATATCCAGCAGCACCACGTCCACCGGTTGCGCTGCCAGAGTAGTTTCCAGCGCAAAAGGGTCTTGCAGGGTTAACACATGTTGATAATGCTGTTTGAGCAATAAGCGCGCCGCGAGCAATACGTCGGCATTGTCATCGACAATCAGCAGGGTAGCAGGATGTTTCATGACGGAGTCCTTGCGGGTACCAAGTGTCCATTTATGGACAATTTTGCAAAAATCCACTGTATCACTAGCGGACACTTTTACCGAGCATTTTCATTTACTTGTAAGTAAGTGTATGAATAATATATTAAAAATAATTTGGCACAACAATTGATTTACTTTAGGCATCAGCGCCTTCCGCGTTATTCAACAGGATGCCATCATGGACAAAAAAATTACCAAATCTGGCTGGAAACACTCACTGCGCCCCTTGATGTGGAGTCTGCTGGCGGTTGGTGTCGTAAGTGCGGCCTATGCATTTAGCAGCAATCTGGGGCAGGGCCAGCGGCAACATGTCACGCCACATGCGTTGCAAATCAGCGCGGTGGAGCAAGGCGTGTTTCAAGACACGCTCGCGGTACGGGGGCAAATCATGCCCAAAACCACCATTTACCTCGATAGTATTGCCGGTGGCGTGGTGGAAGAGCGTCTGGCCGAACACGGTGACTTGGTGCAACAAGGCCAGCCATTGTTGCGTTTAAGTAACACGGCGTTGCAATTGGAAGTGATGAGCCGCGAAGCGCAAGTCACTGAGCAGCTGAATTTCTTGCGCAACACCCAAATGACCATGGAAACCAACCGCTTGAACCTCAAGCGCGACTTGTTAGACGTCGATCTGCAAATTCGTCAGCTCAGCCGTCGCTTAGAGCAAAGCCGGCAATTAAAACAAAAAAACCTGATCGCCGCCGACACCTTGGCGCAGCTGGAAGATGATCTGAAGTTTTACCAAGAGCGCCGCAAGTTGGCGCTGGAGCAACAAGCGCAAGAAAACAGCATTCGGGCCCAGCAGTTAGCTCAGCTGCAAGACAGCGCCACCATGTTGCAAAACAACCTGAAACTGGCACGTAGCAACCTCGACAACTTAGTGGTCAAAGCGCCGGCAACTGGGTATTTGAGTGAACTGAATGTGGAAGTCGGCGAGTCGAAAGAGCGCGGCGCTCGGCTTGGTCAAATCGATTTGCCCGGCGAATACAAGCTGGTGTTGCAGCTCGACGAGTTCTACTTAAATCAAGTTAGCCGCGACATGAAAGTGTGGGTGCAGCTGGATAACCAACGGATTGAAGCCCGCATCAGCAAGGTCGATAGCCGCGTGACCAATGCGTTGTTTAGCGTGGAAGTGGCGTTGCCAAGCAGTGTGCAGGCCGTACGCCGCGGCCAAAGCGTTGATGCCGATATCGTGTTAGGCGGTGATAAAACCAATGCGACCTTACTGAAACGCGGGGCGTTTTATAGCAGCAGCGGCGGCAATTGGGTGTATGTCGTCAGTGCGGATGGCGCGCATGCCGAACGCCGTGACATTCGCCTTGGCAAACGTAACCAACAATTTTTTGAAGTGCTGGACGGCCTTGCGCCAGGCGAGCGTGTGATCACGTCCAGTTACAGTGCTTTTGATAAAGCGACACAACTGACTATCCAATAACCAAACCGAATCCCTATGCAAGGACTGACCATGATTAAGTTAACCAACATTCAGCGCGTATTTCGCACCGAAGACGTAGAAACCACGGCGCTGAATAACATCAATTTGACCATTAATGCCGGCGAATTTGTGGCAATTATGGGGCCATCTGGCTGTGGCAAATCCACGCTGTTATCGATTTTAGGCATGCTGGATAGTCCCAGTGCCGGTAGCTTCTTGTTTAACGGTCGTGACATCGCCAACCACAGTGAAAAACAGCTGGCGGAGCTGCGTAAAGCCAGCATTGGTTTTGTATTTCAGAGTTTTAACCTGATTGACGAGTTAACCGTGGCACAAAACGTCGAGCTGCCGCTGCAGTACCTGAACGTTGGTAAAGCGGAACGTGCGGCGCGGGTGGCGGCCATCTTGCAACGTGTTGGCATTGATCATCGTGCTGACCATCTGCCGCAGCAGTTATCGGGCGGTCAACAACAACGTGTGGCCGTCGCTCGGGCGCTGGTGATTAACCCGCAACTGATTTTAGCGGACGAACCCACCGGCAATTTGGACTCGAAAAACGGCCAAGAGGTGATGCAGATGCTGCGAGACTTAAACCGAGCAGGCACCACCGTGATTATGGTGACGCACTCCGAGCGTGAAGGCGCCTATGCCGACCGCTTAGTCCGCATGCTCGATGGCCAAATTTTGTTGGATCGCGCCAACCACAACGTGGCTCAAAGCCAAAATCACAGCGAGGTGGCTTAACATGTTGAGCAATTATGTCGTCACCGCCTTGCGATCCTTTGCTCGGCATCGCTTGCACTTTATGTTGAATATTGCCGGGTTAACCTTAGGCCTTGCTGCCGCGGTGTTAATTGCGCTGTACGCGCGGCATGAAGCCTCCTACGACAGCTGGTTACCCAGTGCAGAACGGCTGTACCGTGTCGAGCAATACATAGTCCCGCCGAATGGCGGCATTCCGCTAACCAATAAAAATACCATCAACCGTTTGCGTCAAACCGCTGGGGTGGACGATGTGTTGTTGCTCGAGCCTTTAGCCGCCACCGATGAGTTTCGACTCGGTGCCGATAGTTATCGCTTAACCGGTGTGATGGGTGCCTCTGCCAACCTCACTGCTTTTCTACCCTTAACAGTGCTGGCCGGCGATCTGAACCTCGCGTTGACCAAGCCAGACCAACTGGCGATCAGCCAGCAATTGGCGACCCGATTGTTTGGCCAGGCCGATCCGCTGGGTAAAACGCTGCAACAAGGTGACAAACAATGGACAGTGGCCGCGGTGTTTGCTGATGTGCCTGACAATAGTCACTTTGCCTTTGAGGCGTTGTTTCAATTAAAACCATTTCGTGAGCACTACGGCAGTAACAACAGTTATGCCTATCTGCGATTGCACCCAGTGGCGGATGTCGCTGCGGTGCAAGCGGTACTCGCGACCGACTATGTCAAGATTGCCTATCCAGGCGAGTCCCCTGAGATGGTCAAAGTGACGCTTGAGCCGGTGCGCGGTATTCATTTAAACGGCAATTTGCGGTTGGAAATGAAACCCAGTGGCACTCAAAGTAACTTAATGATTTGCATCGGCTTAAGCGTGTTGCTTGTGCTGTTGGCTGGCTTTAACTTCGTCAACATGAGTATTGCCCAATCGGCACGTCGCGCCAAAGAAGTGGGTGTCCGCAAAGCGATGGGAGCCAGTCGTCGTCAGATCATTGTGCAGTTTTTGACGGAAAGTTTATTGATGACCCTGCTGGCCGGTGTGTTGGCCTGTGCGGTGGCGGAACTGATGCTGCCTTGGTTTAACGGCTTGGTCGAGCGGCAATTACAGCTGCATTATCTTTCAGATTTTGGCGCAGGCTTGTTGCTGGTGTTAGTGGTCACGGCAGTGATTGCTGGAGCGTATCCGGCCTTTTTTATGGCGGCCTTTAGTGCCAAACGTGTGCTAAGCGGCGATTTACAACGCGGCAAAACCGCCGTCTTGGTGCGCAAAGGTTTGTTAACTGTGCAGTCCGCCTTGTCGGTGGCGTTGATCATCGCCGCGGTGTTATTGCAGCAGCAACTGAGCCATCTGCAGCAGTTACCTATCGGCTATGAACGGGAAGGTCGGATCCAGGTCGCGGATATCCCAAGTGAAAAAATCTTGTCGGTGGCCAATCCGCAACTGATGCAACGGGTCAAAGCCATCCCTGGTGTGCTGGATGTCGGTGCTGTGGATATTGCTATTACCGGAAGCTTTAACTCATCCATGCCGCTCAATAGTGATAACGGCGTGCTGAAAGAGCAATTGGTACCGCTGATTGGCGTGGGGTATCGGCCGGTGGACTTGCTAGGCTTGCAGCTGATTGCTGGGCGCGATTTTTCTGAAAGCACTGCCAGTGATTGGTTTCATGAACCGAGCGACAACTTGGCCAAAGCCAGCGTGTTGCTGACCCAAACACTGGCGCGTCAAGCCGGGTTTAGCTCAGCGCAAGATGCCCTCGGTCATGTGTTGTCCATCACGGATCCAAACGGCAAAACCTATCAATTAACCGTGGTTGGGGTGGTCAGTGATATAAAAGTCGGGTCGGCTCGAGCCGAGCAACCTGCACCGCTGTTGATTTGTGGTTACACCACCAATTGGTATAGCAAACTGTTGCTGAAAGTCGATATGCAGCAATTGCCGGCGATTCGCAGTGAATTAAGCAAGGTTTTAGGCCAAGCGCTCAACATCTACGCCCCCACCATCGAAGTGCTGGCGGATGATTACAAAGCCATTTATCGTGGCGATGAACGTACCGCGTTATTGGTCAGTATTTTCAGTGGTTTAGCTATTGCCTTGGCCTGCTTTGGTGTGTTCGGGTTAGCGTCTTTCTCGGCGCTGCGTCGGCAAAAAGAATTGTCGGTGCGCAAAGTGCTTGGTGCATCACGGCTATCGATTGTCAATCTGCTGGCCAGTGAGTTCCTGCTGTTGGTAGGCGTTAGTATCGCACTGGCCTTCCCGCTGACCTGGTGGTTGGTGCAAGACTGGCTGGCCGGCTTTAACGACCGTATCGGCCAATCGCCATGGGTGTACATCAGCGCCGCGTTCATGGTTGCTGCGATCACTTGGCTGACGGTCGCGAGCATCGCGTTTAAAGCCGCCAACAGCCGCCCTGCCGACGTGTTGCGCTGCGAATAAACGTCAAGGGATCGACGATCAAAGGGGGTGAGAAATCAAGGGGTCAGAGTTGTTGATCCGCAAGATCAACAACTCTGACCCCTTGATTTCTCACCCCTGATTTCAGGCGTTGCACTTCCCCATTCAGAATCAGTTCAGTCGTACACTGGCAAAACATGTCCCTATAACAGCGGTATCTGGTGGTCAAGAAGGTTTTGCTGCTAGAACCGGTGCTCCATATTAATCATCACAACGACAACGATGTTGTCACAGAGGATATTGTCATGAAAAAGTCAGGTTTATTGGCAGCACTGCTGCTGACATCGACAACGGTTGCTGCGCAGGGCCAATGGGGAGCTGGCATAGGTTATCCTTATGGCGGAGCCATTGGCGCCCAGTACAGCATCAAACAAGGTAAAGATATCTTCTTTGGCGCAGTTGGGTTGGTGGGCATTGCGGCAGGTTACCAACGTGTGCTGGATACTGCGCAGCAGCACAGCATCGGCGTCGTATTTGGTGGTGAGGCGCTAAGCAGTGATAAAGGCTTTATCGCAGCGCAGTATAATTATTACTTAGCGGGTGCAGGTCGTGAAGGTTGGGTGGTGGGTTTAACTGCCGGTCAACGCAAAGAAGACGACAAACACGGATCCGATACCTTACTCGGGTTCCACGCCGGTTATCGATTCTAAACGGTTAAAGTGTCAATGACAGGGTCCGATCAAAGGCATTAGCAATCAAGGGGTCAGAGTTGTTGATCCGCAGGATCAACAACTCTGACCCCTTGATTTCTCCCTGGCTTGTGTTAGCCGCTGACGGCTTGACCAACGGCGAGACCGCCCCAAACGATGGCGGCGAAATACAGCAGCGTGGCGATGTTGGCGGCGTGACCAAGTAGCACTGAGCCGCCGTCGCGTTGCATCATGCCAATCGCCAGAAAAATAATCGCCACTGCCGGCAGGGTGTTACTAAATGGGATTAAGCCAAATGGCATCATTAACAGCACGGCGGCGAGGGTAAAGACCAAGTTATTTAGAATGTTGAAAAAGGCTGAATCAACCAACAACGGCAAGCGATGCGGTTTGCTGACTTTTTCTAAACGTTGTAACCAGCCCATGGCTTGGCGAAAGCCGGCGGCTAACTTCGCGGCGGGAAGTGGCCGAGCGCCGATTTTTTTGGGCAACCATAGTTTGCCGGCAAACACCCGGGTGCAGCCGATCAATAAAATCGCCAAACCAAACACAGTGCTGACCCCTGGAATGGACACAGGCACCAGAAAAATCAGCGACAGCAAAATACTTAAGATCAATAACCCTTCGTCGCCGACGATGTCGATGATTTCCGATAGGGTTACCTGATCGGGTGGCAGTTGCGCGGTCATATGGCTTATTTTTTCACTCAGCGACTGAGGGGCAGATGTTGTATGGTCGACAGGATTTGACGCAGACACGTTAGAAACTCCAGCTAAGCGGCCATTTTTACGCGGCAAGGTTTAAAAGGATGAAGCGGCCATGGCAGTCCATGGTTGTGCATGGCACTGCATGGCACTGCATGGCACTGCATGGCACTGCATGGTAGTGCAGTCGCGGTGTTGAATAAAGCATCGATGCGTTTGTTTGTGATTTTTTTGGCTGGTTTGCGGTTAGGCTTCCACCCAAAAATTGCCGTTGCGCAGCTCTTCACGGTGATAGGCTGGGCCTTCGATACCGTCGTAACGCACGTGAGCGCCGGCAACGCTGGCAATAACGTGGCCAGCGCCTGTATCCCATAGCATGGTGGGGCCTAACCGTGGGTACAGCTGGGCGCTGCCTTCGGCGACTAAACAAAACTTCAACGAACTACCCACGGCGACTAATTCATGCTGTGGATAACGCGCTAATACCTCGTCCATGCCCGGCTGGGCGTGGCTGCGGCTACCAACAATCCGCACTGTGTCTTGCGGTTGGGCTTTGCGGCTGTGGATTGGTTCGGCCTGCCACGTGCCGTTGGCAGCTGGGATTTCGCGAAACGCACCAAGGCCGACCGCCGCGCTGTAGGTTTTTTGCAGCACCGGTGCGTGAATCACGCCCAGCACAGGTTCGCCTTGGGCAATCAGCGCGATATTGACGGTGAATTCGCCGTTGCGCTTGATAAATTCTTTGGTGCCATCCAGCGGGTCGACCAGCCAGTAGCGGGTCCACAGTTGCCGGGTGCTCCACGGGATATCGGCGGCTTCTTCACTGAGCACCGGAATGTCGGGCGTCAGTGTGGCAAGTGCTTGGCAAATCAGTTGGTGCGCGGCTAAATCGGCGGCAGTCAGTGGGCTGTCGTCGGCTTTGTTTTGTACATCAATGGCTTGCGCTTGGTTGTAAACCGCTAAAATAGCTTCGCCAGCGGCGCGGCTTAGCTCGCGAATGGCTGGTAACAGCATCTGTAATTCGGTAGGCGTGGTCATCAAAGCCTCGCAGGGGGTGAACGCTAGAGAGTTGAACAAAAACGTAAGCGCAACGGAGTACGGCGCAGCCACAGTAGCCACGCCGGCTCAGATACAGCCTCAGACAGGCTTGATAATGCCACGTTGTTCCAGCAATTGCAGGCACTGCGCGACACTTTGTTCAAGGCTCAGCACGCCAGTATCGAGCGTCAACTCGGGCGTCGCCGGTGCTTCGTACGGGTCGGAAATGCCGGTAAAGTTGGCAATTTCACCGCGCCGGGCTTTTTGATACAAGCCTTTGACGTCGCGCTGCTCGCACACATCCAGGCTCGTTGAGACAAAAATCTCGATAAAACGCCCATCCGGTAAGCTCTGGCGAATGGCATCGCGTTGGCTGCGCAGTGGCGATACAAACGCCGACAACACAATTAAACCAGCATCGACCATCAAGCCCGCCACGGCGCCAACGCGGCGTAGGTTTTCATTACGATCGGCTTCGCTAAAGCCAAGCCCCGCGCACAGGCCATGCCGGACATTGTCGCCATCAAGCAAATACGTGTGAGCGCCACGTGCCAGCAGCGCTTGTTCCAAGGCGCCTGCTACGGTGGATTTACCCGCGCCACTTAAGCCGGTAAACCACAGTACCACAGCCTGTTGCTGCTTTTGCGCTTCTCTGTCAGTGCGGCTGACCGCATGGTGTTGCCAAACGACATGATTGCTGACTGAAGCTGAAATTTGTTTCATCTGTTTTCTGCCTTTGCATACCAGTAAAAGAACCTGAAGTTCCGACAGGCAGCGGGAGTCTGTTCACTAAGCAGACCCTCTGCGGCATGGATGCCGCAGAGGAGCCTACAGGGATGTATTCACGGCGAGTCTGCGTGTGAACAGCGGACGATGCCGTATCCGCGGTTTGACTTACCGCAAAAGCAACCTTTAACGTCGAATCACAACTTACTAATATCCAGCGCCTGCCAGTGCGGGAAATGCTTACGCACTAAGGCGTTAAATTCCAGCTCAAAGGCGCTGAACTTGCTATCGCCGCTCGCTTTACCGCTGGCCAGCGCACTGTCGACCATACCGGCACCGACGGTGATATTGCTGATACGGTCGATAAAGATAAAGCCGCCGGTATCGCGGTTTTTGCTGTATGGGTCAAATACCACCGGCTCGTTCAGCTCCACTTCGACCAGCGCGATACCGTTCAGTGGCAGCTCGCTGACTTGGCTTTCTTCCAGCGTGTTGACGTCGATGGCATGGGCAATGGCCGTTACTTGGCCCGGCACCTTTTTGCTGCCGAGTTTGATGTTGTAGGTTTTGCCCACTTGCAATGCGTCGTCGTGCATCCACACCACTTTGGCCAGCAAACGGTTCGACACCGCCGCATGGTTATTGGCAAGCGCAATCACATCGCCGCGGCTGATATCGATTTCGTCCGCTAGCGTTAACGTCACCGCTTGGCCGGCTTGCGCGCTTGGCAAGTCACCATCAAAAGTCACAATCGATTTAATGGTCGATTGTTTGCCCGATGGCAGCGCAACGATGGTGTCGCCAACGCTAAATTGCCCAGAGGCGATGGTGCCAGCAAAACCGCGGAAGTCTAAATTAGGCCGGTTGACATATTGCACCGGTAAGCGCGCTTCAAAACTGTTATTAAATCCAGTTACCGGCGCCTCTTCTAGAATCGACAACAAGGTGCCGCCTTGATACCAAGGGCTTTGGCTGGATGCGTTCACCACGTTGTCGCCGTTTAACGCCGACAGCGGCACAAAACGGATATCCGGCACATGCAACTGCTCGGCAAAGGCTAAATAGTCCCGGCGAATTTCTTCAAAGCGTTCTTGCGAAAAGCCCAGCAAATCCATTTTGTTAATCGCCACCACAAACTGCTTGATGCCAAGGAGCGCACAAATAAAGCTGTGGCGCTTGGTTTGCACCTGCACGCCGTAACGCGCATCCACCAGAATAATGGCTAGGTCGCAGTTGGACGCGCCGGTGGCCATGTTGCGGGTGTATTGCTCATGGCCTGGGGTGTCGGCAATGATAAATTTACGTTTGGCGGTCGAGAAATAGCGGTACGCCACATCGATGGTGATGCCTTGCTCGCGCTCGGCTTGCAGGCCATCAACCAGCAGCGCCAAGTCGATTTGATCGCCGGTGGTGCCGTGGGTTTTGCTGTCTTTGGACAGCGCCGCCAGTTGGTCTTCGTAAATCTGCGCGCTGTCATGCAACAAGCGGCCAATTAAAGTACTTTTACCATCGTCGACCGAGCCACAGGTTAAAAACTTCAGCAAGGATTTGTGTTGCTGCTTCGCCAGATATTGCTCAATACCCAGCTCTTGTAGTTCTAAAGCGACTGACATCAGAAGTACCCCTCACGTTTTTTCTTCTCCATCGAGCCACTGGAATCGTGGTCGATGACACGGCCTTGGCGCTCGCTGGAGCGCGACAACAGCATCTCTTCGATAATGCCGGTTAAGGTGTTGGCGCCGGATTCAATGGCGCCGGTCAGCGGGTAGCAACCGAGCGTTCTAAAGCGCACCAGCTTTTGCTCTGGCACTTCACCTGGTTCCAGCGGCATGCGGTCGTCATCGACCATAATCAACGTGCCGTTACGCTCGACCACCGGCCGGTAGTCGGCAAAATACAGCGGCACTATGTCGATGTTTTCTTGGTAGATGTACTGCCACACGTCCAGCTCGGTCCAGTTCGACAGCGGGAACACCCGGATGCTTTCGCCTTTATTCACTTGGCCGTTGTAGGTGTGCCACAGCTCAGGCCGTTGGTTTTTTGGGTCCCAACGGTGGTATTGGTCGCGGAACGAATAGATCCGCTCTTTGGCGCGGGATTTTTCTTCGTCGCGACGGGCGCCACCAAAGGCGGCGTCAAAGCCGTATTTGTTTAAGGCTTGCTTTAAGCCTTCGGTTTTCATCACATCGGTATGTTTGGCGCTACCAAAGGTGAATGGGTTCATGCCCATCGCGATACCTTCGGGGTTTTTGTGCACGATCAGATCAAAACCGTATTTTTTTGCCGCTTCATCGCGAAAGGTGATCATGTCGCGGAATTTCCAGTCGGTATCGACATGCAGCAACGGGAACGGTATTTTGCCCGGGTAAAAGGCTTTGCGCGCCAGATGCAGCATGACAGAGGAGTCTTTGCCGATCGAATACAGCATCACCGGGTTATCAAACTCGGCCGCGACTTCGCGGATGATCTGGATGCTTTCTGCTTCCAGTTGTTGTAAGTGCGTTAAGGTCGACATAGGAACACCTTAAGTTGTTAAATCAATGGGTTAAATCTGTTCCAGCAGCGCCGGGCGCGTGCTGTGGTTGTGTGTATGGGCGTTTTGGCCATACCAAGCTAGTTTGGCTTGCAGTGACACCACTTCGCCGATGACCAACAGCGCCGGCGATTGCACCTGCTGGCTTTCAATTAACTGGGCGAGCTGCTCCAGCGTGCCAGTGATCACCCGTTGCTCAGGCCGGGTGCCGTTTTCTAAAATCGCCACTGGCGTGTCGGCGGCGCGGCCAGCATCGAGTAAGCGTTGCTGAATATGCGCCGATTTCATCAGGCCCATGTAAATGACCAGCGTTTGATTGGGGCGGCCTAAGCTTTGCCAATCCGGCTCTTTGCCGTCTTTTTGGCAGTGGCCGGTGACAAACTGCACGGCTTGCGCGTGGTCACGATGCGTCAGCGGAATACCGGCATAAGCGGCGCAACCGGCGGCGGCGGTAATGCCTGGTACCACTTGGAATTGAATATTGTGCGGCAGCAGCACTTCGATTTCTTCGGCGCCACGGCCGAAAATAAAGGGGTCACCGCCTTTTAATCGGCAGACTTTTTTGCCATCGAGCGCCAGTTTAATTAGCAGGGCATTGGTGTCTTCTTGCGCCACCGAATGCGCACCGGCTTTTTTGCCGACACAGATCAGCTCGGCGTCGCGGCGCACCAAGTCTAAAATAGGCTGCGACACTAAATAGTCGTACACCACCACGTCGGCTTGTTGCATCAGTTGCAGCGCTTTGAGCGTCAAAAGTTCTGGGTCGCCAGGGCCTGCGCCGACAATAAACACTTCGCCGTGACTGGGCTGATGCGCGTCGAGCTGGGCTTTCAGCGCGCTTTCGGCGTCGTCGTGTTGTTCGCGTTGCAGCAAACTGACGACGTTTGAGTTAAAGACTTTTTCGTAAAATTGCCGACGTTCGGCAAAATTATCCAGTTTTTCTTGTACTTTTTGCCGATATTTGCCAACTAAACGGGCCAGCGGGCCTAAATACTGCGGCAACAAGGCTTCTAATTGTTCGCGTAACCGCCGCACTAATACAGGCGCCGCGCCACCGCTGGAAATGGCAATTTGAATGGGCGAGCGGTCGATGATCGACGGGAAAATAAACTCGCATTTGTCTTGCTGATCGACCGTATTGATCCAGACTTTGCGCGCCAAGGCAGCTTGATGCACGCGGGCGTTTAACGCGTCATCGTCGGTCGCGGCGATCACCAGCCAGACCTGGTCCAGCTGCTCGTCGTGAAAATCACCCTGCACTAACTGGGCTTTGCCTTGCGCTTGCCACTGCAGAAAATCGTCCAAAAATTCGTGCGACACCACGTGTAGCAGAGCGCCCGCACTTAACAAGGAACGAGCTTTGCGCAGCGCCACATGACCGCCGCCGACCAGTAACACTGGTTTGCCGTGTAAGTCTGCGAACATTGGAAAATACTGCACGATACCCACCTTCGATGCTGTGATCGGCTTGCCGTTGACGGCTCAGTTGACGCTACTAACCCGAGGATTAGCATTTGTGCGGATATTAGACGTCTAAACGTCCCAGATCCAAGAAGCAAAACAGTTTAGATATAACCAAATGGAATTAGTGGGGGTGTGTTTAGTTGGATTTTTCAAATCGACCAGCATAGTCATGGGGTGAGAGCGTAGATGCTTGATAGTGGCATCTCGGCGTGGCTGAAAATTTATGCATCAATTTGGGTTGGGAATTTGGTAGCGATGCGAATGAACGACTAGTGTTTGTTCAATACCGTCTTTTATTCGCTATTGCCTTACCTGCCACTGCCGAGTTAGTCGCAGATTAAAAATCTCACATGGATGTTTGTAGTTACATCGAATCGTTTGATGTGGCACCCCAACTCTATGTGGAGATAGCTATGTACGATGTCCTGCGAGATGGTTTAGTTCGGCGAGTTATTGCGATGTTGTGGCGTGCATCAGCCGTGCTCTTATGCACATTGCTGCTGCTTCCTTTGGCTGCGACCGCAGCCATCACGGATCAAAATTTTGATGGCGTTGGTTTAGTAAATTTCTCAAGTGTTAACACTATCACCGCAGGTGGCTGGACCTTCACCTCGTCGGGTAATGGGGATCATGCCACACCCGATTCATCAGAGTATTCAACTAATTTAAATAATGATGGTGGCGGTTCTGATCGCGTCATGTTGATGAACTATAACTCGGCCGCCATCAGTAGCTTCACGATGCAAAGTGATGGTACTGATTTTGCTCTGGTTTCTTTTAAAATCGGTACTGTCAACGGGTCAGGCGTCACATCTGTTAATATCAGTGGCTATCGGAATGGTGTGCTGATCGTTAGCGGCGAAGCCGTCAACTTGAATTCGTCAGATAGTGCAGGGAATATCACGTATAGCAATCAAGGAAGTCTGGGGGGGGACTTTTGGGGATCACTGACTTTTAATTCAGCATTTAATAATGTGGATGAAATTCGGTTTTCGTTTAGTGGTTCCGTGTCATTTGAAGTGGACGATATTGATATTTCTGCGGCTGCTCCCACGTCAACCATAACTGTCGCCGATAATGCCTTGCGCATTGGCGAGACATCCCTAGTGACCTTCACATTTTCGGAAGCAGTGAGCGGATTTACCAACGCCGATTTAACGATTGCAAATGGTACTTTAAGTGTTGTGAGTTCTAGTGATGGTGGCACTACGTGGACAGCCACGCTGACCCCAAGCAATAGCATTACCGATGCAACCAATGTCATTAGTCTAGACATGACGGGTGTTGCGAGTGTGAGTTCCTCCACGACTGGAACGGGGACGCAAAACTCCAATAATTACAGTATTGATACCGTGCGCCCTTCGCTTACATCTGCCATCACCATCAGTGATACAGCGCTGCGGATTGGTGATATCGCGACGGTAACCTTTACCTATACTGAGGCGGTCAGTGGCTTTACCACGGCGGATTTGTCGGCGCCGAATGCGACGTTATCGAGTTTAAGCAGCAGCGATGGCGGCATTACTTGGACGGCAACGCTTACACCCAGTGCCAGCACCACCGATGCCACCAATGTGATAACGCTGGATTACACAGGTATCACGGATGTATCGGGTAATGCGGGAACTAGCTCAGCCACTTCAGGCAATTACGCGGTCGATACACAAAGGCCGACGTTGGCCTCGTCCATCACCATCAGTGATACAGCGCTGCGGATTGGCGATACCGCGACTGTAACCTTTACCTATACTGAGGCGGTCAGCGGCTTTACCACGGCGGATTTGTTGGCGCCGAATGCGACGTTATCGAGCTTAAGCAGCAGCGATGGCGGTATTACTTGGACGGCAACGCTTACACCCAGTGCCAGCACCACCGATGCCACCAATG
>CAYTIQ010000051.1:28004-29696 GCA_964437935.1 uncultured Rheinheimera sp.
TGATTACGCTAGATTACACCGGTATCGCGGATGTATCGGGTAATGCGGGTACCGGATCCGCAACGTCAGGCAATTATGCAGTCGATACCGTACGTCCAACCGCGACCTTGGTGCTAGCGGATACTGCGTTAAGCATTGGTGAAACCT
Source organism: uncultured Rheinheimera sp. (assembly GCA_964437935.1). Taxonomy (GTDB): domain Bacteria; phylum Pseudomonadota; class Gammaproteobacteria; order Enterobacterales; family Alteromonadaceae; genus Pararheinheimera. The sequence continues at coordinate 28,152 of CAYTIQ010000051.1, forward strand.
CGGGGGTCACTATCACGTTCAGCGACGCGGTGACAGGATTTACGAATGCAGATCTAACCATTGCCAATGGTACCTTAAGTTCAGTCAGCTCCAGTGATGGCGGCGTGACTTGGACGGCGACCTTCACACCTACTGCGAACGTCACGGATGCTAGCAATGTAATCACCTTGGATAATACTGGCGTCAGCAATGCGTCAGGGAACGCCGGCACTGGTAGTACAGATTCCAACAATTACGCTATTGATACCGTCCGACCAACCGCCTACTTGGTCATCACTAACACCTCCTTAAAAGCAGGGACTACCTCGTTAGTGACTATCACCTTCAGTGAGGCGGTCAGTGGCTTTAGCAATGCCGATTTAACGGTTGCCAACGGCAGTCTTAGCGCGGTCAGTTCAGGCGACGGTGGGGTGACTTGGACCGCAACCTTGACCCCGAGCTCGAGTACAACGCAAGCCAGTAATGTCATCACTCTCGATAACACCGGTGTTTTAGATGCGGCTGGCAACGCCGGTAGCGGGTCGACAGATTCCAATAACTACGCCATTGATACCTTAGTGCCATCGGTGACCAGCAGTGCGCCAGTCGGCGGGGCGCAGGCGGCTGATACAAGTGTGAACTTCACAGTGACCTTTAATAAATCAGTTAGCAACCTATCGACCGATGATTTTGCGTTGGTGAGTACGGGGAGCGCCTCGGGCAGCATTGCCAGTGTTTCGACCACTGCAGGTTCGAGCGTCACAGTGACGGTGAATAGCATTGCCGGCAACGGAACATTAAAACTCAATGTCAACGGCTCGACCAACATTACCGATAGCGTCGGCAATGCAGCGCCTGCGGCCTATAGTAGCGGTACTGCGCACACGGTTGCCGTGCCGACAGCTCCAGACGCGCCGACCATTGGCACTGCGACAGGCGGCGATACCACAGCGTCAGTCAGTTTTACCGCGCCTGCTAATAACGGTGGTGCAAGCATCACGGGGTATACGGTGACTTCGAACCCTGGCGGGATCACAGGCACAGGTTCTAGTTCACCAATCAGTGTCACGGGCTTAACCAACGGCACCAATTACACCTTCACCGTGACCGCCACTAACAGTGCGGGAACAAGTGCTGCATCCAGCGCGTCGAATTCAGTGCGTCCAAATGGCGCGCCGACCATCAGTGGCACGCCAGGCACCAGCGTTAATCAGGATTCTGCGTATAGTTTTTCACCTTCGGCGACCGATTCGGTTGGTGATACCTTGACCTACTCGATCAGCAACAAACCCAGCTGGGCCAGTTTTAACACCGCAACAGGCGCGTTAACCGGTACGCCTGCCAACGCGGATGTTGGCAGTTATTCAGGCATTGTGATTAGCGTTAGCGACGGTAGCTTATCGGCCAGCTTAGCGGCCTTTAACCTGACGGTGGTGAACGTCAACGATGCACCGACCATTAGCGGCACGCCGGGTACCAGCGTCAACCAAGATGTGGCGTACAGCTTCACGCCAACTGGCGCGGATATCGATACTGGCACCACTCTGGTGTACAGCATCAGCAACA
>CAYTIQ010000052.1:0-28692 GCA_964437935.1 uncultured Rheinheimera sp.
AGAAAAGCAGGCCGCTTAAAACGGTCGATGGTGACAACTAGCTTGAAAAACGCCGACGGCTGTTCACCGTTAATCCAACCCGTTCGGCTTGTGGGACTGCAATCGAGTGTGGGCCGTAGTCATAGACACAGGTTTGGCCTGCGGTACGATCCGCTGGGCAGCCAGGGTCGCGCGTGACTTTTCCATCGACAATAAAACGGCCTGGATAACCCCGGCTGGAGCGGAAGTCTTCACCGCCGTATGGGGTTTGATTGGCCGTCCCAAACCGGCCTAATTCAGAGTTGTCGATTTGGCTGTTGTTGAAATAATCAAAAATAAAGGTGGTGTTGCTCTTATCATCACCAGAGCCCCACACCGCATTGAAGGTGGTTTCATCGTAGCTTGGGCCTGTGGTAGCGCCGTAACCTGCGGTGATATCGGTGCCAACAAAGTCTTTACGCAAAATAATGTTAACCACGCCCGCGACCGCATCGGAACCATAAATGGCCGAGGCGCCGTCCTTTAAAATATCAATCCGCTCAATCGCGGCCATCGGAATGGAGTTGATATCGACGAAGGTGTTAGTAATACCTTCGGCAAACGCATTGCTTGCCACACGACGACCATTGATAAGCACTAAGGTGGCGTCTGAGCCAAAGCCCCGCAAACTGATGGCGGCAGCGCCGTTTGCCGTTGAATCTTGGCTGTTACCCCGTGTTGAGAAGGTGCCATTGCCTGCCGCTGGCATCCGTTCAAACAATTGTTGTAAGTTTTCAAAGCCCGAGTTGTCGATCATCTGCCGGTCGATCACCTGCACAGGTGACGGACCTTCGATATCGGTACGTGAAATATGCGAACCGGTGACTTGGATCCGTTCGACTTTGCCGGTGTCAGTTTTTGCTTTGTTATCGGTTGATTGGGCCATTGCTTGGTTTGCCACCAGCAAGGTACTGATCGCCAATGCCACTTGGCTTATTTTGAAGATGTTGTTCATCAGATTCCCTTTGGATGTTGTTATGTTTTGTTGTCTGTTTTGCAGACAATCTTGTTATAACGGATAAAAAGCGCAATCCAAAAGTGTAAATATGTTAAGAGATGTAACTTTAGCAACAGCTACGATGGGGCGGCGTTGGTGCGGATGGCATAAAAAAAGCCACTGGGTCGTGGCTTTTTGCAGCGGGATGGTGCGATTAACACTCGATAATATTGACCGCTAAACCACCTCGAGAGGTTTCCTTATATTTGCTTTGCATGTCACGGCCGGTGTCCCACATAGTTTTGATCACTTTATCCAGCGACACTTTGTGCTCGCCAGTGCCACGCAGTGCCAGTCGTGACGCATTGATCGCTTTCACCGAGCCCATGGCGTTACGTTCGATGCAAGGCACTTGCACCAAGCCACCGACGGGGTCGCACGTTAAACCTAGGTTGTGCTCCATGCCAATTTCGGCGGCATTTTCAACATTATCCACCGAACCACCGAGAATTTCGGTCAAGGCCGCTGCGGCCATCGAGCATGCCACGCCAACTTCGCCTTGGCAGCCGACTTCGGCACCCGAGATCGAGGCATTTTTCTTGTACAAAATGCCGATAGCAGCGGCGGTCAGCAGATAACGGCAATAGATATCTTCATTGACCGGTTGGATAAATTTATCGTAATACGCAAGCACCGCAGGAATAATACCGGCTGCACCATTGGTCGGCGCCGTTACTACACGCCCTCCAGCCGCATTTTCTTCGTTGACGGCCAGCGCAAACAAGTTGACCCAATCCATCACTTGCAACGGATCGGCGCTTTTTTCCGCCGCTAAGCGGCGATACAACGCAGGGGCACGGCGTTTTACTTTTAAACCACCGGGTAAAATACCTTCGGTCTTGATGCCGCGTTGAATACAAGCGGCCATGGTTTGCCAAATTTTGCCAAGACCGGCGCGCACCTCGTCTTCGCTACGCAGGACTTTTTCATTTTCCATCATCAAGGCTGCTATCGATAAACCATGGTCTTTGCACAGTTTTAACAGTTCAGCACCGGTATTAAACGGGTAGGGTACAGGGTGTTGGCTTTGGAAGTCTTTGGCGGCTTGACGCTCGCTGGCAAAGTCTTCGGCTTTGACGATAAAGCCGCCACCAATCGAGAAATAAATCTCAGAGAAAATGACATCTTTTGCCGCGTTATAGGCAATCAGCTCCATGCCATTGGAATGTTCTTTCAGCGTTTTACGACGATGGAACACGATAGCGCCATCGCGAGGAAAACTGGCGGTATGGCCGTTATTCATGGTGATCTGTTCAGTGTCTTCGACTGTTTTTAAAATCGATGGCACTTGGTCAGGATCGCAGCTCTCAGGCAAGTGGCCGCATAATCCTAAAATCACCGCTTTACCAGTGCCGTGGCCAATACCTGTTTGGCCTAACGAGCCATAGAGTTCGACTTTAATCGACGCCACGTCGGACAATACGCCGCTTTGCGCCAAATGGTCGGTAAATAAATTGGCGGCGCGCATCGGGCCAACCGTGTGGGAACTCGATGGGCCTATGCCTATCGAAAACATATCAAAAACGCTGATCATCATAGCTGTGTGTCGGTCTTGTTGTAGGGTTTTAACTATTGTACCGGAACTTTCAAACGCTTGGCAGCGCAATCCTAAATAGAGGCTGCTTGAAAGGTTGAAAAATCAGCTGGTTGGAGCAGTTTATGCTGGCAGGTTTCACCCACAGCAGTCGCATCAACTGAAGGACTGGCTGACAGCTTGTAGCAACAGCAACAAGCTGTTGCTGCTGATTTAGCGGCTGAGTTGCTGGCTGAGTAGCGGGGAAAGTTGCTGGCTAAGTTGACGCAAGATCTGCGCCGAGGCGCCCCACAACAAGCGTTGCTCGAGTGCCAAAAAGTGCAGTTGTTGCCATTGCTGACGTAGCAGCCAGTGTTCCGTTACCCACTGCCTTGACCATAAGGCCGTATCGACGGGAATGTACAACACCGATTCGACTTCGCTCGGCGATAGGGATAGCGGATAACCAGCCTTTAGCTGGGCCAAATAAGGCTGTACCAGATAACCAGTAGAAGTATTAATAGCGGGTAACTCGCCCCAGAGCTCGACAAACTCGGCGTCGATCCCCGTCTCCTCGAACAGTTCACGCTGTGCGGCTTGCCATGGGGTTTCTCCATGGTCAATGCGCCCGCCAGGAAAACTCAGTTGCCCCGGGTGATGTCGAAGCGTGAGCGAGCGGCGGGTGATTAAAAAGCACCACTGCTGTTGATGCCAACATAGCGGTAACATCACGGCCGCATTGATAGCGCCGATGGCCCCAGGGGTTGTGGGTCGCAGCAACGTAAAGCGGCTACGCAGCATGGTCAGCTGCTCGAACTGATGTGGTGGTGCAACAGGCTGCATTAAAGCGAGCGCTGCAAAGTGGCAAGAAGTGGCAGTATCTTCGATACCTTATCAAAGGTTTCTTGATACTCCAGCGCACCTTCGGAATCTGCCACAATGCCACCTCCTGCCCAGCAGTGGATGTGCGACGGCGTAGTCGACTGATCAACGACCAAGGTGCGAATAGCAATGTTGGTATCCATGTGTCCATGCAAGCTGATATAGCCAATCGCACCGCAATACACACTGCGGCGGTGGGGTTCTAATTCTTCGATGATTTGCATAGCCCGAATTTTGGGGGCGCCGGTGATTGACCCGCCCGGAAATGCGGCGGCCAAGGCATCCAGAGCGCTAAGGCCTGGCGCCAATTCTCCGGTGACAGTACTGACTAAATGGTGCACCGCTGGAAAGCTTTCGATGGCAAATAGCGCCGGTACTTTTACGCTGCCGGGAGCACTGACTTTACCTAAGTCGTTGCGCAGTAAATCAACGATCATCACGTTTTCCGCCCGATCTTTGGGGGACGCTGCCAGGGCCGCGGCGGACTCTGCATCCAACACCGGATCGGCAAAACGGGGACGAGTGCCTTTGATAGGCTTGGTTTCGATACGGCGATCTTTGACTTCAATAAAACGCTCAGGCGAGATCGATAACACCGCACCTTGTGGTAGTTGAATAAACGCAGAAAAGGGCGCTTGGTTGGCGTTTCGAACCTTAAGGTAAGCAGCCCAAGCACTGCCGTCGAATTTGGCACTAAAGCGTTGCGCCAAATTGATCTGATAACAGTCGCCACTTTGCAAATAAGCCTGGACCGCTGCAAATTTTTCAAGGTATTGCGCTTTTGTCATGTTGGCCTGCCACGGACTGACTTGTGGCGCGGCAATAGGCGTTTGTGGTGATTGTTGCCAGAAACCATGGTGCTGAACCAGTTCTAACAGCCTTGCCCAGCGTTTGAATTGCTGCTCTGCCTGCCCTGTCACATCGACAAAGTGTAAGGTCTTGGTGAATTTGTCGAGGATCAGCGCTTGTAAATACGCACCAAGAGCCACATCCGGCAGGCCAATGTCTTGTTTGGCCATGCTGGGTAACTTCTCCAGCACACGGCCCGCATCATAAGCAACCAACCCCAGCCAGCCGCCGACAAACGGCAAGTCCTGTGCGTCACCTTGCCAAGACGGTAACAAGGTGGTGGTCAGTTCAGACACCAGCGTAAAAGGGTTTTGCTCACGCTGCCACTGCGACGGGGTTTGCAAAGGCAATTGCAATGGGCAGGTTTGGATATGACATTGATTGCCCCAAGCCTGCACCTGCACGGCAGGTTGAATCACCAAGATATCAAAACGGCTGTTGGGATGGGATTGGGCTGCCGAATCTAGCAACATGGCATATGGCTGTGCGGCCACCACGCCAAACCATTCGCTGAGACTTTGAATTTGATGATCAATGGTTAAAACATACTGCATGCACGGGAACTCAATCACATCGCGGCACATCACGGGATTTTTAACAAAAGGCTCGTTAAGAATGCGGCTTTTCCCGTCAAGGCGGCTAGAAGCTTTGTTGGATGCGCGTTATGATAACAGCCCTGCTTAAAAAGAACAGCCAGCCCGGGCAAGGGGTTGGTGCAAACGGTTCCGGGCTGGTGAACTTCATCCGCCTGTCATGACAATGCGGCACGAGCCGCGGCTACTGCAGAAGGTACCCTATGACGGTCATTCGCCAACAAGACTTTATCGACAGCATCGCCGATGCACTGCAATACATCTCCTATTACCACCCGCTGGATTTTATCCAGGCGCTGGAAAAAGCCTACTACAAAGAACAAAACCAAGCGGCGAAAGACGCCATCGCGCAAATTCTGATTAATTCGCGTATGTCAGCGCAAGGCCATCGGCCGATTTGCCAAGACACCGGCATCGTCACTTGTTTTGTGAACATCGGCATGGACGTCAAGTGGGATAAAACCGACCTGACAGTGCAACAAATGGTCGACGAAGGTACCCGTCGTGCCTACATGAACCCGATGAACCCGCTGCGCGCGTCCATTGTGGCGGACCCAGCCGGTGCGCGTAAAAACACCAAAGACAACACGCCAGCTGTAGTGCATATCAACATGGTGGCGGGCCATCACGTCGAAGTCGCTATTGCCGCTAAAGGTGGTGGCTCTGAAAACAAAACCAAGATGGTGATGTTAAACCCATCCGATTCGGTGGTGGAGTGGGTGTTGGAAACCCTGCCAAAAATGGGCGCAGGCTGGTGTCCACCAGGTATGCTCGGCATCGGTATTGGCGGCACGGCCGAAAAAGCCGCGGTGCTTGCCAAAGAAGCGCTGATGGAGCCTGTGGATATTCAAGACTTGCTAGAAAAAGGCGCTGAAACCGCTGATGAAAAACTGCGCGTAGAACTGTACGACAAAGTCAACAAACTCGGTATCGGCGCGCAAGGCTTAGGCGGCGTTACCACTGTGGTTGACGTGAAAATCAAATCGGTGCCAACCCACGCGGCGTCTAAACCTGTGGTGATGATCCCTAACTGTGCCGCCACCCGCCACGTGCATTTCCATTTAGATGGTTCAGGCCCAGCCCAGCTGCCAGTACCAAAACTGGAAGATTGGCCAGAAGTGACTTGGGAGCTTGGCCAAAACGTCCGTCGCGTCAATTTAAATACGGTGACGCCAGCAGACGTGTTGGAATGGAAAGCCGGCGAAACGGTGTTGTTGTCAGGCAAAATGCTAACGGGCCGCGATGCGGCGCATAAACGCATTCAAGATTTGCTGCAAAGCGGCCAAGGTTTACCTGAAGGCGTCGATTTCAAAAACAAATTTATTTACTACGTCGGCCCAGTCGACCCAGTGGGTGATGAAGTGGTAGGCCCAGCCGGCCCAACCACGGCCACGCGGATGGATAAATTCACCGATATGATGTTAAGCCAAACCGGCTTGCTTGGCATGATCGGTAAATCTGAACGTGGTGATAAAACAGTCGCTAGCATCAAACAGCACAAAGCGGTGTATCTGATGGCCGTTGGTGGCGCTGCCTATTTGGTATCGAAAGCCATTAAACATGCCCGCGTGGTGGCCTTTGCTGATTTAGGCATGGAGGCGATTTACGAATTTGATGTCGAAGACATGCCGGTGACGGTTGCGGTGGACAGCCAAGGCAACAACGTCCATACCCAAGGCCCAGCGATCTGGAAAGTGAAGCTGGAAGAGATGGACAAAACATCTTAATAATTATAAAGATAACAACGCGCCTGCAAGGAAACTTCAGGCGCGTTTTTGCAACAGGAGATAAAAATGAAAAACGCCTGGGCACTTATCGTTGCCGCCCTTGTTGCGGGCAACGTATCAGCCAAGACCAATTTGACGGTAGAACACTTAAATAAACTGAATAAATTGTACGATGTGGTGGTATCACCGGATGGCCGCTATGTGGTCTATGGCCAGAAGAACGGTGGTTTTGCGCCCGCCGATACCAGCGCTGATCTATATCTGATGGATTTGCAAGACGGCAACAAAGTACGCCGTTTAACCTCCGCCGATGGCAAAGAGCACGACGTGAAATTCGCCAGTGACGGCAAGGCGATTTATTTCTTAGCCGACCGCTCCGGGTCCAGCCAAGTGTATAAGCTGGCATTAGACGGTGGTGAAGCGCAGCAAATCACCGATCTGCCGCTCGATGTGCAAGGCTACTTGATTAGCCAAGATCAGAAAAAAATCGTCGTGACCATGGACGTCAAGCCAGGCTGTGCGGACTTAGCATGTACGGTGTTGTTCAACAAAACGCAAGCTGACAAAAAAGACACCGCCCAGGTCTATGACCAGTTGATGGTACGGCATTGGGATACGTGGGAAGACGGTCTGAAAGTGCATTTCTTCGCCGCAGACCTTAATGGCAAACCAGTGAAAGATGCCAATGATTTAATGTCCGAATGGGATACCGATGTTGCAGGCACCGGTGAGGCGTCGTTTACGCCCGATGGTAACAACTTGGTGTTTAGCGCCAAAATTCCAGCGGCGGATCAGTCTTGGCACACCAATTTTGATATCTTCCAAGTGTCGCTCAAAGGCGGCAATAAGATTAACTTAACCAAAGACAATTCAGCCTGGGATGCCAAACCAAGCTTTTCGGGCGATGGTCGTTTTATGGCCTATTTGGCAATGAAAAAGCCAGTGTATGAGGCCGATCGCTTTGGGTTGATGCTGCTGGATTTAGCCACCGGCGAGCGTAAAGAACTAGCGGCGGATTGGGATCGCTCGATTGACGATTATCAATTTGCGCCTGACAACCGCACCTTGTACGTCACAGCACAAGACCTCGGCCAAAAAGCCATTTATTCGATTGACCCAAGCTTTGGTGAAGTCAATAAAGTCTACGGCGACGGCACCGCAGGGGATTTAAACGTCCGTCCCGGCCGGATCATTTTCACCAACCACACGCTTGGCTCGACCACGGATATTTTCCAGCTCTCGCTGCAAGGCAATGACGTGCGTCAGTTGACTAAGGTCAATGACAAAGCGCTGGCGGATATTCAACTGGCTGAATTTGGCCAATTTAGCTTCCCCGGTGCGCAAGACGAAACCGTCTACGGTTACTGGATGAAACCGTGGAACTACGAAGAAGGCAAAAAATACCCAATCGCCTTTATCGTGCACGGCGGCCCGCAGGGCAGTTTTGGTAATATGTTTAACTACCGCTGGAATGCCCAGCTGTGGGCGGCGCAAGGCTTTGGCGTGGTGATGATCGACTTCCACGGCTCGACCGGTTATGGCCAAGCGTTCACCGATTCGATCGCTCGCGATTGGGGCGGTAAGCCATTGGAAGATTTGAAAAAAGGCATGGCGTACATCACAGAGCGTCAACCGTGGCTGGATAAAGACAACGCCTGTGCTTTAGGCGCATCCTACGGTGGCTTTATGATGAACTGGATCCAAGGCCAATGGAGTGACGGCTTTAAGTGTATCGTCACACACGCCGGTTTGTTTGATATGCCAAGTTTCTACGGCAGCACCGAAGAGCTGTGGTTCCCAGAGCATGACATGGGGGGCCCGGTGTGGGACAAATCGACGGATTATTTCAAATTTAACCCAGCGCAATTTGTCGATAACTGGAAAACGCCAAACTTAGTGATCCACGGCTTAAAAGACTACCGTGTGCCGTACGCGCAAGGGTTAGCCGCTTATACCACGTTGCAACGCAAGGGCATTCCATCGCGTTTAGTCATTTTCCCTGACGAAAACCATTGGATCTTAAAGCCTGCCAACGCCGAGCGCTGGTACAACGAAGTGTTTGCTTGGATGAAGCAATACACCAAAGCCGCCAATTAAGGTGGTTGCTGCAAAGCCCGGTTCGCCGGGCTTTGTTTTATCTAAACTGGCGCATCGCTGATGAAAGCGAACCGACCAGCAGGTTGGACGTTTTTGCAAAAGTCGATGCGTCACCTTGCTTAAACTTGACGCTTAACGACCACAGGAGGTGAAGGTGGATTTTGCAGCAGTGCGTGACTATTGTTTGGCACAACCGGTCACTCGGGAAGATTTCCCATTTGGCCCAGATGTGTATGTCTATAAGACCCATGACAAATTGTTTGCTATTTTGGCCGAAAAAGCTGGGGTGGCGTATCTGAGCCTCAAAGCAACACCGACCGATGCGTTGATGCTACGCCAGCTGTTTAGCGCGATCCAACCCGGTTACCACTTGAATAAAAGCCACTGGAATACCATCACCTTAGATGGCTCAGTGCCGATTGGCGAGTTACAGCGCCAGATCGAACAATCGTGGCGCTTGGTGCAGCGTGGACTGCCAAAAAAACTACGTTTTCCTGGCGTCGATTAAGGTTTCTTGGCTGGAACCGTCCAGCCGGTCCAGACTTTGGCGGGTTGTTGCTCACCTAAAGTCTGGCGTTTGGGTCGGGTTGATGCGCCTGCCGATGCTTTGGTGGGTTTGAACGGTGCGGTCTGGTTGTGGTCAGCCTTCGGTTTGGCGTTGGCGGTTTTGCTGGCCACGGCTTGAGCGGGTTGACTCGCTAAGGTTGCTATCGTTCGATGCAAGGGCTCCAGATGCAGCTGTTGTTTGACAAACAACTGTTCGACTTGCTCTCGTGCCCACGGCGTTTTACGTAAAAAACTTAAAGCCGATTTGATGCTTGGTTCGTGTTGGAAACAACGCATCGGTAAAAAGCTGGCTAAGGTCGCAAAATTACCTGCGTCTTCGACCAGTAATTCCACGATGCGTTGTAAGGTAAATCCATGCAATGGATTATTGTGCTGCATGCTGCGCCTCAATTGGGCGAACCACGCCGCCAAAATCCTCGTCATCCGTGCCGATCATCAATGAAGTTCCTGGCATGACGCTGGATGGAGCCGCCAAGGCTTCGATTTTAAATCCATCCGCTTGTGCTGCAACTTTTGGAAATGGATTAATAAATAGCTGCTGCGGCGCGGTTGGGTCGAGCGTCGCCACCTTATAAATCAACGATTGAAACGGGCCTTGCTCACCTACGTCACGCACCGCGACGCCCCATAACTGATTGCCATCGAGATAGAGATCTGCGAGGTCGCGATGATACTCGGTTTTTGTCGCGACGGGGGAGACGATCGCAACCCGCTGTGGTTGCCATTGCAGATCGTTGGCTGCCAAATCTAATACACCCAGTTGCAGGCTTCCGGCACGGTGCTGATCACCACGCTCGGCCAAAATCAGTTGGTAGCGATTGGGCGATAACTGCTGACAGGCTAAGCCCTCGAACTGATCCCCTGTTTGCTGGGGATTGGCGTCATTGACCACAGGCAACTCAAAACTCTGCAGCACCGTGGCGTAGTTTTGTTCCAGTTTTACGTGGAACAACCGTCCAAATTCGCCTTGCCAAGTGCCTGATTCCGAGAGAAAGAACTCATTATTGCGTCCAGGGACGGCACAGATAGCCTCAAGGTCGTTGGCGGCTTGGCGATTCGGCCAATTCTCGACAGCAATGGGTGTGAATTTAGGAGAACCGGATTGGCTTAATTCAATCACACCAAGTCTGTCGCCACCAGTACTGATTTTTTTATCTTGCACCGCCAGATAATGCTTATCGTCAATTTTCGCTAAGCCACTGATGGCTGGCAGCCCAGTCAGTCCCTGCGGACGACGTAAGGTGAACCAGCGTGGGTCGAACTCGGTTTTAAACAATAACGACGAGTTGGTGCGGAAATGCTCGGCGTTGACATCGCATTGGATATTTTCGCCATAGTGTTGCTTCCATGGGTCATTGACCAGGTACATGGTATTGTCATGCACTGTTACGCCTTCCAGCGCGGTTTGTACCATCCGTTCGTATAATGGGCATAAACCACTGGTATCGGTTTTGACATAAAAGCTCAGCGGGTGCACAAAAGGTGCAACACGGTTGGTCAGATCAAAGATCCACAGTTGGTCGTCGTTACGCGCCACGGCTACCAAGTAGCCTGGATGTCCGGTCACCGGGCTTGGTAAAAACTCGAGATCATTAATCGGGTGGGGTCTGTCGTCTAATTTTGGCAAGGTCAAATTGGCATTGATCACCTTGACGAAGTTATCTTTCGCCCAAAAATCGGCAGTCAGGCGAGTTTTAAATAACGCCGGTTTGCCCGATAAATCCTTTTCCAGTGACAGATACAAATTTTGTAGATTATCAATGGCGAGGCCTTCGATGCCATCGTTGGGCTGATCGCCGACTTGCGCTTCTAATGGAAACTGCACTGGGCGAACCGCCGTGATCTCGGCGCGAGTCAGGGCTTTATCTACCGTGATCCGTAACAACAAGGTCGGATACTTGGTGGAATTGGTTTGTTCGAACTTGCGTGCACAGGTTGGACTCAGCTGAGCACGGCTGGCGTCCTCGGTCACGGTGATCAGAGTGGTATCATCTACCCTGTCCCAGGTTAAAGCTTCCAGATCTGGCGAATTGGCTAAGTAGTCGCCAAAACAGCCTTCGCGCACTTGTTTACTCAGCGTGATAGGTAAGCTTGGCGCATTTAATTGGCCGCTGGCAGGGTTGAAACGGAACAATTTCATGCGCATTTCAGGGGTCGCGCTTTGGTCCGCCAACATCAATAATTCGTCGTGGCGCCAGGTTAAGCCTGAAAATTGTGGATCAGGGATCACCTGTTGCGAAGTATCGCTAAGCCATACACCGGTTAATGCTTGCTCAGCACGAACAGGAACACAGCCAATCCAACTGGCAACAACTATCCAGGACGCGAATTTTAACTTCTTCATTAACCATCCAGATCTGATCTACACCGGGCAGACCGGCACAAAGCGGCTAATTTAGCAGATTTTGCCGATTAGGCATACAGCACTCGTTCAGTCTGGCTGAAGTTGAGACCAATCGCAATGTTGCTTTATTTCGGTGCTCGCGATGCCTAAGAACTAAATAGATGGGGAAACTTGCTGCAGAGGGGCAATAAAAATACGTCTTGGCTTGCTGGATCAATGAAGAACACTAACCGCAGGAGCAACAGGCACTGGTGCAATACCAGCGCCTGTTGAATCTATTTAATAGCCTTGTTCGTGCACATCACGCACGGCTCGGCCCGATGGGTCGGTCAAGGCTGCCATTTTTGCATCCCAAGCCAAAGCTTCAGGCGTTGAACAGGCCACTGACTTGCCGCCAGGCACACAGCTAATTGCCGCTGGGTGCGGGAAATGCTCTTCAAAAATGCTGCGATAGAAATAACCTTCTTTGGTATCTGGCGTATTGACCGGGAAGCGGAAGCTTGCCGTGGCCATTTGCTGATCGGTCACTTCTTTTTCGGCATAGGCTTTTAAGCTGTCAATCCAGCTGTAACCCACGCCATCCGAGAACTGTTCTTTTTGCCGCCACAGGATTTCATCTGGCAACAAGCCCTCAAACGCTTTACGCAGGATACCTTTTTCGATTTTACCGCCGCCGCACATCTTAGCTTCTGGGTTTAAGCGCATCGCTGTATCCATGAAGTGTTTGTCCAAGAAAGGCACGCGCGCTTCAATACCCCACGCCGACATGGCTTTATTGGCGCGGTTGCAGTCAAACATGTGTAAACGGTTCAGTTTACGCAACGTTTCTTCATGGAACTCTTGCGCGTTTGGCGCTTTGTGGAAATACAAATAACCACCGAAAATTTCATCCGAGCCTTCGCCCGACAGCACCATTTTGATGCCCATGGCTTTGATTTTACGCGCCATTAAGTACATAGGCGTCGACGCGCGGATGGTGGTGACGTCGTAGGTTTCCAGGAAATAAATCACGTCGCGCAGCGAGTCGATGCCTTCTTGCACGGTGAAATGCACTTCGTGATGCACAGTGCCAATCGAATCGGCGACTTTGCGCGCCGCAACTAAGTCTGGTGAGCCTTGCAGACCCACAGCAAACGAGTGCAAACGTGGCCACCAAGCTTCGGATTGACCATCATCTTCGACGCGATTACGGGCAAACTGCTGGGTGATGGCGGAAATCAGGCTGGAATCCAAACCACCGGACAATAATACGCCATAAGGCACGTCCGACATCAGATGCGATTTGACCGACTGTTCTAGCGCGGCTTTCAGTTCGCCCAAGTCGGCTGTATTGTTTTTCACCGCGTCATAACTCATCCAGTCGCGTTGATAGTATTTCACCAATTTGCCGACTTTCGAGTCAAAATAGTGGCCTGGTGGGAATTCTTGCAGCTGTTTACACACCGGCACCAAGGCTTTAAGTTCCGATGCCACATAAAGCTGACCGTGCTCATCGTAGCCGTAATACAGCGGAATAATGCCGATATGGTCTCGGGCAATTAAATAGCGCTGCTGCTCGGCGTCATACAGAATAAAAGCAAACATGCCTTGCAGCTTGTCGACAAACTCAGCGCCATGCTCAAGGTACAGCGGCAGGATGACTTCGCAGTCTGATTTAGTTTGGAAGCTGTAGTCGACATTTAAATTCTTTTCGAGATTCTTGTGATTATAAATCTCACCATTCACTGCCAGAATGTGATTTCGATTCGGATTAATCAGGGGTTGTGCACCATTTTCAGTATCGACGATGGCCAGACGCTCGTGCACGAGGATGGCATTGTTGTCATTCCATACGCCAGACCAGTCTGGACCGCGATGGCGTAATAACTTCGATAACTGTAGCGCCTGCTGGCGCAAGGCTTTAACATCCGTCTTGATGTCAAGCACCCCGAATATTGAACACATGGTAAAAACTCCGTTACGAATCAAGCAATTTAACTTTCATTTGGCAGTATGTACGTTCAGACGTACATCCTTGACTGTGCCAGCATGGTTAAAAATTGCAAGGCCTTTTTTCAGCAAAATTGCAAGTAAGTTAGGTCGAAAGCTTTCATATACAGGCTCAGCGGGGCTTTAGCAGTGCAAAATCAACGTTTTATTGCGCCAATGCTGTGGGAAACAGATTTTTTCCAGAAATGTCCGGCGTTTCAGCTGCTCACCACACAGTTTCCGTTAGTGCAGCAATCGGACTTTCCAAGCCTATCCACATTAAATAACTGGCTGGCGCAGCGCGCTGTGTCTGATGTGCGATTTGTCTCGCAGCAGGTATTAAATGACGATGGGCGTTATTACGAGACTTTTATCGCACAAACCGGTCAGATCCCAACGCGTGAGCAGAATTGGCATGATTTATTTGGTGCACTGATTTGGAGTTTATTTCCAAACACCAAAGCCGAGTTAAACCGGCTGCACCAGCGTGAGTTACTACTGCAAACGGGCAAAGAACGCTCCAAGTTGCGCCATCAACTGACGCTGTTTGATGAGTGTGGGGTGTTGGTGTTGTACACAGTGAAGACGCAGCCGCTGATTGATGCGCTGCGTGAGCATCAGTGGCAGCAAGTCCTGTGGCAGCATGCCGATGCTTGGCGTCACATTAGTGACTCAAACACCAGTGGTCTATGCGCTTGGAGCTTTGGTCATGCCAATTATGAAATGCTGACCCGGCCTTACATCGGCCTTACCGGCAAAATGTATCCTCTGCAAGTGCCTGATGATTTCTTTGCAAACCCCTTGTCAGTACAAATTCAATTCGTTGATACTGAACTTTGTAAACAATTTGCTAGTTGCACGGCGCCGTCGTTGCGGGCGCGAATGACACCACTTCCTTTATTAGGGATCCCAAACTGGTACTCACAACATGCTGAATTTTATCAGGACGACGCCTATTTTAGGCCCAAACGACAGGCAGGGCATGCATGATTGACGTCAAACATTTGTCGAAATCCTTTGCGGTCGCGGACGCAAAGAAGCTCAGTGACGCAGAAAAGAACGATGTGCGCTACTACGATGGCCGGTTCCATTCAGTCCGTGATGTGAGTTTTAGTTGTGACAGCGGCGAAGTGCTTGGCCTGCTTGGGCCAAATGGTGCAGGCAAAACCACCACGCTGCGGATGTTATCGACGGCGTTGCAACCGGATGGTGGCCAAGTACTGATTGATGGCCATGATGTGTTGACAGACCCGTTACAGGCTCGCAAGCGCATCGGTTTTTTATCCGCGAGTACCGGCTTGTATGGCCGCTTAACCGCCTTTGAAAACATCGCTTATTTTGGCCGTTTGCATGGCATGCCTGAACCTGTGCTACGTGCGCGCATCGACGAGCTGTTTACCATGCTCGATATGCATAGTTTTGCCAATCGCAAAGCCGACAATATGTCCAGTGGCATGAAACAAAAAACGGCCATTGCCAGAGCGGTTGTGCACAGCCCGAACGTAGTGGTGCTGGATGAACCCACCACGGGTTTGGATATTATGACCACCCAAACCGTGCTGGATTTTATCCACGGCTTAAAACAAGCCGGCACGCCGGTGATTTTCTCCACGCACCATTTAGATGAAGTGGCGACCTTGTGTGACCGCGTGGTGGTAATTGATGCCGGCGTCAGTGCGTTTGCTGGTTCGATTGCTGAATTTACCAGCTTAGCCGAGCCCGATGCACTGGGGCGCACTGATTTACGCCAAAGCTTTATGCGTGTGATCCGCCAGGAGATTTAACATGTGGCAAGTGTATTTTAAGGAACTATTGGAACTCTCACGCGATCGCAAAACCATGTTTTTTGTGATTTTGTTACCGATCATCATATTCCCAGTGCTGTTTGGTTTGATGGGGTTGGTGATGGCGAATGTGGTCCATAAAGCGCAATCGGAAGAGTTTCGTTATGTGATTGTGCATGAAGAACGAGCCCCTGAGTTTGCTAAGCGATTGTCTTACCATAAGAATTTTAAACAAGTAACCTCAGACGAAACCTCGCTTGAGGCGCTGACACAAGCGATCCGCGCCGGTAAGTTTGAGGCAGCGATCATCATCCCTCAAGATTTCTCCGATGATCCCAATGGCAGCAGCCAAAGTGAGTTCAAACTGATTTACAACGATGCCAGCCAGATGGATGTGCTGGGTTCGGAATTTACCAAACTGTTTAATACCTATCGCAATGAGATTCGTGATAGCAAACTGCATCAGCTCGGTTTAACGGCGGACAGTGCCAAGTCGGTGCTTGAACCCATCACCTTAAAAACCGTGAGTACGGCGGCTGAGCGAGAAAACCTAGGTGAAAAAATTGGTGGCTTTATCGCCTATTTGTTAGTCCCGTTATGTTTAGTCGGCTGCTCCTATCCGGCGATTGACATCGGTGCCGGTGAAAAAGAACGCGGCACGCTGGAGACCTTGTTGATTTGCCCGGTCAGTCGGATCTCGCTGGTGCTGGGAAAACTCTTTACCGTGCTGACCACAGGGTTGCTGGCGACCCTCATTACCGTGGCGAGTTTTGGTGGTTGGGGTTATGTGATTGGCTCACTGATGGGCGTTGATATCGTGGCAGAAGCGATGAAGATGTTGGGCGTGACGGATCTATTACTGATCTTATTATTGTTATTACCACTGACAACTGTGCTTGGCTCTTTGTTATTGTCGCTGTCGATTTATGCGCGCTCGTTCAAAGAAGCGCAAAATTACATCGGGCCGCTGAGTATGATAGTGATTATGCCGCTGATGGTGGCCTTGCTGCCTGGGGTGGAGCTGACTACAGTAACGGCGCTGATCCCGGTAACCAATATTGCTTTGTGCGTCAAAGAATTAGTCAAAGGCACCATGGACATGGGGCTGTTAACCTTGGTGTTTGGTCAAATGCTGGTTTTGGCGGCGGTTCTGGTGGCGTTTTCCGTGCATTGGTTCCAGCGTGAGAAGGTGTTGTTTCGATGAGCGACTTGTATTCGCAGCTGCAAGTTAACCCGTATGGCGGTTGTTTTTTATCGGCCAGCCAATTAGCTGGTGTTGGCACCGAGCAGCTGACCGAGCTACTTATTGAACTGCAAACCTGCCCCTATAAACTCTGCTGGCTGGAACTCGCGGCGTCCGACAGCGCGCTGGCGGCGTTTTTAGTCCAGAATGGATTTTAGTTTCATCATTGTCAGGCTAGTCAGCTGATGCTGGTGAAAAAGTTACAGCCCGATGCTTATTTGCCACTGGCGGCGACGCACACCATTGGGGTGGGCGCGGCGGTGCTCAACGCGCAGGGGCAGATTTTATTGGTGCGCGAGCAACCCCTTGCCGGTCAAGCGCCGGGATATTGGAAACTGCCCGGCGGTATGGTCGAGCCGCATGAGCATATCGAGCTTGCGGCAATGCGAGAAGTGAAAGAAGAAACCGGCATAGACGCCGAATTCGTGCGGCTGATCAGTTTGCGTCACCACCATCACGGCCAATTTGGCGCTTCGAATTTTTATATGGTGGCGGTGATGAAGGCGCTTAATGTCGACATCAAACACGACCCAGTAGAAATTGCGCAGGCGCGTTGGTTTACACCGACTGAGTTTTTCTCAGATGAAAAAGCAAGCCCATACAACAAGTTACTAGTTGAAGCAGCGTTGTCTGGCCAAGGGTGGGACAGTGTAAAAGTCGCAGGATACAGGCAAAGCCCAGAGCTTTACGAAATGTTTGTTGACCCTGCGGTGTTCGAGCGGCGGTTTGGTCAGTAACAGAGTCGTCTGCTGGTGTTTTGAGTTTGCTCAAGTGTGCTTGTGAGTGTGCGCAACGACTCCAGCTAACTGCAGCAGTATCAGATGCTCGATACTCAAGCGGTTTTTCGGGTGGTTGTGCAAAGCGGTTATGTAAAAAGTGCGACCTCGACAGGTTTGTTTAAATGACAGGTTGTTATGGCGATATGCCAATAAAAAAGCCAGCAGCTGCTGGCTTTTTAGTCAGTGAACGCGCACTTAGTTTTTCACTTCAAGGACGTCGGCCCACAGATCATACTCGTCTGCAGCCTCGACTTTGGCAACCACCACTTGACCTGGTTTTAACTCGGTCGCGCCGTTTAAATACACCACACCGTCAATTTCTGGTGCATCGGAAGCTGAGCGGCCAATTGCGCCTTCGTCGTCTACTTCATCAATCAGCACTTCAATGGTGCGACCGATTTTCGCTTGCAGGCGATCGGCAGAAATTTGTTGTTGCAGCGCCATAAAGCGGTGGTAACGTTCTTCTTTGATTTCTTCTGGCACTGGATCTGGCAATTCGTTGGCTTTGGCGCCTTCGACTGGGCTGTATTTAAAGCAGCCAACGCGGTCGAGTTGAGCTTCTTTTAAGAAATCCAATAACTCTTGGAATTCTTCTTCAGTCTCGCCAGGGAAGCCGACGATAAAGGTTGAACGGATAGTCAGCTCAGGGCAGATCTCGCGCCATTTGCGAATACGCTCTAGCGTGCGTTCGGCTTGGCCTGGGCGTTTCATCAGTTTCAAAATACGTGGGCTGGCGTGTTGGAATGGGATATCCAAATACGGCAATAACTTACCTGCGGCCATTAATGGGATCACATCATCAACGTGCGGGTAAGGGTAGACGTAATGCAGGCGAACCCAAATGCCCATGTCTGACAAGGCTTCACACAGCGCTTGCATCGAGGTTTTGACCGGTTGGCCATTCCAGAAACCGGTGCGGTGTTTAACATCCACGCCATAAGCGCTGGTGTCTTGCGAAATCACCAACAATTCTTTGACGCCGGCGTTTTTCAGGCGCTGCGCTTCATCTAACACTTCACCGATTGGACGCGATACTAAATCACCACGCATCGACGGGATGATGCAAAAGGTACAACGGTGGTTACAACCTTCAGAAATTTTCAAATAGGCATAGTGCTTTGGCGTTAATTTGACGCCGGTGTCTGGTACCAGCTGAATAAACGGATCGTATTTAGGTTTAGGTACAAACTGATGCACTTGGTCAAGCACGTTCTCGTAAGCATGTGGGCCTGTGATGCCAAGGACATTGGGGTGTACTTGACGGATCTCGTCTTCGCGTGCGCCCAAGCAGCCAGTCACAATCACTTTGCCGTTTTCAGCCAGCGCTTCGCCGATGGTGTCGAGCGACTCTTGCACCGCGCTGTCAATAAAACCACAGGTGTTAACAATAACGAGTTCAGCATCTTCGTAGCTTGGAACTATGTTGTAGCCTTCGACTTTTAGCTGAGTCAGGATGCGCTCTGAATCGACTAAATTCTTTGGGCAACCAAGGCTTACGAAACCGACTTTAGGTTGTGACATGGACTTGTGACCTAGGAAAAATTGGGGCGCATATTCTAACGCAGCTTGACGTGCACGACTAGCGCTTTTCGGAATTCTGTTTGCTGTGATTTTTGTCTAGCAGGCGATGGTGCGATACCCATGTATCTCTTTTTGAACGATACTCCATTACGACTGGTGCGAGCTGACATCGACGGTTTAACACAGTCGACTAATTTGTTAAATGAACATGCGGTTGTGACTGCGGTGACCGACGGGCTATTCTAAAAAATCAAACAACCGTTTAAAAAAGTTGGTCCGACCTCTTGACCCTTTCTAGATTCAAACGTACATTTCAAACATCTGTTTAAATTGAGTCTGGCATGAGCACTAAACAACAAACCCAAATTCGAATTTTAGAAGCGGCAGAGCATTTGTTCGCCGAGACTGGCTTTAGTGCGACATCGCTGCGGCAAATTACTAGTTTGGCAGAAGTAAACCTCGCGTCGGTTAACTATCATTTTGGTTCAAAGAAAGAATTAATCCAGGCGGTTCTGCAACGCTACTTGGCGGTGTTAATGCCTCGGCTCGATCAAGAATTTACCCGCTTGTTGGCCAGCCAGCAGCCGGTGAAACTGGAAACGGCCTTGTCGGTATTCGTCGAACCGTTACTTGAACTTGAACGGGTGCGCCGCAACGGCACCACGCTGTTTTTACAGTTACTGGGCCGCGGTTATACCGATGTGCAAGGCCACTTGCGCTGGTTTTTTAACCATCATTATGGCCGCACGCTGGACAAATTTGTGTTGTTGGTGCAGCAAAGCTGCCCGCAACTGCCTGCCAGTGAAATTTTCTGGCGACTGCATTTTTCACTGGGCACCATCGTTTTTACCATGGCTTCCAGTGAAGCATTAAAGGATATCGCTGCTGCTGATTTTCATGAAACCGTTGAAATCGATGGTGTGATCACGCGGTTGATCCCGTATTTAGCTGCGGGGATCGCAGCACCGCTGGCCTCGAGCTAGCAACGAATTCGGCTGTGACCCAGCCGGCAAAACAACACTCTGTCATTACAATTTAGGAACGCCTTATGACCATTCTAATCGTGCTGTTGGTTGCGTTGGCTGTTGTGCTCGGTGTCTCTGACATTCGGCGCAATTTCATCACAAAACCTATTTTTGGCATTTTCAAAAAAATCCTGCCGCCGCTGTCGGACACTGAACGCGAAGCGATGGAAGCAGGGGATGTCTGGTGGGACGGTGACCTGTTCAAAGGCAAACCGGATTGGACCAAGCTGCATGCTATTCCAAAACCACAATTAAGCGCGGAAGAGCAAGCCTTCCTCGACAATGAAGTCGAAACTCTGTTGAAAATGCTCGACGACTACAAAATCGTACAAGAGCAGCGTGATTTACCGACTGAGGTTTGGAATTACATTAAAGCCAATGGTTTCTTTGCGATGATTATTCCAAAGGCCTACGGTGGTCGTGAATTCTCCGCGATTGCCAACTCGACCATTGTGTCGCGCATTGCTACACGCAGTTTAACAGCCGCCGTGACGGTGATGGTGCCTAACTCGTTAGGCCCAGGTGAGCTGTTGATGCACTATGGCACACAAGAGCAAAAAGATCGTTGGTTGCCAAGCTTAGCCGCTGGTAAAGACGTGCCATGTTTTGCCTTGACAGGCCCAGAAGCCGGTTCTGATGCAGGTGGTATTCCAGATACGGGTGTGGTCTGCAAAGGCATGTTTGAAGGCCAAGAAGTCGTCGGTATTCGTTTAAACTGGGACAAACGTTACATCACCTTGGCGCCTGTCGCCACCGTACTGGGTTTGGCCTTTAAGTTATACGACCCAGAAAAGTTACTGGGTGACAAAGAAGATATCGGCATCACCTGTGCGCTTATTCCAACCAGCCACGACGGTGTGCAAATTGGTGACCGCCACTTCCCTATGAACATGGCGTTTATGAACGGCACGACCTACGGTAAAGACGTATTTATCCCGCTCGATTGGATCATTGGCGGCCCTGCGTACGCAGGTCGCGGCTGGCGGATGCTGGTTGAGTGTCTGTCGGCTGGTCGCGGTATTTCTCTGCCAGCGCTTGGCACAGCCACCGGCCACTTGGCGACTCGCATGACCGGCGCTTACGCCTATGTTCGTCAACAATTCGGTTTATCGATTGGTAAATTTGAAGGTGTGCAAGAGTCTTTGGGCCGCATCGGTGGTTTAACGTACTCTCTTGAAGCAATGCGCGTGATGACGGCAGGTGCGATTGACCTGAAATTAAGCCCTTCTGTGGTAACGGCGATCGCCAAATACCACATGACGGAAATGTCTCGGACCTTGCTAAACGACTCGTTTGATATTCACGCTGGCCGTGCTATTCAATGTGGTCCGAAAAACTACTTAGCGCATGGTTACATGGGCGTGCCGATTTCTATTACCGTGGAAGGCGCCAACATTTTAACGCGCAACCTGATGATCTTCGGTCAAGGTGCCACGCGTTGCCATCCGTACGTGTTAAAAGAGTTAGAAGCGGCAGCGAACCCAGATGCGGAAGCTGGTTTGAAACAATTTGACGAGTTGTTGATGAAACACGTTGGCTTTGCGCTTGGCAACACCTTTGGTGCCCTGTTCCAAGGTTTAACCGCAGGTAAATTCAATAGCTCGCCAGTGTCGGGTGAAACTGCGCAGTACTACAAGCAATTGACTCGCATGAGTAATGCCTTAGCCTTGTCTGCGGACATTTCAATGCTGATGTTAGGCGGCGATTTAAAACGCAAAGAGATGCTGTCGGCGCGTTTAGGTGATGTATTAAGCCACCTGTACATCGCATCTGCGGTATTGAAGTTCTATGAAGATAACGGTCGCCAAGTGGCAGACTTACCATTCGTGCATTACGCCTTGCAGCGCAACTTGTACGAAATTGGTCGTGCTTTTGCTGGTTTCTTCTCCAACTTTAGCAACAAGCTGGTCGGTTCGGTGTTAAAACGTTTGGTGTTCCCATTTGGTATTGGTTATGAGATGCCAGATGACCGTTTGGCGATGGATATCAGCGATGCGTTGTTAAAACCGTCGGTGATCCGCGACCGCTTAACCCACCTGTGTTACTTGGGGGAGGGGAAAGACGACCCAACGGGTTCGATGGAACAAGCCTTTATTGCGGTGCATGAAGCGCAACCTGTGCTGAAGAAAATTGCCCAAGCGCAAAAAGAAGGCAAGTTGCCACGTAAGTTGCCATTAAATCAACTGATTGCCAAAGCAGCGGAGATCAACGCTATTACTAGTGAAGAACAAGCGCAGTTGGAAACGATGAACGAGTTACGCTTTAGTGCAATCAGCGTCGATAGCTTCAAGCCTGGCGTACTCGAAGGCATGGCGCTGAAAGCTTAATACTGTCGATGGATTGAAAAAGCTGGGGAAACCCAGCTTTTTTTTGATCTGAAAGTTGGGCATAGCACTGTGGTTTGCCATCTTTCAGTGTCGCTAGGTGATTGCTTACATCCTCACATATTAAAAATCACTAACATAAAGCACGAGGCCTCAGTTACAATCAAAATAAGCATTTACTGACATTTTTGACATATTTTGTTACAAATGACAGCGCTGGTCATTTTCTGTTTTTTTGCGTAAAGTAACTGCATTCTCGGTCACTCAGAACGCCTAACTAAGGCGCGTAATGGAAGTCGTATGTTTGGATCCGTCATGCTAGACCTGCAAGGTCTAGAAATCACTCAAGAAGAAATCGAATTACTGGATCACCCGGCCATCGGCGGGGTGATTTATTTCAGCCGTAACTATCAAGACAAAAAACAGTTAGCTGAATTAGTCCGCCAAACTCGCAAGGCTGCCCGTAACCCATTGTTGCTGGCGGTGGATCACGAAGGTGGTCGAGTACAACGCTTTAAACATCAATTTACTAAAATTCCAGCGATGGGGCAGATTTTCCCAGGCGCCGAGCAACAGATGCCTCAAGCCAAGACTTATGCCACTGAAATGGCCTGGTTGATGGCACAAGAAGTGTTGGCGCAAGATATTGATATTTCGTTTGCGCCAGTCGCTGATATCTGGGGCGTCTGTGATGTGATCCGCAACCGCGCATTTCACCAAGATCCACATGCAGTGGTCGAACTGGTCGATGCCTTCTGCCAAGGCATGCATCAAGCAGGCATGAAAACCACCGGTAAGCATTTCCCTGGACATGGTTCGGTGAAAGAAGATTCGCATTTGGAATTGCCGGTGGACCGTCGCTCGCAAGCAGAGATTGAAGCGCTGGACTTGCTGGTGTTTCGTGAATTAGCCAAGCGGCAAGCCTTGGATGCAGTGATGCCAGCGCATGTGGTCTATCCGGCATTTTGTGACAAAGCCGCAGGGTTCTCCAGCTACTGGTTACAACAGGTGTTGCGCACGCAAATGCAATTTGACGGTGTGATTTTTAGTGACGATTTAGGCATGGCTGGCGCTCATCAAGCGGGCAGCTATCAGCAACGCGCAGCGGCGGCGTTAGACGCGGGTTGTGACATGGTGTTGGTATGCAATGATCGCCAAGGCGCCTTTGAAGTACTGGATACATTGCCGCAAGCGCAGTGGCAACATACCAGCGCGCGCATCGCTAAATTAAAACATCAAAGCACCGTCACGGATGCCCAGCTTGACCAAAGCCCGCGCTATCGCGACGCGGTGCAATTGGCGGCACGACTGTGCGATGTGTATGTTGAAAACAGCACGAGCAGCGCCGGTATTGTCGAGCGCTCATAAGTCTTGACGACGTTCATTTTCTTGCTAAAGCCAGCAGTTCGCTGGCTTTGTTGTTTGTATTGATGTGATTGTCTGAGGAAATGCTGCGTTGCACGACTTGCGCTTGACCTAACGCGCAAAACACGGCACAACTGAGTTTTTCCTTTGATGTAAGTGATGGTCCCGATGATTACAACCCGTATTGACGGCTTAAGTCTGCGCTTGGCAGACGCGAGTGATGTTCCAACTATTTTGCAGTTTATCCGCGCGTTAGCAGAGTATGAAAAGTTGCTTGAGATGGTGGTGGCGGACGAAGCTAAACTGCATGCGACCTTGTTTGGCGACAAGGCGTACGCGGAAGTGGTCATTGCTGACTACCAAGGGAAACCTGCCGGATTTGCGTTATTTTTCCATAACTACTCCACGTTTTTAGCCAAGCCGGGCATCTATCTGGAAGATTTATTTGTCGACCCGGCACTTCGCGGTAAAGGCATTGGCAAGGCGCTTATTACGTATTTGGCCAAGCTTGCGGTAGAGCGCGATTGCGGGCGTTTAGAATGGTCGGTGTTGGACTGGAATCAACCGGCGATCGATTTTTATCAATCGCTTGGCGCCGTGATGCTGCACGATTGGCGGATCAATCGAGTCACCGGCGAGACGCTGCAGGCGATGGCGGCGCAGTTTCCGGCGGCTGGATAATCGTCAACCAACACTGCAAGGTTGACGCCTTTATCGTCAAGGCTCGCCTCTCAAGGCCCACCACTCAAGGCTATCGTTGCTGCCTTGAGTGGGAATTTGACCTAGTGGACTTACGTGGTGGGCTTTAGTGCGGGTGTTAGCTCGTAACCTGACGCGCTTAGCGGGATTGCAATGCTTGGGCGATACGATGCACGGCCTTGATTTGTGGCCCTTGGCTATTGCCATAGTCCGGCCCCGTGTAACCCCACCAATCCCAGCAGCCGTTGGGATTAAAAGGGGACAGCATCGACTTTTTGGTTTGGGGGTATAACACCACCAAGTCATTGCTATCAGCATATGCATTTAGCCCTGTGCCTTTGGCAAATACATCGCCAATGGCTTCGGCGTTCTGCTTGCAGCCATGAAACGCGATGTGCAGTTGACAGGCCTGACCGGCCGCGCATTGTGTTGGAACATACAGAAAACCTTTATCGGCAAGACTACTGGCGGTCTCACCGCCAAGCGCTTGCTGATCAATCTCCAGCAGTGTGCCGCTGGCCTGTTGCAGCGCTGGTTTTAGCGCAGGGTACAAGGTTTTTAGTAAAGCGCCTGCTGCATCAAACTGGCAATTCCCAAGAAACGGCGATTCGGACGTATCACAGCGGGTGCCTGTGGCTAACGTTGGGAAATGATGTGCAAATGGTCGGTTGTTGTCGTAAGTCACCTTGGCGCCAAGCTCTTGATATTGCGACACAAGAGCATCGCTAACCACAGCGCCGACGGTTTGGTCCAAGCGGCCGTGCAACACATAAACAGGGGTGTTTCTGAGCGCCGTCAATGGCGGTAATTTACCTAAGGCCACGGCAGCATCCATCGCTTGTCGTGCTTTGGTCAGATCAGGCTTGGCATCTGGTTTGGCCATGCAATGCGCCAAGGCCACGGATAAATCGCCCAAGGCGCAGCCCCAAGGCCCACCAGCAATCAGCCCAACGCCTTTCACCTCGTTGCTAAACGACAGATGGTATTGACTGGCCATATAAGCACCACTGGAGATGCCAGACAGGGTCACCGCATCGCCTAATTGCAACGGCGGTAAGCTAGCAGCCTGAGGACTGGTGATGGCAAGAGCAGCCAGTGCCGCGATAGAAATGGTCGATACACGCATGTCTTTCACTCCAAGAGCTTTTTAGGCATAGTGTTGCCATTACATGCTGAGGTCAATAGTGCTTTGGTACAGTCTTTGTTAGGCGGCGACGCGCTGTTGCTGGTGCAAGCTATTGTTTTATGTAACGATAGTTAAAAATTTTTAGGAGCAACTACATGCGTGACACAAGAATAGATTTTCTTAGGTTTGTGGGTTTAATAATGATAATTTTTGCGCATGTCAACCCTCCTGCAGTTCTGTTTCAGCTTCGAAATTTTGATGTTCCCTTAATGGTTCTGATCTCGGGGGTATCATTTCGTTTATCTGTCAAAAATGAACCTTACATTAAATATTTATGGTCACGAATTCAAAGATTAGTATTTCCCGTCTGGATTTTTTTGACTTTATATTTTGTATTGCAATTTATAATTAGTGGGCCTTTTGAATCAGAATATTTAACAACAATTGTTCGAACGTATCTATTGATAGACGGAATCGGGTATGTGTGGATTATTCGTGTGTTTGTTTTGGTGGCAATTATTGCACCACTAATTTATTCTATACACAAAAGAATTTCATCGAATTTTATTTTTGGATTAGTTTTATTGTTTTTGTATTCAATTTACGAGTTTGTTGTTTATTCTATGCGTGCGTCTGAGCTTGGGGTGTTGGGCGTAATATTAAAAAGTTTTATCTTCTATACAATTAGCTATGGTTTGGTGTTCGCGTTAGGAATAAGACTTCCTGATTTTAATAAACTTGACGTAGTCATTTGTTTATTTATAATTACTTTGGTTTTTTTTACTTTATTTGTTATCAATTGGAACCATAATTCTGGCTGGTTACCAACCCAAGAGTTCAAATACCCACCGACCAGTTATTACTTAAGTTTTGCGTTGATGATGGCGTTTGTGCTGTATCTCGCGTCGGAGCGGATCATGGCGCTCTGTCAGCAGGTGCGTTTAGAGAGTCTGATCTTGTTTATTGGTTCGAACAGTATCTGGATTTATCTGTGGCACATCTTGTATTTGCAAGTGTTCAAATCTTTAGATGGTTTCGTTAGCTGGTATCTGTCTGTGCTGCTGTGCTCAATTTTGACGACGTACTTGCAAGTACAGCTGGTGCAACGTGTGCTTGAAGGCGTGACAGATAAAGCCAAGAAAAAATTAGTCCGGACACTTTTTACTGGCTAATCACCACATAGCTTGCCTTTATATGAAAAAAACAGGGACAACCCTAGGTTGTCCCTTTTTTACTTAATTATTTGCTTAACTATTATCTCAGTTATTGAGCTTTTTTCAGTTTAGCTTTTCGCTTCACAACAGAACAAAGCGCTTACGCCAACTTAAAACGCCCAGCTAAGGCTTGTAACTCGCTGGCAATTTGTAAGAGGTCGGCGGCACTGTGTTCCAATTGACGCGCCTGCTGCAGACTATTGTCAAATGAACTGGATAACTGTTCCAGTTGCATCGAAACATCGGCGGTCACCACCGATTGTTCCTCAGTGGAAGCCGCCACTTGCACGTTCATTTGCTCGAGCTGTTGTACTTGCTGGTGCATCGACGTTAACTGATGCTGCACTTGTTCACTTCGGGTCACCGACGCACCGGCTTGGTCAATGGCGGTTTGCACGGCGTTGACCGCATCGTGGGTTTGTTGCAATAAGCGCGCGATCAGCTGCTGGATTTCACCGGCGGAACGGCCGGTTCGACTGGCTAAATTGCGCACCTCATCGGCTACCACCGCAAAACCACGGCCATGTTCACCCGCGCGGGCGGCTTCGATCGCCGCGTTAAGAGCCAACAGATTGGTTTGTTCCGCCACTGCGTGGATCACATCCAAAATGGCATTGATCGCATCGGTTTGACTGGCCAACTGGTGCACCTGACTTCCAACAGTACTAATTTCACCACTAACAGCGGTCGTTAGATTTCTTGCATGTTGTACATCGTGCAGCGCATGTGCGGTACTCTCGAGATTTTGCTGGGTGGTTTGGGCTGTTAATGCCGCATGGCCAGCGATCTCTTGTACTGTGGCCTGCATTTGCTGCAATGCATCGAGTACTTTGGCCGTCACCTGTTGATGCGATTGACTGTCGCTCAACCCGACGGCGGCTTGTTTGGCGAGCTCTTTGGCTTGACGAGCCAACAGCTCACTGCGTTTCGATACATCACTGACCACTTGATGCAATTGACTGACAAATTGATTGAATCCAGCGGCTAGTTCATTGAGTTCTTGATCAAAATTCAACTGCAGGCGGGTGGTTAAATCTGCGTCGCGTCCCGCAAGTTGTTGAAACAACGCCGCCAGCTGCTGGATGGGGGCGGTTAAGCGATGGCTAAACCATACCGCCAATAGCATCCCAACCAGCAGTAACACGGCAGCGACGACCAGCATTCGTACTTGGGTGTGGTACAACACGCTGTAGAACTCATCAGCGGGTACTTCGGCGATCAGGGTCCAGCCGGCGACCGGCAATTGCTGGCTGGCGTATAACCAATCTTGGCCATTGACGCGTTTGGTCACCACCACGGGATCTGTGCTCGCCGCTGTCAGCGATGCCGCTGTGTCACTATCGACCAAGGTCGTCAACGCAGTGCCAATGTTGGCACTGGGATGGATCACCACCTTGCCTTGTTGATCCACCAGATACACTTGGCCTGTTTGCTCGATACGATATTGCTTGATCATCGTCACCATATCGTTCAACGACTTGGCAACACCCGCTAGCCCTTTGCCGTTTGTCTGCTGGTAATTAACAAAGATCTGATACCCCACGACATCACTTTTATAAACAGCAACTTGCGACGTTTTGCCTGAGTCTTTGAACTTGAAAAACCAGCCGTCTTGTTCGGGATTGAGCTTTCGTAAGTAACCTCGATCATTCCAATACTCGCCGCTATCGCGGTCACAGTAAGAGGTTTGTTGCAAGCCATGCACGTCTTTGATTTGTTTGAGCTCATCAACCAGCTCTTGTTGGCCGTTGGCGGTTTTGCCGGTTGCCACCATCCGTTGCGCTTGCGGCGAGCTGGCCAGCTGCTCGGCGATGCGTTGCAGCGATTCAATCCGTAGCGTCAAATTGGCACTGATCGTCGCCAACTGTTGCGGCAATAATTGCTGTTGAACTTGCCGTTGGATCTCTAGGTGGCTGACCCACCAATTGGTAAGGGTTAAGCCCACCGTGGTCAGAATAAAAGCGCTACTGATACCGAGGATCAGTTTGCGTTTGATTGAATTAAGGTAAGCGTAACACAAACCCCACATTCCTCAGTTAGCTAAACCACCATACCCT
>CAYTIQ010000053.1:0-16835 GCA_964437935.1 uncultured Rheinheimera sp.
TCTCACAGACATGTAGGCTCGTCATCCGCTATCCCTGCGGCTGACGGTCTGCTTTATTTGTTTCCGCTGCTCGCCTTTGAAGGTCTATTGACACAAAAAAAGAATGCCAATCAGCTTAACTGACTGGCATTAGCCACCTGTCGGCGGCTTTTTTGTCGCTGCGGTAAATAAACCGCCAGCCGCAGCAACCAATGCACTGCTTGGGGTGCAGAGAGTTGTAAGCGAACTTTGTATATCAAACTCCCCTTAATTGCCAAAACAGCCCTTAATCGCCGATGTTAGCGGTTTTTTTGCTATTGCAGCGCTTTTTCGGCACAGATCAAACCAGCGTACAGCTGTAAACCGAGTATACTGGGGCGTCCTTTTTGCTCGGGGTTTATTGTGCTCGCTATCATTCGAATTCTACTTATTGCTGTGTTTGTCGTCATCTCAGCTGTGGTTGGCCTGGTGTACTGCATGTTCCGGCCGTTTCATCGTAACAACGTAGGGTTGTTCTCGTCGTGGTACGGTTCTGTAGCCAAAATTCTGGGCTTAGACGTCGAGATCCGCCGTGATCAATCGGCTTACGATGCGATGCCATGCGTGTTTGTCGCCAATCACCAAAATAACTTTGATGTGTTTACCATCAGTGGCGCTTTAATTCCTGGTACCGTGACGGTGGGTAAGAAGAGCCTGAAATTTATTCCGTTTTTTGGTCAGTTGTATTGGCTTGCGGGCAACATATTGATTGATAGAAACAATAAATCCAAAGCAGTGGGCACCATGCAAGGTGCGGTGGATAAAATCGTCAACGATAAACTGTCGGTCTGGGTTTTTCCTGAAGGAACCCGTAGTTATGGCCGCGGCTTGTTACCGTTTAAAACCGGTGCGTTTCACATCGCACAACAAGCCAGCGTGCCGATTGTGCCAATTTGCATGAATACCACCTGCGGTCATATCAAGTTAAATCGTTGGAACAACGGCAAGTTAATTATCGAATTTTTGCCGCCAATTCATCCGGCAGAGATGGCGGTGCCGGTGCGGCAACTCGCCGAATATGTGCATGGTCAAATGAAAGACAAAATTGCCGAGCTGGACGCTGAAGTGGCTACGGCCAATTTAACACCGGCAAGCCAAAACGCACTTTAGCCTGTAGTTGGTGACGTATTGCAATGCCGGTTTCGACCGGCTTTTTTACATTCTCCGGTTGCTGCGATAAGCCCCTCGCAGTTAAAACCAGCCAACTGCATGAATTCTCGTTAAAAAAAGCAGTTCGGTTTTCCCTTCATTGGTGAACAAGGCTACAATGCCCCAAGACCCAACCTCACCTCGGTGAGGCCCCATTTTAGTTTCACGCAGCAACGGCTGCACAGAGGACCCTGCCATGAGCGAAAATTGGAAAGATTTCACCGACGACACCATCGATGCCCTAATGGAAGATGGCAGCGATCCTGATGCGGAATACACCATTGAGCACCATTTTTACCATCAAGACTTTGCCCAGCTGGAAAAATTAGCAGTTGAAGTATTCAAACTTGGTTTTGAAGTCACGGATGCAGAAGAAGTTGAATTCGAAGACGGCGGCAGCGCTTGGGTGTTTGATGCGATCCGCGAGCAAAGCTTAGACAGTGACAGCATCACCGCTGACGCCATTAAACTTGAAGCACTGGCGAAAAAGTTTGGTATCGAATACGACGGCTGGGGCACCTACTTTGAAGGCGACGACGAAGATGATTTCGATGAGGATGATGCGAAGCATTAATCGCCGAGTTACTTGCTAAGCGCTTGTTTCTATAAAGCCCTCTTCAGAGGGCTTTTTGTTAGCATTTGGTTTGATTTCAGAAACAACATGGCTGCTGGAGGGCAGGCATGTGCTTGCTAATGCCTGTTTTGTCAGCAAATTATACAGGTCATTTAAACTTAAACGACCTGAATGCATGTGTTTTATTAGCTTTGTTTGTTTTAATGACTTTTAATGTTACAGAAGTATTAAAATATTCGGCAATTTTAAAAAATAAGATACTCACTAAGCTTGGCAATAACCTTTCTTTACATGTTTTGCGAACCTTAATACTTAATGTTGTTATAAAACAATAGGTTATCAATTGGCATGCCTTTTGCTTTAATCGCATTACAATGCAAATGGAGGCATAACTATGTTTAAAAAAATTGCTTTATCGGCCGTTCTACTGTCATTAACCACCTTGGCACAGGCAACTGCTATTGATGGAAATGTTTATTCAAATTGTGGTGCTGTTAAACTGACCTCTGTTGCTACTTCAGAATTTGGTACCAACTTGCTGACCAAAGCTTCTTCATACAACGCTACAAAATGTAAAGGTTACACTGGCGCGAATGATTCGGGTCAGTACGGATATGATTACAACATTGGTCAATATGCCGATGGATTATTAAATGGCGAAACTGTGAAAGGCATTCAGTTATTTAATGGTTATGAATTTTTAAGCGGTGTCGTGGGCGATAAAGCGGGCTGGATTGATATCGATAAAGACGGCGATTTAGATCCGGGTTGGATAGGCTTGGCAAAGCAGGATGGCACAAACGCCGTGCAGTACAACACTGTTGCTGGTAAAAGTACTCAGGCATTTGACAATCCTGCGACCTCAAACGTTGAAGCTTACCAGTTGTTTAAGTTTGAACTAACTGGTGCGAATAGCAGCACAGGCACGTGGAAATTAACAACCTACGCTGCTGCTATCCAAGCCGTCAAATCCATTTTGGGTGAGAACTACTTTGATCATCTTGCTATTGTGTTAAAAAGTGGAAATATTGATGCTGGCCAAGACAAGACCAAAGGTAAACCTGAAAATACCGGTGGTAGTAATAGTTCTTTTATGGTTTATGACTTTAATTTCAATGATATCTTTGGCAAAGACAAAGAAAATCTATCTCTCTCACAGAACTACACCTTAGCAGGGTCATGGAATACGAGCGATTTTGGCGACAAAGCGTTGTCACACATTAGTATTGCTGCGCACGATCCGCATTTACCAACCACCACCGATGTGCCAGCACCATCGACTTTGGCGCTGTTTGGATTGTCATTACTGGGCTTAGGCGTTCGTCGCTTCCGCAAATAATCGCTTAATACTCAAACTGCAAAGGCCTGTATTCACAGGCCTTTTTCTTATTTATCAGCGGTGATATCAGCGTCTATTCGCAGGGATAACTTGGAGTAGACTGCGGATGACGGCTTCTACTGCGGTGTTACAGGTCCTTCGGTTGCTTAGCGCGTTGCCTATTGATACCAACATCACTTAAAAACTAAAGAATTAGTTGATCAAAATCCAAGCTGCTGCTAGTTTAACTACTAATAACTTAGTAGATGAGGGTAGGGTGGTGATGGCGCGGCAAAAATCCGCTCAGCTGACGGCGGCGGAGCAAAAAATTATGGATCTGTTATGGCGTGACGGCGCGATGACCGTTCGCGACCTCACCGAGCGGTTAAGCGCTGAGCAGCCGGTGGCGTACACCACGGTGCAAACGATTTGCCGCATTTTGCTGGATAAAGGCCATGTAGAGGCACACAAAGCGGGCAAGGCGTTTGTCTACCAAGCGTTGACGGTGCAACAGGAGGCGCGCAGTGTCGCGCTGGTGCAACTGCTAAAAAAATTCTTTGGTGGCTCACCGGATGCGCTGGCGCAGCATTTGTTGCAAGAGCAGACGTTAACGCCTGAACTGGCGTTGCAACTGCAAGCGAAAATCGATCAGGCGAACAGCGCTGTGCGAGCGAGTCGTGTCGATGCCGCCAGAGCAGCCAGCCACAGCCCCTCCACGCCAAGTGACCCTTCACAAAGCCATTCGGACCCAATTAACCCTGAGCAAGAAAGCGACGCTGGCCTGCGGCAACCTGCTTCAGGGGCCTAGCCATGATTAACGGTGTGGCGTCAAGGACGATGCGAGGCTTTGATGCTGGAAATTAGCTGGCTGGCGTTTTACATGCTGCTTCACGTCGCGTTGTCGTTGGGGTTGCTGCCGTTGCAGGCGTGGAGTCGTCGCGTCAGTAGTCAACATGCCGCGGCGCTTATCTGGGTGTGGAGCAGCGCTGGGATAAGCTTGGTGGTGCTACCACTCCTGCTGTTACAACCGTGGGCGCTGGATACGCAAGTGGTACCTTGGTTTCATCAAGGAATGACCCAGTTATTGCCTGCCAGCACCGCCACACTACCGGAACAACCAATGCCGCCACAACTGCCGCCGGAACAAGCGGTAACAGCTGTTCGGCAAGTGTATTGGCCGTTGGCCTCGCAAGTGTTGTATTTGCTTTCGCCGTCATTTTGGTTTTGGTTGATAGTGCCGCTGGTCGCGCTGTTAAAACTGCTTGGTCTTGCACGCAGTTATTTAGCGGTGCGACGTTTACGTGCTACTGCGCAACCGCTTGGCGGCGCGGACATTGGGATCGCCTGCTACCACACAAATAGCAACATAGCGGCTGGCCATGTGGCAGTGGCGCAGCATGACCAAATTAACAGCGCCATGCTGATCGGCTGGCGTCGCCCCTTGATTTTACTCCCGCGTTATTACCTTGTGAAGTTGCACCCACGGCAACTGGCGTTAATTGTACGCCATGAACTTTGCCACCTTGCCCATGGTGATTTAAAAGCCTATACGCTGCAACAGCTGCTCAGTTGCCTGTTTTGGTGGAGTCCGGGTTGGCGCTTGGTCTGCCAAGAGTTGATGCGCTGGCGTGAAGTGCGTTGTGACTTAGCGGTTGCCGCATCCGATGAGATCGCCGTGGATTATGCGCAAACCTTGTTGGATTGTGCTCGGTTGCCAACGCAGCTTGAGCGTAGCGAGCTGACGTTCACACAGCGCTGGTTACAGCCTTCGCTGCTGGCGCTGCGGATAAACGCTGTGTTGCAACCCAACGCCAGTCCACATCGATTGGCGTGGTTACCGCTTGGCGGCTGCGTGGTGTTGTTGCTGTTTAGTTGTTTGTGGTTAGCGCATCATTGGCAATTGGCGCAGCTGCCGGCACGCCACGCGCAAGTGCGGTTAAGTGATTTGCAGCCTTTGTCGCAATTGCTTGCGGCGGTTCAACACGGCGAGCGGGCCGCGGTGCTTGAGCTACTGGATGCTGGGGCGCCGCTGAATATCGCGATGCCAGGTCAAGGCTCCGCTTTAATGGTGGCGGTTCGCCAAGGCGATCGTGCAATGGTCGAACTGCTGCTATCGCGTGGTGCCGATGTGCAGATCAGTAGTCGTGGCGATGGCAACGCGCTTATCATTGCCGCGGAGCGCGGCGATTTAACGCTAGCCAAACGGCTGTTGGCCGCTGGCGCCGATGTCAACGCCGCCGTGCTGGCCGATGAAACGCCACTGATTAACGCCGCAGCCAATAACGATGTGGCGATGGTGCAGCTGTTATTAGCACATGGCGCGGATGTCAATCTGCAGGTGCAAACGCCACTGTCCGATGGCGCTGAGCTGCGCTCGCCACTGAATAGAGCCTCAAGCCCCGAACTTATCCAACTGTTACGTGAGCGGGGAGCCCGCTGATGCCGCCTTAAGCGACATGCCGCCATAGTCGGCCAACCAAGCCCAGCACTTGGTGCGACTCAAGTAGACCCTGAACTTTGTAAACTGCCAGCCGTCGCGTTTTGCGCGGTGACGGCTTGGTATTGCTTTTTTGCCAACGACAAGGATTGATGATGCGACACTTGATGAAACAAACCGCCAAAATGATTGGTTATTTCTTGCTGGTAGCAACCCTGATTGCCGGCGTACCCGTTGTGGGATATTTCAGCGTCGGCTGGCTGACACTGCCAACACCCGATGTCCAGACAGCGCCGCAGTTCCAGCAGCTTGCAAAACCTGAGTTTAGTGAGGCGGCAGCCCAAGCGTTGCAGGCGCTGACCAAGGCGCGAGCATCGCAACAATTACCAGCGCTGACCGTGGCGGTGATGCATAAAGGGCAGTTCGTGTGGGCGGCAGGCAGTGGTTATGCCGATGTCGAGAAGCAACTACCGGTGACGCCGCAGAGCCAATTTCGCATCGGTAGTACCTCCAAAGCGGTAACGGCGACGGTGCTGGCGCGTTTGTTAGCGACTGGGCAGCTCGACTTAGATGAGCCTATTTCCCGTTACCAGCACCAGTTACCCAACCCGGCGTGGCAGACGCTGACCTTGCGCCAATTGATGTCGCATACTGCAGGTTTGCCGAGTTATGAAACCAATGATGATTGGCGCGGGGTTTGGCACAGCTTAATCAAACAAAAACACTATGACGATGTCGATGCGGCGCTGGAGATCTTTGATAACGCCAGCTTGCAATACAAAGCCGGCGAGGACTTTATGTACACCTCCTTTGATGTCAATCTGGCCAGTAGTGTGATGCAACATGCTGCAGGCCAGCCGTTTTTAAGCCTGTTAGTAAGCCGAGTGACAGAGCCTTTAGCCCTTCCTAGTATCCGCGCGGCGGATGCACCCTATCCGGCGCAAGTGCAGTTTTATCAGCAGAAAACATCGGGCCAGGTCAAACCACATTGGCCGGTCGATTTGTCGCAAAAGTGGGCCGGTGGCGGCTTGGCTGCGTCGTCGGTTGACCTAGCACGCTTGGGCGCGGCGTGGCTTGACCCAGCCTTTATTCCAACGGCGATCCAGCAGCAGTTTTGGACGGTGCAGCGGCTGAATAATGGTGAGAAAAACGAGCAAAATTATGGCCTTGGCTGGCGGGTTAGTCAGCGGCCGTTTTTGTATTGTGACCAAGCGAACCCGCTTAGCAAAGAGCTGCGATACATCCACCACGGTGGCGTGTCTGATGGTGCGCAGAGCTGGTTGGTGGTGTATCCCGACTATCAATTGGTGTTGGCGATGAACACCAATACCGTCAAAGAGGATTATTGTGATTTTGCCGGCCAAGCGGCCGCCATCATCAAACCATTTTTACGAACGCTCGACCCAAGTTTGTTTTCGCCGACGTCTTAACGTGGCATTGCCAGAATAGGTAGAAAAAAGGCGCCTGCTGAGGCGCCTTATGTGTGCTCGAGACGACCTTGGGCTTACAGCGCCGCGATCTCGGCTTGTTGCGCCGTTAACTTCACAATCGCCGCTTCGGCGTCTGCCAGTTTTTCGCGCTCTTTGGCCAGTACCGCTTCTGGTGCTTTGGCCACAAAGCCTTCGTTGGCCAGTTTACCGGCAACGCGGTCGCGTTCTTGCGCCAGTTTTTCCAGCGCTTTGGCGATACGTGCCAGCTCTGCTTCTTTGTCAATCAGGCCCGCCATTGGGATCAGGATATCCATACCACCCAGCAGTTGCGTGGCGCTGGCTGGTGCTGTGGCATCCGCGCCAAGCACGGTGATGCTTTCCAATTTCGCCAAGTTTTGCAACAAGGCTTGGTTGGCGGCTAAACGGCGGCTGTCGTCGCTGGATACGTTACGCAACAGCACTGGCAGTGGCTTGGTTGGTGGAATATCCATCTCACCGCGCACCACACGAATGGCCAGAATAAAGTTCTTCACCCAGTCGATGTCATGTTCAACCGCAGCGTTGTGCAGGCAGTCATCGACGCTTGGGAAGGCTTGATTCATGATGCTGTGCGACGCGTCGTAGTCGGTGCGCGCCAGTGGTGCCACTTTGTGCCAAATCTCTTCGGTGATAAATGGCATCAGCGGGTGCATCAAGCGCAGGAGGCTTTCCAGCACGCGCACCAGTGTCTGACGAGTACCGCGCTGCGAGGCTTCATCGCCTTTAAACAGCACAGGTTTGGTCAGCTCCAAGTACCAGTCACAGAATTGGTTCCACGTGAACTCGTACAAGGTGTTGGCCGCCAAGTCGAAGCGGTAGTTGTCCAAATGTTGACGGTAGGTTTTGACGCAATCGTTGTACGCCGACAAAATCCATTGATCCGCCAGTGACAAGGTCACCTCGCCACCGCTCAGGCCGCAGTCTTTTTCTTCGGTCATCATCATGACGTAGCGGCTGGCGTTCCACAGCTTGTTAACGAAGTTGCGATAGCCCTCTAAACGCTTCATGTCCCAGTTGATATCACGGCCGGTTGATGCCAGCGCTGCTAAGGTAAAGCGCAGCGCGTCGGTACCTGAGGCTTCAATACCTTCAGGGAATTGCTTTTTGGTGCGGTCGGCAATTTTTTGCGCCAGTTGTGGCTGCATCATGTTGCTGGTGCGTTTTTCCAATAAGTCGTCCAAGCTGATGCCGTCGATCATATCCAGCGGATCGATGACGTTGCCCTTGGATTTCGACATTTTATCGCCGTTTTCGTCGCGGATAAGGCCGGTGACGTAGACGGTTTTAAATGGCACTTGCGGCTTGCCGTCTTCGTCTTTGATAAAGTGCATCGTCATCATGATCATCCGGGCAACCCAGAAGAAGATGATGTCAAAGCCGGTCACCAACACGTCGGTTGGGTGGAAGGTTTTTAAATCGACGGTTTGTTCTGGCCAGCCGAGCGTTGAGAAGGTCCACAGCGCTGACGAGAACCAGGTATCTAACACGTCATTGTCTTGGCGCAGCGCAACCGTGTCGGCTAGGCCGTGCTTGGCGCGTACTTCGGCTTCGTTGCGGCCGACATAGACTTTGCCATCATCGCCATACCAAGCCGGAATGCGGTGACCCCACCACAATTGACGCGAAATACACCAGTCTTGGATATCACGCATCCAGCTGTAGTACATGTTTTCGTATTGTTTTGGCACGAACTGAATGTCGCCGTTTTCCACCGCTTCAATCGCGGTTTTGGCCAGTGGCGCCACGCGCACATACCATTGGTCGGTCAGCATTGGCTCAATCACCACGCCTGAACGGTCACCGTAAGGCAGAGTGTTGGTCAGTTCTTCGATTTTTTCCAATAAGCCTTGCGCTTCAAAGGCCGCCACAATGGCTTTACGTGCGACGTAGCGGTCAAGGCCGGCTAACTCGGCTGGAATTGGCGCCGACATGGCTGGGTTTTCTTCACCATTGGTAAAGAAACATTCGCCTTGCGCGCGAATAGTCGCATCAGGCGTCATCACGTTAATCAGCGGCAGGCTGTGACGTTTACCCACTTCGTAGTCGTTAAAGTCATGCGCTGGGGTGATTTTGACGCAGCCTGAACCTTTTTCTTTGTCAGCGTGGTCATCAGCCACGATCGGAATGCGGCGGTTCACCAGCGGCAGCAGAATTTCTTTGCCAATCAGTGCTTGGTAGCGTTCATCGTCTGGGTTGACGGCAACAGCCGTGTCACCGAGCATGGTTTCTGGGCGAGTCGTTGCCACCACGATGTAGTTTTTGCCATCGGGCGTGGTGATGCCATCAGCCAGTGGGTAACGCAAGTGCCAGAAATGGCCTTTTTGTTCTTTGTTTTCGACTTCTAAGTCAGAAATGGCGGTGTGCAGTTTCGGGTCCCAGTTGACCAAGCGTTTGCCGCGGTAGATCAGGTCGTCTTCGTACAGGCGCACAAACACTTCTTGCACGGCGTTGGATAAGCCATCGTCCATGGTGAAACGTTCTTTATCCCAATCGACCGAGTTGCCTAAACGGCGCATTTGCGAGGTAATAGTACCGCCAGATTCGGCTTTCCATTCCCAGACTTTTTCGATAAAGGCGTCGCGGCCCATCGCGTGACGGTCGGGTAAACCGGCAGCGGCCAGTTTACGCTCCACCACCATTTGCGTGGCGATACCGGCGTGGTCGGTACCGACTTGCCACAAGGTATTTTTACCCAGCATACGTTGGTAACGCGTCAACGCGTCCATGATGGTTTGCTGGAAGGCGTGGCCCATGTGCAAGCTACCGGTGACATTCGGTGGCGGGATCATGATGCAATAGGCGCCGTTGCTGTTATCGTACGAAGGTTTGAAATAACCTTTGCTTTCCCAAGCCTGATACATGGCTTGTTCAATGTTACTGGGGTTAAACGTCTTTTCCATGGTGTAAAGTCTCTGACTGTTAGCTCGCCGGCACGGTTTCGGGTGTCACCCCGAGCTGGCGGTAAAATTTAAATTTCTGCCGGGCGGCGATTTTTCCTGCTTCATCGGCCGGGACAAATTCGATTACTTTGCTGTAGCGGTTGGCAAACGGCGGGACCTCCGAGGTCCAGTTGACGAGCACATTGCGGCTGGTCTTGGGCATTTGCCAGCTAATTTCAATCGGCGCCCCGCGTGGCGGGCCTTCGCCGGCCAAGTTGTGTGGCACAAAGCTATCCGGATCAAACTGCCATAATACCTCATCTAGGCGTTCGGCGTCTTGCTGATTTGGGCAATAGACAAACACCCGTTGATTGGCGCGATACAGCTCAGCGCACAAGCGGCAGGTTTGAAGCAACAAAGCCGGCAGTTGTGCCGGCTCGTCGGGATTTAATAAATAAAACTGCACTTGCATAGCAGATCCAGTGCGCTAAACCCTTGAATATGGCGCTGGCGTGCGGCCAGCGCGGGGTAACAAAACGCGAGCGTCAGCGCTCAGCGAGATTAGTCTTGTGGGTGATGACCGGCGCGGTTGATTAAAAACTGCGTCAGCATTGCCACTGGACGACCGGTGGCGCCTTTGTCTTTACCGCCACTGCGCCATGCGGTGCCGGCGATATCCAAATGCGCCCAATTGTATTTGCGAGTAAACCGCGACAAGAAACAGGCTGCCGTGATAGTGCCTGCAGCGCGACCGCCTAAGTTACTAAAATCGGCAAAGGCGCTTTCCAGTTGGTCTTGGTAGTCATCCCAAAGTGGCAAACGCCAAGCGCGGTCACCGGATTGATCAGAGGCGTTCACCAGTTCATGAGCCAACGGATTGTGGTTCGACAATAAACCCGAGGCGTGTTTGCCCAGCGCCACCACGCAAGCGCCGGTTAAGGTGGCCACGTCAATCACCACATCTGGGTCAAAGCGCTCGACGTACGTTAAAGCGTCACACAGCACCAAGCGACCTTCGGCG
Source organism: uncultured Rheinheimera sp. (assembly GCA_964437935.1). Classification (GTDB taxonomy): domain Bacteria; phylum Pseudomonadota; class Gammaproteobacteria; order Enterobacterales; family Alteromonadaceae; genus Pararheinheimera. The sequence continues at coordinate 10,866 of CAYTIQ010000053.1, forward strand.
TCGGTGTTGAGCACTTCAACGGTTTGACCTGACATAGTGGTTAAAATATCGCCTGGTCGATACGCGCTGCCATCAGGCATGTTTTCGGCCGCGGCCAACACGCCAATGATGTTCAGTGGCAAATTCAGAGACGCGGCGGCATGCAAGGTGCCAAGCACAGAGGCGGCGCCGCACATGTCGTATTTCATTTCATCCATCGCATCCGATGGCTTGATGCTGATGCCACCCGTGTCAAAGGTTAAGCCTTTGCCCACCAGCACAATCGGCGCGCTGTTATCGCCAGCGCCTTGGTAATGCACCACGGCCATGGCTGGCGGGTTTTCCGAACCACGGCCGACGGCTAAATAGGAGTTCATGCCAAGCTCGGTCATTTCCGGCACGCCTAAAATCTCGATGCGGATTTTCTCTGACAAGTCGCTGAGTTTGTGAGTCTGGTCAGCCAACCACTGCGGTGTGCAGATATTCGGTGGCATGTTGCCAACGTCTTTGGCTTGTTTGATACCGGCAGCAACCGCTAAGCCATGCTCGACGGCTTTTTCGCCGATGGTTAAATCGCGACGTGTCGGCACGTTAAAGACGATTTTGCGCAGCGGACGGCGCGTTTCGTCTTTTTTGCTTTTTAATTTATCAAACACATACAGGCAGTCTTGGGTGGTTTCCACTGCATGGCGCACCTTCCAATAGGTATCGCGGCCTTTGACGTGCAGCTCGGATAAGAAACACACAGCTTCCATCGAGCCCGTTTCGTTCAGCGTACTGATGGTCTTGGCGATAATTTGGCGATATTGACGCTCATCGAGTTCACGTTCTTTGCCGCAGCCGACTAGCAGCACACGCTCGCTCAGCACATTTGGCACATGGTGCAACAACAGCATTTGGCCCGGTTTGCCTTCAAGGTCGCCGCGGCGTAATAAATTGCTGATATACCCTTCGCTAATTTTGTCGAGCTGTTCGGCAACAGCCGAGAGGCGGCGTGGTTCATAAACCCCAACAACGATGCAGGCACTGCGTTGTTTTTCCGGACTTCCGCTCTTAACGCTGAACTCCATGTGAACTCCTGTTTCTAATAGACTGGACGGCCAGAGGCAGCGGCGGGGTCACAACATGTGACGGCAGGGTTAGAAAAAACTCGGAATCCGCTGCGCTTTCGTCGATAATAATTGCTATAAATACCCAGTTTACTTAAAAATTGCCAGCGCGCCAGCAAAAAGACTGGTTTTTAGGGGGCTTTTTTGATTGTTTTTCGTTACTTGATTGGTGAGGTTTTTAAATCGCAACTGGCGGTTTTCCTCATTCTTATCACCATTATTATCAGCCAACGCTTTGTCCGTGTGCTTGCCGATGCCTCCAATGGTGAATTGCCAGGTCAGTTGGTGCTGGCGCTGATTTCGTTAAAACTACCGCAACTGGCGGTGTTGATCCTACCGTTGGCAGCGTTTTTAGGTGTGCTGATTGCGTACAGTCGTATTTATGCCGAAAGCGAAATGACTATTTTGCATGCCACCGGCATCTCCGAGTGGTTTATCACGCGCATTACCTTAGCGCTGAGTTTGGCGCTTGGCTTAACCGCCGCAGGCTTGATGATGTATTTAAGCCCTTGGGCTAGCCAACAAGAGATGGAATTGATGGCCAAAGCCGATGCGGACTCCGGGTTATCGACCTTGATCCCTGGGCGTTTTCAAGAAACGGCCAATGGCAAAGCCGTGGTGTTTGTGCAAGAAATGAATCGGGATGGCAGTCAGTTGTCCAAGGTGTTTTTGGCACAAGCAGCCACCGAGCAAGACGCAACCACCTCGGTGGTGTACGCCCAAACCGGCACTGTGACCGAGGATGAAAAAGGGGCGCAGCGTTTAGAGTTAAGCCAGGGCCGTCGTTATGGCGGTCCGGTGGATGCACCTAACTATACGGTGGTCGAATTCGAACGTTACACCATTCAAATCAAAGAACAACAAGCAGAAAAAGTGCGGCAAAAGCTCAGTTCATTACCGACGGAGCAGTTGTTAAAACTCGACACGGCAGAAGCCGCGGCGGAGTGGCATTGGCGGTTAGCGATCCCGTTGTCGATCCCTATTTTGATGATGTTGGCGGTGCCGCTTAGCCGCGTTAATCCGCGCCAAGGCAAGTTTGGCAAGTTGCTGCCGGGGCTTGGCTTGTTTTTGCTGTATTTCGTGTTGCTGATTGTCTGTCGCAATATGCTGGAAGATGGCAAGGTGCCAAACTGGCTCGGCATGTGGTGGATCCATGCCTTGGCGTTGGCGCTTGGAACTTTTATGTTGTTGCAAAACCGTGCTGGGTATAACCGATTCCGCGCACGGCTAGCCGGTCGGCAGGAGGCATGATGATCCGTATTCTTGATCTGTATATAGGCCGGATTATTCTATCGACCACCGCCTTATCCTTGTCTGTGTTGTTGGTTTTGTCCGGCATGTTCCGTTTTATCGACCAGTTGCGGCTGGTGGGACGCGGTGATTACACCACCTTAATGGCGGCGGTGTTTAGTGTCTGCAGTGTACCTGGCGATCTGGTGATGTTTTTCCCGATGGCCGCGCTGATCGGTGGCTTAGTTGGGCTTGGCATGTTGGCATCTAATAGCGAATTGGTCGTGATGCAAGCGGCGGGGATGTCGAAATTTAATATCATCAGTTCAGTGCTCAAAACCTCGTTACTGATGATTGTGGTGGTGATGGCCATCAGCGAGTGGGGCGCCCCTGTCAGCGAAAAGTTCGCGCGCGAACTCAAAACAAAGGCTATTTCAGGCGGCGATTTATTTGCCGCACAACAAGGCGTTTGGGCCAAAGATGGCGAAGACTTTGTCAATATTCGCCAAGTCACCGACCATGGCGATTTAAAAAATGTCACCATTTATGAATTTGCACCGGACTTGTCGTTGCAAGCCATTGTTTATGCCCATTCGGCAGTGTTTAACAATGGGGTGTGGCAATTAGAACAGGTGACGCGGCTTGGTTTTAAAGCCGAGCAAGTGGAAAAACATCAGTGGGCCGAGCAGCGTTGGCGCTCGAGTTTGACACCAGACAAACTCGGCGTGGTGTCGGTCAAGCCAGAGTTGTTAAGTTTAAAAGGCTTGGGCGAATATTTAGATTATTTAGAATCTAATCAACAAGATAGTAGCCGTTATCAACTGGCGTTTTGGCGTAAAGCTTCATCACCTTTGACCATCATCGCCATGTTATTGTTAGCTTTGTCGTTTATCTTTGGCCCACTTCGCAGCGTGACGATGGCGGCTCGGGTATTGATGGGCATTTTGACCGGCTTTGGCTTTTACATGGCCAATGAAGTGTTTGGCCCGGTGGCGTTGGTGTATCAGTTGCCGCCAGCACTTGGCGCTATGATGCCAAGCCTGTTGTTTGCCGCAGGCGCTGTGTATTTGATGCAACGGCGGGTCTAAGCAACTGAGTGGGGTTGTCGCTTAAAAACCGTGCGTTGCACGGTTTTTTTATGCCTTGGTAGGGGCCAGCAGCTGGCATTGGTTCGCGCTGATGTGAAAACGCAATGCTCGGCTCGGCTCAAATCCCGCATTGTCTTCATCGATCATCAGTAACTGCTCGCCTTGCACCCGCAATTGCCTGACCCAACGGATCGGTGCCTCGAGGCCGGCTGTGCTGCACTGCTCTTGCGACTCACCGTACGAGTCATAAAGTAACTCCGCCTGTTTTGCCATATCCCATCGATACAACCGAGTGCGCTCAGGGGCGGCCCCTGAAACTAGCACCAGCATATAAGGTTGTGTCGGCGCCGTGACAATAAACAAAGAATCGCCGCGCGAGTGAGTCTCGGGGCTCGCGCAGTGCCCTTGGCCTGTGTCGATGCGACAGACATGCTCAACAAAACCAAGGTTTTCAAAAAACATCGGCTGGCCAAAGCGCTGCTGCAATTGCACAACATCTGGTAGCGGTGTTGTGGTAGTGTTCGATAGGGGCGCATGGCGCATCTGCTGTGCCAACTGTTCGAGTTGTTGACTGTACTGGGCCGCTGTTGGCGCGGCGTGCATTGGAATACAAAAACAAAGCGCTATCAGCAGAGCGCGATTTAAGGAGGCCATGGTTTATTCCTTTTCAAAGTGTCCTAAGACATGCTGCGATGCCAAGCCAAGTGTTGACCCATCACGATAAATTAAAGTTAAATATTATTTAACAAAATGCAAGGTTTTATCTGCTTGTGCCAAGACGCGTTGATAAAAGGGGGCCAGCAGGCGTTGTTTCACAACTGTTAAAGGGATGTCAGACGGGCGATGCTTTCGCCCTAGAATTGACAGAAGGGCTTTCTCAGCTCGAAATTCAACCTCAACCCGAACCTCAACATGGACACTCAACACGCGGCATCTAACCGCTTGATCACGACGTGCTTTAACCATAGCGAGAACTAGTGGCAACCACAGTGAGGGCTACAGCAACGTGGTAAACAAAGCGAGAGGGAGTGGCCAAACGCCAGCGCTCACGTTGTGATAAAAAGGGCAGTCGCAAAGACCAAGAGATAGGCAAGGCGCGGTCGCTACGGCGCCGGTTAACGCGCCGTTTTGTGCAAATTAAAGGATTGGCTTTGCTCTTTGGTCAGGACGACGACGATGGTGCCGGCGGCTTTATCTTGCAGTGCCAAGCCATCTTTGCGGCGCAGCCATAACCAAAAATTGCCCAGACCAAGCAGCGATGTCAGCAGTCGGATGCTGGACTGTTTTAACGTCAGCGGTTGCCCATCGGCACTGATCAACAGCATTCGCCACGCGCGCATGCCAAGGGTTTGGCCTGCTTTGGTCCAGAAGTACAAATAAAACCAGGCAAACACCAGCAGGCTGTACAACTGAAACCACAGCGCGTGTTTTTGCACGTAATCAGCGGTGTCGATGTAACCGACTAACGAGATCACGCCGACGCTGGTTAGCACTGCCACCACGGCTAAGCCAAGTGCCATCGCCCCCATCCACAAGGCGCAAAGGACAAGCGCGTCATACACAATGGCAGAAAAACGGCGCAACACGCCCGCACGTGGATTATCTAAATACATGCCAAACCCTCAATCAATCGGCGATCTCGGCGCGAGTCTATCAGATGCTGTTTGCGCGGCAAAGCGCCAGCACTATCGCTAGATACGCATAGACAGAGGGAGTGGCTGAATTATTTACTGACACTTTTTCAACTTGACAGCGTTGTCATTTCTACCTATTGGCAGTAGGGTAAAGCCAACAACGGCCATTTGAAGGAAAGTGCGATGCAACGACAGTTTAATCTCAAGGCGATACGGCAAGGGGTGGTGGCATTGTGTTGCTTTGGTAGTGTGCAAATTAACGCAGCGCCATGCACCAGCCAAGCATTGCAAGGGGCTTGGGAGTTACAAAACGCGACCTACACGGATAAAGACGGCAAGGTTGTCGGACGTATCCGCGATGGCAGTACGCTGAGTCGGAAATTGATAAGCGGCCAGTATTTGGCTTTTCACACCTGGCAGCCGAGCGGAGCATTTGACGTTGCCGCCTCAGGCGTGTTTCGGTTAGAGCAGGGGCTTTATATCGAACAACTCGACACCGCCTCAAAGCCTCGCCTGGTGCAAAAAACCTATCGTTTTCAATGCCAACTGCAAGGTGATGCGTGGTTACACAGTGGGGATGAAGACGGAATTCATATTGAGGAAGTGTGGCGCAAGGTCAGTAAGTAACGCAGCAAAACGCCCTCATGTTGACATGGCCAAAGCGCGTTGCACTGGCCAACATAACATCGAGTTGCTGCAAAATTACGCAGTCAGTTGGTTTTGCTAAAATTTTTGCTTGCACACCGAACCGAGCTTTGTATAATGCAACCACTACCTCGCAAGACCCTCCTAATGCCTAGGTGGCGAAATCGGTAGACGCAGCGGATTCAAAATCCGCCGGTGGTGACACCGTGTCGGTTCGAGTCCGACCCTAGGCACCAATGACTTAAGTCGTTGAACACAATCAAGTTAGCTATAAAACTCAATCGA
>CAYTIQ010000053.1:16845-28390 GCA_964437935.1 uncultured Rheinheimera sp.
CAAGTTAGCTCAATAAACTCAATCGACATCAGTCGATTTTTTTGTTTTTGGCGCCGGTAAAAATATCTCAAACCTGAACGCTGCACTTTGAAGTGCTGGTGTTGCCGTGAGCGCAGCATTAGGCATAGCTTCGCGACGTGCTCAAACCTGCACGTCGCAAATGAGATCTTAGCGGCCGTGAGGGGATAACTAGCGCGGGCATCGCGTCAATTGCATCTGCCAATTCACTTCCCAACTCGCTCCGTTGTCGATGGACATGGCTTGTTCCCAGTGGGCGCTGGTAGGGGTGATGTTCGACCAGGTGTAACGCACTTTGACCGGGTGGCCTTCAATGACGTCGTCGCCGCTGAAAATGCCGACACCTGCGTCGAATTTGCCAACGACAGGTGGGTTGAGCTGGCCTTGAAGGTTCAAGCCGCCGCTGTGGTTGTCGAGCCAGTAGATACTCCACAGCGTGGTGGCGGGGTTAAACACTCGCAACGACATGCCGACAAAGTCTGGCCGCCAGTCTGGCGCAACAAAATCATCAAAATTACCTATGCCGGCCGGCAGCGGCTGATTGGTTTGGCGCGCCGTGAAGTGTTCCCAGTCGTTGCTGCCGACAAAACGGTGTTTGAGGCGCTTATTTTCGACCAGCCAGTCACCGACTAAAAAATCAAAATCGTGCGCGCCATTGCCGTGCTGTGGCATATCGGGCTGGGTGTTGTCGTGGGTTGCTTGATGCGCTTTAGGCTGTTTGCTCACTGATGTTTCACACACTTGATTGTTGCTCGCTGGGTTGTTGTTGACTGGTTGGATGCTGGCGCTTTGTGCTGTCACTCGGACAGGCTGTTGGCCTAACGGGTGTTCAAGGCTATGGCCAGTCGTTGGCATTGGTTGGCTGTCGGCGGCGACCGCGTGGGCGGTGCATAAGGCGACTGCGAATCCTGCCAGTGCTATGCAGGGTGATGTTGGCATAAAACCGCTCCTAAACCATGTTTTGCGCCATCTTATGTGCTTAAATGAAAAACAAAAACCGACAAAAGTGCGAGTGATATGTTTAAAAATGAACAACAGTTGGCATGGGACGACTATCGAATCATTTTGGCGGTGGCGCGGAGTGGGTCGTTAAAAAGCGCGGCATTGACGCTGCAGTCCAGCCATCCAACCTTATTTCGCCGTATTCGTGATATCGAACAGACGCTGGGCGTCAGCTTGTTTGTGCGAAGTCGCCAGGGCTATCAGCCGACGGAAGCCGCCTCGGTGTTTATTGCGCTGGCGGAGAAAATTGAGCAAGAAGTGCGGGCGCTGGCCAGTAGCGGCCTGGTGCAGCCCAACGGGGTGGCCGGGCAGGTCAGTTTGTCGGTGGCGCCAGTGTTTGTGCCGACCTTGTTAGCGCCTGCGCTGCAAACGTTATCTGTAGCCTTGCCACAGATCCAACTGCAAATCAGCAGTACCACGCGGCTGGTGGATTTGTCGCAGCACGAAGCAGACATCGCGCTGCGCTCCGGTGGTTCGCCGCCCGAGCATTTGATTGGCGCAAACTTAGGCCGCATGGCGGTGTGCGTATATCGCCCAGCAGCGTGGCCAAGCGCAGAGCCGAAACAGTGGAAACAGCTGCCGTGGGTGACACCCGATGCCAGTTTCAGCCAACAAGATTCGGTGGCCTGGCTGAAAAGTCAGGGCCATTTTGAGCGGGCAAGCGTGCGCTGCGACAGCATTGAACACGTGGCAATGCTTGCAAGCGCCGGCGTCGGCCTTGCAGTATTGCCCTGTTATTTGGGCGATTGTAACCCTGGGCTGGTTCGCGCCAGTGCGCCAATCCCCGAATTTGCCTCGACGCTTTGGTTATTGTGGCACCCGCAGTGGCGCGGGGTGAAACGTATCACCGCCGTGGTGGAGCATTTAACCAAGGCACTTAAAGCGCAACAGGACTTGATTGAAGGCGCGCGACCGCACAAATCGGCTTAGGCTGACTGCTGATGTCAGCGCAGTTTCTGTAAGTTGTCAGCTTTCAAGCTGCTCATAGGCTGGGCACGACCACTGCGAGCTATTAACACGGTGGCTGGTATGTACCGGAATGCATTGGATCAAGGTTAGCACCTAGAGATTGGGCCGATGACGTGGCAGCTTGATGTAAAATGTGCTGCCCTCGCCTGGAGTACTGTCAAAACCTATTTCGCCATGGTGCAGTTCGACATAGTTTTTGGAGATGGACATACCAAGGCCTGTACCACCCACTCGACGGGTGTCGGTAGAGTCTGCTTGCGCGAATTTTTCGAAGACTTGCGGTTGAAACTCTAGCGGGATACCGCTGCCGTGATCTTGAACATAGATACACAAGTGTTGCTCTGTGCATCGGCTAAACAGCTGGATAGTTTGACCTGCGCTGGAGTATTTGATGGCGTTTGATAACAAATTTGAGAGTACTTGCAGAATCTTCTCGTCATCGATATCGATGATGACATCGGCATCCGTGTCTAGCGCTAATTGGATTTGATATTGGCAGGCAAATCCCTGATTGGCGGCGACGGCCTGTTCTAATAATTGCCGACTCGAGATGGCTCGCAGTGACAGCGTAACAGCGGCTTGCTTTAGTTTGTGCAAGGTTAATAAGTCATTGACTAAACGCGCTAAGCTTTCACAGTTATCATATGCGATATTGACCATTTGTTGTTGCTGTTGCGGATTCTGCGCTAAGGCTCCGCCTTTTAACAACCCAAGCACTCCTTTGATGGAGGTCAGCGGTGTCCGTAATTCATGGCTGACCACTGAAATAAACTCATCCTTCATCTGATTGACTTTATTTCGTTCGGTTAGGTCGTGCACGATGACAATATGGATTCGTTTGTCTGCCAAATGAAAACTGCTGATGGCAACTTCGACCGCGATGGGTTGTTGTGTTCGGTGTAATGCGCTGGTATCTAAGCGTTGTTGCATCGTTTCGTGTTCAGGGAAATCGGCCTGGGGGTGCTGGTAATCAGGGAGCAGCAGTGTCAGGGGGTGGCCAAGCAATTGTTTAGCTTGGTAACCAAACAGCTGCTCTGTGGCAGGGTTTATACTGTCAATCATCCCGTCATTATCGAGGGTTAAGATGGCCTCTAATGCGGTGTCAAAAATGCCTCGCAACTCTGCAGTTTTCCGTTCAACTATAGTAGCTATCGCAAAAGCGCGGCCACTACTGGATAACAAAAAGGCGACCAACAGTGTCGCTATCACCAACGCCAGCAGCAATTGCCCCCACGCCTGAAGACCTTGATGTGCTGCGATAAAGGTTGTGGTGGGAGTGTATGTGAATTGCCATTGGCGGCCGGCAACATTTAACAACGCTTGCTTTGAGTGTGCTGTAGTCGCGATGGCGTTGCCATACAGAATGGTGACAGGAAGTCTAGTTAAATCAGTGACTTGCACATTAAGATCATTGGCGTAACTGTGTTGTAGCACGCTCGCTAACATGTCATTGAGGTTAAAAATGCCAACGGCAAAACCGCGGATCTGTAACCGCCGTTGTTGCAGGGTGTGAGCTTCACCGCTAAAAACAGGTTGGAATACTAAAATGCCATAGTTAGCAGACGAGTCTTGGACCAGATTTAAGCGTTCAGTGGCGCGCATTTCACCACTGTCGATGGCTTGATCCATGGTCTGGCGTCGGATTGGATTTGAATAGACGTCATAGCCTATTGCTGCGCGGTGTTTCGCTTGAGGCTCAATCATGTGCACGGCGACGTATAAATCGCGGTCTGCGGCTTTAACCCACTGCTGCTGTGGGTTTTTCTCTTTGAGATAAAATGCTGCATCAAGCTGTTGTAGACTTTGCTCAAATGCGGCTCGTTCGTGTCGCCGTATGACGGGATTCCAGCTAAGCCCTTGGACGCCATGTTTATCGGCGAGGCTGAAATCAACAAAATGTTTGAATTCCTTGGCGGTAACTTCGGAGGAGTTACTGATAAAGCGGTCGATAAATTTTAACGTGTCAGTATAGGTTTTTAGATGTGCTTGGACCTTGGCATGTGTTTCATTCACCAGACTACTAAAGCGCATATCCAATCGTGATTGTTGTGCTTGGTTGACCTGATAAAACACAGTGATCGCTGCGCATAATGTGAACGATAGCGGTATAGCCACCGTTTTGCGTCGAGCTACCCACAAATGGCGTGGAGCAGCAAAAACACTTAAGGCTATCGGAGCGGTAACAAAGACTCCCAACGAATTACCGACACACCACAACAACCATTGATAGGGCGGGGAGACTTGCATGGGCAGATCGACTACAGCAAACAAGACGACAGTAAGAGATGCATTGATGGCCCCTGCGATGGGGCCGGCCACTAATAGAAATTTTAGGACATCACCATCATGTGTTAGGGTGTTCTGCCTGCCTATCCAACGAGCTAGCAACTGGGTACTCGACAAAACTTGTACCGAAGCCGCACATGCTAGGCCGCAAGCCAGAATAATCGTGGTGCTGAATGTAAACTCTTGGCTAAAACCGCACCACAGATTTAAAGCCAGGGATGCTACAAACACAGCGGGCCAAAAACGAGAGCCTCCCAGCCAAAGCGCGGCAAAAGCCACGCCTGCAGGAACAAAAAGAGCGCTCATATAGCCTGGTGGTTGCGCTATCCAAAGGGAGACTACCCCCGCCATGACATACAGCAAGACAATGACAAAAAACTTTATTACTTGGGCGGTCATCGATTTCCTTGCCAATTTAGGTCATGGCTAACCTATAGCAGGTTTACGCCGCTATGACGGCATTTGACTTGATTTGGCTCAAGAAAAAAGCGACTGATATTAAATCCAAGCGGTTTGTTTCAGGAAGCGAGGCAACGCTGCGCTTTTTGGTGGGTATGCTGGATTTTTAACAGAATTCGCACGTTTACACACGGGCCGAACGCTTGATTTGTTGTGCGGTCGTTTGACCGAGAGGGACGCGGAGTGAAAATAAATTTTCGGCCAATGCAATATTTCCCAAAAACAACTGGCGCGGGTATATACAGACAACAACCGAGCGCCGAGTAAGTACGATACCGAAACAGCCGTTATTGCTGCACTTTTGATGGCGTTTTTACTGTGTGACTGTAAAAAACTGCCATATCAATTCCGGGCCGTTAGGCGACATCGGCGATGACCCTAATAACCGCGGGCGTTGCCAATGTGGTTGTGGCATACCGTGGCCGCCGCTTGGGATGGTGATTAGCTCGACTTGAACCCTGTTATCACCTTGCCAGATGCGACGTTCAAAGGTGGTGGTTGCCGCACGTTCAGTGGTTTGCTGCTGAAGCTGATTAAGCCTGGCGAAAAACTCCGCGGACGCCTGTGCCGATAACACTTCGCCGCTGTCGAAGAACATGCCCCACAGCGCTGCTTGGCCGCCTTGAAACGGCACCAACGGATCGGCGGTGCCGTTTATGAATAACACAGAACTGGTGGCGTGTTTTGTGCGCGCCGCGCTGTCTAAGCCTGCGGATTCAGCTGGGCCCGCTGCGTTTGCCAAGTTCGCGGTGTTGTTGGTGCCTGCAGCGCCATTGGAACTGCTGACGTTTGCCACGCTCGCTGCTTCGTTCGAACTGTTCGCGCTGACCTCACCACTCGTCGCAGGCAGTTGGCACTTAAAGTTCCCAGCAGCAGGCACATTGGCCGACACCGCGGCGACTGCGCGAAACCGGCTGGCGGATTCTAGTGCCAAGCGCAGCGACATAAAACCACCGGACGAGACGCCCGTGACAAACACGCGGTTGTGGTCAAACTGCTCGCTGGCAACCAGCGTATCGACCAGCTGATTCAGATAGGTCACATGGTCTAATTCACGGCCATCAACGCTGAAATCGCCGGTGTTGCTGCAGTCGTTCCAGTCAAAGGATTTGCTGCTGGGGTAGAGCACAGCAAACTGCTGCTGGTCGGCGAGGCGGTCAAAGCCAAAGCCGGTTTCCATGCGAATTTGCGCACCATTTTGCCCCGAGCCATGCAGCACGAGCACCAGCGGCGCATGCTCCGGCAGATTGTTCGGCAGGTAAAGACGGTAGGTGAAGGTCACGCCGCCCACGTCGATGGTGGCTGTCTGCAATGTGCCACTTAGCTTCGGCTCGATTGCATCTGGCGTATACAGGAAATAGCCAAATAGCCCAGCGCCGAGGCTTACCACCAGCACTAGGCTGAGCAGCAGCCGCTGCAGGAATTTTTTTAGCGTTCGTTTGGTGGTCATGGTGGCTCCGGTTGTGTTTAGCCGTTGGTGTTTTCAAACGCCACAAAAATATTTGGACATCCACCAGATTTTCGCATTGTCTTGACATTAACATTCCAGCAACCACATTCAAAGCACTCCGACACAAGACCTCATTGATACCAAAGGCTCGTAACCTGCAATGACGCGAACGAACAATCCCACTTAAATTTTTAAATGACTGTCCTCACACCCCATGCACCTTTTTCAGCACCTCGATGCTGGCCTGTGCCAGTGGCGAGCTGTTGTGGGCTTTGCTGCTGATCAGCTCCACCGGGATTTGGTAGTGGTAACGCTCGGGCAGGATGGCTTTGAACAGGCCTTTGTCGAGCCAGCTGCTGGCGAAATGTTCGGGTAAATAGCCGATAAAATGGCCGGATAAAATCAGGTGGGCGATGCCTTCGTCGTGGTAGGCGCTGGCGCTGTTTTGGTAGTTCAGGCCGTCGTTGCGGCTGTCTTTGTCGCGCAGGTAGTTGCTGGTGATGACTTCGGCTTGGGCCAGCAGCGTTTTGATGTCGCTGGCAGGGCAATCAAACAGCGGGTGGCCTTTGGCGCAGTATAAGAAGTTGGTTTCGTTGTGTAGCGGCACGTAATCCAAGCCGCGAATGGGGTGGCGGCTGACGCCAATGCCCACCAAGCAGCGGCCGTTGGCGACGGCGGTTTCGACTTCGCGTGCTTCGCAAACGTGGATATCAAACTGCAAGTTGTCGCTTTTTTGTTTTAACAGCGCAATGGCCTGCGCCACTTTGCAGCGCGGATCTTGAATAAGCGTGTCGATAATGGCGATGGTGACGCGACCTGATAACTTATGCTTAGAGCCGGCGACTGTGCTGGCGAACGTCTCGCATTGTTGTAATAAATCCAGCGAGGCTTGGTAGGTGATGCGCCCGGCGTCGGTCAGTTCAAAGCCACTGCGGCCGCGTTTACACAGCGTCAGCCCCAAACGAATTTCCAAATCGGACAGATGCGCGCTAATCGTCGAGCGGCCGATATTGAGCCGCGACTCGGCCGCCGACAAACCGCCGCATTCCACAATGGTGACAAAAATGCGCAGCAGCCGTAAATCTACATCGTGCACTTGCATGGGGGCTCCTTGTGTTAAAGCGAAGGTGTGACTTATTTAGTTCGATAAAACCGGAATAAGCTACGATTATTATCTATTTATAAAACTACTCGCGCAAGCTAGCATGCAGGTCATACTCAATGGGCCACGCCCAGCACTTTTATCCTTGCACCCGTGTGCACCCTTTTGCATCAGGAGCCTTCCATGACGTTTTATTACGGCATCGACCAGTTAGATTTAGCGACCGTCAACGGCATTGCTAATGGCCGTATTGCGGCTGAGTTAAACGACCAAGCCAAAGCCAAGATTAACCAAAGCCGCGCTTGCGTGGACAAAATGGCGGCTTCGAGCAAAGCCATTTATGGCATCAACACTGGGTTTGGCCCCTTGTGTGACACACAAATATCACCGGCGGAAACGGCGTTACTGCAAAAAAACCTGCTGATCACCCATGCCGTAGGTGTTGGTGAACCTATTGCAAAAGCCATTTCTAAACTGATGCTGATCACCAAAGTGCACGCGTTAAGCCAAGGCTTTTCCGGCGTGCGCTTAGAAGTGGTGGAGCGGATGCTGAAGTTTATCGAGCTGGATTTAATTCCGGTGGTGCCAGAACAAGGCTCGGTAGGTGCGTCAGGCGACTTAGCGCCGTTGTCGCATTTGTTCCTGCCGCTGATTGGTGAAGGCGAGTTTTGGGGCAAAGGCGATAGCAAAGAGTTAGTGCCTGCGGCGCAAGCGCTTGCTGCGCACGGTATAGCGCCACTGGAGCTGCAAGCCAAAGAAGGCTTGGGCCTGATAAACGGCACCCAGTTTATTTTGTCGCACGGCATCACGGCGCTGACCAAGATGCAATACCTGCTGGATTTAGCGGACGTTGCCGGCGCCATGAGTATCGAAGGCATGCAAGGCAGTGGTTCGCCGTTTCGCCCTGAGCTGCACCAAATCCGGCCATTCCCAGGCAATATGGAAGTGGCCGCGCGGATGCGTCGCTTGTTTAAAGATTCGCAAAACATGGCCTCGCACACCGGTTGTGCCCGCGTGCAAGATCCATATTCGCTGCGCTGTATCCCGCAGGTGCACGGTGCTTCGCGTAACGCCTTTGCCCATTTAAAACAGCTGGTCGAGATTGAGATGAACTCAGTCACCGACAACCCGATTGTCATAAGCAGTGAAGAAGCGCTGTCCGGCGGTGGTTTCCACGGCCAACCGCTGGCGATGGTGCTGGATTACACCTCGATTGCCGCCGCCGAGCTTGGCAATATCTCCGATCGTCGTTGTTACCTGCTGCTCGAAGGCCTGCACGGTTTACCGCGCCTGCTCACCAAAGCTGGCGGCTTGAACTCGGGCATGATGATCCCGCAATACACCACGGCGGCACTGGTGACTGAAAACAAATCCTTGTGTTTCCCGCCGTCAGCCGACAGCGTGCCAACCTCGATGGGCCAAGAAGATCACGTGTCGATGGGCAGTATTTCAGGTCGTAAACTGAACCAAATTTTGGGTAACTTAGAGAAGATTTTGGCCATCGAACTGATGTACGCCGCGCAAGCGATCGACTTCCGCCGCCCGAACACCTGCTCTGATTTAATCGAAGAAAATCATGCGATTATCCGCGCTAAAGTGGCAAAACTCGAAGAAGACCGCCTGCTCAAACCGGATATCGACGCGATGATCAACTTGGTGCGTAGCCAAGCGTTTCACGTCGAATTTGCCACAAGCACAGAGTCAAACTAAGGGAAGGGCCAGATGATGCTGACATTGCAACAACAAATCGCCGAAGGCATTCCAAGCGTGCTGCCCGCGGTAAAACCCTATCCGCAGGATGCTAACCGCGCACCGAAGCGCAAAGACATTCTGAGCAAGGCTGAAAAACAGCTGGCGGTGCGTAACGCGCTGCGGTATTTCCCGACCGAATGGCATGCGGAACTGGCGGTGGAATTTGCGCGCGAACTCAATGACTTCGGCCGCATTTACATGTACCGCTTTAAGCCAGACTACGCCATCAAGGCGCGGCCAATTAGCGACTACCCAGCCAAGTGCCAACAAGCTGCGGCCATTATGTTGATGATCGACAACAACTTAGACCCTGCAGTCGCGCAGCACCCAGAAGAGCTGATCACCTACGGCGGCAACGGTGCTGTGTTTCAAAACTGGGCGCAATATCGCTTAACCATGAAGTACTTAAGCGAGATGGCCGAAGACCAAACGCTGCACATGTATTCGGGCCACCCGATGGGCTTGTTCCCATCATCCAAGGAAGCGCCGCGCGTCGTCGTGACCAACGGCATGATGATCCCGAATTATTCCAAACCGGACGACTGGGAGCGGTTTAACGCGTTGGGCGTGACGCAATACGGTCAAATGACCGCAGGGTCGTTTATGTACATTGGCCCGCAAGGCATAGTACACGGCACCACCATCACCGTGATGAATGCGTTTCGCAAAGTGCTGCCCAAAGGCGACACGCCAAAAGGCAAAATCTTTTTAACCGCTGGCCTTGGTGGCATGAGCGGTGCGCAGCCCAAAGCCGGCAACATCGCCAACTGCATTACGGTGTGCGCCGAAGTGAATCCAAAAGCCGCGACCAAGCGCCATCAACAAGGCTGGGTCGATGAGTTAATCGATTCGATGCCGGCGCTGATCGCCCGTGTCAAACAAGCGCAAGCACAACAAGAAGTGGTGTCGATTGCCTTTATCGGCAACGTAGTCGAAGTGTGGGAAGCCTTTGATGCCGAAAATATTTTTGTGCATTTAGGCTCGGATCAAACCTCGTTGCACAACCCATGGTCGGGCGGTTATTACCCGGTGGGTGTCAGTTACGACGAAGCCAATCGCTTAATTCGCGAAGAACCAGAGCTGTTTAAAGCCAAGGTGCAAGAGACGCTGAAGCGCCACGCGGCGATCGTCAACAAACACACCGCCAAAGGCACCTATTTCTTTGACTACGGCAATGCGTTTTTATTAGAAGCCTCCCGCGCGGGCGGCGACGTGATGGCGCAAAACGGTATCGATTTTAAATACCCGTCGTACGTGCAAGATATTTTGGGCCCTATGTGTTTTGACTACGGCTTTGGCCCGTTCCGCTGGGTCTGTACCTCTGGCAAGCCGGAGGATTTGGACAAAACCGACGCCATTGCGGCACAGGTTTTACAGCGCATCATGCAAGAGTCGCCGGAAGAAATTCAGCAGCAGATGCAAGACAACATCACCTGGATTTTAGACGCCAAGCAAAACAAGCTGGTGGTCGGCTCGCAAGCGCGGATTTTGTACGCCGACGCACAAGGCCGCGCCGAAATCGCCCAGGCCTTCAACGAGGCCATTGCCCGTGGCGAGATTGGCCCTGTAGTCCTTGGCCGTGACCATCACGACGTCAGCGGCACCGATTCGCCGTTTCGTGAAACCTCCAATATCTATGACGGCAGCCGCTTTACCGCCGACATGGCGATTCACAACGTCATCGGCGACAGCTTCCGGGGCGCGACCTGGGTGTCTATCCACAACGGCGGCGGCGTCGGCTGGGGCGAGGTGATGAACGGCGGTTTTGGTATGTTGCTCGATGGCTCACTTGAGGCCTCCGCACGCTTGAAGTCCATGTTGTTCTTCGACGTCAACAACGGCATCGCCCGCCGCAGCTGGGCCCGCAACAACGAAGCCGATTTCGCCATCCGCCGCGAAATGGCCCGCACGCCGAAACTGCAAGTGACGCTGGCCAATCGCGTCGATGACGCACTGCTCAGTGACTTGTTTTAACTGGCCGAGTTGCTCAGTGAGTTGGAAAAGCCGAGCCTAGAGCTCGGTTTTTTTTCGCACGCTGGTTTTGTTTTTTTCTAAATGATTTTCGCCTTTGCGGCGAGCGTGCATGCTGCCGCAGGCGTAACTTTCTTTTGCTTCGCCAAAAGAAAGTCACCAAAGAAAAGGCGACCCCGGGATCGCTCGAAAGCCCTGTCGAAATTCAAGCGTCCAAGGCAACGGCGTAACTCGCGTGCCGCTACCGTCGGCCCGCTCAGACATACGCCGTTTTAAAACCTTGGCCACTCGTTTTCGACAGGCTCGCTTTACGGGGACCCCAACAGCGACAAGCGGTAGCCGCGTTTTGGAGCGGTGAATGGGGTTAGTTTTGACATGTGTTTCCCCTGTATCGAGTGAGACTGGGACATATGTGTCTTTTCGAGGCATGATTAAAACCTTGGTCACTTGTTTTCGGCAGGCTCACTTTAAGCGGCCCTAACGGCGAAAAGCAGCGGGACGATTACTGAAGGTCAATTGTTTTAGATGATTGATCT
>CAYTIQ010000054.1:0-27968 GCA_964437935.1 uncultured Rheinheimera sp.
CGTCTTAAAACCTTGGCAAACGATTTTTTAACGGCTCGCTTTACGGGGCGGGTAAGAGCAAAAGCCAAGAGAAAAACAGTTCATTTGTTCTGACGACCACAGCTATTCGCTTTTATCCTTTGCGAACCTGTGAAAAACATTTTTAACGAACACCCACAGAGACCAACCCTGTAAAGTATTCAAAAATTCAGCATTTCCAACTCTTGCCGCTGCTTGTCGCTGTTGCGGTCCCCGTAAAGCGAGCCTGTCGAAAACGAGTGGCCAAGGTTTTAAAACGGCGTATGTCTGAGCGGGCCGACGGTAGCGGCACGCGAGTTACGCCGTTGCCTTGGACGCTTGAATTTCGACAGGGCTTTCGAGCGATCCCGGGGTCGCCTTTTCTTTGGTGACTTTCTTTTGGCGAAGCAAAAGAAAGTTACGCCTGCGGCAGGCATACCCGCCCGCCGCGCAGGCGAAAATGATTTAAAAAACACAAACTCAGCGTGCGAAACCAAGCCCTCTGCAGGCAAACACGCTCGCCGCACGGGCGAAAATCATTCAAAAATCAAATAAAAACCAGCGTGCGAACTGGCACCCGCCGCAGGCAAACACGCTCGCCACGCAGGCGAAAAACGATTTCACAAAGAACAACAAACCCAGCGTGCGAACCCCAATCACTTTTTCAAATCACCCCAACCCATATTAATCGTTAGAACAAATCACCCCAACCCCGTACCTTTACTCCTGTCCCCACGTGATGCCAAAAACCACCTTGGCATTAAACGTACAAATAACCCTGCAGGTCGCACACCGCAGGCGGGGTTGCGCCAGTGAACTAGACTGCTTTGGCAGCGTGCTTGTTGCCAACTCGGCAACAACGCGCTGGCGCCGCCCTGATGACTTTAACGCCAAGGAGCACTTTATGAGCGATATCAAACAATGCCCGTTTCACCACGGTTCTCGCACGTCACAAGGCACTCAAGCCACGGCCAATCATGACTGGTGGCCTAACCAACTGAATTTAAACATCCTGCATCAACACGCGCCGAAATCGAACCCGCTGGGCGAGGCGTTTGACTACGCGGCGGCCTTTCAAGCGCTGGATTTAGACGCCGTCAAAGCCGACTTAACGGCGCTGATGACCGACTCGCAAGACTGGTGGCCAGCGGATTATGGCCATTACGGGCCGCTGTTTATTCGGATGGCATGGCATAGCGCCGGCACTTATCGCACTGGCGATGGCCGTGGCGGTGCTGGCACGGGCAATCAACGGTTTGCACCACTGAACAGCTGGCCAGATAACGGCAACTTGGACAAAGCGCGCCGGCTGCTGTGGCCCATCAAACAAAAATACGGCAACAGCTTGTCATGGGCCGACTTGATGATTTTGGCCGGCAACGTGGCGCTGGAGTCCATGGGCTTTAAAACCTTCGGTTTTGCCGGTGGCCGCGAAGACATTTACCAACCGGAAGAAGACATCTACTGGGGCGGCGAAAAAACCTGGCTGGGCAACCAACGCTACAGCGGCGAGCGCGACTTGGAAAACCCATTAGCCGCCGTGCAAATGGGGCTGATTTACGTCAACCCAGAAGGCCCGGACGGCAAGCCTGATCCTATCGCTTCGGCACGCGATATCCGCGACACCTTCGCCCGCATGGCGATGGACGACGTTGAAACCGTGGCGCTGATCGCCGGTGGCCACACCTTTGGTAAAGCACACGGTGCAGGCGACGCCAAGCACGTTGGGCCAGAGCCCGAAGCGGCGCCGATGGAAGCCATGGGCTTGGGCTGGTTAAGTTCATACAAAAGCGGCAAAGGTAGCGACACCATCACCTCAGGCCTGGAAGGGGCATGGACCGCCAACCCGATCCAATGGGACAACGGCTACTTCGAAGTGTTGTTTGGCTATGATTGGGAATTGCATCACAGCCCAGCCGGCGCACAGCAATGGCGCGCCGTTGGTATCAAAGCCGAGCACATGGCGCCGGACGCCGAAGATGCCAGCAAAAAAGTCGGCCTGATGATGTCAACCGCCGACTTGGCGCTGAAATTTGACCCGGCCTATCGCGCCATCGCCGAGCGCTTTGCCGCCAATCCAGCCGAATTTGCCGATGCCTTTGCCCGCGCTTGGTTTAAGTTAACCCACCGCGACATGGGCCCGAAAGCGCGCTATTTAGGCAAAGACGTGCCGGCTGAACAGCTGATTTGGCAAGATCCAGTGCCTGCACTGACAGATCCACTGCCAAGCGAGGCGCAGTTGGCGCAGTTAAAAACGCAAATTCTGCAAAGTGGCCTTGAAAGCCATCAGCTGATTTACACGGCGTGGGCGTCGGCCTCGACCTTCCGTGGTTCAGACAAACGCGGCGGTGCCAATGGTGCGCGTATTCGTCTGGCGCCGCAAAACAGCTGGGACGTCAACCACCCGGCGGAACTGAGCAAAGTGATTGCTGTGCTTGAACACATTCAGCAGCAGTTTAATAACCAAGGCGCCGCCAAAATCTCCTTGGCCGATTTAATCGTGTTAGGGGGCAGCGCTGCCGTTGAACAAGCCGCTAAAGCTGCCGGTGTCGATGCCACAGTGCCTTTTGCCGCCGGTCGCACCGACGCCACGGCTTCGCAAACCGACGCCGCATCGTTTGACGTGCTGCAGCCGCAAGCCGATGGCTTTAGAAACTATTTGCGCAGCAAGTTTGCGGTGCCGGCCGAAGAGTTGTTGCTGGATAAAGCGCAGCTGTTGGGGTTAAGCGCGCCGCAAATGACGGTGCTGGTCGGTGGCCTGCGGGTGTTAAACGCCAATTACGGCCACAGCCAACACGGCGTGTTTACCAAAACGCCTGGCGTTCTGACTAACGACTTTTTTGTCGAGGTGCTGGACATCAATACCAAGTGGACCAGCCACAATGGCGAAACCTTTGAAGGTCGCGATCGCAGCAGCGGCGCACTGAAGTGGACCGCCAGCCGCGTCGACTTAGTGTTTGGCGCCAACTCGCAGCTGCGCGCCATCGCCGAAGTGTACGCCCAGCACGATGGCCGCGAAAAATTCGTCCGCGACTTTATCACCGCGTGGGTGCAGGTGATGAACAACGACCGCTTTGATTTGAAAAAGTAGGCCGTCGCGACGTGCTCGCTGGGTGCTTTGCTAACGCCCGAGTTGAGTGACGTGTGCTGGGTGATTTTGGCGGCGATGTTCGCTGGGTGATGTTTGTGGTCATTTTAGCTGGGTAATGCTCACTCAACCAACGTAGCACTCACCGAGCTAAGCGCCCACCCAGCGAAGCGCGCACCAACCGCGCCGCCTATCACTCTCGCAGCTAAACACGTGTAAGAAAGACAAACGGCAGGGTTCACCTGCCGTTTTTATACTATGGCGACCACTTGTCAGTGGTTCTGGTGCTTAAATTTGTCTCCCGATACTACGGCTTTACCTCAATCCATTCAGCGCCGCTGGTATTTGCAAACACTGTGGGGTCGTACAGATTTTCAATACGAGCCACGCCCAATTGATAGCGGCCGGCGGTTTTGAGCTGTGTGATGTAATGCCACTGCGTCTGCCCTGCGCCGACAAACGGCAGTTGCACACTTACTTGGTGGCCTTGCTGCTCGACTCGCGAAGCCAAGGAGTCAAGGCCGAATCGATAAAAAGCACGCTCATTATCATGGATTTGCACTAACTGACTGCCGCGCGCCAAGGTGTCCGTGATGAGCAATTGCTGACGTGCGATTGGCGATTGCACCAAGTAGTTGACCCGGATCACATCGCCGACATGAAACTCAGTGCTGGGTTGCCAGCGATCGCCTTGCCGTTTTTCTAGCTGTCGGCGCAACGTCAGCCCTTGCCCGCTGGCGTTGATAGCCTGCAATGGCCGTTGGTAGTCGATTGACAACCAATAGCCCTGCGGTATGTCATGCCGATACAGGCCCGCCGTGCTTTGCGGCACTAACTCAACAGCGCGCGTCTCAGGTTGCGTGATAGGAGCCACTTGCGTACCTTCTGTCGTTGGCGTTGACTGCACAATAGGCGCCGCCAACAAGGCTTGGGTACAGACCGCATTGGCGCGAGACGAACCAAAATCCCCCTGCTGCTGTTGTGATTGCACCACCCGAGCACGTAGCGCTTGTAAACGCGGCTCGCTGGCACCCACGGCCAACATCAGCCAACAGGCGTCTTCATTGGCCAGTTGGCTGTAGGACGCATCAAGATAAGTAGATGTTAGCAATTCCTCGCGCCACTGCGCGACAAGCGCGGCCTCAAATCTAGGCAGTTTTTGAAGCGCCAATACCAAAATGGCCGAGGTTTTGTCAAAGGACGCACCAACGCCAATACCACTTCGCACCTGCTTGAGCGAATCCAACGTCAGCCCCTGCATAGTCGCAAGCGCCAAGGCTGCCAGCGCGCGGTCGGTCGGTGAAGTGCCTTGAATATCACCATCGCGCAAGCGCTGGAGCTCGATAGCCCAATCGCCGTAACCACCGCGTTCGTTGGCCGCAGGTAAGGTGCGTAGCCGTTGTTGCAGCGCCGCTTTTTCATCGCCGAGCCAATCGAACAACACTAGGGTATAAGCAGTCAGCGCTGCATCAGCGCCGCCTACCGGATAATTCCGAAAACCACTTTTCACCCAATACGGCATGGCGAGTTGCTGCACGGTTTGAGCAGTTACCGTATTGGCATTGATCCCGCGCTCGGCTAATTGCTTGCGCACCACATAATCGGCAAGCTGCAGCTGCCATTGTTGCAAGGAGAACTGTTGTTGCGCGTGCAGTAACGCCTGCCAATCGGGTTGCAGCGCGCCAAGGCGCACCGAGCTGGCATGCACTGCTGTGGCATCGCGTGGCAACACCACACTGGCGCTAGCGTCTGTTGCCACGCGCATGGTCAAGGGCACTGTAGCGCTTCGCACCACCATCGCTTGTTCAGCAACAGTGACTGGTTGATCGCCTTGTTCGGTCAGCGTGAGCCGCACTTGGTGATCCCCAACCGCTAAGGCCGGCAGCGGCACTTGCACCTGTGTTTGTTGCCGCGCTGGCACGTTGAGCGTTCTAGATGCCAGTAACTGCCCGTCCAACCACCAATGGTAGTCGCCACCTTGCGTTTTTTCTGTGGTATTGAGCAGTGTCAGCGTCATCATGGCCTGATCGTGCTCGGTCAGTTCTGCTGGGACACTGGATATCACTTGCAGCGGCCGTTTCACGGTGACAGTGTGCGTGACCACTGCGGACGCGGTAGCCGACGCGGCGATTTGCACCAGATGCCAGCGGCCTTCGTCTGTTGGCGCTTTAAACGCCAGCGGTTGCGCTACACCCGCCTGCAGGGAAAAAGTGCCAATAAATTGTGGGACAAACGCAAGCGGGGTCGGTGTTGCACTTGGTTTTGCCAAGTAACCTGGGCCGCTTAACATCAGTTCGTTACGCCGCAACCCATACAGATCACAGAATCTGGCGCCCAGCGGCCCCGGCCAAAGCCGCGACGATGCTTGGGTTAATTCGTGCCAAATCCCAACCATGTCAGGGTTAGGGCTGAGGGCTTGCAAAAACTGCGGATCGTATTGATACAACATGGCATCGTTTAACCAAAACAATGCCACATCTGCCTTCGCATCCGTATGAAGCGTGAGCGCAAGCGGTTGCGCAGGAGTGGCTTCGGTAAGCGCGGTGGTGCTTGGCTTAAGTGGCGCTGCCAATGCATCTGCGGCTTGAGCGGGCCTTGATGCTGAATCAGCACTCAGTGCGGCCGCCGTTAACTGGCTTTGCAGTGGCAAGGTTACAGCGGATGCATCGCTGGTAAATTCAGTCCAAACCGTTGCCAGTTGTGTGGCCGCAAGCGCAGTGCTCGGTAGCGATTTTTCTTGCTCTATGCCCCGCCCTTCTAATTCGGCGGGTTGCTGGTAGCTCAGCAGCAAACGCGCCGCTGGCGCCATCGCAGGCGAAAGCGGCACCGTCAGTTGGTTGTCGCCTTGTTTGAGTTCAAGCGATTGGCGCCATACCACCTGATCGGTCATTAACCATGCCATTGCCGCTCGCGCTTGGTCGCTGTGGATGGTGACCTTGGTTGGTTGCCAAAGTTGGATCTTGTCGACATGAGCGATGCTGACGGGGTCTTTGGATTCTGTATAAGACGAGCGCCAGACCCGTGCCCGTTGGCGCACGCCTTGCTGCGAATAACTCAAGGTATAGTCAAAGTCTGGCCGCGCGGCGGGGTAATCACAGGCGCCTTCCGCTTGGGATAGCTGGCAAGTTTGTTCGCTGTCAAACAGCTGCTTTTCGCTGCCATAACCTTTGCTATAGCCCCACTGCAGCGTGATCGCAGACTTAACAGGCTTAAGCTCACCATCGAGTACCTGCCAGTACAACTTATCTTCGCGGCTGTCGATGCCAATGAGCTTCGGTTGATTTACAAACACAGTCCGAACAGAGTGCTCTTGTTGTTGCTGATCTAACGCCTGTACCTCTAAATATTGATCGAGCGCTAACAATGGGCTGACACCTGCCAAGGCAGTAGGGACGGCGCTATACCAGCTGGCACGCCCTTGCGCGTCCAGCGTTAACTCAAACTCAGAGGACGCTTGCGCAAGCGCTGGTTGCGAATCCCGTTCAAAATCAAAACTGTAACGCGAATAGGCCTGCGCTGACTTCCCTTCCAACTGCGATACGGATCGCCAGCGTTGGCTGACACGCACCTTGCCCGTTAGCGGCACGCCGGTAAAACTTTGCACTTGCAACTTATAGTGGGCTTGCTGTTGATAGTGCGACACCTCCTCGGCCTGCACAGACACTTGATAGCCAGGCAATTCGCGCGATTCGATGGTAAAACGCTGGCTCGCTAAATAGGCACCATGCTCATCCAGTAACTTCGCCTCGTAAGACCCCTGCAAGCTGATATGTTGTTTATCCAGTCTGATGTGCGCCAAGCCAGTTGCGGTCACAGGAACCGGTAGCTGCGCGATCAATTGACGGTCCGGCGCAAATACCTGCAGGTTGAGGGGTTTCAGCGCAGCGCCACGGCGCTCGCGTTGCAATACCAGCAGCTCTACATCGTCTCCCGCTTGGTACATTGGCTGCGTGGTACTGAGCCACACCGCCGTGTGCCGATTGGGGATGGCCGACAAGTCGTTGATGGCAAGTGCAGACACTTGCTCACCATGCTGCCCCCACAGCCAACATTGCTTGGCGGCCTCTGGGTACTGGGTCAGATCCAGTTGCTGCACCAAGGCATTTACTTGCGCAGGTGTCAGCGCTAAATATCCAATGCTGTCCGTTTGCCCAAGCATGACAGGGGCTTTAAAACTTGGGCAAATCGCCGAAAACTGCACGCCAGCTAAGGCGTCTCCACCAAAACTGGTGGCTTTAAGGATCCAGACGGCATCATCAATCAAGGCAATATCAAAGGCGGCGCGTTGCAATAATCCAACGGCAGCATCCGCCCCTTGTGTCAACCGCACCGGGTATAAACCGCCTGCTTGCGTTGCCGGTAACAGCGGCTGGTATGTGAATATCTGATCGGGTGCAGCGGCTCCTTGCCATGGCTGCTGCTGCCATAACGCTGGGTTGTTGGCCAACAGCGGCACTTTGTCGTCGGCTGGGTGGCGATAAACATACATCTGCTGACTGGCGATCGACTGCCCTTGCCACGCGCGATTAAGCCAGTCTTGCCAAGCCGCGGCCTGATGGATCGCTTGCCATTGCAATTGTGCTTGATTGGCCCCAGCGTACAGACCGGCATGGCGCGGATCTTCGACTCGTTGCACTAAGTGCTGCGCAAAATCAGGCCACCATGGCGCCGTGGTGGCCCCATCGGTGCGTAAGTTATAGCGTTTCGCCTCCTGATACGGCTGACCGTGCCAGCGTAATTGCGTCAAGTCGAGCTGATAGTCGCGGTCCGCCGCGATCATAAAGTTCAACCACTCGCCGCGGTACTGACGTTGCCAAATGGCGGGGCCACCAACAAGCAAGGTGCTGTTGCTCTTATTCGCCTGTAGCGCATCGACCAACATCGCTAAGTAACCGCCAGCCTTTGTGGCTTCGTCTGGCGATTGATCTGGCGCCACGTTGAGCTGGACACGATAAACGCCGCTGGCACATGAATAACCGTTGGATGTTGGCTGCAGCGGCTCATCATTATCACCGCTTGCCAAACACTTGACCGCCAGCACGCGAGGCCCCATGCGCAGTTCGTCGCGCCACAGCTCCTGTGCGGTTTGACCGGCTCGCGTTGGTTTTACCAGTCGATAGACGCCGTTTGTGGTGGGGGTTAGCTGATAGCTGCGTATAAACGGCGCGGCGTCTCTGCGGTATTGATAGTCTAGTAACTCGCCTTTGACCCGTTGTTTATGGCCTTGCGGGTCGATGAGCTCTAACTCTGCGACCTGTTGGTCAAGCTCCGCAGTTGGCGTTCGGACGTGAAATGTTAATGATTGCCCTCGTTCTAACCAAGGCTCGTGCGGGGCCATCACCAAAATCTTGTGCTCGGGCACGGTAAATTGATATGAAGTCGGTTTGGTTAGCGCCTGCCCCAGCGCGCTAAAACTGGGGCTGACGCTTACCTGATATGTTGCCCCCGCTTGCACTTTGGCGACACAACTTAACACATCAGGCGCTGGAAAACTCCATTGGCACGCGAGGGCTGGGGTGATAGCAACCGCTTGTTGCTGCGCAGCGTTCGGCACATCACCAGGGCTATGCAAGGCTTGGTCAAAATGCAACGTTAGCTGCACTTGCTGACTGTCATCCAGCAGCCGATGCCCAACTTTTTTCAGTTCCAATGCGCTGACCTTGCAGGAGAGCAGCAGCAATACACTCAGCATCAAACGATTTGGTTGCATAGCGCACATCCTTGACCCACCACTAAAGCACTAAAGTTCACGGTAACAACTCGTGTTTTGTTTTACAACCTGTTTACGGACTGGGGCGCTGGGCTTAATCAATTGATTAAGTTGCAGAAATGGCAGATGGGGTTGACTGCTAAAACCGGAAAAAACAAAGCCATGCCTAGGTAGCATGGCTTTGTTCACAAGGCTCCGTACTTGCTGGGGCTAGCGCGTTATCACAACTTTTGCACTAACTCGACACGGCGGTTGAGTTGTTTGCCGGCGGCGCTGGTGTTGTTGCTGGCTGGGGCGTACGGGCCGACGCCGTGGGCTTCTAGGCGCGTGGCGCTGATGTTAAAGTCGCCGGTTAAGGCGTTGACCACGGCTTTAGCGCGTTGCTCTGACAATTGCTGATTGGCTTGGCTGTTGCCGGTGTCGTCGGTGTGGCCGACCACATACAGTTTTAAGCTGGCGTTTTGTTGCAGCAGTTTGGCGATCTCGGTTAACGAAGCGTTGGATTCAGGTTTGACGTCCGCTTTGCCGGTGTCGAAATAAATGCCGTAAATCAGTGCTTTACCGGCCGTTTCGAGTTGGCGTTTTAATTCGCTGGCATCGGCTTTGACTAAATCTGTTTGCACCGCTTTGGTGGAGATAATCACTTGCTGAACCCGCACCGCGCTTTCATAAGCGCCGATATACAAGGCGACATAATGATCTTGGCCAGCGGCCGTCAGCTTGGACACTAAATAATACGGCTTGCTGTGATAGTTATAGACATCCTTGTGCAGCGCCACCGCATCCCCGACTTTTTGCATCGCCTCGTCGTTGCCGCAGTCGGTTAACTTACAAACCACTTGCTCGGTAAAGCCGGCTTTTTGCAGTGCATGTTGATAGTTTTCAAACACTTTGAGTGTTGACACTTGTTTGATGTCGTAGCTGTGCTGCGCTAAATCACCTTGCAGCGACAGCGGCTGCTTGCCTGGCATCGGCAGTGTGAAGGTTTCGGTATCCACTTTTTCATGGCGCTCTAATTCAGCACCTGGGTAACGCGACAGCAGCGGATGGTCCAGCGCTAAGTCGTCGGCGTCGGCTTGCGCTGTTGGTTCATCGCTGGTTTTAAGCCCTGCCAAGTTCACTTGAATTAGATCGGTTTTCAGCGGCTTGCCTTGCACTATCACTTGGCTGACGCGGGTATCGGTCTCATAAGTGCCTATGTACCAAGCCACGTAGACAGGGCCTTGCGGCGTGTCTTTTTTGCCAAGGAAATAATACGGCTTGCGGTGAAAGTTATAGACGCTGTCATGAATGGCCAACTGATTGCCAATGGCTTCGCCGTCGCTGTCACCACAGGCCGCGCCTTCGCATTTGAAGACCCAACTAAAGCCAGCTTTTTCGGCGGCTTGTTGATAGTTTTTGGCGATTTGTAGGCTGGAGGTTTCTTTGATGTCGTACGAATGACGCGTCACTTCGCCTTGCACCGTTAGCTTGCTGACTTGGTCGTTTTTGCCGGCAGGGCCATTAGGCAGTTCAAACTGGTCGTAGTCGATGCGCTCGTAGCGCTCAATTTCGGCGTTGGGGTAGCTGGCAAACAGCGGGTGGTCGACGTTTTCAGCGTGGGCATTTCCTAGCAACGCAGTGAACAACAATGTAGACAGAACAGTCGGTTTAAACATGCGAATTCCTTGTGACATGAAATGGGAAAAGATTGACCTTGCCGCGTGGCAGATTAATTTTGTCTGAACAATGATTGTGATTGTTTAACACGTCGAGACAAACAAATACGAAAAAAAGAGCCAGTCAGTGACTGGCTCTTTCGAGGAATGCGGATCTGGTTGGGAACCCGGTGTTACATACCACCTTGCAGGGCAGCGATCCGTTTCTCTAAGGGTGGGTGGCTCATAAACAGCTCAGACATCGATGGCTTGCTGGCAATACCAAATGCCATCATCGAGCCTTGCAGTTGGCTTTCGTGGTTCATCCGCAGGCGCTCCAGCGCACTGACCATGGCACGTGAACCAACCAGTTTCGCAGCACCGGCGTCGGCACGGAATTCACGTTGACGCGAGAACCAAGCAACGATAATGCTCGCCAAAATACCGAACAACATTTCCAGCACAAACACGATGATAAAGTACGCAAAACCTGGGCCTTGTGATTCTTCTTCATCACTGTTACCACGAAGGAATGAGTCGATAAAACCGCCAATCACCCGTGCCAAGAAGATCACGAAGGTGTTCACCACGCCTTGGATCAAGGTCAGCGTGATCATGTCGCCGTTCGCGACGTGCGACACTTCGTGCGCCAACACGGCTTCCACTTCTTCTTGCGACATTTGCTGCAACAAACCGGTAGAGACGGCCACCAGAGCGTTGTCACGGCTTGCGCCCGTGGCGAATGCGTTCATTTCAGGCGAGTCGTAAATCGCCACTTCAGGCATGCCGATACCGGCTTTTTGCGCCTGACGACGCACCGTTTCAACTAACCACGACTCCGTCGCATTGCGCGGCTGTTCAATCACCACAGCACCGGTCGATTTTTTCGCCATCCATTTCGACATGAACAATGAAATGAACGAGCCGCCAAAACCAAAGATCGCCGCGAATATCAGCAAGCCGCCCATACTGCGGTTATCGATTCCAAAGACTTTGAACAAAATGCTGGCGACGATACTAAGCACCAGCATCACAGCTAGGTTCGTCAAAATAAATAACATTACACGTTTCATAGTACCTCCTACGGCAACTAACTCAGATTTTACCTGAAAATAAACAGGTAGAAATTCGAAATAAACTGATGAACTGTCAGCTGTCGACTGACATTCAACCGCTAAAACTTACCTGTTATATAGGGATCGGCGCCTTGATTTGCAAGGCTTAGCTGCAAATCAGGCCGTCAACACCCTGATAGCTAAGGCGGCTCGTCTATGGTTTTGTGCATAAATCCAGCCGTTGGATTTAAACGCGAAGCGGCTTTGCCCATGAATCACCATCAGGAACGAGCAAGATACCGCGGACACAAGCATGGCTTGTTGTACGGTTTAAACTCGCTTACAGTTTGCCACCATCCATGATTCAGACCTTGCATCGCTATCGATGCGCAACTTACTGCAGAGCGCCCTATGAAAACATCCCAACAATTGGTCCAAGCCGCCAGAGCCAGCGTGCAAGAAATCACTGTGCAACAACTAGAACCACTTCTCGCCAACCCACAGGCGGTATTGATTGATGTGCGGGAACCGGATGAATTTGCGGCCGGGCATATCGACCGGTTTGTGAATTTTCCGCGCGGCGTGTTAGAAATGAAAATTCATCTGCATCCACAGGCCGCAGGCCTAACCGATCCCGTCGCCGCGCTTGAAGCCTTAAATGCATCGCCGATCTATTTGTTGTGCCGCTCAGGCGCCCGCTCGGTGCTAGCCGCCAAAGCACTGCAAGAGATGGGCTTTACACAAGTGTGGTCCATCAGCGGCGGCTTCCAAGCCTGGCACGATGCGGGTTTACCAGTTGAAAAATAATTGCCGTGACGCGGCTGCTTCGCTGTGAGCAGCCGTTAATTGCTGCCAACAACCTAATTTGCATATCCGCGTAGCTGGCGTTTGGTGAAAAAATCTTAATATACTCAATCGCTTACCCTTTTAGCACCGACTAAGCCCAACAAACGCCGCTACACCATGGCGAGATAGTTCTACCCCAGTCAACAACCCTAGAGACAAAACTACCTAATAGAAAGCCAGTGCATTCGTATTCAAGCTTTTGTTCCTATTTGTCTAATTTTTAAGCAGAAAATTCGTGGTTATTGTAATCGGCAGCGACCAACAAGAGTCGCACTGAACCAGTCACTGCTGGTTATCACATATGCAACACGACGAGGATAACAATGAAAAAGACCGTACTGGCCGCAGGCTTGATGCTCGCGGCTGCGCCGAGTTTTGCGGCGCAAAAAACCACATTTGTGCATTTGTTCGAATGGCAATGGGCCGACATTGCCACCGAATGTGAACAATATCTTGGGCCGCAAGGGTTTGCAGCAATTCAAGTTTCACCGCCCAACGAGCATATTCAAGGCTCGGCCTGGTGGACGCGGTACCAACCGGTGAGTTATTTGCTGCAAAGTCGCTCCGGTGACCGCGCGGCTTTTATCAACATGGTGCAGCGCTGCAAAGCCGTCGGCGTGGATATTTATGTCGATGCCGTGATTAACCACATGGCCAGTGGCGGTGGGGTTGGCGTGGCCGGTTCTAACTATGGCAATCGACAATATCCGATCTATTCAGCACCAGATTTCCACGCCAGCTGTACCATCAATGGCAGCGATTACGCCAATGACCGCTGGCGCGTGCAAAACTGCGAGCTGGTTAGCCTGCCCGACTTGAACACCGGCGCGCCGTACGTGCAAAACACCTTGGCTGGCTATATGAACGACTTGCTGGCAATTGGCGTGAAAGGCTTTCGGATCGACGCGGCCAAACATATGGCAGTTGCGGACCTCGCCGCGATCAAAGGCAAACTGACCCAAGCGCCGCTGATTTACCAAGAAGTGATCGACCAAGGTGGCGAAGCCATTAAAGCCAGCGAATACACAGGAGTTGGCTTAGTGACCGAATTCAAATACTCGGTGCAACTAGGCAATGTGTTTAAAACCGGCCGTTTAGCCAGCTTGAGTAATTTTGGTGAAGCCTGGGGCTTTTTGCCCAGTAGCCAAGCCGTGGTGTTTGTCGACAACCACGACAACCAACGCGGCCACGGCGGCGCCGGTAACGTCGTCACTTACAAAGACGGCCGCCTGTACGACTTAGCCAACGTCTTTATGTTGGCCTACCCGTACGGCTACACGCAGGTGATGTCGAGTTATCAATTCACCGATCCAGACCAAGGGCCACCGGGCAGCCGCGTGCATAACAACGGCAGCCTGAACTGCTTTGGCAGTGATTGGAAATGTGAACACCGCTGGAGCTACATCGCCGGTGCCGTGCAATTTCGCAATAACACAGTGGAAGAATGGCGCACCACCAACTGGTGGGACAATGGCAACAATCAAATTGCCTTTGGCCGCGGTAGTTTAGGTTTTGTGGCTATTAACAAAGAAAGTTATGCGCTGAACCAAAGCTTGGCCACCAGCATGGCGCCGGGCCAGTATTGCAACGTGCTTAAGGGCCGTTTGTCGGCGGACAAAACCAGCTGTAGCGGCGAAGTCATCACGGTTGGCAGCGACGGTCGCATTCAAGCGAATGTCGCTTCGTGGGATGCGTTTGCCATTCACCACCAAGCGAAGATCGGCACTGTGGTGCAACCGAGCACCTATCAACGCACCGTGGTGTTTATCCAAGCGCAAACCCAATCGGGCCAAGATATGTTTATTCGTGGTGGTTTAGACCACACCACGGCGGCCAGTCGGTTGGGGCTTAATTGCACCAGCAGCAACTACCTGTGCGCCATGCCTATTCGCCATCGCAACCTGAAAAACGCCACCACAGCGCCTTGGAAAGCCAACGATGCCTACTTGGATTGGTACGGTCGTGAAGCGAACCAAAGCACCAGCGCCGAAGGCACAGCCTTGGATTGGACCACCAACAGTTGGCCGGCCAGCTGGGGCACCACGCGCACGGTTGCCGTCGATGGTTATGGTGTGGAAGCACTGAACCGCTTTGGCGCGCATTATTGGATGCTGGACGTCGATATGGACTGCAGCAAAACCATCAATGGCTGGTTCGAACTGAAAGCCTTTGTCAAAAACGGCC
This sequence comes from uncultured Rheinheimera sp., assembly GCA_964437935.1. GTDB lineage: Bacteria > Pseudomonadota > Gammaproteobacteria > Enterobacterales > Alteromonadaceae > Pararheinheimera. The sequence goes on from CAYTIQ010000054.1 coordinate 14,518, forward strand.
AAGGTTGGGAAGCCAATATCAGCCAAACGGGCACGCCGTACGCCAGTCAAAACCATATGGCGCAATGCGGCAAACTAAACGTGTTTAGCTTTGGGCAAAGCACGGCGCTGATTGAAGCGCTGCCGTAACGCAGGCTGTGCAAGCAGATGCGGCAAGGCGCCGTATCTGCTTTTTTATGCCGCGAGGCGACGCGGCGGACCAACCCAACATGACACCACTTACCACTTTGTTCCCCAGTGTGCCACTTACTGCCCTGTATTTCCCGGGTTTGCGCCATCCGATGCCTTATCCACTTAGTTCCTGACAACGCCAGTTTGCTCCCTAAAATGCCACTGACTGCGCGAGCTTGTTGCTGGCATGAGGTCGACTTGTGCAGGGTGACAGGCACCGCCATTCTTCGCCAATTTTGGCCCGCTGGCCCCACAACCTTTAGGCTGTTGGCCTTTTTTGGTTATGCTGATCCCAACGATGCCAACATAGAGTACCAAGGAGCACAGATGAGTTGGTTGTATTTAATTGCTGCTGGTTTGTTTGAAATCGGCTGGCCGGTGGGCCTGAAAATGGCGCAGCAAGAACAAACGCGCTGGCTTGGTATTTTGCTGGCTATTGGTTTTATGGCTTGTAGCGGTTTTTTATTGTGGCTGGCGCAACGTGACATCCCAATGGGCACGGCGTATGCGGTGTGGACCGGTATCGGTGCTGCCGGTACCTTTTTGGTCGGCGCCTGGTTTTATGGCGATGCCACATCCTTGGCACGATATGTCGGCGTCATGCTGATTATCGGTGGCGTGATCGTCCTTAAAATGGCGCCTTAGCAATCTAAGCACATCGACCTGTCCCCATCGACCTGCGTCTCACCAAGTCCGGATCACGCACCTCGTCGAAAATGGCCGTTGTTATATTCTCATATGGAATAAACATTAGAATTTAGTTCCTTTGCAGTTATCAAAAGCTGGTTTAGCATCTAATCATCAAGATGTTTAGACGTCTAAATCAAATCAATGCTGCCAAGGAGCGTTTATGAAACTGTTATCGTTTGCGACCAAACTGCCACACCTGTTAGTGGTCGCGTTGGGAACTTGCATGCTCGCTGGCAGCGTGCAGGCCAAAGACATCACCTTGTTAAACGTGTCGTATGACCCAACCCGTGAGTTATACCGTGACTATAACCAAGCGTTCGCGGCTTATTACAAAGCGAAGACGGGTGATAATGTCAAAGTTGAACAATCGCATGGTGGCTCCGGCAGCCAATCTCGTGCGGTAATTGATGGCTTACGTGCAGACGTGGTGACGTTAGCGCTTGCTGCAGACATCGACCCGATTGCCCGTAAAGCGAAACGCGTGCCTGACAATTGGGCAAGTTTATTGCCGAATAACAGCACGCCATTTAGTTCCACCATCGTGTTTTTAGTGCGTAAAGGCAATCCCAAACAAATCAAAGACTGGGATGATCTGGTAAAAGAAGGGGTGGAAGTGATCACGCCAAACCCGAAAACCTCCGGCGGTGCCCGTTGGAACTACTTAGCTGCATGGGCTTATGCCAAAAACAAAACGGGGACTGATGCCGGCGCGCAAGAGTTCGTCACCAAACTTTACCGCAACGTGCCCGTCCTCGATTCTGGTGCTCGGGGCGCGACCACCACCTTTGTGCAACGCGGCATTGGCGATGTGTTATTGAGTTGGGAAAATGAAGCGTTTTTAGCTGTTAATGAACTGGGCGCTGACCAAGTTGAAATCGTGGTGCCAAGCATTTCCGTGTTGGCGGAACCACCAGTGGCTGTGGTGAAGAAAAACACCGACGCCAAAGGCACCACCGCCGTGGCAACAGAATACCTAAATTATTTATATAGCCCTGAGGGCCAAGAAATTGCCGCCAAACATTACTTCCGTCCGCGTGATCCTGCCGTTGCGGCCAAGCACAAAGGGCAATTTCCAGAGTTAACACTGGTCGATATTCAAAGCTTCGGCGGTTGGGACGCCGTTCAAAAACGACACTTCGGTGAAGCCGGCATTTTTAACCAAATCTATCAACGATAACACTGCACGCCATTTGTGTCGCCATCAAGGGGTTAGTGCCCCTTGATGGTTTTTGTCCCTGTCCCCCCATCGCCAAGCCATCACGCCTAGGAACAAAGTTCCAACAGCCATACTCCAAGCATCACTATTTTTCTGTTCGCTTGCTCCAACCAAACACCAACAACACCGCAAGCTGTGTCGACAACGTTCGTTAGTCGCAGATGGCTAACCACTGAGCGGATTTCACATCGCAGTGTGCTTTATCAGCTACCACGGTGATCCAGTGGCTGTTATAACAGCTATTGCTTATGACCGATTGCCTTGGCGACATGCACAGGCATGGCCACCCACATTGCAGGAGCACATGATGACCGAACCACGCAAGACCGCCGCCGACTACGCCCCAGAAACGCTCAAACTATTTGATCAATATGTGCATGGTGATATCAGCCGGCGCGAGTTTTTAACTGGCGCGGCGCGTTACGCGACGGCAGGCGTGACCGCACTTGCTATCTTGCAATCGCTGCAACCCAACTATGCGATGGGGCAACAAGTCGCTCCCGACGATACTCGGCTAACGGCCAGCTTCCTCCAATTTGAATCGCCACAAGGGTATGGCGCCGCCCTTGGCTATTTAGTGGGCCCTGCAGGTTATGAACGCTCAGGGAAAAAATACCCTGTTGTCCTTGTGGTGCACGAAAACCGTGGCTTAAACCCGCATATTCAAGATGTGACACGACGCTTAGCGCTGGAAGGCTTTATCGCCTTTGCGCCTGATGCCCTGTTCCCGCTGGGGGGTTATCCAGGCGATGAAGACAAAGCGCGCGAACTGTTTGGCACACTGGATCAAACAAAATCGAGACACGATTTTATCGCCGCCGCCAAGTTTTTGCAGGCGCTGCCGCACAGCAATGGCCATTTGGGCGTGACTGGTTTTTGCTACGGCGGTGGCATTGCTAACTTTTTAGCCACGCAATTACCCGATTTAAAAGCCGCAGTGCCGTTTTACGGACGCCAAGCGGAAGCGGCCCAAATCGCCGCCATTCAAGCACCACTGCTTATTCATTACGCCAGTGATGACGAGCGCGTGAACGCTGGCGCCAAGGCCTATGACGAGGCATTAAAAGCCGCCGGCAAAAACGCCGTCAGTTATACCTACCCCAACACCCAGCACGGTTTTCATAACGACACCACACCGCGCTATGACAAAGCAGCGGCCGAACTGGCATGGCAACGTACCATCAGCTTCTTTAAACAGCATCTGGCTTAATAGGAGCAAGCCCGCTGTGCGCAGCGGGCTTGTTCGTGTTTGACGCTAGGCTTCTCGCTAAAAACTCGACCACTCGTCATCTTTTGGCCGCGCATTGCGGTTACTTACCCCGTTGCTGCGCAGCACGGCTGGAGCTCGACTGCTTGCCTGCACTGGTTTTTGCAGCGCTGGCTGGCGACGATTCGACGGACGATGGTCCGATGCGGCAACAGCGTTGCCTATCGCTAAGGTGCCAATATTAAATGGCAAGTCCAGATGCTCATCCAAACGCACCGCTGCAATTTGTGCAAACAACTGCTGTGCCTGATTTTGCAGACTTTCTGCCGACGCACTGGCTTGCTCCACCAACGCCGCGTTTTGTTGTGTCATGCCATCCATTTGCGTGACCGCTTGCGCCACTTCGGCAATACCGGATGCTTGCTGACTGGAGGCCGCCGCGATGTCGGCCATCAATACGGACACATCGCTGATCGCTTGCAACACGCGACCGACTTGACCGCCGGATTTTCCAGCCAATTCATTGCCAGCACTGATTTGCTGTACCGAATCATCGATTAAACTCTTGATGTCTTTGGCGGCGGTCGCCGAGCGTTGCGCCAGGGTCCGCACTTCACTGGCCACGACGGCAAAACCACGTCCTTGATCACCCGCGCGAGCCGCTTCGACCGCGGCATTCAGCGCCAAGATATTGGTTTGGAACGCAATGCCATCAATCACGCCGATAATATCAGCGATCCGTCGCGCCGCCTGATGAATACCAGCCATGGTTTGTACTAATTTCTGCACCAATTGACCGTTTTCATCGGCAATGCCACGCGCCTGTTCCGCCAACTCTGCCGCTTGACGGGCGTTTTGAGCATTGGTCTGCACTGTGCTGGATAACTGTTCCATGCCTAACGCCGTTTCTTCCAAACTACTGGCTTGTTGCTCGGTACGGCGGGCTAAGTCGTTGTTACCTTCACTAATTTCAGTCGACGCTGATTGAATAGCGGTTGCGACTTGCCGCAAGTTCATGATCAGCTGGGCAAGGTTGTCGCAGCTTTGATTGCAGTTTTGTTTGAGTTGATCAAATTCACCATGAAACGATGCCGTCACCCGCTTGGTTAAATCGCCATCGGCCAGCGCTTGCAGCACTTGATTGATGGCGGTGAGACTTTGCGCCGATTGGTCAATCAATAGGTTCAGTTGCTTGGCTAACTCAAGGAAAAACCCTTGTTTGCCCTGTTCGCGCAACCGCAGACTAAAGTCGCCCCGAGCGGCAGCAGTGACGGCCTGTGCGATCTCCATCTCCGCTTGCACTTCTTGCGTGCGGTTTTGCCACTCCAGCACCGACCCCAAACGCTCACCTTGCGCATTGCGAATGGGCGAGGCAATGACCCGTAACTGCATGCCAGAAAGTTCTAAGTCTTCGGTTTGACTGCGATTGAGATGCTCAAGCGGTTGCAGTTCGCTGGAATACACACGGTAGATATGCTCCAGCGGTTGACCCACAGCCGTCGCGGCACTAAACAGCGGCTGCCGCGCCCTAAGCACAGGTTCCATCTGTTGCAGCAACTGCTGCATCGCACCATTGGCATAAACCACCATGCCTTGTCGGTCGGCAATCAACACATGAGTCGAGCTTTCATCCAAGGCTTGGCGAATGCGGGTATTTTCGCGGGCGGCGGCCGCTTCTTGTTGCGCGCGCTCGGCATCAGCCGCCGTGCGCTGCTGCAACTCATCGGCTTGCCGCGCTGCTTGCTGCAGCGCGCCATTCATCAGCCATAACGCTTGCAGCAGTTGGCCGACTTCATCACGGCGGTTGCTGGCGATGGCTTTGCTAAAATCGCCAGCCGCAATGGCATTGGCCACTCGAACTGCGCCAACCACCGCCGAGTTGGTGTTATGGACAATCCAACTACCGACACCTGCAGCGACGAGCAATAACACGACCACGGTGCTCATCAAGCTCGTTTTTTCGGCATGTGCCGCTTCAAAACGTTGCTGCATCAATTGTTGTAAAAACGTCGAGATGCGACCATTCATCGCCGTGGCTTGTGCCAGCAATGAGCCTATAAACGCAGCCTGCTCCGCCGCAGAACCCGCTTGCTGTGATAATGCTTGCAATCCCGCCGCCAGCGACTTTTGATCTTTGATCAAACCCGCCGCTGCCACGCCCGGTTCCGTCACCGCCGCTTGCGTCAGATTATGCATAAAGTCGGCAAGCGGCACGGCCAATAAGGCTTGCTGAATGCTCACCGCGGATTGAGTGGCCGCAATCTGCGCCGCATCCGCGGCAGTTAACTGACTATTTAGTTGCTGCATCGTTGCCAAATGTTGCAGCACGCGTGGCATATTCTGATAGGCGGCGATAATCAAATGGTAGCTCGCGGCGACGGGGTCATAACTGAGCCCGGAGCTTTCGAGAATCGCATTCATCACATCGCTATTGAGGCGAGTTAAAAACTGCGCGCGTTGTAGCTCGGTCGGCGCCGTCATCGCCTGCCATTCTTGCTTGGCTTGCTCAATCAAAGTGACCGCAGCGGTGTCGGGCAGCTGTTGCTTGATTTGCTGCTGCAACATGCCCAACTGCGAGGCGATCCGAGCGTGATTGTCTTGCCCAGTCGTCCATTGCTGCAGCGACGCGCTGACCTGCAATAACGAATCGGCCGGCGCTAAGCCCTGCACTTCTTGATCCGTAAAAGCGATACTATCGGTTAAGTTGTGATGCAAAATACGGGTTGGCACAACAACGGCAACGACCAGCAGCAGTGCAATCAACGCCATTTTGGCAGCGAATTTTAGGTTTACAAACCAGGTCAGCATACTCACCTCACAATCACTACCCCAATGGACTTCATGTTGTAGTGTCGATGATCTGCCAGCGGCTTCCATGAGCCGGATGGATGAAAAAAATTTAATCGTTTAAGTCATAACAGATGATCGGAGAAATTGCCTCGTTTTTGAAAAAAGAATGGTCTTGTTCAGCCGCTCTAGTACTTCCACCACCACAGAGTGCTCATACTCACGGCTATCAGCAAAATCGCCAGCAGCTGTTGTTGCATGCTTTGAGGGCGGCGCCGAACAAACAGATGTTTGGGACGCAGATCAAGCGGTTGCTGGTCAAGTTGCGTGGCGACAACCAAACGAACACGAACATGTCTGGGAGGAGGCATCTCAGCTGTTGGCAGTTGCTCAATACAGACAACAATCTCACTTCCATCTTTCAGGGTTTGGCCTGGTGATAACGACAGCAATGCGTGACGCGGCGTGCCGATATCAACATAAGCCCGGCAAGCCTCGACATCGACACGAGCGACTTTAGCGCGATAAAATTGTCCTGAGATCAGTTCACTAGACACGTCAGCTCCTTGCGGTCTGTCGCGATGTGGCATAGGTTCGATGAGTCGCGACCTTGGGCACAGTACAACGACTAACCATACTTGAGCAAGCGTGGCGTAACGCCTACAATGGCCGTTTTTCAGCCTTAAAGTAGAACGTTATGACCGACATCACCACCCCAGAAAATCGCCCAGCCCTGCCAGATCGTCTGTGCACCAACCCACGCAGCAAATTCTACAACGCCGACATTTTCCAATACGACGTTGGTATTCGCGTCAACGGCAAAGAACGTTTTGATGTCGATGAATATTGCATCAGTGAAGGTTGGGTCAAAGTGGCATCGGCCAAAGCACTGGACCGCCGTGGCCAGCCGTTATTGCTGACCATCAAAGGTACTATCGAAGCGTTTTATAAATAAGCGCAAAGACCGAATCAAAGCCTCTTTGATTCGGTCGCCTGACTTATCCCAGCTGCACCGTTTTTTGGACTTGAATACCAAGGCGTTTTGCCAAACGCACCAGATTCGCGCGATCGAGTTTTAACGCGCGTGCAGCGCCAGCCCAATTGCCACTGACCCAAGGCCAGTATTACCTGTGCGGCCCGGTTGGTTTTATGGCATTTGCCAAGCAACAACTGCTGGCACTTGGCGTTGCACCAAGCCACATCCATTATGAAGTGTTCGGCCCGCATAACGAGCTGTAAATCAGTCTTAAGGGATCAGATATGATGGGGGCAGAAGTATCAACTCTGCTCCCAGATTCATCGTCTGACCCGACGTTAGCCGTGAATAAAGGTCTCAAACACCGACGCATAGTCACGACGCATCGCTTCGTTTTTGGCGTCTTTTAACGTGTTATGGTAGAAGTTGTACAACTCGCGCACTTGATCTGCGGTGTTACCGTCACCGCCGTGGCGCGCTAACGAGCTGACCACGCGATCTAAGCTTTTTTCCACCGTTTCCAAATCACGCTGTTCGGCTTGCATCAATAAACTAATTTCAATCAAGGCCTTGTAGATATCTTTTAGCTGTTCGATATGGTCTTTATGCACGTCGATGCTGAAGTTCACATTGCCGATGGCAAATTTCAGTTCCACGTCCAAGTCGATGGTGCCGGCGGTTTCTAACATCACGTTGCGAATATCCGCATTCATGTATTCATAACGTTTCAGTAAGCGTTTTTTACTTAATGCCGTGTCGCCATCCAGGTGCAACAAGGCGTAGTTGGTAAAACAATATTCGTCCGTTTTGCTTTTGATTAAGAAGAAAATCTTCTCGCCACGTTCATGCATGATGTAATCATCGGCGTCGACTTTGTGGTAATTTTCCGGTGCAATCACCCGACCGATATCACTTAAACCCAAAGCTTCCGACGCTAGTTTTCCAAACATGGTTATTCCCTTTTTTTAACAATGAAAGCATGACCATAACAAAGGCCTTGCGCAAAGAGCAAGCGCTTGGCTGTGAGGACATGTGCCGTTGCAGCAACAGCGGACTTGTGCCCCCGAGGATTCAGCCCCGTGTGCAACCATGTTGCCCCTTTGCACCGGCGTTGCGCCTCACTCGCACCGCCCTCACCAACACCCACAACGGCAGGTTTAATGTTACACAATCACATTTTATCGCCCAATCGCTGCCATCGACCGCATTCCGTTGATCGAGCACCCACTTCACCGCTACAACTGCAGCATCTCAATGACTAAGGAGTTGTTATGCGCTTTACCCTGCCCTTGTTTGCTGTTGGTGTGCTGAGTTCAGCCCTCGCCCATGCGGCGATTGACCCGCAGTATCGTTATGTCACTTCGCTGCCAAGCAGCAAAGACACCTTGGTGTTGCCGCTGTCGAGCGCCGATGTCACAGCCGGCACGCTGCCGCTGCTGCAAGACCCAAGCTTGCGCCAGCAGCTGCAAGCTGCAGCCTTTCACGGCAAGGCAGGCGCCATCACCACCCTTTACAGCGCCGCTGGATACGAACGTGTGGTGTTGCTCGGGCTTGGCGAACAAAGCAACTTAACGGCCAGTCAATGGGCCAATTACGGCGGCGACGTGGCGGCGCAGCTGGACAAACTGCAAAGCAAGCAGGTCACGCTCGATAGCCGTCACGTCAGTCAGGCCGCCCAACTGGTGCATGGCATTGAACTGCGCAGCTATCGCTTTGACCAACTCAAATCCAAAGCGGACACGCCACGGCCATTGCAGCTGGATGTGGTGGTTGCCGATCAAGCCGCTAGCCAAGCGCAGCATCAACAACTGGATGCAGTGGCGCAAGGCGTGTATTTAGCGCGGGATTTGACCAACTTGCCAGCGGCCGACTTAACCCCTCAAACCTTCGCCGATGCCGCCAAAGCGCTTGAAAAACTCGGTGTTAAAGTCACAGTGTTGGATGAAAAAGCGATTGATCGCCTTGGCATGGGCGCGCTGGCTGCTGTCGGCCGTGGTAGTGACCGCCCACCACGCTTAGTGATCGCGCATTGGCAAGGCAATAAACAAGCGCCAACCGCCCTACTTGGCAAAGGCATCACCTTTGATACCGGTGGCTATAACTTAAAAACCGATGGCGAATCTATCGTGCGCATGACCAGCGACATGGCGGGCGCCGCCGCAGTTCTTGGCACCATCAAAGCCTTGGCGCTGAAAAAAGCCGATGTAAACGTGGTTGGTGTGATGGCCATGGCGGAAAACATGATTTCCAGCAATGCCTATCTGCCTGGTGATGTGCTAAAAACGGCACAAGGGTTAACCGTGCAAATCACCAGCACCGACGCCGAAGGCCGCTTAGTCTTGGCCGATGCCATGTGGTATGTGAAAAAGCACTATCAACCGCGCCTGATGGTCGATATCGCGACCCTCACCGGCAGTAAAGTCACAGCGCTGGGGAGTTACTACGCCGGCCTATTCACCGAAGACGAGGCGCTCAGCCAATCATTGCTGCAAGCCAGTAAAACCAGTGGCGAACCGCTGTGGCGCCTGCCTGTCGGCGATGAATTTGCTAATGAGATGAAAAGCGATGTCGCGGACTTACGCAACACCGGCAAAACCGCCGGCGCCTCGACGGCTGCATGGTTCTTAAAACAATTTGCTGGCGATACGCGCTGGGCTCATCTGGATATCGCCGGTAATGCGTTAGCCAGCAGCGACAAAGGCGCGCAACCAACCGGCGCCACCGGCTTTGGCGTGCGACTGTTAACCGAGTTCGTGTTGCAACCGCAAGGCTAAGTCTTTACCACCATCTCGGCACAAGGGGTTCAACGCAACCCCTTGTGCTGCCTACTTTTTCGTCAACCACATCGCCCAGCCCACTTTCTGCTATGCCATAGATTGAACTTCAGTCGTTAATCATTTAAGGTAAATAAATTAACAATAAATACAAGGATTTGTGCAAATGCGTTTACCTTCTATGCGTCGTGTCGTTGGTTTTTCTTTATTGTCAGCTGCGATGGTTGGTTGTAGTAACCTGCCGCCAGCAAGTAGTTCATACAGTTTGCAGCGTTTTGCGGTGCCAGAAGTCGCCAATAAAAGCTACCAAGTCGATGTGCACATCGGCAGTGCAGAAATGCACAAAGTGATCCTTCCCAACACCGCACAAGGTGAACCTAACTTTGCGTGTTTAGATTTCTTCGATTGCGACGCCAAAGACCCGACCTTCGTGCAGGCGGGCGTGTCCATTCTGCCGGGCCTGGCGTTTAGTTACGACAACCAGTTGGACCGTGTTGGCGTCATTTGGCAATTTGCCGGTGCGCATTTAGGCGACAGTAAAAGCGGCAATTTCTCGCAAGCCTTGGTATTGGGTGCCAGCGGCCACTCCGATACCGCATCACACAGCCAATACCAAAGCAACCTCGGCACAGATACGCTGACTCGCACCGATTCTTGGGACCAACACACCAAAGCTTATGACATCGGCTGGGTCGGCGGTTATCGCTTAAACGACCAATGGTTAATTTACGGCGGCCCGTTTTATACGCTGCACAAGATTGACCTGAATACCCGCAGCGAGCTTTATAACGTTACGCCGACCACCACAACGGTGAATGCCTTTAATTTCGACGGCAAACAGTTCGGCGCCAATATCGCCGCGCAATATCGCTTCTTTGATTTTATGGAACTCAATGTCGAGCTGGTCAGCGCCAAGTACAAATTAAATTCCGGCAGTCAAACCGACACGCAATTTAACCTGATGTTGGGTGCGCGGTTTTAACCCTCGCCAGCCGAAAACCAATAAACCGAACAGAAGCTAACCGAAAACGGTTCGCCGAAAACTAGCTAAAAAGCGCCTACGGGCGCTTTTTTTACTTAGGTTGGATGCACAGCTTATTCGTTTTTTACTGCCGACTCTGGCCACTGCACGTGCAACAACGGCCAATGTGTTAGCCACTTTTTATCGCGGATGCGCTGGCAAAACAGCGCCGGCTGCGGGAATTCGGGGTTTAACGTCACGTGCAGTGACCAATTCAGCGCCAAGCCAAAAGGCGCGACAAATTCGAGCTGGTCATCATCACGCAACCGCACACCCACGCAGGTGGCTTGTTCTACCCAGCGGCGAATGCCATCGGCTGCGCTTTGATACGGCGCATGCTGATGTTTTATGTGCATTCGCGCTTGATTACGAACTTCAAACCGCGCCCCTGCGATGGTCAACGACAGCTGCGCCTCCAGCGCTTGTTCGCGCTCAACACTGGTGTCATTTGGTTCAAAAAACACCACATCAATATCGTTTAACGCAGTCGTTGGCTGCTGGTGCACCGCATCCCAAATGGCATTTCGCAAAAAACCAGCGGCGATATACCCATCAGGCAAGTGTAAATCCCGCACCGCCTGCAAACAGCTCCACCGCCAGGCATCTTGCTGTAATAACGCCGCAGTTTTCGCAACATAAGGATCGGTCATCAGCGGTGGTTCCTTAGTTTTTATTTGAGAAATCAAGTGTAAACGCGCTATGTTAACTGTTTTGTAACTGGGATCAGAGTGGTTGATCAGTTGGGTTGCTGAGAGCCATTGCTGGCACCACCACATAGCTGCTTCGCCGAAGGACGGCGCGTCAATGAAACTCGAATTTGGCGGTTTGCTGCGCCGCTTATTTTTTGGTGGCGTTCGATTATTACCGATAGAACAAGCACTGATGACCGCCATGGTCGAGGCGTTGCCACCGCCATTGCAGCACGCCGTTCAACAACAACTCGATGCATACAATTTGGTGCAACGGGAAGCTGACGGCCGCGCCTTGAATTTTTACCGTATGGTCGGCCGCAAAGCCAGTCGCGATGGTATCCCGCCGTTACCTATTCAACGCGGGGACGTGAAACTACTGCGCCTCACTTTTACACTGGCTGAGCATGACGCATCAGCACAAAGAGCTGTGGGGCACGGCGACGTTGAAGAACAAGCAATGCGGCAGGCCGATACAACACCTACCCGCGACCGGGCCAGCATGCATGCCACCTTCCATGCCACTATGTATGCCATCGACCAGCATTTGTTTTGCATCACCTTCAGCCACGATCTACGACAGTTTCGCGATCAAAATGAACTGGTGGTACTTGAGGTGAAACCAACATGGCGCGGAGCCATGCTGAATCAATAACCTAACTATGTTGATAGAGGAACACAGATTGCGCACACGTTTTTTCTTCCCGCTGATTGGCCTGCTCGGCTTAGCGCTGCTGCAAGGCTGTGTCAGTAAAGTACAGTTTGAAAGTATCGATGCGATGGTCATTGATGGCAACCACTTACGCTATGTAAGTCGTCATTATCTGCAGGACGCGGATAGTACCTTTGGCCATACTCGTTACCGTGCGGTCGCAGGGCAAACAGAAGTGTATTTAATTCCCTTAGATTTCTCCAAAGATATCGAAGTATCCGTAGTAGACGTTTTGCCTGATGGCGAATATGCGGCGGCGGCGCTTTATAACCCGAAGACAAAATCCTTGCAGCCGGGTAAGTATGCGATGGAGTATGGGCAAGGGCGTGATGGTTTTACTACCGAAGAAAAAAGGGATCTTTTCCATCATCATCTTTTTACGGGTGAGCAATGTCAGGTAGATTTACGCGGCTGGGTCAAAGATAGTTTTCATGAAAGTCGCCAGACCTATCTATCACAAGATGGCCGTGATTTGGTGGTGCTAAAAAAAATCAATGAACCTAGCGCTGCGTCTAAATATCCAGGCCGCTGGGAAGTCCGTGTGTATCGGGTATGTCAGCTCATTGATAAATTTGTGATCGACAAAGAGAAAAACCACACCTTGTGGCCAGTATTTGCCTACGCCGAGCGTGAATATTCTCAGATCGAACAATTTTCTAGCTATGGCATCAGCGATGCTTATTTAGATGAGCTAAAAGGGGGGGAAAGTACCGCCTGGGACAAAACTCACCACCTACTGTATTGGCTCGATTTAAACAGTCGTGATTTAAGTCTCGGTCGCTTTTATCGGCTGAATTTAAGAACAAAACAACTGGACAGTGTCGGTATTCGGTTTCATCGACCGCCGTTTAGGTTAGGGCATTAGCATGCTGCCACAAAAAAAACGTAAGATCTTTTAGCACTGGTTTGTATCTCTAGCGAACTGGGGCCGTTGTTGGCCCCTCATTTGCTCAGAAAACACAGCGTATTTGGAGAAATCCCAGCCGCTTAGCCTTTAACTGCGATTGAAAATCGGGGGATTGCCCAACGCTATTTGGCCGTTGTGACTGCGCGAGTTATGCCTTTTGAGCACTTACATACTTACGTAGCAAATTGGATAGTTCATTTTCATGTTCTAGAGCCCTTGAAGGCACTATATGAAACTGATTGCTAGTGTGAATCGCACCGGTAAATTCGGAGGCGGATTTGTTTGAGTCATGCTGCCGTATC
>CAYTIQ010000055.1:0-24540 GCA_964437935.1 uncultured Rheinheimera sp.
ATACGGCAGCATGACTCAAACAAATCCGCCTCCGAATTTACCGGTGCGATTCAAGAAGGTTTTTCCTTTCAAATTCGAGGCATATATAGATACAGCGATAGAACAAATGCTATAACACAAAAAATTACTAGCCCAAGCAACACTGAGAAGAAAGTTATTCTTAAAAAACTAGAAAATGCAGCGGAACTAGCATTACAACAGGTTCTTAAACTTTCGGAGAGTTAGTCATGGATAGATTTAATTGGTATAAAATCATTTTTGAGTATGATTTTAGAAAATTAGCGTCAAATATACAGGAATCCACTTTCGATGATGATGCTGGTCAAGGATTTTCTATACACGCGATAAGTTTAAATAGTATATCTGGTAGATTTATACGCGCAAAAATTATTAAGGAAGAATTCACAAATCCATTTGGTGATAGTTATGTAGTTGAACGTAAGGTTTATGAATTTTTCGATTTTGTAATATTTAATGGCCCTTCAGTTTTAGTGCAAATTAAAAACCAAACTCGTTCGATTAATGATTTTTTTAATGAATTAAATCGTTGTTGTGGTTACACATTAATTATAGATACACCTAAATTAGATTTATTCAAATTAATTGAGAGGTTTAGAGAGCGTAATGTAAGGATTATAAAGGTAAAAGAAATAGATTTGGTTGATATTGGTCTTAGTAGTTTTGCTGTTGGTTCTCTTAATATAAAAGGAAATGTATCTATTGAAAAATACTGCGACGAAATACCAATGGCTAAGTTAAAACACACGTTAAAAAGATTTAAAGCTCTAGTTGATTTTGATGGGATTCAAGATGTTGTTGAAGTGTATAATTCAAATAAAATAGTTGTTAACGAAAGGTTCAGTGTTTTTTTTACCCCATTAATCACAGATTGCATTTATGAACTATACATCTAATTATATTGAAATTGGAAGATGTTTTTATTTTCCACCTTGGGAGGATGTATATTTTTTAGGTGGTAGGTAAGTTCTTACTAAACACAATTTTATACCGTGTTTTTCAGAACTCTGCCTCAGTCTATTTTCGTGAATTCAGTGTGACTTCACCATTCTACACTGACCAAGCATTCCAAACTTTAGCTTTAGCATTAAAGCTTTCTGTCGCTTGGTAATCACCGGATGTTTAATCGCCAATTTTTTCCAACGCTGGCATGATTCTATTTTTCCGAAAATTTGTAGTCCCCAGACGCGAAAAGGACTGATTGAGGGCCAGCAACAGTTAAAAAGCGCTCTAATAAGTATTTATCGCGCCGGATAGTTTTTGCTTGATCAACAATAGATATAGCTCGTTTACCTTTCTCAACAGTCAAAAATTCCTTGGGTAACTTGTACGGTGTCAATCTAGTAATTGATTCTTTCGGAAGAGGCACAATTTTGTTGACAGCGTCTCTCAGGGTCTTTAACGAATGAAGGTCACCATACATACCTCCAGTTCGTAACGAAATGTTGTGACCGATGATGGCTCCATACGTCGATTCGTCAACGCCGGCATTTTTCATCGAATCGACGAAAGTGTGCCTGAATGCATGGAATTTATCGCCTGGCCTTTCAAAACTTAACGTCTTGAAGAAGGTGTCTGAAAACCATCGGCCAACATCGTGAGACCATTTGTCAGCGCCTTTTTTCATTTCCCAGAATAACTTTTCGCACTTGTGTACTTTCTGTTTGTAGGTTAAACGCATTGCATCTGCTAAGTCTAAGATCCCCAACTTTAAAAGTTCGTCGTGGATTGGGACACAGCGTTTGCTCGACTCATTTTTTAGACTATTTTCGTTATCGATAGTATTTATATCGAAAACCCACACACCTTGTTCTTTTCGGATATCAGACCAATTTAGTTGAGCAACTTCACCAACACGAGCACCGGTATAGAGGCAAATCAATGGGATCCAAAAATGCCATGAACGATTTGCTGAGTGAGCAGTAAAATTTGGTTTCGAGAAAATTTCAAGAATTTCAGTATCTTTGAATCTGCGACTAGATTTACTTGCACGACCGCCACTTTTATCTCGGTGAACCTTCACTAAGCCGGGTGTGTCAAAAAAGTTCTTTTCACAGTAACCGCGTTCCACTGCTAGAGCAAAAATGCCTTTCCATTCGTTAACATAATGAACTCTTCCACCAGACGTAATCAACTGATTACCTGCTTTATATTGTGCTGCTAGTTGCCGTGCGGAGAGTGTTCTGTAAAGCGGATTTTTGTTTCGATTAGGTGGTAATACGTTCAGCACCCCAAGTAGATCGTCAACGTGAGTTTGCGTAACTTGCTCTAACGACAAATCTCCGAGCACTTCGATAAACAACTCGATAGCTGCATTGACGCGAGTGATCCCATATCTACCCTGTAATCCGCTTGTGCGCTGTGGAAAATATGCTTTTGCGGCTTCTGAAAACCTCTGTATCCGGCGGGGTACGAAATCAGTATTTAGTGCTGCCGTATTCGTTGGTCTTGATGCCTCTATCGCAAGTTGCAACTGAGAAAAATGAGGCTCTAAAATCAGACTCAAAGCATTATCATCTTCTTCAGTACAGTCTGTTTTCAGACCATCGATCAATATGTCATTCGAGGCTGTCGAGACAATAAATGTCGCTTCATTTTTCAGAAAATTCTGCCTTGTGATGTAGGCCATCGCTTGCCCGTACTGGCCTTGTTCAAAGCGCTTGATTTGCTGAATTGACTCATCTGTGGGATCGTTTTTCTCGATTTTTCGAACAGATCTAAATGCAACACTCTTTTCAGTTATCGTGTCTTCTGAGTTTCTTGTCTTTTGGGGTTTGACAGTGATCTCTGATAAGAAGTTAGAGACTTTAACATCGTATGTCCCGACTTGCTCAACGACCTCGAAAAACCTATTTATCTTATCGATAGTGTCGAGTTCAAAACTTCTAATAGTGACTTTTCTATCAAATTCTTGTTGGAAAGCATGGAAGAATTTTTTTAAAAAACCACTGCTTTTAGACATTCTGACCAAGTTGTCTAAATACTCATCTTCGCTAGTTCGACAAATTGCATCACTAGATTTTGAGTATTTTTTCTTATCGTTATCTTCACTCATTTGTCTGACTGAACTAAAAAAATTCGATATTTCAGTATGATAGACTGCGGCAGCATCTCGCGCTAGTCGTATCGAGCGAGTATGCAGTGAAATTCGTACATCTTTTTTAATAGAAAGAATGAGTTTCTGTATGTCGAGTGGGGTGGTAATGCGGTAGTAATAAATGCCGAAGCGATTTTTGATAATGTGATTGCTCATTTGTGTCACCTACTTGGGACACCAGAGCTATAGGACTGAATTTAAGTGTTTGAAAAGATTTCGCCTCATTTATCAACTTTAAGCTATTGATAAATAAGGCGAAATTTTCACTATGTGGTGGAGCTGGGGGGATTTGAACCCCCGTCCGAAAAACCTACATCTTTGGTACTACATGCTTAGTCGGTCATTTGGTTA
Source organism: uncultured Rheinheimera sp. (assembly GCA_964437935.1). GTDB lineage: Bacteria > Pseudomonadota > Gammaproteobacteria > Enterobacterales > Alteromonadaceae > Pararheinheimera. The sequence continues at coordinate 3,467 of CAYTIQ010000055.1, forward strand.
ACCCTAAGAGCGCCGGCCGGCAGGCTATCGTTGGGCGAGTCCGATTGGTTTTAGCATCTTGGCTCCGGACAAAGCCGCCATGCGATCCTGTTAGGGGTGATCTCCCAGAGTCCCGGCTTACAGGCATGCGCGGGGGGGAGAGCATCTACTGCTTATTAGGCAGCGATTGCGTAAGTTTCGTCGTTTGCGACTACTAGTTTGCGGCTTTTTTACGAGGCCTACCGCACCTCGGCATGCACCTCAGAGTTCGCGAATCCCGTCGAATCCAGAATCAGCCCCGAATTCTTTAAAGACCAAAACCCCAAAGTCTTATTGGCATTGTACGTTGCTGACCTTCAAAGGTGCAAGCAAAGTTCGGCGGCCAACACGCCTTAGTACTCTATGTGGCGATGATTTCGCCAGTTTCAAGGCTAGGCCTTGTGTTTCATCATCCGTTCTTTTTCGCGTGACCAATCGCGCTCTTTAATATCGTCACGTTTATCAAAGGCTTTTTTACCTTTGGCGAGATAGAACTCAAGTTTCACCCAACACGCTTTCCAATACAGCGACGTGGCGATGAGGGTGTAACCATCCCGTTCTTTGTGGCCCACTAGCTTATTGAGCTCGCGGCGATGCAGCAGCAGCTTGCGCGAACGTTCCGGGTCGCAAACGACGTGGCTCGATGCACTGTTTAGCGGCTGAATTTGCGCACCAAACAAATAGGCTTCGCCATTTTTGATAATGACGTAGGCGTCAGAGATGTTCGCTTTGCCTAAACGAATGCTTTTAATTTCCCAACCTTGCAGCTCGATCCCCGCTTCGTAGCGGTCTTCGAGATGGTAGTCGTGCCGGGCTTTGCGGTTTTGGGCAATGGTGCCGCCGCTTGATTTATTGTTTGATTTCTTACTCATGGACTCTCAGGCGAATTGATACAGCGCAAACGGCTTGCGTCATGTTCGGTGAAAACTTTGTGCCGTGGCGGGGATTTGCTACAATCCCGCGTCTGATTCAGGGGAGTGAGTATGCCACAAATCGAACGCAGCGCGCTGGTTTTTTATAGTTGCCAGCAGATGTATGAGCTGGTCAATGATGTCCCGTCATACCCACAATTTTTGCCAGGCTGTAGTAAAGCCACGGTTTTATCACAGCAAGTTGATGTGATCACTGCTCGCTTGGATATTAGCAAGGCGGGTATCAGCCAAAGTTTTACCACCCGTAACACGCTAACTCCGTATCGCTATATTTCAATGGAATTGGTGGATGGCCCTTTTAAATTCTTGCGCGGTGGTTGGCGGTTTGTTCCGCTCGATGAGAACGCTTGTAAAGTGGTGCTTGAGTTGCACTTTGAATTTTCCAATAAGTTAATAGAGTTTGCTTTTGGTAAGATTTTTAATGAGTTAACTGCAAGCATGGTGCAGGCGTTTACTGAGCGAGCGAAAAAAGTTTATGGAGTCCAGCATGGCTGAAACGATTCAAGTGGAAGTTGTTTTTGCTCTACCGCAACGTCAAGCGTTGCTTACGGTGAATGTACCTGTGGGCAGCACAGTGCAACAGGCCATTGATCTGTCGGGTATTTTACGCAGTTTCTCAGAAATAGATTTAAACGAGAACAAGGTAGGGATTTGGAGCCGCACCGTGAAGTTAGAGGATGTGGTGAAACAAGGCGACCGTATTGAAATTTATCGGGGATTAATTGCTGATCCCAAAGATATGCGTAAACGGCGTGCTGAAAAAGCCAAAGAAGAAGGCCGTGCTGATAAAGTCACTGGTGGGCGTCCACAAGCAAAACGTGATGCTGACGCTGAACTGGAATAACCTTCAAACTTAGTGATGACTGCTCGACTTGGGTGTTGAACAACAGTTCATTGGGCAAAAAGAAAGCGGCTTAAGCCGCTTTTTTTTTTAGCATGTGACACGCAAATTCACCGCTATATTATTGATCCAGCGGCGTATTAAAGTCTTTTGGTACGTCAAAATCACCTGTCATTGTTTGTAATCGACCGTCTTTAAAGGTCAACACCAGCTGTTTCAAAAAGTTCTCTCCACGACCACCTTTTAATGAGTAGTGATAATGCCAGATTTCATCATCGAAACTGTTTTCAGCAACCGGATGACCTAACACGTACAGGACTTGCTCCTTGGTCATTTGAATGCGCAGCTTATTGATGTCTTTTTGTTCCAGGAAATTGCCTTGAGGGACATCGATACGATACAGAAAATTACTGCAAGCGCTGACACTTAAACCAAATACACCAGCTACTACCAAATTCAGCAGCGCTTTTTTTGAAAATTGCGTCATATTTTTCTTCTATTCCAACCAACTGGTCGCATCATACCGCAAGCCAGCCTAAAGATTAAACCCTTCCTCAGACCTATGGCGTACATAAAAGTTCGCGAGCATTGGCAATGGCAGAAGCACTGACGCTTTCGCCTGCCAATAAACGGGCGATTTCGTGCACCCGCTCATCGTCACTGAGCAACCGCATCCGTGTTTCTGTGTTGACGCCATCGGTGTACTTTTCAACAAACATTTGCTGATGGCCTTGGCTTGCCACTTGGGGCAGATGCGTGACACAAATTAATTGCGTGGTTGCACCCAGCTGCCGTAACAATCGACCAACGCCAGCCGCCACAGGGCCTGAAATACCAACGTCAACCTCATCGAAAATTAAGGTTGGGGTTGTCACCTTATCCGCCAGAATAACTTGCACAGCTAGACTGATCCGAGACAACTCACCGCCAGAGGCGACTTTGTGCATGGCTTGCAATGGTTGACCTGGGTTGGTGCTGACTAAAAACTCAATATGGTCTAAGCCATGTGGGCTGGCTTTATCATCGGCATGTTGATGGATGACAATCGCAAAACGTGCATTGTGCATCGACAGCTCTGCCATGCTAGCTTCAATACGATGTGATAACTCTTCGCCTGCACGGCAGCGGCTTTGCGATAGCTCGGCGCAACTTAGGTGGTAGAGTTCTCTGGCGGCTTGAATCGCCGTTTCTAATTCGACAAGACGCTCGTCTGCGCCGGTCAATTGGTGCAACTGGCAAGTCAGCTCCGTGTGCAACGTCGCGAGTTGGTCGGCGTTCACCTGATGTTTTCGACTTAGTTGCAGATAACCCGACAGGCGTTGATCGACTTCAAATAAGCGTTCGGGATCTACTTCGACACGTTCGCTGTAACGTCGCAACTCACGGCTGGCTTCATCAAGCTGGACTAACGCATCTTGTAGCATTTGCTCGACGTCTTGTAACTGTGGATCAATCGTCACTGCATCAGCTAACTGATAACTGGCTTGTTTAAGCAGTGCTAGGGCATTGGTTTCATTCCCATCGGCCAGTAACTGTAAGCTCAACTGACTACTTTGGATAAGACCTGCGGCATGGCTGAGGCGTTGTTGTTCTGCCTCTAACTCTGGGTACTCGTCGGCACTCGGCGCAAATTGATCTAACTCGGCAACCTGATATTCCAACAATTGCCGTCGTGCTTCTCGCTGTTGTTGATCAGCGTGTAACTGTTGGTGTTCTTGTTTGAGTTCCTGCCATTGCTTGTAACGCTGTTTGGTGGTTTGCAACAACCCGTGGTGCCCTGCATAAGCGTCCAGCAGTAAACGTTGATGTTCAGATTTCAATAACTGCTGGTGTGCATGTTGGCCGTGGATACTTAGTAAGTGTTGGCCAAGCGCTTTAAGTTGTTGGGCGGGAACTTGCACACCATTGATATAACCTCGCGAACGGCCTTCCGGGCCCACCACGCGGCGAATGATCACTTCCTGACCCATGGCTAAATCTTGTTCATGCAGCCACTGCTGTGCCGATGCTAAATGCGTGATATCAAAGGTTGCGACTAAATCAGCTTTCTCTGCGCCCGGCCGGACGGCAGTGCCATCGGCCCTTTCGCCTAAACATAAGGCAAGGGCGTCCAACGAAATTGATTTGCCTGCGCCAGTTTCACCGGTGATGGTGGTCATGCCGGCTTGCCATTCGATTTCTAGCGCGCGAACAATAGCAAAGTTACTGATGTGCAGATGTGTCAACATAAGAGTCACTCACCAAAAAAGTTACTGTGAATTTATACAGTAATTTTTCTGCTGGCAAGAGCTGTTACAAAAAATCAGTAGAGTTTTGAACCCCAGCCTAATTTGTTACGCAACACATGGTAGTAGCTGTAGCCTGGTGGGTGAATTAACGTCAGCGGTTTTGGGTGTTTCCGGATCAAGATTTCATCCCCTGGCATCACCGCCAAAATCACGTGACTGTCGCAGCTAATTTGCAGGTGGGCGTCGTTGCTGGGTGCGACCTTCAACCGAATTTCCGCAGTGCCTGAGACCACCAATGGCCGACTCGACAAGGTGTGTGGAAACATCGGCACCAGCGTCATCGCATCCAAGTCAGGTGTTAAAATAGGGCCGCCACCGGACAACGAATATGCGGTTGATCCGGTTGGCGTACTCACGATCAAGCCGTCAGAGCGTTGGGAGTAGACGAATTCGCCATTGATATAGGCTTCAAATTCAATCATGTGTGCAACTTTGTCAGCATGCAGCACGGCTTCATTGACTGCGCTGTTGGAACTTTTGATGCCACCGTCGCGCAGCACTTCGATTTCCAGCAGATTGCGTGTTTCAGCGACAAATTCGCCAGCGAGAACCTTGGCCAGCGGTTCTTGAAAACTTTCCGGTGATAAATCAGTTAAAAAGCCCAAATTGCCGCGGTTTACGCCGATAACGGCAACGCCAAACCGGGCTAAGACGCGGGCGGCCCCTAACATATTGCCGTCACCACCGACCACGATGGCTAAATCGCAGGCCTTGCCCAAATCAACCAAGTCAGTCGCCCGAACATCATGCACGCCGAGTGACGCGGCAACACGTTCTTCCACCAAAACCTCGACCGGGTATTGCTGCAGAAAATGATAAAGGCTTAACAAGGTGTGATTAGCACCAGGGTGATTTGGCTTACCAATTAAGCCAATAGTGCGAAAACGTGGCGTCATGTCTTAACAGTCCTACGACAAGGTTTTAGCAGTATACAAATTCAGTTGCGCTGTCACCAGTGGCAAGAGGTGGTTGATTTTTTTTGATAAAACCCCACTATAGACCTGACTTTATTCAAGAGGCAGACATGACGGCTACGTTAAGTCGGGCAGAAACGATTCTGAAAATCATCGTCGAGCAATATTTGGCCGACGGCGCACCTGTGTCTTCCAAGTTTATTTGTGAGCTAGGGTGCTTGCATGTGAGCTCGGCGACGGTTCGCAACACCATGGTTCAGCTCGAGCAATCGGGGTTGATTCGCTCGCCGCATACGTCCGCAGGGCGCGTGCCGACGACCCAGGGCATTCGAATGTTTCTGGATAAGATGTTGCAGTTGCAGCCGTTGCCTCATGAGTGGCAACAGGAACTGTACCAGAGCCTCAACGCCCAATTACCGCCGGCGCTTTTAGTCCAGCGTGCAGGGCAGCTGTTAGCCAACTTAACCGGTTTGGTCAGTGTGATGAGCCCAATTAAAGCCGCGGGCCGGATCATTCGCCAAGTGGATTTGATCCGTCTTGCCGCCGATCGATTGCTGTTGGTCGTGGTCGATGAAGAAGGCGATGTACTGAATCGCGTGTTGGCGTGTAAAGAGCCCGTTGATGCCAATAGCTTGGCGCGGGCGTTGTGTCTGTTAAACGGCTCGTTGTGTGGTCAATTATGGCCAGATGGCATCAGTCGGTTAAGTTTGATGCTTAAACATGAACAAGGCGCCTTGCAAGTGTTGCTGCGGGACGTACTTGGCCAATTAAGCTTGGATGAAATGCAGCAAAACCAACCGCTGATTTATGGTCTGCATCATTTATTGCAATCTGCGGCGTATCAAAAAGATCCGGGGATTGATCAAGTGATCTCCTTGCTAGAGAACCCTTTAGATTTAGTGCAGTCATTAAGTCCAGTGGTCTGCGAGCAAGGAACGAAACTGATTTTAGGACGTGAAACTGGCATCGCTGAAATTGCCGATGTTGCGTTAATTTTATTACCTTACCAACATCAACCGCAGCGCTTTTTAGCGTTGATAGGTCCCCGGCGGATGAATTATGCGGCCGTCATCCCGTTGATAGAAGCCTGTGGCCAACTTTTATCAAAGCACTTGAATCCCGAATTTGGATCCCCATAATAGCCGCACATCATTTCGGAGTATTGAAGCAATGAGCGAACAAGAGAAAGTACAAGCTGCTGAGCAAGCGAACGTAGAGACAGCACAAAGCCAAGATGACGCAGTGCAACTGTCTGATGAACAACAAGTTATTGCAAAGCTTGAAGCCGAACTTGAAGCGGCTCGTCAGCAAGCAGCGGAACAAACAGATTTAGCATTGCGTATTCGTGCGGATGCAGAAAACATCAAACGTCGCAGTGCGATGGATGTGGAAAAGGCTCAAAAATTTGCCTTAGAGAAATTTGCAGGTGATTTATTGCCGGTGATTGATAACTTAGAACGCTCTTTGAGCTTTATCGATCCAAGCAATGAAGCGCTGAAATCTGTGGCCGAAGGTGTTGAATTAACCCTGAAGAGTTTCTTAGATACCGTCGCCAAATTTGGCGTGAACCAAATTAATCCACAAGGTCAACCGTTCAATCCGGATTTCCACCAAGCATTGGCTAGTCAACCGAATGCCGCCTTAGATGCCAGCACGGTGATTTTCGTCATGCAAAAAGGGTATGAATTAAATGGCCGCGTGTTGCGCCCGGCCTTAGTCGGCGTGTCGAAAAAGCCAGACTAATCAAAAAAACCAGGTTCGCCTGGTTTTTTTTATCATGCTTAGTACCTGAAAACGCTCCGCTTGCTGGAGGCTGAACTCACGGCCAACCGCACGATCAGCGCCGTATTCGTCAGCTATAACCAATAGTCTTGCCATTATCCTCGAGGGCCTGTCATGCATACCGAACTTTTTCTTAACGGCGAATGGTGTTCGACATCCACGCAGTTCGCTGTGCATAACCCAGCCACGGGTGCTGTATTGGCCATGGTGTCTGAGGCGGGCGGTGAAGAGCTCGAAGCGGCGCTTAGTGCAGCAAAGACGACGTTTGCTCGCTGGCGGATGTCATTGGCGCAAGAGCGGGAACAGCTGCTCAAGCGGATGGCGGCCCTGATGTTGCAACACGAACACGCCTTGGCGCAACTTATCAGCAGCGAGTCAGGCAAGCCGATGGCAGAAAGCGGGGCAGAGGTGAGATATGCCGCGTCGTTTTTTGAATGGTTTGCTGGCGAAGCGCGACGGGTGCAAGGCGATCTGCAAAGTAGCAATGCCCAAGGACGGCAATTACTGAATCGAAAAGTACCGGTTGGGGTGGTCGCCGCGGTCACGCCATGGAACTTTCCTGCCGCCATGGTGGCTCGTAAGTTAGGCGCCGCCTTGGCATCGGGCTGTGTCATGGTGCTAAAACCATCGGAGTTGACGCCACTCACTGCGCTGGCGCTGGCTGATATTGCCCAGCAAGCCGGCGTCCCGGCAGGCGTGTTCCAAGTGTTACCCATGTCCAAGGCGCCTTTGTTCGGCGATACAGTGACTCGCGATAGCCGAGTCAATAAAATCACGTTCACCGGCTCCACCGACGTTGGTTTGACGTTGCATCAACAAGCCGCGGCGCAGCTGAAACGCATGTCGTTGGAATTGGGGGGGAATGCGCCAGCCATCGTGTTTGCAGATGCCGACTTAGCGTTGGCGGCACGCGCGATAGCGGCGGCGAAAATGCGCAATGCCGGCCAAACTTGCGTTTGCGTTAATCGTATTTTGGTTCACAGCTCGGTAGTAGAGCCCTTTGTGACGCTGTTAAAGGCAGAACTTGCGGCGCTGCGCGTCGGTCCTGCCAGCGATTCAACGTCGGCCATCGGGCCTTTAATCAGGCCAAGTGATGTTGCGCGCTTGCAACGCTGGGTCGACGAGGCGATTGCTCAAGGCGCGATCTGCCAATATCAATCGCAAGTGCCAGATCCGGTCCGCTATTTTCCAGTGACCTTGCTCACAAATACCTCAATGCAAATGACCTTGTGTCAACGTGAACAGTTTGGTCCGGTGGCGACGGTGATGACCTTTGCCGATGAAGCAGAGGCTGTAGCGCTTGCTGACACAGGGCGTGGCGGGCTGGCTGCGTATTTGTTTAGTCAAAACACGGCGTTATGTTGGCGGGTTGCCGATGCGCTGGATGCGGGCATGATTGGTATAAACGATACCGCCATTTCCGATGCAAGCATTCCATTTGGTGGCGTAGGCTTGAGTGGTTTAGGCAGAGAAGGCTCAGGCTATGGGCTTGATGATTACTTGGACATTAAACACTTGTGTTGGCGCTGGTAACCTATCTGGCAGTTATGCCACGGAATCCTGTGATTGAGTCAACCAGTGTTGTACTTTTTGCAACAAGCCACGAGCGTCAAACGGCTTGACCACATAGTCGTTCATGCCACATAACTCGGCTTGAGCTCTAAATTCATCATCACCATGTGCGGTCAGGGCAATAATAGGGATCTGGTTGATCTCGGCGGATTGTCGGATCAACCGGGTGGCACTAAATCCATCCAGCTTGGGCATGTGAACATCCATCAACACTAATTGGAAGCTATTGCTTTTAACCATGTTGACAGCAACCTCACCGTCATCGGCGATCTCTACCTCGTAGCCTGAACGCTGCAGAATGATGCGAGCCAAGGCTTGGTTGTAGTTGTTATCTTCAACCAACAGGATCCGTGGTTGACCATAACTCGGGGTGCTGGTGGTTTTTACAGCCTCTGCCGCCGGTTCTGGGGCGACATGCGTATGAATGACAAAACTAAAACAGCTGCCGATGCCAGGCTCACTCTCAACTTGGATTTGTCCACCCATCAGTTGCACCAAGCGTTGGGCAATGGATAGGCCCAGACCTGTGCCGCCAAATTTTCGGCTCGTTGAACTATCGGCTTGACTAAAGGCTTGAAACAGCTTGGTTTGTTGGTCTTTAGTCAAACCAATGCCAGTGTCTTTGACCGAAAATTTTAATTCAATGCTACGAATATCATGCGGTGATGGCGCAGTTTCAGTGCTATCAACATACACAGTCACGCTACCGCGTCCGGTAAATTTGATGGCGTTGCCAACCAAGTTAAGTAAAATCTGACACAAACGCAGCGGATCACCGATCAGTTGATCGGGAATGGACGGTTGGACGATAAACAATAACTCCAAGCGTTTTTGCCGTGCTTGGTCGGTGAACATATCTCGAATTTGCTGTAACAGCTCGGCCAAACTAAAGCGTATTTTTTCCAACTCCAGCCGGCCCGACTCCACTTTTGAGAAGTCCAAAATATCATTGAGAATGCCAAGCAACAGTCGACTGGAGGAGTTGATTTTACTTAAATACAGTTGTTGTTCGGCAAATTCTTCACTGTTTTGAGCCAGTTGCGCAAAACCCATGATGGCGTTCATCGGCGTGCGGATCTCATGACTCATATTTGCCAAGAACTCGCTCTTGGCCACAGCCGCAGCCTCCGCTTTTACTTTGGCCGCTTCCAGTTCGCGCATCGTGGTTTCTAAATGCTGGGTGCGTTCTTGAACCATTTGCTCCAATTGTTGGTTTTGAGCCAACACAGGCGACATACGCCAACGAATTAAACGCCAGAGCGCAGCACAAAACACCAGGCTGTATAACCCATAGGCCCACCATTGTTGATACCATGGCGCCGCAATGTAAAACGACAATGGAATGGCTTCACTGATCTCGCCAAAGTTGTCGCGATAGCGCAGTTGAAACTGATAGTGGCCAGGGTGTAAGTTGGTGTAATCACGATAACTTTCGGTGTGCCAATCGGACCAGCTGGTGTCATTCCCTTGCAGGTTCACTTGATACAGTGGTGAGTCCGCATGGCCAAACCTCGGTACGCTGTATTCAATGCGAATGGAGTTTTGGTGCGAGGTTAACGAGAGTTCTTGCTGCAAGGCGCCGGAAAACTCAAACTTCTGCTGTGGCGTGAGTAGTCGGCGGATCAGCGGGCGGGGAAGTTCTGCGGTTTTATTTAGCCGTGCCGGATCAAACCGGACTATGCCATCAGCCCCACCAAACCACATCACACCGTCGTTCTCTGCGAGGATCGTGTCATTTGGTTCATCGGCAAGCGGAGATAAAGGAGCACTGTTAAATCGCAATTCTTGCTCAGACTGATCAACGACGCCAGCAAGTCGAGCGCCCGTATCGTTACTCCAAGTCAGCATCCATAAGCGACCGCGAGCATCTTCGACTGGGTTGCGGATCCACGGTTGCCGTTTGAATAAGGCTCCCAATTGCGGGTGGAGCACAAATCGATTGCTCCCTGTGTTGAACTGATACATGCCCTCGACGGTGGCAAAGAGCAGTTGTCCATGCCAAACACTGACACTGGTACGGTTGATACTTGGTAATCCATGGCTTTCAGTGAAATGGCTAACCTGCCCAAGTGCTGAGATCCGGAACACCCCATTGGTTTGGGTGCCAAGCCACAAGGCACCTTCGCCATCGTACTGCATCGAGTTGATGGCTCCGGTGACCTCAGGAAACTGACGAATAATCTGCCATTGGTTTTGTGAATTTAATTCAACCAGCACCAGGCCTTGTTGCAGGCCGAGCCAGGCTTGGCGAGGTTTATCCCTGACCGAGGTGATACTTTTCACGGGTTCTGTAACGGGGGAGGCCAGTTCGAGTTGGTGTTGGTTTAATCGAAATAAGCCTTTGTTGGTGGCAACCAGCAGTTGATCTGCCACGGTGTGCAAATCAAAAATTTGGCCATAACGGCCCTCAATGGACCGAAAGCTGGGTTGTTTGCCTTGACTGAGTAATTCGTAAAGACCGGTGCTGGTCCCTGCGAAAATTTGCTTGGCATGACGAGCCATCGTCAGCACATTACCTTGCAAACCGTTTTCACTTCGAAATACCGAGATGGCGCTTGATGCCTCGACGCGAGCCATGCCGTTGTCCAGCGCAAGCCATAAGCCATGTTGGCGGTCTTCATGCATCGCCCGAACATTGTCATCGACCAAGCCAGAGCTTTTATTGATTTGTCCAAGCAAAACCCCTGTAGGGCTTAAGATATACACACCATTGCGCACAGTACCAATGGCGATATTGCCGTTTTCCAACCGAGTCGAGCAATAAATGACGGCTTCTTGCAACTCGTTGGTCAGTGGTTGCGCCCACGGTGTTAACTGGCCTTGCTCATAAAGGAAAAAACCAGCGTCGCGTGTACCAAAGATAATGCCGCCACTTGGCAATTGTTCAGCAACAAACACAGATTTCCCGGTTAAAGATTCCGTGCCTGCTAATTTTTCTAGTCGATGGCCTTTGAGTTCACTCAGCCCAACATCTTGCTCGTTGATAAAAATCCGCTCGCCAATGTCAAAGGCTTTGATAAATCCTGTTGCGCTATTAATGGTATGAACTTGTTGTTTGTTATACAAAAAAAGGTAAGAACGCGAGACGAATAACACCCCATCATTGGTAGCAAAGGTCTGACGAATATCTTGGAAATTACGGTAAGCGGGTGGGATTTTTTCTCGAATTGATACAAACTGCAGACCCAGTCGGTCTCTATGTAAATAACCAACTTCACTGCGTGCCCCCACATAGACTAAGCCATCTTTGCCTAGGGCGAGCGAACGCACCAGGGATTGATTGGGGGTGACTAAACTACGCCAATGCACACCATCAAATTCCAACACCCCCATGTTGTTTCCCACATAGAGCATGCCTTGTTCATCTTGTAACACGGCCCAGTTTTGTGTACCGGCGTTGTAATCTTTGGCTTTGAAGGTCTTAAGTAGCGGTAAACCCGCTTCAGCGGCGAGAAGGGAATTGGCGCAAAGGATGTAGCACAACAGCAACCACAACGGCCAAAAGATCGATCTGCGCTGTTGAAAAAAGGGTTGCGTACATCCTTGCACGTGAAGCTCCGCCGCTGCGTTTTAAACTAACAAGTTAACGCAGCGGCGAAATATGGTCAATGTGAATGCCGGATTAGACCATTTTCTCTTTCATCAATTTGTCGAGATAACCCATCACAAAGGCCGACAATACAAAGGTAATGTGGATGAGCAGGTACCACATTATTTTATCGTTCGGGATATTCGGGGTATCCATAAAAACTTTTAACAAATGGATCGATGAGATGGCAACAATCGAGGCGGCGACTTTATTTTTCAAAGAGCTTGAATCGACTTTTCCAAGCCAGCCAAGCTTGTCGCCTTGGTCGTCTATATCCAAACGCGACACAAAGTTTTCATAGCCGGATAGCATCACCATGATGATCAAACCACCCACCAGGGTTATGTCGATCATCGACAGAATAACTAAAATCAGTTCTGCTTCTTTCATCACAAAAACTTCAGTCAGTACATGAAACACTTCTTGAAAGAATTTCAACCCCAACGCAAACAACACCAGACTCAGGCCTAAATAGATAGGTGCCATCAACCAGCGACTTGCATACATCAATCGTTCAATCAATTTTTCCATCACAAGGCCTCATTTCTTTGGAATGCAAAACATATGGGGCAGTGGCGTTGAATTCAAGCAAATACAAAAAACTCTGCCGCGAAGGCTGAAAAAAAACACGTTTTAGCGCACAATGTCGGCCCCACGGTTTCGGACTTCCAAGTTTTCGGTCCCGCCGTTTTTCAGCCGCACATGGCAATATGGATTTAGGTGCATGAAAAAAATCGTTTCGATTGGTTGGCTCTTTGTGATGGGTGCTGTTCAAGCCCAAGAAGGTCTGTGGCTGCCACACCAATTTTCCCAGCTAGCGCCGAGTTTCGAGCAACAAGGTATCGCTTTGGATACCACCAGCTTTGCTGAGATGAGTCGAGGGCCCCTAGCGTCAGTCGGCCAATTTAATGGATGCTCTGCCGTGTTTGTCTCGTCGCAGGGGTTGTTATTAACCGATTATCGTTGTGCGATGGGCTCGCAAGTTGCCAGTGACACCGTTACTTTTCGGGATGGCTTTCTGGCGATGTCAGCTGCAGCGGAGCGCCCACTTGCCAAAGGAAACGCTGTTCGGTTGACGCTTGCTGTTCACAATGTCACCCAAGCCATTTTGCAGGAAATTGAAGCACAAGCTCAAGGCTCTGAGCGACTTGAACAAATCAAAGCTGTGCAACAGGACATGGTTGCGCAATGCCAAGCAGAGGAAGGGTATCACTGTGAAATCCACAGCAGTTTTGGCGGTTTGGAGTATTACCTAACAAAGCAACTTGAGCTGCGTGATATCCGGCTGGTGTATGCGCCAGCGGCAAGCACAGCGTTGTTTGCAATAGACTCGACCAAGACTAGCCTATGGCCGTTTCACGGTGCTGATTTCAGTATCTATCGAGTTTATGTCGGGAAAGACGGCAGCCCTGCAGAGTATCAGGTTGACAATGTGCCATACACACCCAAGGCGTTTGCAACCTTGGCTAGCGCGTCTGTTCACTCGGGCGATACCATTGTCACTGCCGGCTACCCCAGGATCTCATCTCGCAACCTCACAGCTGGTGAATTGCGCGTGCAGTTTGAGCGCGTCCTGCCGATGCAGCAACGCTTTGTACAACAGCTTGTACAACAGCTTCGCCAGCGCTTGACGGAGCTTACTGGCTCAGCACCAAGCCTCAAGGCCCAGTTGGCTGGGCGTCTTGACATGCTCGAGCAACGATTGCGAGATCTTAACCAACAATTGCAACGATATTCGCAGTCTCAGGCGCTACATAACAAACAGCAGCTTGAACAGCAATTTGCGGCTTGGCTGGCGCAAGAAGCATCGCGTACAGCCCGTTATCTACCCTCAGTTAAGGCATTGCAACACTATGTCAGTGCGAGTGAAGCCGCAGCTGAGCTTGATGGGTTATTGCAGCAGTTGGATGTGCTGGACATGCTAACTAGTGCTCGGAGCGTGGTAAAGCGAGCCCAAGGTTTACCTGTGGATAGCGCTGATACCAAGGCAGGGGCCGATGCATCGTCGCCGCCTCCGCCAGAGCACAGGGCCGTTGAAGTCGAACTTGCCGTCGAATGGTTGCGCGCCTACGCGTCATTACCCGCATCGCAACATCACGCAGCGTTGGATGCGTTTTTCCAGCTCGGTTCAGGCTTTGATGAGCCAGCGATTCGAGCCCAATTGACCGGTATCTATCGTGACAGCGTGCTGTTTGAACCATCGAACGCTGCCGCCTTGGCGACATTAACAGCCGAACAGCTGGCAACCACCTCGGATCCGTTGTTGCAGTTGGCGATGGTGTTGGAGCAAGGCGTGCGCCAGCGCCAGCAGCAACACCAAGATGATGTCGCGCGCTGGCAAGTCGCGCAACCACGGTACATGGCGGGCATGCTGGCGTTTAGAAAAGCGACCAGCACACCGATGTATCCTGATGCCAACGGTAGTTTGCGTGTCAGTGTCGGCAAGGTGAAAGGCTATTCGCCTGCCGATGGCATCTTTGCAGGGCCTTTTGCCACTATTTATGGCATCGCCCAACGTCATACCGGCGCAGCGCCTTATATCATGTCGGATGTACAGCGCTTAGCGTTGAGCAAACAGCCAGCTCAGGCCTTGACTGAACCCAGTGTTGGCGCTGTGCCCGTCAGTTTTCTTAGCACCGCCGATTCGCCCGAGAACTATGCGGGGGCTGCAACCTTCAATAGCCAAGGCCAGCTGATTGGTATGCAGGTGCAAGGCATCACCCAAGGTACTTTGGCGAACTATGGCTATGACGAATCCATCCATCGAGCCATCCACCTTGATAGTCGTTTTATCGTCTGGCAACTAGAGCAAGTTGCGGCGGCGACTTCGCTGGTGCAGGAATTAAGGACCCCTCATGACTAACTCGTCTGACCGCTCGTTACAGCTAGATGCGCGCCAACCTAAGTTCGAACTGGCAAGACCATTCTTTGATGAGCTGCTTGCGCAAGCAGCGTCTTCGCCACGACGTAGAATGTTTCGCAACATTCATCAATCGCACGATGAGCCCGTTCAACGGTTAGTTATTGCGATGTTGCCTGATAGTTACGTGCCAATACATCGGCACAACCGGCAACATCAATGGGAGATGTTTATTGTGCTGGCAGGCTCGGTAGACATGTTGTGTTTTGATGAGCAAGGTGTTGTGACATTCCGGCAAACCCTAACCGCTGGACAAAGTTACACCGGTTTGGAGTTACCCCCAGACGTTTGGCATACCTTAGTTTGCGACACGCCTTGTGTGTTTATTTAAATAAAACAAGGACCTTTTGATCCGAATCAGCCCCGCGATACGGCACCGTTCTGTCCAGTCGAACAATCGACAGACTGCCCGCAGTTTTTGCGGTGGCTCAAACAAGCCCAGTTGGGTGATATGTCGTCATGGTGTGAGTAGACCATTTATGAAATTACAATTAATTACCCGTCGAGTAACCCATCAACACGCAGGACAGTGGATCCGGCAGGCGTTGTCGTTGCTACGACATAACCCGGTGCTGATTGGCATTACCTGTTTGATGTACTTATTGATCTTGTTAGTCACTATGCTGCCCGCAGGGCCGCTGATTAGCGTGTTATTGATGCCTATCGTGACTGCTGGTTTTTATCAATGTGTCGTCGATGCCTTGCAAAAAAAGACACCCGTTGCCAGCACTTTATTTGGCGTTTTTCAACAGCCGCAGGCTCGCAAGGCCTTATTGACCTTAGGGGCGGTGCGAGTTGCGTGTGTATTGCCGTTAATGTTGTTACCCAAGGCGGTGACGATTAATGCTGAATTGCAACAGTTCAATTATGATCCGCTGGCATTGTTGCTGGTGGTCGCATATTTTTCGTTTTACACCATGTTATTTGCGTATGCCGAAGCCATTATTTATTTTTTAGGTGAGCGCAATATCATGCAAGCTTTGCGAGCCAGTCTGGATTCGTGCTGGAAAAATGTGCTGCCATTAACGGTGTATGGCGCGATGTTATTTGGCGGTACCCTTTTAGTGATGTTAGTGATCAGCGTGGTCAGCACAGTGCTGATGCCACTGGGTATGTTATTGTTCATCGTGTGTTTTGTCGTGTTTGCGCCAACAGCACTGATTTCTTTTTTCTTATCGTTCCGGGATTGTTTTGTGTTAACTCCAGCCAATGCTGAGCAAGATAAAACACAGGACACCTTTGAGGTATGACCTTAGAATCGCTTGATCCGAAACAACTTCGTTCTCGGTTATTGCAGCTTCTGAGCAGGCGGGAGTATTCCAAAGCGGAACTTCGGCGTAAAATGCACGAATGGCAGGTCGAACCAGCTGACAGTGAGCTGCAACTTGCACAGTTGGAAGCCGAAAACTTACAAAGTGATGTCCGTTTTGCCGATATGTTGGTGCGTAGTAAAGCAAATCGTGGTTACGGCCCTTTATTTATCAAACAATCGGCCCAACTACATCAGATATCGTCGGCTCTACTGGGCGAATTGCTCGCCAGTGACGAACTAGATTGGTATGCGTTGGCGCGTCGTTGTTACGAAAAAAAGTACGGCGATACCGTGCCAGCGGATCTAAAAGAAAAACAAAAGCGGATGGCCTATTTGCAGCGCCACGGTTTTACCAGTGATCAAATCCGCGAAGCATTAATTCAACAAAATTAGGAAACAGGTATGTACATGACGTCCGCACAACTGCGCCGCGCCTTCCTGGATTATTTTGCCAGTAAAGGTCACCAAGTGGTGTCAAGCAGCTCGTTAATTCCAGGCAATGACCCAACGCTGCTGTTCACCAACGCCGGTATGGTGCAATTTAAAGATGTATTTTTAGGTCAAGACAAACGTAGCTACAGCCGTGCTGTGACAGCACAACGTTGCGTTCGCGCCGGTGGTAAACACAACGACTTAGAAAACGTCGGTTATACCGCGCGTCACCATACCTTTTTCGAAATGCTGGGTAACTTCAGCTTTGGTGATTATTTCAAACGTGAAGCCATTGCTTATGCATGGGAATTTTTAACCGAAACGCTGCAGCTGCCGAAAGAAAAGCTGTGGGTGACTGTGTACGCCACCGACGATGAAGCCTACGACATTTGGACCAAGGAAGTCGGCGTACCCGCTGAGCGCACCATTCGCATCGGCGACAACAAAGGCGCGCCGTACGCATCAGACAACTTCTGGGCGATGGGCGATACCGGCCCGTGCGGTCCATGTACCGAAATTTTCTATGACCACGGCGAAGAAATTTTTGGTGGCCCACCGGGCTCACCGGATGAAGACGGTGACCGCTTCATTGAGATTTGGAACAACGTCTTCATGCAGTTTAACCGTCACGCCGACGGCCGCATGGAACCTCTGCCAAAACCAAGCGTTGATACCGGCATGGGCTTGGAGCGTATTTCCGCGATTCTGCAACACGTCCATAGCAACTATGAAATCGACACCTTCCAAGCACTGATCAAAGCGGCCGCTGAAGTAACAGGTACCACTGACTTGGACAACAAGTCACTGCGCGTGATTGCCGACCATATCCGTAGTTGCTCTTTCTTGGTTGCTGACGGCGTGATGCCAAGCAACGAAGGCCGTGGTTATGTGCTGCGTCGTATTATTCGCCGCGCGGTGCGTCACGGCAATCAGCTGGGCGCCAAAGGGGTGTTCTTTAGCAAAATCGTGGCGGAATTGGCACGTCAGATGGGCGACGCCTATCCAGAGCTGATTGAAAAACAAGCCATTATTGAAAAAGTACTGCGCATGGAAGAAGAACAGTTTGGCAAAACGCTCGAGCGTGGCCTGCTGTTGTTGCAAGATGCGTTAGCGAACTTAGGCGACAGCAAAGTTATTCCGGGCGCGTTGGCCTTTAAACTGTACGACACATACGGCTTCCCAGTCGATTTGACCAACGATGTGGCGCGTGAGCAAGGTTACACCGTCGACCAAGCAGGCTTTGAAGCGGCAATGGACGAACAACGTCGTCGCGCCAAAGAAGCGTCGAACTTCGGCACCGATTACAACACCGCCGTGACATCTAGCCAAGTGACTGATTTTACCGGTTACAGCGACGTCCATGGCAACGCCAGCGTGCTGGAAATTATCCGTGATGGCCAAGCCGTTGAATCCATTATTGACGGTCAACAAGCCTTAGTCATTTTGAACCAAACGCCGTTTTACGCGGAATCGGGCGGTCAAATGGGCGATACCGGTACCTTGACACTGGCCAGTGGCGCCGTGTTCACCGTCACCGATACCGTCAAAGTCGGTAAAGCTTTTGCCCATAAAGGCTCGATTGACGGCTCACTGCAAGTCGGCGACCGTGTCGATGCGCAAATTGACGTGTCGCGTCGTAACGCAATTCGTAAAAACCACTCGGCAACCCATTTATTGCACGCGGCGCTGCAGCAAGTACTCGGCGATCACGTGGTGCAAAAAGGCTCACAAGTGGGCCCTGATCGCCTGCGGTTTGACTTCGCGCATTTTGAAGCGGTGAAAGCCGATGAGATCCGCGCCATTGAACAGTTGGTCAATAGCCAAATTCAAGCCAACCACGAGGTTGTCACACGTTTGATGCAGTTGGATGCCGCCAAAGCTGCCGGTGCTATGGCGCTATTTGGTGAAAAATACGATGACGACGTGCGCGTGTTGTCGATGGGCGAGTTCTCGATTGAACTGTGTGGTGGTACCCACGTCGCTCGCACCGGTGATATCGGCCTGTTTAAAGTGGTCGTAGAAAGCGGTATCGCTGCAGGCGTGCGCCGGATTGAAGCGGTGACTGGCGAAGGCGCGCTGGCGTATTTACATAAATTAGAGCAACAAGCACAAGCGGTAGCGGCGCTACTTAAAGGCGATGTGCTGTCGATTGCGGAGCGTGTCGAACAAACCTTGGATCGTGCCAAGTCGCTGGAAAAAGACTTAGAGCAAGCCAAGGCCAAACTGGCCAGTGCTGCAGGCGCATCGTTGCTGGATAAGGCTGAGCTTATCAATGGCCATAAAGTCTTGATCGCTGAACTCTCCGGTGTCGATCCAAAAGGCTTCCGCACTTTGGTCGATGAGCTGAAAGTGAAAGTAGGTTCTGGTGTGGTGCTGCTGGCGACGGTCAGCGATGGCAAAGTTAGCTTGATCGCTGGTGTCACCAAAGACTTAACTGACAAAGTCCACGCCGGCCAGTTAGTTGGTTGGGCGGCAGAGCAGTTAGGTGGTAAAGGCGGCGGTAAGCCAGACTTAGCCCAAGCCGGCGGTACCAATGTTGATGCGCTGGCGGCTGTGCTTTCTGGTGCTCGCGATCAGTTAGTATCGAAGCTGTAATCCAGTGGCGTTATTGGTGCAAAAATTTGGTGGTACCTCGGTCGGTACCACCAGTCGCATTGAAGCGGTGGCGGAGCTTATTATCCGCACCGTACAGGCGGGTCACAAAGTGGTGGCTGTGGTATCGGCAATGGCGGGTGAAACCAATCGTTTGCTTGGGCTTGCTCAGCAAATCGATACGCGTGCCGCCAGTCGCGAGCTTGATGTGCTAGCGGCAGCGGGTGAGCAGGTCACCATCGCCTTGTTGTCCATTGCGCTGATTAAACGTGGCTATCCGGCGGTCTCTTTGCTCGCAGACCAAATCAGTATTCATACTGACAACAAGTTTGGGAAAGCGCGTATTGAACATATTGATACGGAACGCTTGCACAGCGAACTTGAGCAAGGCCACATCGTGGTGGTTGCAGGGTTTCAAGGGCGTGACATGGAAGGAAATGTCACGACACTTGGCCGTGGCGGCTCTGATACGTCAGCAGTGGCATTGGCTGCCGCACTAAAAGCGGATGAATGTCAAATCTACACCGACGTTGATGGCGTATACACCATTGATCCTCGGATTTGCCCACAGGCACGTCGTTTAAGCACCATCCCATTTACGGATATGCTGGAGCTTGCGTCATTGGGAGCGAAAGTATTGCATTCGCGTTCTGTGGAATACGCTGGCAGATTTCAGGTTCCTGTTCGAGTGTTATCCACATTTAGACCGGATGCAGGAACGCTAGTTGTTTATGAGGACCCTGCCATGCAAGGGCAACAAATCTCAGGCATCGCTTGTTTACAAAACCTCGTCTATTTGCAATGCAGTGGTTTAACCCCTGATGCATTTATGAAGTTGACAAACCTTTTGGCTGTCCATCAGGTCGAAACGGACATGGTGCAGCAAATCGGACATTGGCCAGAACTTTTAACCATTACTCTGGTGATTAGCCAAGGGGATTGGTTGCAAGTTGGGCAAGATGTGCAACAGTTGTTAGTAGACTGTGGCGCTGATTCGCCACAAGTGCAGACAAACTTAGCAAAATTATCCGTTGTTGGCGTCGGCGTTCGTTCACAACCGGATTTAGTATCGCGAATGATGACGTTGTTGTATCAAATGAACGTACAGATTTGGTCAATGGCGCAAACTGAGTCGCGTTGGTCTGTTGTCATGTCGCCAGAACTTCTGGAACAGGCGGCAGCTCGACTTCACCAGATGTTGATTAGCGATAATTAATTCGCTTTATTTTCATTCAGTTGAATGCTGAGTTATCATTAGCAACATGGACGCGTTGGTGCAAGCTAGGCGTCGAGTAGTTAGCTGGAATATTTCAAAAGGAGCAGATGCATGCTTATTTTAACCCGTCGTGTCGGTGAAACCCTGATGATTGGTGACGAAGTGACTGTCACTGTATTAGGCGTCAAAGGTAATCAAGTTCGTATCGGTGTGAATGCACCAAAAGAAGTTTCTGTGCACCGTGAAGAGATTTATATGCGGATCCAAGCAGAAAAGGGTACTCCAGGCCAGTATGGCTCGGATGATGATCAATAATTTAAAAGTCTTAAATTATTGTTTTTTGAAGTTTTATTGTACGAAAAATCTGCGGTTGCGTTATTTATTAGTCAAATTGTTTAAAAGGTCGGCAAACGCACGTTCCAGCTAGAAAAATTGTTTGACTTATTTTGCCAAGACTTTAATATACGCACCGCAACGTAGCGCGGAGAAGTGGCCGAGAGGCTGAAGGCGCACCCCTGCTAAGGGTGTATACCTCAAAAGGGTATCGAGGGTTCGAATCCCTCCTTCTCCGCCATTTTGCCTCGGAATGGACGCGTAGCTCAGCTGGATAGAGTACTCGGCTACGAACCGAGCGGTCGGAGGTTCGAATCCTCCCGCGTCCGCCAT
>CAYTIQ010000055.1:24640-27404 GCA_964437935.1 uncultured Rheinheimera sp.
TCCGGACGCGTAGCTCAGCTGGATAGAGTACTCGGCTACGAACCGAGCGGTCGGAGGTTCGAATCCTCCCGCGTCCGCCATTTAAACCTGCGTAATGCAGGTTTTTTTGTATCCAAAATTACCTCAAATGAATTCGCAAATTGCGCGGGCAGTAAGTTGCTTCGTCAGGTTCAACGTATCGGTGCAACCAAGCAAACGCCCAACACATGGCTCGAAGGGGCTGGCATAGCCAGCGGTGCCACCCGCGTCCACTGGCCTGTGGCTGATTTCACCCATTTGAACCTGCTGAGAGCAGCTTGTCAGACTTTCTAACACAGTGTTGGCGGCACTCTAGGCGAGTTAATACTGTTATGAGCAAGGCATACAGCCACGGCTTAGATCAACAAGGCTGGTCTGTTCGTTGGAAAACCTAGCAAAAATTGTGTGTGGGTTTCTGCATCTATTCGAGCTAGACGCCATACTTTTACTCGCACTGAAAGTTAAGCTCCTTAGCGCGTCGATTTGGTGCAACGCTGCTACAGGGTAGGGCAATGCCTGGTTGCTCTGTAGCCTGGATGTATTGAAATTACCAATAATGGTGCACAGCTAAATTAGTGGTGAACAATGACGCATATCATCAAATATCAACAACTTAAAGTCGCTGGATTTCTTTTTCCTGTTGTGTTTACATGGATATTCCGTTGTTGGGGGTCCTATGTTTTACAAAAAAATAACATCAATTCGTAAGAAAATTTTAGTGTTGGTGGGTGGTTCAACAGCCGCACTATTGGCTATTGCCTCGGCGGTAGTGGTAAGTCAAGTCGCTGATTTAAAACAGCAACAAGTCGAAACTGAGGTCCGTGCTCAAATGAGTCGTGAAGCTGCATCGGTCGGGCAGTTTTTCACGGAATACGCGCAAGTTGCACAAACCTTTTTATTAGCTCCACAATTCCAACGCTGGTTTAAAGAATACCCTGGCCGTGGCGCCGAGCTAGAGACTATTGCCGGCTACGCCGATATCAATAATACCTTCAAGTCGATCAGCGACCGTGACGAAAATATTTTGTCGGCGTTTTTCGCCCTAACTAGCAGTGCCGAATACTTCCGTGAAGACTCACGCACTGGCGTGGATAAAGAAGGCCCTGACGCGGGCGATGTAACGAAAGGCTATTTTGCTACTCAACGCCCTTGGTATATCGAAACGATGAAGCACAATCGCTTCTTTGTCGGCTCTCCATCGGCAGACTTTACAACCGGTATTGTCTCTGCGGTGGTCGAGGGGCCGGTGTATTTACCCGATGGTACTTTGCTAGGGGTCGGTGGTTTAGATCTGCATATCAATCGCGTCGGTGAGAAAGTCGAAAAAATTCGTTATGAAGGCGAAGGCATCCCTTTTTTATTAGATAACAAAGGGCAAGTGGTTCATTTCTCCAAACAAGCAGGTATTGATGTAAAAGCCAATGATCCTTTGGCTGAATTTGATAAGAAGTATCAGGATACCCAAGGTTTTACTCAGCTTGCAAATGCAGCGGTTCGTGGTTTAAGCGGCTTTGAAACCATTGAATTTAAAGGGGAGAGCTATTACGTCGCGTACCAACCGGTTAAACAAGAATTTCCGAAAATGGATTGGTTGGTTGGAGTCTTGATCCCGGCGCACTTGATTACCGATCCAATCAATCAGGCCATTCAATATACGCTGTTAGGTGCAGTGCTTATTCTTGGCGTGACGTTATTCGCCATTTTATTTAGTTCATCGTTGATCACTCGGCCATTAGTCGATTTGAATCACGCCATGCGGGACATTGCCAGTGGCGACGGTGACCTTACGCGTCAGATCCACATCGATAGTCAAGATGAGGTAGGAAAATTAGCCACGCATTTTAATACCTTCGTGTCGAAACTGCGGACGTCGCTGCAAAAAACTCAGCAGCAAGCGGTGCAGGTGCAAACCTCAAGTGAGCATCTCAATGAAGTGGTGGCGATGACCAATCAAGAGATCCAGCACGAAAAAATGCAAATTGATTCTGTCTCGGCGGCGGTTACTGAGATGGCCATGACAGTTCAGGAGATCTCACGCAATGCGCATTCCACCTCGGAAGCGGCGGTTGCGGCAGAGCAGCGCAGTAAACAAGGTGCCGAGCTCTCAGGCAAGGCCGTCAGCGATATGAATGAATTAGACCGCAGTATGTTGGCGGCGGTTGATGTGGTGATTGGTCTGGCTAAAGAATCTGAAAATATCGGCACCGTCGTCGATGTGATCAAAGGCATTGCTGAACAAACCAATTTACTGGCATTAAATGCGGCAATCGAAGCGGCTCGCGCCGGAGAACAAGGCCGTGGTTTTGCGGTCGTCGCCGATGAAGTGCGTTCTCTTGCGGGTCGTACACGTGAAAGCACCGATGATATTCGCCGCATGGTTGAGAAACTGCAACAAATTGCTCGCGAAGCGGAAGACGTGATGCAAAAGGGGCGGGCGCAAACCGAGGTCAGTGCGGAACGTGCGCGTGGCATGCAGGTGGCGTTGACCGAAATTACCGAGGCGATTTTAGTGGTACAACAGCAAAGCAGCCAAATTGCTGTTGCGACTGGGCAACAAACAGTGGTCGCCGATGAGATCAATCGTAGTTTGCATGTGATCACCGATTTGGTCGATAACACATCCGAGCATGCCAAGGCTCTGATGGGCGAGGCGCAGCAATTAGATACGTCTGCATCGAGCTTAAACCAAGTGGTTGTAGATTCAAGCGATCATAGCAACACCCAAATCAATCATGTGTGATGGTGA
>CAYTIQ010000056.1:0-26132 GCA_964437935.1 uncultured Rheinheimera sp.
TTCTTTGGGTACTTTCTTTGCCAGCAAAGAAAGTACCTCGGCAACGCCGAAAGCTTTCAAAAAAGCGCGCCGCGAAGGCGAAAATCATATAAAAACTAATTCCAAAACTCAGCGAGCGGACCCAAACCGGTGTGCCAGCAAAGAAAGTACCTCGGCAACGCCGAAAGCTTTTAAGAAGCCCGCCGCTAAGGCGAAATAGGTTTTATTCAAAAGCTCGCCGCGTAGGCGAAATAAGTTTTATAAATCCAAAAACCAGCGTGCGAAACCAAGCCTGCGGCAGGCATACGCGCTCGCAGCGCAGGCAAAAATGATTTAGAAAACACAAACCCAGCCTGCGAACCCAAAAACTCACCCCTCCAGTAACAAATAATAAAAACTCGCGGCTTTGCTTAAATTCTCCAAACTCATCCGCTCGTTGCTGCCGTGAAAGCCGGCGCTGTCTTCGGCTTTGAGCACCATCGGGTTGAAGCGGTAGGCGTTGGGGATATGTTCTTGGTAGTAGCGGCTGTCGGTTGCACCAAGCGTCAATCCTGGAACCACCAGTACGTCGCCGTAAACTTGTTTACTAAGGGCTGCCATGCGGTTAAACGCGTCGGAAGTGGCCGAGCCCACCGGCGATGCCGGTGAGGCTTCGCCTTGGATTATTTGAATACTGTCGTCGGCAATGACGTGGCGGACATGGGCCACCACAGACTCGATGCTGTCGCGCGGGTGAATGCGGAAATTGACCATGGCGCGCGCTTCAATCGGCAGCACATTGGACTTGATACTGCCCGATAGCATCGTTGGCGCCGTGGTGGTGCGCAGCATGGCGTTGCCGGCCGGCAGTTTACTCAGTTCATGTTCCAGTAGCGGCGCAAACAGCCATTGGTTGGACAACAACACGCGCTGAAATAGCGGCAGCGCTGGGCTTAACTGTTGATAAAATTCACCGGATACGCCATCTAAGCCGCCTGGCACGGGCTGGTCTTGCAACTTGACCAAGGCGCGCGCTAATTGGGTGACTGCGGTGTCTTTGGGCGGCATCGAGCTGTGGCCGCCTTGGGCGGTGGCGATAAGTTCCAGCGTCAAATACCCTTTTTCGGCGACGTTAATCGAGGCGATTTGTTGCGTGGCGCCTGGCACCATGCCATCAAGCACAAAACTGCCTTCATCCAGCGACCAGGCCGGCTGAATGTTGTGCTGTTTTAAATAAGCGGTGATGGCTTTAGAACCTTGCAAGCTGCCGACTTCTTCGTCATGGGTGAAGGCTAAGTAGATGTCTTGTTTCGGTGTTTTGCCGTCAGCTAACAGTTTTTCGACAGCTTCCAAGATACAGATAACTGCGCTTTTATCGTCCATGGTGCCACGGCCCCAGACATACCCATCTGCAATCACGCCAGCAAAGGGTGGGTGTTGCCATTTGCTTTCGGTACCCGGGATCACCGGCACCACGTCATAGTGTGCCGATAACAACACCGGTGGCTGGGTGCTGCCGGTTTGCCAATGAAATAACAAGCTGTAGTTGTTGATGCGTGTTAGTTGCAACGACTGATGCACCCGTGGGTAAGTGCGGGCCAAAAACTCGATAAAGCCGTTAAAGGCGGCGGGGTCGGGCGCACCGCTTTCATGCGAAATGGTTTGAAACTGCACCGCTTTGGACAAATGCTCGGCGATGGGCTGTGCGGCAACCTGTGGCACGGTGCTTCCATCGCTGGCACTTGGCTGTGGCTGTTCAGTGAGCCAGAAGGTCCGGCCTATTAATATGCTGGTGAAGGCGGCAATACCGACCATACCCCATGTGAAAACGCGATGTGCCATGGCAACCCCTGTTTTTGTTATAAAAATTCTGGATTTCTGGTCTGACCAATAGCCTATTTTGTACAGGGTTTTGCGCCAAGCTGGCAAGTTGTTTTGCACCTGTGTTGTCGTTTTGTGCCTGCGCATTGTATAGGCGTGCTGAACAATCCTTGAGCAGGTATTGAGTGGACCTTGAGCAAGTCAGGGCGCGGTAACACTTTTTAACTGGTCAGACCAAAAATTAATCCAAAGGCAATTGAAAGCTAGTTTTGGTTTTGATAGCTTGAGGGTGTGGCGACGGGAATAACTAGAAGTAAACCTGCACACGCGCTAGTGTCATGCACTTCTCAAACGGATGTTGGTCTGCATCTTCACGTTTTATCGATGGGAAAAGCCGCTTTGCAAAAAGCGGCTTTTTTCTTTGCTGGTGTTGGTGGTGCTTCACGCTGCAGAGCGCCTGATGCATGCCACGGGCGCGTCAGTCATCGCGGCGACTCCATGCGGTTGACATGGGGTTGAACGATGGTCTTTTCATCAAGTTGCCAACGCTGGGGCTGATGTTGCGGGTTGATGTTGCCTGCCTATGTGGCGTGCCGGTCTTGCACTGGGCGAGTCGTCTTATTACTCTGCTGTATCATTGCAATGCATTGTCGGTGTCAATGGTCCACCGCCATGAGGGGAGTAAGCTTGGATGCTGTATGTCTGTGTCGCTGATGATCACCCGTTGTACCGTGACGCCTTGACGGATGTGCTGGTGCAGCATTTTTCGCCGGTGTCGGTGTTACACGCAGGCTCGCTGGACGCGGTGGTGACGCTGATTGCAACTCAACCTCAACTCGATATGGTGCTACTCGATGTCAATATGCCCGGTATGCATGGGCTGAATGGTTTGCTGCAGTTACGCCAGCAGTCGCCGCATGTGGCGGTGGCTATGCTGTCAGCTGAGGATGATAAACAGACGGTGCTGCAGGCGATGGCCTATGGGGCGGTGGGGTATATCGCTAAATCTGCTGCGCGGCAGCAATTGGTGCTGGCGCTTCGGCAGGTGTTTAATGGCGATGTGTATTTGCCACCTGATATTTTGCGCCAACCTGTGGTCACTAGCTCGGCGTCGGCGCCAGTCCTGAGTCAATTACGTGGCTTAACCAAAAAACAACTCAAAGTGCTGCAACAGATGGTCAGTGGCGCGTCGAACAAACAAATTGCCGATACCTTATGTGTCGCCGAAACGACGGTGAAGGCGCATGTGTCGGCTATTTTGGCCAAACTAGGCGTCCCTAGCCGAGTGCAAGCCATTTTATTGGTGCGCGATGTTGATTTTACTCAGATTGTGTAAGCGTTGGGCTTAACAAAAAACGCAACATGGCTCGCAGTTGCAGCGGCCGTACCGGTTTATACAGCACTTGAAAGCCCTGTTGTTTTAGCTCCGTCGCCAAGGTGGTTTGACTATTGGCGGTGATCATCAACACCGGCACCTCGGCAAAAGCCGGTTGTTGTCGCAGCTGGCGGATCGCCTCGGTACCGGTCAAGCCCTGCGCCAGATGGTAGTCGACAATCAACAACTGGGGCACTACCGCAGTGGGTAGCATGCTGAGCTCCGTTTTTGCCACAACCTGATATCCCCAACTCTGCAACAAGGTGGTCATGGCGTGGCAAATGGCGGGGTCATTGTCCAGCACCCAGATGCATTGTGCAGCGGCAGGCTCCGTCTGGCTTGAAGGCACAGGGCTTTGCGCAATGGGGGGCGGCTCCGCTGGCGCTGCTACGCGTGGTAATTGGATCGCAAAACACGACCCTTGGTTGACCACAGAACGCACCGTCAGGGGTTGCTGTAACAACTGGCAAAATCGCTGCACTATCGAGAGCCCCAGTCCGAGCCCTGCCTCGGTGGCTACCGCGTTTTCGAGACGATGAAATTCTTGGAAAATCAGTGGAATATCTTCGGCCGCTATGCCCACACCGGTATCCCACACTTGCACTTGGACTGAGGTGCCTTGGCGTCGACAGCCCAGCACAATGCGGCCACCGCTTGGGGTGTATCGCACGGCGTTGCTCAGTAAATTGCGTAAGATCCGAGCCAACCAGGCGGCATCGCTTCGCACCCAAAACTGACATGGGATGGTTCGAAACTCCACACCTTTGTGGGTTGCTAGATGACGGCATTCGTGGGCCAAATCGGCCAGCAGTTGGCCTAAATTCAGCAACGACCACTGGGGTTGTAACTGACCGGCGTCCAATTTGGATAAGTCGACTAAGGTCCGCAGCAGATCGCCAACATCATCCATGGCTTTGCCGGTCGCTTGGGCCAGTGCCAGTTGCGGTGGCGTTAATGCGTGTTCCAGCAACGCGCCATTAAACAAACGAGCCGCGTTCAGTGGCTGTAACACATCATGACTGACCGCCGCGAGGAATTTGGTTTTGGATTGGTTGGCTTGCTGCGCCGCCTCGGTGGCATCTCGCAGCTGCTGCTCAATGGCTCGGCGTTCGTCGATCTCGGCTTGCAGTTGTTGGTTGAGGTTTAGCAATGCCTCTGTGCGCTGCAGCACACGTTGCTCTAAGTGCAAGTTGGCCTGGCGCAGCGCTTCGGACGTGCGTTTACGCTCGGTGATATCGCGGTTGAGTACAAAAAAACCGATGATTTGCTGCTGATCATCTCGATGTGGCACATAGGTCTTGAGCAAGTGTCGCCACTGCTGTTGCGCATTTTGCTCGTCGATCTCAAAGATCGCGGTCTCACCGGACAACACGTGCTGAATATAAGGCGCTAAACGAGCGGCGCCGGCGACGCCATGCGCCATTTCCAAGTGCTGATTAAACAAACTACCAGGCGCAACGCCATAAAAATCGTCATAACCGCGGTTGGTAAACAAGTACACGCCATTGGCTGATAAGTAGGCGATCATCGCCGGCACATGGTCGGTGATGGTGCGGATCCAGCGCTCCCGTTGTTGCAAGGTTTCCGAATAACGAATCGAGCGCCGTAACTCGTCATAGGCTTTGGATAACTCTGCGGTGCGTTCACGCACTTGCTCGGCCAATACCGCCGCATGTTGAAACGCCGCGTAAGGGGCGTTGGCGCCCGCCTGCGCGGTGGAGAGGGTAGCTGTTGGGCCGGCTTCAACCCGTTCAATCAATGCTTGATTGATTTTGCGCAGCTTGCGGTTTTCTTGCTCAAGCGCGGCAAGGCGCTGCTGGAATGCATCCTCGTTAGTCATCGACTGGCGCCTTGGCGATCACCACACCGGTGAAGGTTTGATTCAGATGCACACCGCGATAGTGTTCGCCGTAGGTATTAAAGCCAACGACGTGGTGCTGTCGAAAAAACGCCGATGCTTGATCCAGCTCGCCGCGCTCACTGCTTTCAAGACGGCGCAACACGCAGTCGCAGCCGAGGGTGAGCAGTGGTGGCCCAATGCGTTGTTCGATGTGACGAAAGCGCGCGGCGAGTTCTGGCAGTATCTGGTTCGGCTGCATCGTGGTCAGCACCGCACCTTGACCGACCGCGCAATAAAAGGTCAGGCTGTGGTCACTGTTCACCCGTTGAATGGAGCGGACATAAAACTCGTGGCCAATTTTCACCGCCAGCGGGTGCAGGGCAAATACGTTCGCATGAAGCGCCTCGACCGCGACCCCAATGGCCTGTGCATACGCATGCGCCGCGGGTTCGGCATTGAGTTCAAACACAGTCCGCATATCGGCGGATGCGGCGGTGACCACCAGTTTTTCATGCAAGGGCGTCATGTGATGGCTGCTAAACACTTCAAAGGGTAACGCCGTCTGTACCATGATCACGGCGGCAGTGCCTTGCAAAAAGGCGCCATCGACATAGATATGGGTGGCCTGTAATAAATGATCGCCTGCTGAGCCGCCAAAATGCGCGATGGAGCCAAGCGCAGTGTCTAAGGCTAACAGCACCATTTCCTCTTGGGCCGATAAACCATCCAATAGCGTCAATACAAAAGATCGCTGCGCGCGACTGGCATGATGCTGACGTTGTGCCGTCAACAACTGATCGACCAGCTGTTGGGCATGCAACAAATCAAACTGACTCAGATCGCGAATGTAGGCCAGCTCGACCGACCCGGCCTCCGGCATAAAAGCCACTGCACACAGACTGCCCTGATGATACCCTGTTGGGCCAATTTCACCGGCGCTGGTGCAACCGGCGACGCGGACATGGCGAAAGGTCGATTGAAAGGCGGCTGCCACCGCCACTAAGTCGTAATGGGTGGAGCAAAAAAACAACACAAAGGTCGGCTGATAGCCACGTAGCTGGTCGGCAAGTTCTTGTACGGCCGTGGTGGCATCGGCATGATTGGATTGAACGGCGACAATCGGTGCTGTAGATGTTGGCATGATCAGGTCGATTCAGCTCGAACGGCGAAGGGATTGATTGTAGAAGGCCAAGCGCCCGACACGCAAGCATGTCGGGCGACGGCTAGACAGCACAGGCTGCAGTTAAAAGAAGCCCAGCGGATTGACGTCATAACTGACCAACAAGTTTTTGGTTTGTTGGTAGTGGTTCAACATCATCTTGTGGGTTTCACGGCCTACACCAGATTTTTTATAGCCACCAAACGCCGCATGCGCTGGGTAGTGGTGATAACAATTGGTCCAGACGCGGCCCGCTTCAATGCCACGGCCCATGCGATAGGCGCGGTTCATATCGCGTGTCCACACCCCTGCACCTAGGCCAAACTCTGAATCATTGGCGATGGCAAGTGCTTCGGCTTCATCTTTAAAGGTGGTGACGGCGACCACAGGGCCGAAGATCTCTTCTTGGAACACCCGCATTTTGTTATGGCCTTTCAGCAGCGTCGGCTGAATGTAATAGCCGGCGCTGAGGTCATGACCTAGCTGGGCTTTATCGCCACCAATTAACACTTCGGCGCCTTCAGCGCGACCGATACTGAAATAACTCATGATTTTGTCGAATTGTTGCGCCGATGCTTGGGCGCCGACCATCACCTCGGTATCCAGTGGGTTGCCACGTTTAATCGCTTTGGTGCGTTCAATGACTTTGTCGATAAATGCATCGTAAATGTCTTCTTGCACCAACAGGCGTGACGGGCAGGTACAGACTTCACCTTGGTTGAAAAACGCCAACACCACGCCTTCAATACACTTGCTTAAGTAACTATCTTCAAAATTCATCACATCTGAGAAGAAGATGTTCGGTGATTTCCCGCCCAATTCGACGGTGGATGGAATGATATTTTCTGCCGCGCATTTCAGAATGTGCGAACCGGTTGGCGTGGAGCCGGTAAAAGCGATTTTGGCGATGCGTTTGCTCGTTGCCAGCGCTTCACCCGCCTCGCGACCAAAGCCATTGACCACGTTTAGTACGCCTGCTGGCAGCAAATCTTCAATAATTTCAATGAACTTCAGAATTGACCACGGTGTTTGTTCAGCAGGTTTTAACACCACACAGTTGCCCGCCGCTAACGCGGGAGCCAATTTCCAGGCCGCCATCAACAACGGGAAGTTCCACGGAATGATTTGTCCAACCACCCCAAGTGGTTCGTGGAAATGATACGCGACGGTATGTTGGTCGATTTCGCCAATGGAGCCTTCTTGCGCACGAATAGCGCCGGCGAAATAGCGGAAATGATCCACCGCCAGTGGCACATCGGCGTTGAGGGTTTCACGCACCGCTTTGCCGTTATCCCAGGTTTCGGCGACCGCCATTTGCTCAAGGTGTTGCTCTAAGCGGTCGGCAATTTTTAACAATATATTCGAGCGCGCCGTGACCGATGTCGCGCCCCAGCTTTGTTTGGCGGCGTGCGCAGCATCCAGCGCTAATTCAATATCCTCGGCACTTGAACGCGGAATTTGGCAAAACGCAGTGCCGGTGACGGGTGAGATATTGTCAAAGTATTGCCCTTTCACTGGCGCCAGCCATTGGCCGCCAATGTAGTTGCCGTATTGTGGTTTGACGGTTACAAGAGCGCCGTCTTGGCCTGGATTTGCATAAATCATCATCTACCTCGAACTGTTGTTATGGTGGTGGCCGTGGAATGCCTTGTCAGTGTCAGGGTAGAGCGATTGGTGCTTTGCGACTATTGACCAAAAGCACAAAAAAACCAGTACTAAAGTCGTAATTTACCAAGCTGGGTACTGCAATAACAGCTGTTGGCGCCGCCGCAGATCGCCCTCTTCTTGATGCACTTGTTGGTAAAAATCGTCGCTTAGCCGCGTTAGAATGGGCGCCAATGTCAAAGGCGTCAGCCAGTCGGGCGACAGCGCTTGTTCGCTAAACAGTAAGCCCAGCAGGTTGCCGCACACCATGCCGCAGGCGTCGCTGTTGCCACTGTGGTTGACCGCCACACCGATACCGCTGGCAAAATCGTCGGCAAACAAGGCACACCACAAGCCAACGGCCAGCGCTTCCTCGGCTACCCAACCTTCGGCAAAATCGTGGATGCGACTGGGGGTCGGCGCATACTCTTGTTGCACGAATTGCAGCACGCGTTTAACAAGTACCAGCACGTCGTTGCCAATCGGATTATCCAAACTGCTTTGGCTCTGCTGATGCACGGCATACGCTAAGGTTCGTAACACCGCTTGGTGCAGCGAGATATCGTTTTGCCACAGTTGCGCTAACAAGTGGGCAAAAAATGCGCTGGCAAATGCCGCGGTTGGATGGCCGTGGGTATGGCGTGCCGATTGGAAGGCTAGCTGCCACGGCATTGGAAAAAATGCAAACGGCGCGGCACGGGTGAGGGCGCCACACCCTTTACTGTGATTGCGTGCCAGGTCGCCAAAATACTGGCTTTGTTCCAGTGCGGCAATGCTGGTGAGGCCTGGGGTGCGACGTTCAAACAGCGGCTGTTGTTGCAATAACCAACCGGATTTATCCACCCGTTGCAGCAGGTCAGACAATGGCGATGCTTGTTGGGTATGTAGCCACCGCATCAGCGCGTGATGGACCACCGCACTGGCGTCTGCCGAGCCGCGTAATTGCTGGCGCAAATGAGCGCGCAATAATCCTTCGAGCACAAAGATCATTTGTTGGCTGTTATCGCTGCCGGTGGCGGTGTTGGGTAGCTTGGTAATGCCGTGTTCGCCGTACGTGGTGACAATCACTGGGTAAGCCAGAAACTTGACCGGTGCCCCAAGCGCATCGCCCATCGCACCGCCACACAAACATCCTTGTAACTGGGGTAGACCTAAAGGTCGCATAGCAACTCCTCTTTGCAATGTTCCTATATTAGGATCATGTATTCAAAAAAGCGATAGCGGCTCTAGCGTAGGCAAAACATAGTGTTGCTTATGTTGATTTAGCGCAAAAAATAGCCAGTTATCACTACTTTTTACCCGGATATTGGCCGTGAAGAACCGTGGTCTGTGGTGCATCTGTTTAGAGCGTCTGCGTCATAAAAACTTCATCGAAACTGCGCAAAGTTGTTATCTAGTGTTGGCATTCTGTGCGCCGTGAACTGCGAGGGTGCTTGTTTGTTCATTGTGTTCCTTGGATTACTTCTGCCTGTGACTGCACAGCAGGCTGCTTCGGTGGCATGTTGTCAGACCTTGTCGTTGTGTATTGCCCGCAAGTATGTTGCGGGCTTTTTTTTCTAACGTCTGTTCCTTTTTTTCTAAAAAATTCACAGAACTGTCATGCTGCCAAGCGGTTGGCTCGCCACAATAGCGCGGCTTAACGAGGGAGTGGCTGTGCGTATCAATGCAACAGAACAACAGGATGTCGTTCGTTGTGTTTGAAGAGGAACTTTTAGCAATGACGTCTAATTTTGTACGGCAAATTCATCAAGCGACCTGCCAACGACTGCTAGAAAAAGGCTGTTCAGAACAGCAACTTCGCGAGCATCTGCGCAACGTGTGGTTATCGGAAGAGGAAATACAGCGGATGCTGGCCGACTTAGCGCTGGAGTCAGAAAGCGCCACCACGCCTGCTGCGGAGGTGGTCTAACCGAGGCATCTGGCCAGATGTTTGCTGACTATGTTAGTGTGCAAGCGTTGGCTTTAAGGGCGTGACAAGGTCAATGTACGCCCTGACTCGCAAGGACTTCCATGACACGTTTAACATCGACCTTAGCTTTTTTGAGAAAAGGCCTAGCGCCTTGGCTTGTGGCGCTTTGCAGTTCTGCAGCACTTGCTGAGCACACTGCTCCCCACGCGGCACTCGTGCCAGCATTACAATCGCTGTGTGGCCAAGCCTTTGCAGGCATTATTGAACGCGACAACAGTGCCGATGCCCGTTTTGCGGGTAAGGCACTGGTGATGCATGTGCGCGATTGCAGTGCCACGTCGCTGGCGGTGCCGTTTCATGTGGGCGACGATGGCTCGCGCATCTGGCGCTTTAGCACCACTGCGGATGGCCTGTTATTCCAGCATGATCATCGCCACGAGGATGGCAAACCCGATGAAGTGACCTTGTATGGCGGCCACAGCGATGCCAGCTTAAGCCGCTTTACTGCCCAAGGCTTTCTCGTGGCATTTCCCGCCGATGAACCCAGTAAAACCATGTTTGCCGCGCACGGCATGGCTGCGTCTCAGCAAAATGTTTGGAGTATCGCCATTGACGGTGTGAAAGGCCAACGCCCGACGGTGATGCGTTATCAGTTACACCGACCGGGTCGTGAGTTTATCGTGCGTTTTGATTTAACCAAGCCACTAAAGGTGCCTGCGCCGGCATGGGATCTGCGCTTGTGAGTTATTCTTCAAACATATGCGCTAGCGAGTGACGCTGTGCACTCGCGTTGCGCTGTCACAACGTGCAACGCCCCGCTCGTGCGTTTACCGCAATATCCGGTTGATCAGCAAACACGCCATCGAGCCAAGGCTGACGCAGCAGCCATTGCAATTCGTCACACATCGAGATCAGCTTGCCTTCTGGTGAGCGCTGCAGAAATCGCGGCTCCGCCCGAAAGGTGTAGGGGTGTACCTTCAAGCCCAGCTGTTTGGCGTGGCTCAACCATGGCGCCACTGTGCCACCGGCGTAAGCGTATAGGTTGTCGCGCCACGGGCCAATGGCATCGGCATACTGGCGCACGTTGGCTAAACCTTGGGGCGTGACCATCTGTTGATAGGTGGGAAGTTCTGGGCTAGTCAGCGGTAGCTGGCTTGCCAGCACTTGATCCCAGGCGTAACTGAAATTGTCGTTGGGCAGTGTCGAAGCACCACTGGTATCACCAATTAACTGCACTAAATACAGCGGCGTTGGCAATTGGGCTCGACGCATGGCGAGTTGCTGTAACGGGGTCGGTTCAAAGGACTCAATATACAAGGTTTGCCCTTTGGGCAGTGGCTGTTGCTGTAACTGTTGAATTAACAAACTGGCGATGTCGGCGCTAAAGCCTGGCGCTTGTTTGGCAAAATAACTGGGGTGTTTAAGCTCCATGTACACGCCATAACGACGACCTTGTTGCCACTGCTGTTGGTTCCACCGCAGCACATCCGCCAAGCTTAACAACGGATAACGATCATTGTGCGCGACGTTGCCGGGCCGCTCCTTGGGTTTGGTTTCACGCAGCGACAATTGCTTAAGTTCGGCGAGGCTAAAGTCTTCAGCAAACCAACCATGCACCATTAAGCCATCGACGCGTTTACTAGTTTTGCGGCTGGCAAACGCGGCTATCTCAGCGACATTGGTCGATAGGCTCAATTCATTTTCATGTCGCACCACCAGCTGCAAATCGCGGCTGACCACTAAGTCGAGTTCAATCACATCGGCGCCTTGCGCAAGCGCCAGCTCATAGGCTTGCTGGCTGTGTTCGGGCACGTAACCACTGGCGCCACGATGGGCTATCACCAAAGGCTTGGCGATAACGCTGCTGCAGCACAGGCTGAAACACAGCCACAGCGCTGAGCACCATGTGAGGCGTTGACGAGTCAATATCGTGGTTCGGGCTGAAAGGTTTCGATGAATTGAAGGCATCACAGGCTCTTAGCAATAAAAAACTGCAGCCTAGAGGGTCGATATTGCAGGGGTATGACAACAGACCCACCTCGTTCATCTGTTTTTTATTCACAAAAAAGCAATACAGCTTTCACGTTTTTGTCGTTGAATTGCCACGCAACGTTCATTCAAGCCAGAGAGCATAGGCGCCGGTTTCGACTTGTCCGACCATTACAACTAACAAAATATTTGGGAGAGTTTCTGTGATCCGTAAACATCCACTGGCGCTGGCGATGAACATGGCCTTGGCCACTGCAACTTTGGCGGTGTCCACTCACACGGTGGCGGCTGAGCCAACTGCAACCGCAGCAACCAGTGCTAGCAGCACTGCGGCGATTGAAGTGATGCAAGTGTCTGGCAAAAAAGTGGCCTACGCCAATAACGTCGCGGATGAAGCCGCTAAACTGAGCAAAGCGCCGATTGGCAACGTAATGGATTTAGTCAACGCCTTACCTGGCGTGCATGTGGGCCAAGGCGATGCCTACGGTAGCGATGATTACACCACTGTGGTGAACATGCGCGGCTTTGTGATTGACCGTGCCGACCAGCAAATTGGTATCACCATCGATGGTATTCCAAACGGCGGTTCAGCCTATGCGGGTGGCTCGAAAGCCAACCGTTATTTAGACAGCGAAACCACCAGCATGGTGGAAGTCGGCCAAGGCGCCGCAGACATCGGCTCGGCCTCTTTGGATGCGCTGGGCGGTACCTTAAACTTTGTCAGCGCCACACCATTGGCAGAACAGCAAGCCCAATACAGCCACAGCCAAGGCAGCTTCAATGCCCGTCGTGATTTTGTGCGGTTTGATACCGGGCAAATGTTTGGCAACACCACCGCTTATGCAACCTTATCAAACAGCTTCAACAACCGCTGGATTGGCACGGGTAGCAATGGCTACGCCGATCGTCTGCATGGTGAAGTCAAAACGGTCACTGAGCTGGACAACGTCAAGGTCACCGCGCGTTTATCCTATGACGACACGGAAGAAGATAACTATCAACCGGTGTCTCTGGCGCAGTTTCACAACACGCCAGAGTGGGATGGCTTGACGTGGAACTGGACGGGCAACCCAGACATTGACCAAAACTATGCGGAAACGTGGTCAACGCTGCGCGAAAACACGCTGTTGTACGTCAAAACCGAATGGGCCATCAGCGATGCGATGGATTTAACCGTTACTCCTTATATCCACCTGCAAAAAGGCCGCGGTGATTGGTTACCGCCGTACATGCATTACCCGGTGGACGCGAGCGGCAATTTAGTCACCAAAGGTAACGTCAAAACCACCCGTTATACCTATGTGGATGCTCAAGGCCGCCCCATCCTGGACCCGAAAGCCAGCACCGCAGGTGGCAAGCGCGTAGCATCATACCGCCACACTCATTACGACAAAGACCGCAGCGGTTTAATGTCAGAGTTGCGCCTGAGCCTAGGCGAGCACCAATTACGTGGTGGTGTGTGGGTTGAAGATCAGCAGCGCCAGCAAACCCGTGATTGGCATAAAGTCATCGACACGGCAGTGTCCTATCAATTCGACAGCCAAGCCTATTGGGTGCAGTTTGATGATGATTACAGCACCAGTGTGGTGAAGTATTACCTGCAAGATCAATGGACATTGGGCGAAGCCCAACTGACTTTGGGTGTGCAGCAATACTTGGTTGATGTTAAACGTCACGACTTGTTAAACGGTCGCGGCAAAGACCAAATCGATAGCGACTCGTCGTTGTTACCAAGCGCCGGTATTGTTTATCCATTATCAAGCAGTGTCGAAGTGTTTGCCGGTTACTCGCGTAACTTCAAAGCCAAAACTGACAAACTGCTGGAAACCAAAACGGCCGCTGAACTTGGCAGTCTGGACCCTGAAACGGCGGATAACTTAGATGTGGGTTTACGGTATAGCGGCAGCGATGTCAGTGCATCCCTGACCTTGTATCGTGCCCAGTTTGATAACCGCATTGCGATGCTGACTTACCAAACCAAGCCGGATGGCACACCGAACTACGATGCGGTTGGTGATGGTAACTTTGACAACATCGGTGGTGTGGATGCCAACGGCGTGGAAGCGTCAGCAGAATACCGCATGACCGACGTGTTCAAACTGACCGGCGCCCTGACATTAAGCCGTGCAACCTATAGCGATGATGTGGCGGGTGTTGCCAAAGATCCAAGCGGCAAAACGGTAAAAGTATGGGATTACAAGTCCGGTCAGAAAGTGGCAGGTAGCCCCACTGAGATGGCTCGTTTAGGCCTAGTCTATGACAACGATACCTACCGTGCAGGTGTGTCGGCCAACTACACCGGTAGTTACTACGGCGCGGCGAAACACACCTGGGTGGGCACGACCGAAGTGTGGAACCGCGACGAATTACCCGCATCAACCTTGCTGGATCTGTATGTCGGTTATCACAAGGATGTGGGCAGTGCCAGCTTGGTCAAAGCGTTGGACTTGAACTTTGTTATCAATAACTTAACCGACAAAGCTCATTTAACCGGCGGCAGTGAAGGGGCGTATTTATTAGGCGCCGGCCGCAGTGCTAGCATCACGGCAAGCTTGAGTTTCTAAGCTTACCTATAAAGCTGTTGCGATAAAAACCAGTCCGTATGGACATAATGCCAGTCAGTTAAGCTGATTGGCATTATTTTTTGTGTAAATGAACCTACCTGAGGAATCCCCACAAATGGTGTAGGTAAAACAAATAGTTAGGCGAGAAGGGAACATTCATGGCCGTTCCTGATCTGATCGTTCGCCAAAACAAAACCCTACCGCGGACCAAGCCATGAATGTTCAACGAATGCTCGCCGATTTTCTCTCATTTGTCACCCCAAAAAACATCCATAAAGCCAGAATGGCGTCGCTTTGCGCATCGTTGCAAAGTTTGGTCACCAACGGCAAATGCACGGTCACTGCCATCGGTCGTGGTATTCAAAGTGCAGCAACAGAAAAAAGCTGTATTAAAAGAGCCGATCGGTTGCTTAGCAATGAAGCTTTCCAAGCCGATATTCCACTGATTTATGCGGCGCTGACTAAGGCATTAGTTAATACTAAACAGCCACTTATCTTGATTGATTGGAGTAACGCCGACAATAAAAAGCGCCACTTTATCTTGCGGGCAAGCCTTGCACTCGAAGGTCGCTCCTTGACCTTGCTGCAAGACGTGAAAGCAGTTGATGATTACAATTGCCCACATGTGCATCAGGCATTTTTGCTACGGCTCAAGGCTAGTTTGCCTGTGGATTGCCGACCGGTTATCGTCACCGACGCAGGTTTTAAAGTGCCGTGGCTGAAGCAAATTCGTAAATTGGGCTGGCATTATATTGCGCGGGTTCGTGGCAATCAGACGTTGCAACTCAATGATTCCAAAACATTCATCAGTGTGGGACAGCTCTACAAAAAAGCCAGAATGACGCCTCAGTGCCTGGGCCAAATTAGACTCACCAGCAGCCAGCGTTACGTTACAAACGCAGTGCTGGTCGGAACGGGTTGGAAACTTCGCAAGCGCGATAAACATAAGTCATACAAAGAGCCATGGTTGCTGATCAGTTCATTGGCGCAAACTACTGATTACGCTTCAAAAATCGCTAAGTGTTACAACGCCAGAATGCAAATTGAAGAAAGCTTCCGCGACCAAAAAAGCCAGACTTATGGTCTTGGCAGCAGTGCGCATAAGACCCATAAAAAGGAACGTCTCAAAGTGCTGTTGATGCTAGCGGCTCTCGCCAACTGGCTTCATTACATGCTGGGATTAGCGGTGGAAATCAGTGGTCAACATCGGTCGTTGCAAGCCAACAGCATCAGACATCGCCGGGTGTTGTCGTTCAACTATATAGGCATGCGGTTATGTCGCCTGACTCGGCTGAAAATCTCAGCGAACGATATTCAAGCAGCCATAAGGCAAATCACGACTTGGGCAGAAGAATGGGATTGGGAAAATTTGAAATCGCTAAGTTGTTGATATATTTAGATGGTTTGTGGGGATCCGTCAGTGAACCTACAAAGGTGGGCTGAGGCAACAAAAACCGTCAGCCGCTGAGGGTACGTATGACGAATCTGCCCGTCTGAAAGACGTTGGAGTATCTATGGGAAATGTGTTTAATTGCCCGCCCCGCATTCGCCAAGCTAATTAAGTATTTGAATTACAGTACTTATTTGATAAGAATGAGCAATTCTTAAGTACAAGATTGAGAATAAGAGCAATATACATATCTGCAAAAACCTAGAGCAATGCAAGAATAAAATTTTACTTCTGCAGTTCCTGATAGATTTTTTGCGACATAGTACTCCATTCTTTGTTCGCAAAACTGAGATTATTCAAGCGTGATATCAATAGCGAATCATCTGCAGGATCATATCGTCCATGGGAAAACTGATGCACCTGAGCTAGATACTGCCATTCATAAGGGTTGCGTTGAATAATCCTTTGTAGACTTCTAAAAATATGGTCTGTCAATAATCTCAAATGGATATCTTCTGGTACATCAGTGGTGACTTCAAAAGGGCATGGCGGCAATGCTTCAACTAATATCTTTCCATTAGAGTAAGTGCAATCAACAGGCACAATCGTTGCCTGGCTTTTTAAAGCTAAAAAAGCGGTACCAGTCATTGCGCTATAGACCTCACCAAATAATTTTGTTGTGATAAATGCTCCCTTAAAGTCGAAAACATCGGGAAACATAGATACAATTCCGCCAGATTTTAAAATTTTAATCGATTTTACTAGGTCACGTGTGTTGTTATGTAATATTTGGATTTTGCAAGGATCGCTCTTGAATATATCAATAAAAATTTTATTGAATATATTTTTGCTTTCAGAGTCGAAGAAACTATGAAACCTTGAACCGTTCTTCAGGAAATGATACTGCAAAGCGAAAGCAGTAAATATATGGTAGCCTTTGTGAGGTAAGACTATTAAGATTGGTTTTTTATTTTTTATAAGCTCGTCAAGATGAGAATTAGATTTAAATTTTACGTATTTTAATATAAATTTAATTCTAAGAGAACTTGGCAGTAAATTATAAAACACTGTAAGTGTTATATGCATTTTGGTGTATATTTTGAAATTTAATGCGCAATTTTCATCGGTATGACATCCTTTAAGATAATTTTCGATGTTTCTGTTTATTTGTGAGTTTTCTTTTGTTGATTGGAAAATTGAGTAGTAAAAATTGATTGATTTGTGTAAAAAATTAAGCAGATTCATAGTGTTCATTAATCCTTG
The DNA here is from genome assembly GCA_964437935.1 of uncultured Rheinheimera sp. Taxonomy (GTDB): domain Bacteria; phylum Pseudomonadota; class Gammaproteobacteria; order Enterobacterales; family Alteromonadaceae; genus Pararheinheimera. Next base: position 16,913 of record CAYTIQ010000056.1, read on the forward strand.
CAAAGCAGTTTTGAATGTCAGATTTCATGTCTTGAATTTTTTCTTTATTCCATCCTCGATTTTGAAAACAATCTTCAACTATCATTAACATAATCTCACGTTGCAAGATTGCGTTATTCGATGTGTTCTCAGCAAGAAATCTTGTAATTCTTGATGGATGCCAGAGTGATTCACGACCAGCCCAGAACCAATCAACAACAAGGGTTGTACACAACTGTGCAAGTGTTATAACTCGCTGGTCATTTTCAAGATCAGATTTTTCAAGTTGTAGCGACAGTTCGACCCATCTTTTTGAACTATTATCCCAACCAATGCAGTTATTCTTTGCTATAGCAACAAATGAAATAAGTGTTAATGGCAGGAAGAAATTTTTTCCAAAAAAGTTACTTTTAACCATAAAGTTTGGTTTATGAAGATCTGTTTCTATGAGATAAATGAAAATTGCAGAACTATCATTACGGTAAAAAACTGAAAAATCTTCATAACGATATGTCTTAAGCCAAGAGTATTCCTGAATGTTAATTCCTGATTCACTGATTAAAAATGAATTTGGAATATATATTGTTTTATCGGATGGCGTTTTTATAAATTTTTCAAAATTGTCCGACATAGGAAAAAATAAAACTTTCGCTGATGATGGTATATCAAAAAAATTGTCACCGCCTAATTGGTGACGACAAAGGATATTAGCCAGTGATGGATAATGGTCGATTAGATAGGATATTAATGGACGATGTTTTAATCCAAGAGATAAAAATAATTCTTTATTGTCAGTGTTTAATTTCATTATCAATTTTCTCTGTTCCAAAACTGCTTTGCTATTTCTATGCACCGACGCGCAAGCTCTAGGGATCCTAACACTATGATTAAATGAATAAAAAACTGGAATACATCATAATAATTTGTCGATTCAAAAATAAATCTTAAATTAATACTGAAGTGTGTTTCTTGCCAGTCATTAAGTTTTGATATAATACCTTGGAAGAAGTTCATTGTTATTAATAGCATGAATGCTAAGTATAATATGCTTAAGGCGATGTATATCAAGGAACCTAGGAATTTTCTAGATAATTTTTTTTCATTTATTACATTTTTAGCTGCGGTTTTTCTTAAATCTTTATCGCCAATAAAATCTAGCAATGCCCAGTATCCATCAAATTTGAAAACAGGGTTAAGCGTCCATATGATCGACATTAATATTAGGAATGACGCTAAATATAAAGACGGATCATTCATTAAAAAACCGTAATTTAGCGTGAAAATTAAATATATTACTTGGAAATAAACACCTGATAATGCAGTAACCACTCTGTTTTTTCTTTCCATTCCCCAGCTAGACGTTACATCGGCATATAAAACTGGGAAAATGTAGTAAATCCCAAATCCGATTTTTCCACATTTTTTTGCATATCGCCATGATGCACTAGCATGACCAATTTCATGGAAAAATATACTTGCTAGATACACTGAAAAAGCGTTCCACCAGATCTCTTTTTGGTTGATGAATCCAAATAGTGCATAGTATTTTAGGTCATTAAATGTCAAATATACTGTAATCGCTAGAACTAAAATTGTTGTTATGAATACAAATGGATTGAGAAGTCTAGAAAATATTTTTGCAATGTATTCGACAACTTTTATGTTTAATATGTCAAACCTAAAAATAAATCCTCTGACATTTTTCTTTGCTTCATAGTCATAATCTCTTAAAAGGGTAATTTTTTTCAGATGCTCAAGAGTACTTTCAACAGATGTTTCATATTTATCGCAGAGGTTTTTTAATTCGTTGTGTTTGTCGACGATCGCTAGAGCTTCGAGTAGGAAAATTGCAGCATCACGTTTTAAAACAAAAAATCTATTTTCAACTTCAAGCATTATTTCAGATTTATCTATTAAATCTGAGTTTTCTATTACGCGGAACTCTGCTTTTATCATTTTAATACACCAATTGTGTGAAACGGCAGAATTACACAATCCATACCGTTTCTTTTTACTAATAGATTATTAATCTAATTAGTGGGTTAAGCATTTACTTCCTGCACAGCTACCGCAATTCTCTTTGCAAGATGAACCTTCGTCACCACTATCAGATGAACTATCAGCAGCAAAAATTGCTGACATTTCTAAACGTGTTTCTAATTCGTTGATATCAAATTTCATTTTTTAACCCTTAATTTAATAATTTTTACTATTTATGATTATTAAAATGACAAGCAAGTTGAACCCGCACAGCTTCCACAGTTTTTGGTGCATGAGTCACCTTCATCTCCAGAATCTGTTGAACCATCAGCCGCCATAATTGAAGACATTTCCAGACGTGTTTCCAATTCTTCGATTTGAAATTTCATTATTTATCCTTGTTTATACGAAAAATGCACCATGCATATTTTCGCGAAAATACAATTAAATAATTATATTTGCGCGAAAATAAAAATTATAATTCATGAAATTCGCTTATTACTTTGTAATAGTCTTTTGCTTCACGTACATTATTGTGAGATTTTTTTTCAAAAATGACTATTTTCTTTTGTTTAGCTGTACTGTTGTTATAAATATTCTGCGCCAGCACTGGTGGTGTCGATGTGTCATCAGATCCAACTAGTATTAATGTAGGGGAATTTATTTTTTGAATACTACGGCTATTATTAAAATCAGCCAGATCTTCACTATATTTTATTCTTAAGAATGCACGGTAATACCATGGTACATACTCTTGCACCCACTCTTGAGCAAAAGTTGCTGGGGATTCGAGAATAATTCCCGCAATGTTTCTTTGTTCTGCGACAGCAACCGCTTCAAAACTGCCCATCGAATGGCCATGCAGAATAATGTTATTTAAGGTTTGTGATTGAACTGCATCGAAAACATCTAGTGCGTCTTGTCTTAGTTTGGCTATTGATACGCGGCCTTCTGAGTGCCCATATCCGCGACGATCAATCATGATTATGTTGACTTGAAATCGCTCAGCATCGTCAAGCAAGTCCCACATCTTATCTTTTGAGGTAGTTTGGTTACCCCCGAAATAGAGCATGGTTGCTTTCGAATGAGGATGAATAATTTTTAAGCCATGTAGACGGATTTGATCCTTTGTGACGATGGACATGGTTGTTAACAACACACCTGATTGTCGTTCTAATTTGCTCAGATGTGTTGCGGTGTTTTTTGTCTCTGGGAGGATTATTTTTTCATCGATACGAACGGCACAGCCGAATAAACTTACTAGTAAACAGATGCTTGCTATTTTTTGCACAAGACTTTTCATCACGACTATCCAATGGTGCTGACCTAAGGCAATTCTGCCGATTTGGATTTATTGTGAACAGGATGTGCCTCTGTTTGTTTGTTGATAAATTAATGATAAATTAATGATGTTGGACATTTTTTATTCAAACTGTTTAAATAGTGTACATTTCTTTTTGTCTATCACCTGTCATCACATGTTCTGCAGCCGCTTTTTGCTTCTGTTGCGTCGACTGTCGTTTGTCTGCTTGCGACAAAATTAGCTATCTCGTCGTGCTGATATTTTCCTGAAAATTGGTCATTTGTGGAGTTTTGCACCTGTCTCTTTGTGTTTATTTTCTGATATCCAAAACTATTTTTTGACCGTCTTATCGCTGAATTTGGCGTATTGAACGCCACGATAACAGCGACTACTTGCAGAGCCTTAATCGATTGTGATGAAATGTTATAATATCACAATAAAAGGTAATGAATCGTGACTGCATTTGACGTCTCCATCGCTGGTGTTGCTGTGCCAGCATCTGCGAACTGTGTGTCTGCGGCGGTGGGTTTTGGCCATCGCTCAGTAACTTTAAATCGGCTGTCGCGCGCGATGATGTTGGCGCTGACATCGACATTGGCATGTTCATCGTTTGCTTTGCTCGCCGATGATGCTGGTATTGAACGGATTGAAGTGCGTTACCATCAAGCCTACCGCGGTAATGTCAGTGACGCGCAGTTGCCGCAAGCGATTAGCTACATTGATCAAGCCGCGATGGGGCGTTTTCAGCTGACTCGTTTTCAAGATGCGCTAGACAATAGCGCCAGCATCGCACGGCAGAATAATGGCGGTGGTTTGTGGGATAGTTTTTCGCTGCGTGGCTTTCCGGGCAATGAAAACATGCCGTCTGGCTACTTAGTCAATGGTTTTCATGCCGGTCGCGGTTTTAGTGGCCATCGCGATGTGGTGAACATCGATACCATCGAATTGCGAAAAGGCCCAGGCTCTGCGTTGTTTGGTCGAGGTGAACCCGGCGGTACTGTCAATTTGATCACCAAAAAACCGCAATTTGCCACGGAAGGGTATGTTAAAGCTAGCGCAGGGCGCTTTGATCAATATCGGCTGGAGGCGGATTTTACCGATGCTATCAACCCGCAATTGGCCTACCGCATCAATGGCGCAGTGCAAGAATTTAAAAGTTTTCGCGATGAAGTCTTTAGCGATAAACAAGTACTAAATCCATCCTTATTATGGCAAATCGATGCCGATAGCAGCCTGTTGTATGAATTTGAATACCTGCAGCATGACCAATTGTTTGACCGTGGTTATCTGGTGCTGAATAACAATTTCAACACGGTGCCGCGGAGTCGCTATTTAGGCGAACCGGGCGATGGCCCGACGGAGATCGGTGCGCTGGGCCATCAGCTGAGCTATCAACGGCAACTGAATTCGCAGTGGCAATTTACCGCGGGCTTGAGTCGCCGCGTCTCCGATCTACAAGGGTTTTCGTCGGATGCTGAACTTGCCAGCGCCCGTCAGGGCGTCTCGGTTAGTAATCCGCAGCTGACACGGCAACGCCGTTATCGCGACTATCAATCCACGGATACCACAGTGCGTGGTGAGTTCAGTGGGGAGCTGGCTCTGGCGGGGCTGACGCATCATCTGTTGGTCGGTGCCGATGCTTACGATTACAGCTTGTACACCTATTTGGGCCGTTACCGAGGGCCCAAAGGCAGTTATGCCCTGAATATTTTTCAGCCGGTGTACGGGGTCGCAGTGCCTGGGGCGGTGAATGCCTTGTATGCCAATGATGAAACGCAGCAGGCTTACGGGATCTATCTGCAAGATGTGATCGATGTGACTGCCAGCACCAATCTGCTGGTAGGAATGCGGTTCGACCGTTATCAACAACGCATCCTTGAAACGGTCAAAGGCACTCGCAGCAATGCCAAGGATACGCGGTTCAGCCCTCGGTTGGGACTGGTGCACCAGCTAACGGCCGAACTTAGCCTGTACGCGAGTTATTCATCTGGTTTTGTGCCATTAAGCGGCACTGACTATGCGGGCAATGCGTTTGAACCGGAAGAAAGTCGCTCTAATGAACTAGGTTTGCGTTGGCAAGGTGACACTCGTCAAGCCACACTTGCCGTGTTCGATGCCACCAAGAGCAATATTTTGACCTCAGATCCAGTGCACGTTGGCTTCTCTGCGGCGCTGGGGAAAGCCAAAAGTCGCGGTGTGGAAATTGATGCCAGCCAGCAATTGCCGTGGGATCTGACCGTCGATGTATCTTATGCCTGGCTGGACACCCACACCTTAGTGGACGCGGTGAACCCTGACTGGGGTACCTTGGTGCCGGCGGGCTCGGATTTGGTCAATGTGCCCAAGCATACGTTCGCTGTGAGCCTGCGCCAGGCAGCGCAGCTGGCGGGAATGCCGCTGGAGTGGGGCGCGCGGGTACGGGGTCAAAGCCAGCGTTTGGGCGATACGGTTAATCCAACTTATCAACTGCCGGGTTACGCTGTGCTGAGTGTGTTTGGTCAGCTCGAGCTAGCCAAGCAATGGCGTTTGGATCTGCTGTTGGATAACGTCACCGATAAGCATTATGTGCTGAATTCCTATTCGCCGCTTTGGACTGTGCCAGCAGAACCGATGAGTTATAAAGTCAGTGTTCGGTATGACTTCTAAGGCAATGACCACCGCAGATGCCGCCGCAGCGAGCGTGCAGCCAGTCGACGCATCGCGTCGACTGGCCAGCATTGACCAATTGCGCGGCTTCGTGATGCTGCTGATGCTGCTGGACCATGTCCGGGAGCGGTTCTTTTTGTATCGCCAAGTCGGCGATCCGCTGGATATCGCCACCACCGACCCCGGCTTGGCCTTCACCCGACTACTGGCCCACTTGTGCGCGCCGACCTTTGTGTTTCTGACCGGCCTAAGTGCTTATTTGTATAGCCAAAAACATTCCCAAGAGCAGTTAACCCGCTTTTTGTGGCAGCGCGGTTTGGTGTTGATTGGGTTGGAAGTGACGCTGGTAAACGTCGCGTGGCTTGGAAGTTATCAGACGTTGTACCTGCAAGTCATTTGGGTGCTGGGCTTGTGTATGCTGCTGTTGGCCTTGCTTCGGTCGTTACCTCGGCCGTTGTTGTGGGCGATCGCCGTGAGCTTGATTGGCCTGCATAACCTGTTAACGCCAATTCAGTTTGCCGCGTCGGAGTGGGGGTATAGCCTTTGGACTATCTTGCACGACCGCGGCTATTTAGTTGCCAAAGGCGAAGGCGCGTTCGCCATTAAACTCAGTTACCCGCTATTGCCGTGGATTGGGGTGATTGTGCTTGGGTATTTAGCAGGGCCTTTGTTTGTAACCACGGCGACCAAGCGCTTACGCCTGTTAGGTTATGCTGGGCTTGGGGCTTTGTTGCTATTGCTGATACTGCGCAGCCAGAATAGCTATGGCGAAACGCTGCCGTGGCAGTGGTTCAGCTGTGTCGATGGCGTGGTGCAAGCCTTGCCGCAGGTGGCAAGTGTGCAGCAGATCTGCTGGCAACCGACAGTGCTATCTTGGCTGAACTTCACCAAATACCCGCCATCCTTGGATTTTTTATTACTGACCTTAGGCTTGATGGCGCTGCTATTGCGGGCGTTTGAACAGCTCGCGTCACACCGCCGTTTTGATGCGTTCGGGCAGGTATTAAAAGACTTTGGTGCCGCGCCGATGTTCTTTTATTTGCTGCATTTGTACCTGTTGCTGCTTTGTTACAGTGTCGCCGAAGCGCTTTATGGTAAAACCCACGGCGACTGGTTTGGCGTGGATGCCGTGTGGCAGCTGTGGTTGATTGCGGTGTTGCTGGCCGTGGTGTTGTACCCAGCGACTCGTTGGTTTGCAAAGTATAAACAGCGCAGTCGCCACGGCTGGGTGAAGTTTCTCTAACGTCGTGACAACGCCGGCTCGTTGAAAAAGTCGTAGTTGCCATCGGCCAAGGCTTGCTGGCGTTGTTGTTTGCGAAGGGTTTCGGCCTGGTGCGCTTGTTGCGTGGCGGTACGTTCTGCCACGCTTTGGCCAAACACATGCTGGTGAATTTGTTCCATTAAGTGTTGCACTTGCTCACGGCTGCACAGGCCGCATAATTCGCCGGCTTGGATAAAGCCTTGCGCCCGCAACCGCTCAGGGCTGTTGTCATGGCCTTGCTGACTTAATTGAAAAATGTGGCTGAATTGGCGGGCGAGTTCGTTAAAAAAGATCTGTTGCTGTTCCATCAGAAGGCTCCTGCGCAAGTAAGTGGCTGCAGTATGGCACAGAACAGCAACGCGGCGAAATTGCGTCGTTCAGCGCCGTCATGCGCGCCCAGCTTGCATCACAGAAACAGCCTATGGCCGTGTCAGTGCCTGCCGCAGGCATACCAACCCTTGGCTGGCTGTGTTGGTTGCTTTATGCTGTTTGGCGCCATGGTCTGTGCGGCTAGGCGACAGGTGTCGAAGGGCTGCTTGGGTTACGCCACTTCTTGCTCGGCCAGGCACAGCTCCATGGTGGCTTTTAATAAGCGGAACAACCGAATCGACGCGTCAATTTCTTCTTTGCGGTTGGTTAAACTTTCCACGTTCAGGCCAAGTGGAATGCCCAAGTCCGCGCAGTGCTGCAAAATCAGCTGCAGGTTGTCACGGCAGATCCGAATCGATTCGTTCAGCGGGTTTTCTGCATCCAAAATACGATAACGGGTCGCTTGTGGCACCGAAATGCCCAGCCAGTGCATAAAATCCAGCGTTTGCTGACCGCCGCATGGGGTGAAGGTTAAGATCACGCGACTTGGCTCCAAACCCTGCTGTTTGCAGCTGCGGGCGTAACTGGTTAACAAATCGATGGTGGCTTGGGCGTTGTACACCGCTTGCGTGATAAAGAACTGACAGCCTTGTTTGGATTTTTCAATCAAACGTTCGTGTTCGTTGCCTTTGCTGGCATGGCGCTCGGCAATGGCGACGCCGCCCAAATAGAAGTCAGCCGGGTGCTGCGCCAACTGGGCGTACGCATCGGCCAAGCTTAATTTAATAGTGCCATTGGACGATGGGCTACCCACCAGCACTAAATTATGCAGTTGATAATTGTCGCTGGTGTCACTGAGCCAAGCGTTAAAATCCGCCGCATCCCGCTGCGCCACCGACTTATAGGTGATGACGTCGCGCTGAGCTAACTTGCGCAAAATGCTGCCGTAGTCGCGTGGATCTAAGGTGGCATGAAACGGGAACGGCCGCTCGGCTTCGACCCGGCAGCTCTCGTCTTGGATGTCATAGACCACCAAGCCATCAAATTCGATTTCATTCAGACGTTTTAACAGTTTACTGGCAATGCGCTCGGTTTTTTCCGCATCGGTGCCGGCCTTCGGCGGCGTGGTGCCCACCAAGTACACACCTTGGCGTGGGTCTTTAATCTTTTGCTGCAGTGACAATGGCATGTTCGCAATCTCTGATATACGTCAATACGGCCAAGTATACAGATGTTTGGATGGCTGGCCATCTAAAAGTTATTGAATTTTTCGCAATTTCAGTTGAGGAAAATTCAAGTGGATGAAAATCAATGACATTTTTTTTGGGTGCGCACGCTGGTTTTGGGTTGAGATCGCTCGCTGGGTTTGGTGGTTGGTTTTTAATTGATTTTCGCCTTGGCGGCGGGCGTGTTTATAAAATTTATTTCGCTTGAGCAGCGAGCTGTGGTTGCCTGCGGCGGGCTTAGGTTCGCACGCTGGTTTGGGATCTATAAAACTTATTTCGCCGTGGCGGCGGGCTTTTTAAAAGCTTTCGGCGTTGCCGAGGTACTTTCTTTGCTGGCACGCAGGTTTGCGTTTCGCACGCTGGTTTTTGATTGAGTTTTTAAATGATTTTCGCCTTGGTGGCTGGCGTGTTTGCTTCGACTCGCACGCTGGTTTTGTTTTTTCTAAATCGTTTTTCGCCTTCGCGGCGCGCTGGCTGTTTGCGGTGCCGATGCAGGGCAGCCTGCTGCTGCTGTAC
>CAYTIQ010000057.1:0-25434 GCA_964437935.1 uncultured Rheinheimera sp.
ACGGTGCTCAAAAAAACAAACCCCAGAAAAACTGGGGTTTGTCATTAATCTGAAACCAGCCAAAAGGCTGGTTTTTTCACAGGTATCATTTTTAGAAGTTGTTATCAATATGATAGGTGCGGCTAAAGCTGTGCACTGCTTCAATAAAGACTCTCGCCCGCTCCGGATCGACATCAGGAGTAATACCATGGCCTAAGTTAAACACATGACCAGACCCTTGGCCGTAACCGTCGAGGATCGCTTGAACTTCCAAACGGATCCGCTCAGGCGTACCCAATAAAATAGAAGGGTCCATGTTGCCTTGCAGTGCCACTTTGTCGCCAACACGTTGACGCGCATGGCGGATATCCACAGTCCAGTCTAAACCAACTGCATCACAACCAGTGGCGGCAATATCTTCTAGCCACAATCCACCATTTTTCGTGAACAACGTCACTGGGATTTTTTGGCCATCTACAGTGCGCGTTAAACCATCCAGCACTTCTTGCATGTAACTCAACGAATGCTCGCGATAATCGTGCGGTGTTAACACACCACCCCAAGTATCAAAAATCATGATGGATTGAGCACCGGCGGCGATCTGTGCATTCAGGTACAGCGTCACAGCCTTCGCCAGCTTATCGAGCAGGATATGCACCACCTCAGGCTCGGTATACATCAACTTTTTAATTTTGGAGAACGACTTGCTGCTACCGCCTTCTAACATATAGGTTGCCAGCGTCCATGGACTGCCTGAGAAACCAATCAACGGCACTTCGCCATTTAACTCGCGACGAATGGTACGGACGGCATCCATCACATAACGCAACTCCACTTCCGGATCCGGCACTGGTAGCTGCACTACATCCATAAAGTCATTTAATTGCTTGGTGAATCGTGGGCCTTCACCCTCACCAAAATACAACCCCATGCCCATTGCATCAGGAATGGTCAGTATGTCACTAAACAAAATAGCGGCATCCAACGGATAACGGCGCAGTGGCTGTAAGGTGACCTCACATGCCAACTCAGGGTTTTTGCACAAGGAGAGAAAGTCACCAGCTTGAGCACGCGTCGCACGATATTCTGGTAAATAGCGACCGGCTTGACGCATCATCCATACGGGGGTGCGATCCACAGGTTGTTTTAAAAGGGCCCGAAGGTAACGATCATTTTTTAGCTGCATGTTAGCTCTACCATCCCAAACGTTGGTTTTTATTCTAGCAGTATCGCCGTTGTCCGACCATCATGACAACCCGATGAATGAATTTGTAATTTTCTGTGATTTTTTGCTTGCGAAACTGATTTCAAGTTTGATATAACAATTGCGCGCTAGTGAAGTAACCCTATCAGCAAGAGCCTGATTAACAGGCCCGCAAAAAACCTCTTAAAGCCACAATTGTGGCTTTTTTATTTTGTATTTCCAGCATTTCCCGACGAATCCACCGCTTTTTGCCAAAGTTGGCGGATTATTTGCCCCGACAAGGTCTGTGCTGGTGGAATTTCCGGCAACGCATCCCACGCAAACCATTGCGCATCTTCAATTTCTTGTGGCTGACAGACGATGTCACCAGCGACATACTCTGCAGTAAACCCTGTCATCAGCGAATGTGGAAATGGCCACGGTTGACTGCCAAGGTAACTCGGCTGTGCAATCTGCACACCCACCTCTTCCAACACTTCGCGCTTTGCCGCTTGTTCTAATGTTTCGCCACTTTCGACAAAACCCGCAATGAGCGAATACACCCCGGTTTTGAACTGTTTTGAACGCGCCAGCAAAATATGGCCAGGTTTGGTAACCCCCACCAAGATACAGGGTGAAATGCGTGGATAAGCACGATGCTGGCACTTTGGGCATAACATCGCGAGTTCCCAGCTCACTTGCTCCATTTTATGCCCACACTGGCCGCAGAATCGATGTGTCTGCAGAAACAAGGCTAATTGACTGGCCCGTGCCGCCAATCCAAACCATTCGGGTTGTTCAGCCAACAAAAAAGCCCTTGGCGTCTGCCAACTCGGATCGTCCGCAACATAATCGTCATGGCACACCAGATAACATGGATGACCTTGATAGCTCTCAAACTGACATACCGATTGCAAGTCTGGTCGCTGCAGCAACTCGACAGTACCGAAAGGGATTTGCTGCCGTTCGTCCAGCCAAAGTTTGCTCTGCATCTTGCCAGCACTGACCACAAACCAATATCCCTTGGTGGTGTTCTTCACAGGAAGGTGGTGCTGCATAACGACCTCATATTGATGTTTTAGTGCCAAAGTCCTCATGATAAAGCGCTTTACTGAACCGACCAATCAAAAAAAAGTTGATCTTTGCCGTGGAATTCTTTTTAGTAGCAGGACACGCCGTCTAAACACCGAAGGAACATACTGATGTACACCCGGCTGCAGAATACCCGCCAGCAATATGGTGGTTCTTTAACCGCAATCGATAACTGGCTTGAGGAGCGGCAACAACTGATTGTTGCTTATTGTAAACTCGCGGCACTGCCGCCGTTTGATAAAGGTCAAGCGACTCAACATTTTCCTTTGGAAAGTGAGATCCTCGAATTCTGCCAACTGTTAATGGATTATTTATCAGCAGGCCATTTTGAAGTGTACGATCAAATCGTCTCGCAATGCGCCGTGAACGGGTCTGTCAGTAAAGCGTTGGCGGAAGGTTTGTATCCAAAAATCGCTAGCTCTACGGATATAGCGCTCGAATTTAATGACAAATATGCAGACCACACTGTGGAAGCCAAGACTGTCGATTTTGACGGTGACTTATCATCGTTAGGGCAAGCGTTGGAACAACGATTTGAATTTGAAGACGAACTGATTCGAGTGTTGCACAATCATCACAGCGATAAGCCGCAAACCGCTTAATCTCTGCAAGATTTAAATGAACAAAGCCCGCAGTGCGGGCTTTGTTGTTTTTACGCTAACAACGTTAATTTGATGACCAAGGCGGCATGACATGCCACCACCACGGTGGTGAGTTGCTTGCGCAGTTGCAAATACGCCGGATGGTATTGATCATCAATTTCAAACCAACGTTCACCCAAGCGCAGCACCAAAAACAAAATCAACTCAACGGATAAAGTCAGTGCCGTTGGTAACAACCCAGCCAGAAAGCTTAAAACCGGCAAAGACACGGCAAACAATGCTAAAGGCCACACCGATAGCCGTTGCGACCAAACAGGCCACAACACCCCCGCCATAAAACCAAGAATAATCGCGCTATATCGCAAGAACAGTTGCAAAGCATCCAGCCCTGGGATGACAGGGAAAAAAGTGAGAATGGTAAGGACTAAAAACGGGACTAATCCTAAATACCCTAATACGTGCAATACTGGCATTTTTTCTGACGCCGACGATGTTTCATGGTGCATAGTACGAATAACCTCGACAATTGGATTGCACAAAATAATCAGAGCTTGGAATACCTATTGAATACCTCAGGCGCAGCGCGATGGGGGCATCATGCATAGATACCCAAACAAACCGCGACAAACCACAACGCGCCGACATAATGATTATGCAAAAACGCTTTAAAACAGCCTTCTCGCCCTTGCATCGATAAACGATACTGCCAAATAAACAATGGCACCGCCGCCAATACAGTCACAAAGTAGCTGAGATGCAGCTTTGCGACGATCCCCACCCACACCATCAAACCGAGCGCAATCAGTTGCAAGCTGACAATGATTGGCCGAGCCCAACTCCCAAACAACCGAGCTGTTGATTTAACACCGATCTTTTCATCATCATTTTGGTCAACCATGGCGTAATAGGTATCGTACGCGACCGTCCAACTTAAATTTGCTGCATATAACAGCCATACTTCGAACGGTAGCTGCTGTTGGATAGCCATATAACTCATCGGCATGCCCCAACTAAACGCCATCCCAAGCACCACTTGCGGTAAGTGTGTATACCGTTTCATAAACGGGTAACTCGCCGCCAGTACCACGGCTACAAAACTCAGTAGGACGGTTTGCCAATTAAGAAACAACAACAGTAACGCAGAACATATCAGCAACACTGCAAACAATTGCAAGGCTTCGCTTGGAGTCACTCGTCCTGCGGCGAGAGGTCGTAGCTTCGTCCGTTCGACCGAGCCATCAAAATGACGATCCGCATAATCATTGATCACACATCCTGCAGAGCGCATCAAAACCACGCCCGCGGTAAACACAATGAGCATCAGCGAACTCGGTGTACCCTCTGATGCAAGCCATAACGCCCACCATGTCGGCCACAACAACAAGTAAATACCGATGGGTTTATCCAATCGCATCAATTGTTTATATTCTGGCCATTGCCGCATGCTCAGTTGGAACTTCACGTCGGCATCTCCTTCAGAAACACTTCTTGCACTAAAAACTGATGCCCTTGCAAGGCGTACAGCGATCGACGTGCCCACACCTGTTGCACGGTTAGATTTGGCGTCAAGCTGAGCATCTCGAACCACGCGAATTGCAACCAATGTTTGGTCAATGCGGGTTGTTGGAAAATATACTCGCCCAACGGCATTTGCCCAAGCGTCGCCAATGGCGCGAATGCCTCGATAGTCGACTGCGGCAGGAAACTTTGGGCAAAGACCTGTGGTAAGCCATCAAGGCTCATGCTGATTTCTCGAATCACACCATGCTCAGCGGACCACGGCATCATGGCATGTTGCGGAAATTGCGTATGACATTGCTGGATCAGCTCGAGCGAAAACGCGCCTGGTTGGGCTTTGAGGCGTGCCGTGAGCGAACCGGATTCCATCAACCAGCTCAACTGTGAGCGTGTTGGCTGATGCTCTTGTGCTGGTAAATCGATGGCATCAAACCACGGGCCGCACCATATTGAAGAAAAAAAATCAGTCATAACAACATCATCTCAATTACACCCAGCTATGATAACAAGATTCATTGCTGCGGCATGGATGTTTCTTTCGATATTTTCTTAGGGATGAACTGCATCACCGACGCTGATTTATCGGTGGGGTTATCCGAAAAAGATGTTTTATTTGAGCATATTATGCGAAAACTGCGCGGCGAACTTTATCGTTTGAGCGTGGAGTTCCTGTATCGACTCAGGTACACTTGTTAATCGACACTGCGTTGTTTGTGAGGGACCCAACGATGAAACACCTATTTGCCTTACTTAGTTTGTGCTTTGCCTTACAAGCCGTCGCGGGCGAAGACCCTCCACCGGCAGCGCCTGCCAAACCTAAAGTCTCCTATTACGGGTTTACCAATGACATCGTCACCAACTACGTGACAACAGGCGCGAAAGATTTAGGTTATGTCCGGGTCACGATGGAATTGATGGTCAAAGATGAAAAGTATTTACCCTTGATCGAACATCATGATCCAATTATTCAAGACACCATCGTCAAGATTTTTGGCAAAGAACCGGCCGACAAAGTGAAATCGTTGACCGGCCGTGAAGAAATTCGCTTAGAAATTTTAAATGAAATCCATGCGATTTTGAAAAAAGAAACCGGTGATGAGTTGGTTCAAGACGTGTTGTTTACGAAGTATTTGTATCAATAATTAGCGCGTGGCCGGTTTAATCGGCCATATGGCGGCGACCACAAGCCCAGCCAGCATACCGATCAAATGCGCCCAGTTTGCAGTGTTCACCCACAACAGATCGGCAAAGCCAAACAGCATGAATGCTACCGCTACTGCAAAATTGGCTTTTGCCAATGGGTAGTTTAGTGTAGGTGCACGTTTCGCCATCAAAAAATAAAATCCGATAATACCGTATCCGACACCGGAAAAACCGCCAAACATCGGCCCTGCCAATAGGTATTGCGCAAGATTGGCGGACACACCACAGACCAACGTCAGTGCCAGTAAGGCGCGGGCGCCATGGTAACGCTCAATCAATCCACCAAACATCATTAACACCGACAGATTCATCAGCAGATGAGCGCCGGAAAAATGCAACAAAATCGGCGACAACCAGCGACAACTAAGCAGGTCTGCGCCTTGTGGCCATGCGGTGAAAAACATCAAACTCTGCAAGGCGGTCTGCGGCCACACCAACAACCAAAGGTATGCCAATACACAGCTAGCAACCAGCATCTTGGTGATACGGCCTGTGTGCTGCCAAATACTTCGAAGCAAATGCCCATCAGAGTCCTGGCCATATGACAAACCTGGTTGCGCTTTGTCCCATGCGGCCGCTTGGTAACGAGGATGCGATGGCTCACGACTGTACAGCTCAAGTGCCGTCTGCACCTGCAGTAAGTCCGTCTCTGCAACAAACAGCTGGCAATAGTGGGGGTTTACAATATCTAAACGCACCTGCCACCCTTGTTGCTGACAAAAGTCAGCAAAGGGTTGCATTAATGCCGGATAGTCGCTGTCGAGGAGTTTAATCATTCAGCGTCTGGTGCGCCTTGCACGAAAGGTTGATTAAAACGCCAGGCTTCAAAGCCACCATCCATGGAGTACACCTGCTCAAACCCCTGCTGTACCAGATACTGCGCAGCGCCTTGGCTAGAATTGCCGTGGTAACACACCACCACCACCGGTTGTTCGAAATCATGCAATTGCATGAAGCGATGCAAGGTGCCATTGGTTAAATGATAAGACCCTTCAATGTGGCCATTGCTAAAGCTTTGTTCGTCACGAATGTCTGCCACCACAGCCCCATTGGTAATCAATTCTTTGGCGGTATCGATGGCAATACGTTTAAAATCAGTCATAAGACCTCCAACAGGCAAAAGTCTGCAAAAATTCCAAGCTTGCGCATGCTAACGGATCACAGCATGAATTTCATGTTTATACGCCAAGAATCCGTGTATCTGGTTAATTTTACTTGGGCTAGACCCCGAGCTTGAGTACAATAATCAGCCTTTGTAGTGAGTGAGAGGCCCGCCTTATGTCAGACCCGCGTTTATTTTTAGTCTATGACTCTGCATTCGATGATATGGATGCCGAAGGCTGCCCATCATTTGGTTATGTGTTGTTATTTAGCGAACAAGACATGAATGACTACCGCAGTGGTGAAAACCCGCCATTTCCTGCAGTATCGATGTTGTTTACCGATCATGCCGATGGCTCCATTAGTGGTGATTTGTTGGGTTGGGCGATGCTGGATAATCCGATTTTCCAAACGTTCCCATTGGGCAATTTCTTTATGGTGATGGAACAAGCGGCCCAGGTTGCCATTAACGCTTATCGTCAAGTCAACCATGTGCCTGACCGTTTGATCGCACTCAACTTACCCCAAGATGATTTAATTCAGTTTGATGTGCAATTCACCAATTTACAGCTGGATGACCGCGAGGCTGAAATCCAGTTAGCGCAAAAGATGATGTCAGGCCGCCCGTACCTCGATAGCTAAACCACGCCGTGTGTTCCAACACGCATTGACCGACTCATCCACCTCGTATGCAACTGCGTATCTGCTGTTAATTCAGGAGATATTCAGTTGACACACCACAAGTTACACCTCGACAGCAAAATTTGTCCTGTTTGCCAACGGCCTTTTGTTTGGCGGCGGAAATGGCAATTGAATTGGCCTCACGTCATTTATTGCTCAGAACGCTGTCGACGAGGTGCAAAATCAACCAAGCGGCCGTAGCTGTTACAATTTGCAACGATTGTTAGCTTTACCAAACTTGGTGTTTTTATGCACGATGAAAACAGCAAAATAACTTGGTGTATACAAAATGAAAACAACGTTGACGCTCATTGCAGCTCTGTTGATTGCCCAACTGCAAGCCAAACAACCTGATCTGCCAATGCAAGACCTGCTCGACCACGCCAAATATTCTGAAGTGATCCAAAAAGCCCCAGCGGAACCTGACTATCTGACGAATCCACGGCTACTTGAAAGCCAAGCAACGGCCATGTATTTGGCTGGTCAATATGAAGACGCCGATAAATTACTCACCGACGCTTTAGCAAAATTTCCACAAGACGGCGATTTGCACCAAGTCGCGGCGATGAACAAGTTCAGCTTGGCTCAGCAAGCTAGTCTGTTCTCAGCCGGTGGTCTTGCCAAAGACGGCAGAGACTTATTGAAGAAGGCCGTTGCATTGTCACCGAATGAACCTAAAATCGTGTTGGATTTGATTGGCTTCTACGTGCAAGCGCCTAGCATTGCAGGTGGTGACAAAGACGCCGCAGCGGCTTTAGTGCCGACGTTGCAAGCCAAAGACCCAAACTTGGCCGTTATTGCCCAAAGCATGCTGCTGCTGGCCGATGATAAAGATCAAGACGCATTAACATTACTGGATAAGCAACTGGTACAAGCGCCTACACATAGCCGGTTGTTAGGGCAAAAAGCCAGTATTTTGGCCAGCAGTGAACAATACGTCAAAGCGGTCGAACTGTATCAGTTAGCCGCTCAACACGCGGAAACCGCAAGCTCTAAATACAATTATCTGTACCAAATTGGCCGCTTAAGTGTGAAAAATCAATTAGATCCTGTCGTAGGCCAAACGGCATTACAGCAATTTATCCAATACTATGACGGTAGTGAGCACCAGCAGTTACCTTGGGCAAAGTTGCGCTTAGCCCAGCTGTTCTTGCAGCAGAATGACAAAACCAATGCCGAGCAATGGTTAGCAGGCGCTCGCGCGACTGCCAAAGACGACGATAAATTCGATGATGAAGCGAAAAAAGTCGAAAAACAGCTTAAAAAGCTGAAATCCTAAGCAGTTAAACAACCATCGCTACGCAATCCGCTGGCGATGGTTGTCATTCAGGTGGCCACCAGCTAGAGTTCTGACGTGAGCATAGGCACGATGGAGCAGTACTGATGGTTAAACCTATAGATATGAAAACGGTCGAACAACAACTAGCCGGGTTCACTATTCCCCCACAACCAGAAGTCCTTTTGCGGATCAAGCAAGAAATTGAACAAGACGATCCGAACATCAATACCATTGCCACCCTCATCAATATGGACATTGGCATCGCCGGTTTCACGTTAAAAGTGGTGAATTCGGCCTATTTCGGTTTGCGCCGCAAAATCAGCTCCATCGAGCATGCATGCAAATTTTTAGGGCTAAATCGGGTGATCAAGCTGGTCAGTAGCGTAGTCTTACGCTTTACCTTAAGCGACGGTCGCACCGATCCCTTCACCACACGGCAATGGAATTGTGCGATGGATGTCGGCAGCGCAGCCATGTTAATCGCACAACATCTTCGTCTGGGTTCGGACTGTATGGATGATTGTTATTCGATTGGCCTATTCCACAATGCAGGCATTGCTTTAATTCACAGTCAATTTCCGGATTACGCCAAAGTGATGAAAGTGGGCCTGAGTAACCAGCTGCCCATCGCCGAGATCGAGCAACGTTATTTCCACACCAACCACGAAGTGCTGGGTTTTATGATTGCCCAATCATGGGGATTGTCTGCAGAAATTGCCAACGTGATTGCCTATCACCATACGCCGATGCAGTTATTGGCATCCTCAGACCTGTATGAAAAACGCTTGTTTGCTATTTTAAAACTCGCTGAGCACATGATCGGTGAGCAGCAATTTTTGTTTGATGTCGCCGAAGAATCCGAATGGAGTCAGTATGGCGAGGCTATCCTTGATGTGCTAGAACTTGATGACATGCACCTGTTGGATGTAGGTGATTATTTATTGGAAAACGGCGTGGAGAATCATTTCCACCGTTAGTAGCTTTTCATCGCGTGTGAGGCGCAGTACATGACAGTGCAACCAGCCGACTACCAAGCTTTAGTAGCTGCCCTCGCCGAAGAGAAACAACGCCGACAACAACTCGAAAAGGTGCTCGCTCATAAGTTACGCGAGCTTCACCGCAATCAGCAACTGCAGCACCAACATGAACTGCAGTTACTGGCCCAAGAAAAACTAGCCAGTATCGGCTCGCTTGCCGCGGGCTTGGCGCATGAACTGAACACCCCCAACGGTTACATCAAATGTAACTTGCAGATGTTGCTAAAAGATTGGCAGTTATTACAGCAGTACTTTGAATTAGTCGCCAAAGATCCCAAAGCGGCAGCCAGTTTCTACCAACAAAACAATTTTTCATTCATGTTGCAAGATGGCACAGATTTAGTGGATGAATCTCTGCAAGGCCTCAATCATATTGCCAGTATCATCAAAGATTTACGCGCATTTGCTGAAGAGCAATCAGACTTAACTGGCGTTTTAGATTTACGAGATTGTGTTGAGCAAACCCTAGAGCTATTGGAGTTCGAAGGGGTGTTATTACCGCAGGTGCATGTTCAACTTGATCCGGTACCGCGATTACCGGGTGATCCTGAAAAGATTCGTTTGGCGGTGATGCATTTACTCAACAATGCCAGCCAAGCGGCAGGACCGGATGGTCAGATTTGGCTTCATCTGTATCAACCGGTTGCCGATGAAATTGAATTGAGTATCCGCGATTCTGGCGATGGCGTACCGCCGGAGCTGATGGCGCGCATTTTTGACCCATTTTTTACGACACGGCCCGTAGGGCAAGGTCGGGGGATGGGATTATCCATTACTCGCATGATCATGACGCAGCACAGCGGCCAAGTGCTGGTGGAGTCTTTGCAAGGACAAGGCGCTTGCTTTCGGCTGCGATTCCCGTATAAACCGCACGTTGCCCGTCAATAACGCGGGGAACGCAAAGAACACCACCCGCGATGCACCACAACGGATCGACGTCGCGTGCACTGGTCGCAACTTTGCACCGCAACGGCGCATTTGTCCGGATGTACATACGTATTCATGTTGTTCCAGCCTACCGATTCACGATATCACAGAGGCTGTGACCAAAACCTACCTTAATGCGGGCGGTTCAAACGGCATTATTCCGGCATGCACGTTGTTGGTCCAATATCCTGGAGACACCCTTTGTTGGGGGGAGTGAAAACTCCCCTTTTTTATGTCTACAGCAGAATAAAATCGGTAAACCAGATACTTAGTGCATTTTTGCTATGCTAAGTACGTGCGCATTTAATGGGGAATAAGGCATGCAACAACGAAAACCGAATCTTAGTTTTTGGCAGATCTGGAACATGTGTTTCGGCTTCTTAGGCATCCAATTCGGTTTTGCGCTGCAAAACAGTAATGTCAGCCGTATCTTCCAAACCATGGGCGCCGGAATTGACGACTTGGCGATCCTTTGGATCGCAGGACCATTAACCGGCCTGCTGGTTCAACCCATCGTGGGTTATTTCTCAGACCGCACCTGGAATCGCTTGGGACGCCGGCGGCCATTTTTCTTCTACGGTGCCGTGCTTACGACCATGGCGCTGTTTTTTATGCCCAATTCGCCCAATCTATTACTCGCAGCCGGGATGTTGTGGGTGTTAGATGCGTCCATCAATATCACGATGGAACCCTTTCGTGCCTTTGTGGGTGACAATTTAAATGAGCAACAACGCCCACTTGGTTTCTCCATGCAAAGCTTCTTTATCGGGATTGGCGCTGTAGTCGCATCTGCCATGCCGTACATTTTGTCCAATTGGCTGGACGTTGCTAATACGGCACCTGCAGGTGAAATTCCCGATTCAGTGAAGTATTCGTTTTATTTTGGGGCGGTGGTGTTGTTTGCTGCTGTGCTTTGGACTGTACTGCGTTCAACCGAATATTCACCGGAACAACTAGCCGCCTTTGGTGAAGGGCACGACGAAGAAAACCCGCAACAAAATGACCGGCTCTATTGGGGACGCGGCGCGGTGTTTGCTGCCATTGGTTTATTGTCGACCTGCATCGTCTGGGCGTTACAGCTGGATAAACAGCTATATGTGTTGGGTGGCGGGTTAATTGCCTTTGGGTTATTGCAATGGTGGGTGTCTCGCAACAAAACCCAAGGCCACTATGGCATGGCGGTGCAAATCGTCGATGACTTATTTCAAATGCCTTCCACCATGAAACAACTGGCGGTTGTGCAATTTTTCTCGTGGTTCTCGTTGTTTGCCATGTGGATCTACACCACTGCGACGGTAACCGCTGTGCATTATGGTAGTTCAGACCCGACATCAACCGCTTACAACGACGGTGCCGATTGGGTTGGTATTTTGTTTGCCGCTTACAACGGCTTCGCGGCTATTGCGGCCATTATCATTCCGTGGATTGTCCGTCTGACATCCTTACAAATTAGCCATGCCATCAACTTGATCCTAGGTGCGGCAGGCTTTGCCTCGTTTTTTGTGATTCAAGATCCACACTGGCTGTTGCTGTCAATGGTGGGTGTCGGCTTTGCTTGGGCGTCGATTTTATCACTGCCATATGCCATGTTGGCTGATTCATTGCCGGCGAAAAAAATGGGCGTTTACATGGGGATGTTTAACTTTTTCATCGTCTTACCGCAACTACTAGCCGCTACCATTTTAGGTTCTTTAGTCAACCATCTGTTTGCAGGCCAAGCCATTTATGCCCTCGCCCTGGGTGCCGCCAGTATGGTGATTGCGGCAGTGTACGGGTTAACAGTGAAAACACACACAGCTTCATCAGGAGTTTCAGCATGACGCCATGGTTTCGTTTAACGCTGCTCGCCAGCGCAGTTGCTTTATCGGCTTGCAACAAAGCACCTGACACTACAACGGTCGCCCCTGGCGCTCCTGGCCAAGCTTCAACGTGGGCTTATGCCGGCAAAATTGGTATTGGTACCTCGTACGAAGCTTATCAAGACGGTCAATATCAAAACGCAGCTGCCACTGGCACTGTCTCAAAAGTCTGGTTTTCATTGGCGCAAGGCGTGCTCACCGAAACCATGTTTGGCTTGATCCACGAAGCACAACTGCGTGAGATGCAACTGGTGGTGCAAGGCCCAGATTTTGTCGATGAGGAAAAAACCGCGACCACCACTGAAATCAGCTATTTGCATCAGGACGCTCAAGGTCGGCCTTTATCCTTGGCCTATCGTGTGGTGAACAAAGCCATCAACGGCAAATACGAAATTGAAAAGCATTATTTTACCGACCCCAATCAGCAAACCTTGGTGGTGCGAACCTTATTCAAACCACTGGTCGATGGGCTGACGTTGTACACCTATGTTGATCCAGCCCTTGCCAACACGGGCAGCCAAGACAACGCCAGCATTCAACAAGGTGTGGTGCAGGCGTGGGAGGGCGCGCATGCGTTATCGGTGGTGACGGTGCCGTCGCCCGTAATGGCGAACGTTGGTTTTGTCGGCACCTCCGATGGTCTGACCGAACTCAAAGCACGCCAGCAGGTTGCGGGTTATACCTCCACGGGTAGCAACGCGGGCAACGTGGCAGCGCTGATTCAGCACAGCCCTAGCAAAGCAGGTGAAGTGCAACAAATCACCCAAGTGATTGGTTTTGGCGACTCGACCGAACAAAGTTTGCAACAAGCCAATCAAACCCTCGCCCGTGGCATTGAACAGGTGTTAGCAGACTATAACGGCGAAGGTGATGCCATTGGTTGGCAAGATTACCTGCAAGGCCTAACCGAGCTACCGAGTTTGGCAGCGCAAAGCAACGACCAAGGCAAACTGCTCTATGCCAGCGCTTTGGTACTCAAAGCCCAAGAGGACAAAACCCACGCCGGAGCCTTTATTGCGTCACTGTCGAATCCTTGGGGCGATGTAAAATCGGCGGAACAGTCTCAAACGGGTTACAAAGCGGTATGGCCTCGCGATTTTTACCAAGTGTCGATGGCATTGTTGGCAATGGGCGATACTGAAAGCCCGAAAGTCGCTTTCCAGTATTTGCAAAAAGTTCAGGTCAATGACAAAACGCCAGGTTACCAAGGAACCCCAGGCTGGTTCTTACAAAAAACCCACGTCGACGGTGAAATCGAGTGGGTTGGTATCCAAATGGATCAGACCGCGATGCCGATCATGTTAGGCTACCGCTTGTGGCAAGACGGCATCTTGGATGATAAAGCTATCAGCGAGTGGTATGGCCGCATGCTCAAACCAGCCGCCGAGTTCTTGGCCCATGGTGGGCGCGCCAAAATTGATTGGAATGATATTCAGCTACAAAGCCCAATGACGCAACAAGAGCGCTGGGAAGAACAAGCGGGTTATTCACCATCAACTATTGCTGCGGTGATCGCAGGCCTCGTCACTGCCAGCGAGATTGCCACCCACGCAGGTGATCAAGCAGGGGCAGAGCTTTACCTGACAAAGGCACGCGAATTTTCTGCGAATTTAGAAGGTTGGACTGTCACGACGCAAGGTCAACTGAAAACACAACAAAGCGATGGGCATTATTACCTGCGCATCAACAAAGACCATGATCCGAACAACCAAAGCCCGATGGAAGTGCGTAACGGCCAGCAAGCAGTCAGTGAATCCGCGATGGTCGATGGTGGTTTCCTGGAGTTAGTGCGTTATGGCGTGCGCCAAGCCGACCACCCAGCGATCCTGGCGACCTTACCAGAACTGGACGATCAATCGTTACCAGACCAATCTCGTGTCAAATATGAATTAACCACACCCGACGGTGAGAAAACCGTGGGTTGGCGTCGTTATGGTTATGACGGTTATGGTGAAGACATTGACACAGGTCTGGGTTATGCCAAAGGTTTGGACGACAGCAACACGCCGGGTCAACGCGGTCGAGTCTGGCCTATTTTCAGTGGCGAACGCGGTCACTATGAGTTAGCCCGTGCCACCTTACATGGCGCGGCGTTAACAGCAGACATCAACGCCACCCTACGCAGTACCTACGCAGGCTCGATGGAGGCCTATGCCAATGCGGGATTGATGTTACCAGAGCAAGTGTTTGACGGTGTTGGCAATAACTCACACTACAAGTTTGAATTGGGTGAAGGCACCGACGGCGCAACGCCGCTGGCGTGGTCACATGCGGAGTATGTGAAGTTATTGCGTTCGCTGCGCGACCAGAAAGTCTGGGATCATTACCCAGTGGTCAGTACAAAACTTGCGGTGAAATAAGCTCTCCCACCCCTGGTCTGTGTGGCGATGCATGGACTGGGGGTTTTTCTGATGCACTCGCCAACAGACCACCCTCATCCCTTTTATCTTTCCTTTGGCAGAACCCCTTCACGGCTTACCAGCGATACTGCCGCCAAAGTTGCTGCTGCGCTGGACTCATCCAGCTCCACACCAACACCCGTGTGACTTTGTTGCCTTGTCGCATCTCAATCACCTGATGCGAAGGACACTGCATGTCATTGAGCAATTTTTGCAGCACCGCGAGATTTTTATCTTTGGAAATAAGACAGCTAAACCAAGCCACCTGTGAGGCGACGGCGTGAGACTGATGAATCATCCGCGCCACAAATGCGGCCTCACCACCGTCACACCATAACTCGTGAGATTGACCGGCAAAGTTCAGCACGTCACTTTTGTCAGTATGGCCAAGATTGCGTTGTTTGCGTTGTGTCCCACGCGCCGCCTCATCAGCACTTTGATGGAAAGGAGGATTGCAGACGGTCAGGTCAAACAACTCATTGGGACGAACTATGCCACTAAAAATCTGCTCTGCATCAGGCTGGTGGCGCAGTTCAATCCGACGTTGCAGCGCGTTTTGTTCGATGATCTGTGCTGCATGTGCCAGCGAATCCGTGGCAATATCGGACGCCACGACCTGCCAGCGCATCGCCTGAGCCGCCAGCAAGCTATAGATTAAATTGGCACCACAGCCAATATCTAACAGCCGAAACTGCGTCGCTTTGGGCTTTTTGCCATGTTGCTGCTGCAAAAAATCCTGCAGATACAGCAAATAGTCAAAACGTCCAGGCACTGCAGGACACAACACATGCGCCGGCAATTGATACCATCTCAGCGCAAACTGCTGGCGTAATAATGCTTGATTGAGCAACCGAACGGCTTCAGGTTCATCAAAGCGCACACTTTGCTCACCACGCACTGTGGTGTAAAGATAGGCCGCAAGATCAGGCTCTAATGCACATAAAGCTGGCAAATCATACGGCTGCAAAAAAGGGCTTGCAGGATGTAACTGACGTGATGACGTTGCCACTTAAACGGCCGCACCACAGGAACGGCGGACAATCAGTTTTGGCTCGATATCGGTTTGACTGATCGTCTCGGCTTGGATCAGTTTTAACAAATTCACTACCAGCATCTCACCGGCCAAGCTGGTGTTTTGTTGCACTGTGGTGAGAGCCGGCGATGAAAACGATGCCATCGGAATATCGTCAAAACCAATCACGGCAATATCATCAGGCACTTTGAAGCCACGAGCTTGGATCGCGCGGATAGCGCCAATGGCGATCAAATCACTGGCACAGAAAATCGCACGCGGTGCCGTGGTGGCCAGCAGTTGCGTCATCGCGTCAAAGCCAGCTTGCTCGGTAGAGATAGCATCGACTTGCCGCACCGACGCTGCATCCACCCCGCCTTGCACCAAAGCATCGACAAACCCTTGATAACGAGCGCTAAATTCTGGAGCCCGTTCATTGGCAATCCCGAGAAAGGCAAAATCGCTATAGCCAAATGACAAGAAATGCTCAGCAGCCAACTGACCGCCATGACGGTTATTGCTGCGAATGGTAAATTCCGGATGTCCCTCGACTTGCGCACCCCAGCAGACAAAATGCGTTTGTTGGGCCAGCAGCTGCTGCAGCTTCTCCTCGTAATCCACATAATCGCCGTAACCAAGCAAAATAATTCCATCGGCTTTTTTGCTGTCTTCATAGTCAGCATGCCAATCGTTGCTTAGCTGCTGAAACGAAATCAACAAATCGTGACCCCGTTTTGTACAGGCGCGGGTAATGCTGCCTAACATCGATAAGAAAAAAGGATTGATCTGGGAATCATCGACGGTCGGGTCTTCAAACAACAACAAGGCTAAGGTGCCACTGCGTTGCTTTCGTAGGTTACTGGCGTTTTTGTCGACTTTATAATTCAGCTGTTTAGCGATAGCAAAAATCTTGTCTTTGGTCTCTTGATTCACTGCTGGACTGTCGCGTAATGCACGCGACACTGTCGACTGCGATACACCCGCCAAATAGGCAATATCAAAGGAGGTCGCTTTACCTTTCATGCACTGAATTCCTAGCCATTGGCCGTTGAGTCACCCGTCAGGGCGTCCGTCGTTACACAGCACACACTGCGGTCGGAGGTAGACAACTTAATTAGGTGATTAAGGTGCCATAAGCCTACCAAAGTGGCAAGACAACAGCGGTTATGTCGACGGCAAATCGCGGCCATTTGCTGCTTAAATAGCTGAATTGCATAGACTAAAGCCGTTGACCGAAAAAAGTCGATGGCAAATCAGGTACATCGCTTGTCAAATGAGTAAACGCCCTGTAGAAACGATGCTGTTGACTGTTAAATCTACCGGTTATTTGTGAAACATTGTTATTCCGACTTAAGCTCATACCAAGGCAATGCTAAAGTGCCCCCTCGTTGGCAGGCAGAGGCTCCGGTTATGGTATTACGAGCATTAGTTTTCAGTGGCGTAGCTCTTGGAAGTTGCCAGGCAGTCGCAACCACCGCATGCACTTCGAACTCCACCACAGACTGCGCGGCACCGACTGAGTTCCATCTCTCCGTTGCCTCAGGTGCAGGGTTTCGATCCAATCCCTTATTCGGTGGCCACAATTTCCCGCTGTGGTTAATGGCCGATGTGCATTATTACGATGATGCATTTTTCTTTGATAATGGCACCCTTGGCTACACCTTACCCTTTGATGCCGCAGTGACCGTCAGCCTCGTCAGTCGGATCAACGACGAGGTGAGTTATTTCCGGCGGGCACGTGCGACTGACTTTTTTGAGTACCAGCTGATCTCCGACAAAGGGCTGTTAGGTCCGGTTGAGCGCTACCAGATCAAAACTGAACTTTCCATCGATGACGTCGCCAAACGTCCATGGGCATTGGATGCGGGTGTGCAACTGGATATGTTTGGTCAGGCATGGCATACCAGCCTGAATTGGTGGCATGATGTCAACGGGGCTTATGGTGGTAGCCATGTTAAAGTCGCAGGCCAATACCAATGGCAAACCTCGTATGGCGACTTCAGCATCGGCTCAGCCCTGCATTGGAAAAGTCGTCAGTTAATTGATACTTACTACGGCATCAGCGCTGCGGAATGGAATGGCGAAGCACTGCAAGGCAAAGCCAGTTTGCAACCAGAAGTCTCCATGCAATGGCACAAGGAGCTGACAGAACGTTGGTCTGTGATGAGTCTTATCCGCTATCGCTGGATAGATTTAAAGGTTGAAGACGAAAGCGGGGCTACCCTGCAAAGTCCATTACAACAAGACAACCACGTGCGAAGCATATTTCTAGGATTGAGTTACCGGTTTATCTGATGCAGGGATTTAGATTGATAGTGCTCATCGGTGTTTTGCTAGGGTCTACGACACTGTGGGCGGCGCCCTGTAGCAAAACCTTGTGTATCGATGTTCAACCGTCGGTATGCCTGGTGGGTGAAAAAGGCCAAAAAAGCTGCCAACTCGATTTTACCTTGTCGTGGCAAAGTGAACAGCCCCGCGACTTATGTGTGTATGCGGGCCGCACCCAACTGCAATGTTGGCAACAACAACGCAGTGGTCAAAGCCAACACCAGCTGGCGCTGGATGCCCCTATTTCACTGGAATTCCGTGATGCGCAACAACAGTTGCTCGCACAACAATCACTGACTATTTTAAGCCGCCAACCGGAGCGTCGACGCCGGCTCGTGGCACCTTGGAGTGTGTTCTGATGAATAAAATTCTGCTGGTAGAAGATGATCAACGCCTAGCCAGTCTGGTGCAAAGTTTTTTGCAGCAACATGGCTTCGAGGTCCAGCTGTGCGATAACGGCTTGGATGCTGACTCGACCTGCAGGGCCTTTAGCCCAGATCTCGTGGTATTGGATTTAATGCTGCCAGGCCTGGATGGTTTTGGGGTGTGTCGCGCATTACGTCAATGGTACAAATCCCCAGTGCTGATGTTGACGGCTAAACAAAGTGATATAGACCAAGTGCTGGGCTTAGAGCTGGGTGCCGACGACTATGTGATAAAACCGGTCGAACCTCGTGTGTTGTTGGCGCGGATCCAAGCATTGTTACGGCGCAGCCAACCCAATCAAGCGTTAGACAGCAGTCGGTTAAGTTATGGCAAATTACAGCTCAGCCAATCGGCTCGCGAGGCCTATTACGACGGCCAACTGGTTGAGCTGACAAGCTATGAATTTGATTTATTGTGGATGTTGGCACAAAACGCCGGTCAAACCATACGTCGCGAAGCTATTCATAAACAGATTATCGGCCGTGAATATGACGGCTTAGACCGCACGGTCGATGTTAGGGTCAGCCATTTACGGCGGAAACTTGGCGACAATGCGGATACACCGTTTCGGATAAAAACTGTCTGGGGTAAGGGTTACCTGTTTGTCGCTGACGCTTGGGAGTAACATGCGTCGACTGTTTCTGCATTTTTATCTGTTTCTGCTGCTGATGCTCGTCGCCATCGGCTGGAGTGTGGATAAATTATGGCAACACAGTCAAAGTGAGCAAATCCCAGCAACCGTGCAATTGCTAGGACAAAGTTTAGCCTACCAACTGACCTATCCTGAGCAGGACCCACGCCAAGTTGCAGCGCAGCTAGACATCCCGCTGCAACAAATGACGCTCAATAGCGTGCCATGGTCAGCAGAGGAATTAAGAGCGCTGGAACGTGGCCAGTTAGTCCCGCTCTTCAGTGCCGATGCGGTGTATTTTTATCAGCTGCAACAAGACCAACTGTTGCAGTTTGGCCCTGTGAACATCGATGTGCAAGCCAGCCACACCTACCTATTTACGCTGCTGTTTGTGGTGTTGTTAGGGGGGGCTGTTGCGATATGGTTATGGCCAGTGGCGCGTGATATTCGATTATTGCAGCAACAAATCGATGACTTCGGTACCGGCATGTCGTTGCCTAAAACCGCCATCCCCAACGGTTCGATTTTAGCGCCGATCGCCACCGCTGTGGCTCGCATGGCCGAGCAAATTCAGCGCTTGTTGTTGTTGCAACGAGAAATGACCCAAGCAGTCTCGCATGAATTGCGCACGCCTCTGGCGCGGCTTAAATTTGCTTTAGAACTGCAAGCTCTGCCCGAGCACGAACGCCAAGCCATGCTGGAGGATGTCCGCGAGCTGGACCAGTTAATCGACGAAATGCTTGATTACGCCCGCATGGAAAGCCACGCCATTCAATTAACCTTTGAAGACGTCGAATTAACTGAGTTATTTGACGCGCTGGTCGAGAAACTGCAAATGCTGCCAGGCCCCAGTATTTTGCTGCAACAACCCAGTAAACTCCAAGCGAATGTGGATGCCCATTATCTAGAGCGCGCGGTGCAAAACTTACTGGTCAATGCCAAGCGTTATGCCAAACATCAAGTCCTGCTCAGTTTAAAATCGAATGACGGCGAGGTTGAGATCACGGTGGACGATGACGGCTGCGGCATCCCATCTGAACAACATGAAGCGATCTTGCAACCTTTTGTCCGGCTTGATGAAAGCCGAAGTAAAGGCCGCGGCGGATTTGGCTTAGGTTTGGCGATTGTCAGCCGTATTGTCAGCTGGCATCAAGGCCAGATCGCCATTGACACAAGCCCACTCGGTGGCGCTCGGTTTAGCATACGACTGCCGTTGCAACGCACTATCAGCTCCAAGCCAGACATTCCAACGCGCTAATCCACGCGACATCCCACAACAAGGTCAGCAAGTACAGGTGCCCTGCCCTGTTTGCCATGAAAAATGCCAGTCAGGGTCACTGACTGGCATCCATAACAGCATACAACCGTAAGCGTTTGCACGCAGCGATTACGGTTGCTCTTTATGCAATTGCACCGCTTTGGCTTTTTTACGCATCCGGATATTGATCATTTCGACCACCACCGAGAATGCCATCGCGAAGTAGATGTAACCTTTTGGTACATGCACGTCAAAGCCTTCAACAATCAACATGGCACCAACCATGATCAAGAACGATAAGGCGAGGATTTTGATCGATGGGTGAGCATCGACGAAATCACCAATTGGCTTGGCCGCAAACATCATCACCGCCACGGCAGCGATAATAGCAATCGCCATAATCTCGATGTCGTTGACTAAACCCACTGCGGTGATCACCGAATCCAGTGAGAACACGATATCTAAAATCATGATCTGAATCAGTACCATCATTAGGCTATTGGCAACCACTTTCGGGCCACTGGCGTCATCAGCAGCGCCTTCCAGACTATGGTTAATTTCGACAGTGGACTTGTATAACAAGAACAAACCACCCCCGATCAGAATAACATCTCGACCCGAGATTTCTTGGCCAGCCACAGTGAACCACGGATCGGTCAAGCCCATCACCCACGAGATCGAGAATAACAAGGCAAGACGAGCAATCATCGCCAGCGCTAACCCGACACGACGCGCAAAGGCGCGTTGATGTTCCGGTAACCGTCCGACCAAAATTGACAAGAAGATAATATTATCGATACCGAGCACGATTTCGAGCGCGGCCAAGGTACCCAAAGCGATCCACGCTTCTGGGCTAGCAATCCACTCCAGCATAGAGTTCCTCAAAGTTCAGATGAAATCGCGACTAGTTTACTGACCGTGGCCACGGGTGCAACGCTTTTATCCGCTGCACAGGCCAGATTGTTGTCAATTTGCTCGATGTGGCTCAGGGAGTTCCTGAAACAGATGGTACTTGCGTTGCAGTTGGGCGACTTGCGCGGCGTGTTTTTCGAGAAACTGGTTAAAAGCGTTGATGAGATCAGGTCTGTTGTAACTCGATAGCAAAAATGGGAACTCGGTATAGGGTAACTGGCTACCTACCACCAACGTCCCCTGCAACTGATGCTTGGCCATGAAGTCTTGCGCCACATGGTATTCCACTAGGGCACCATCGACGCGTCCCTTTAACACCAGCCCTAACGCTGAATCAACATCTGCAACTTCCACGAACTTGTAACGATTCTGTCCCTGCAACTCAATCCAGCGTGTCGGTGTAAAGCCATGAATGATCGCGAGTGAACGAAATCTGGGCAATGTGATATCACGCTTTGCTGCTAATACCATTGTTGTGCCCAAATTCATTTCTACTGGATTGCTAAAGTGCTTTTGTAAATTGACGACCATGTACTTTTGCCACCGCGGATTATCCGGATAAACCAAATCCACGCTATCTTCGGCTTCTTGATAGAGTCGTTTCACTGGTAATGGGACAAACTGGAGTTCGATCCCAGTTTCTTTGGCAAACAATTGCATTAACTCATAAAAATAACCACGGGGCGTTGCGGATGAGAAATCAAAGTGCGGGTAATAATCAATCTGTTCCACCCCGACTCTGACCTTCGTCGTCCCAGCCGCCAGAACACCGCTGCTACACCAACAGAGCACAGTTACAAACGCGATAAACCAAAGACTCTGCTGGCGCATCAATACCGCCAATACATAGGCGTGAACAGAATCATCACGGTGAGGATTTCTAACC
The DNA here is from genome assembly GCA_964437935.1 of uncultured Rheinheimera sp. Classification (GTDB taxonomy): domain Bacteria; phylum Pseudomonadota; class Gammaproteobacteria; order Enterobacterales; family Alteromonadaceae; genus Pararheinheimera. Next base: position 22,314 of record CAYTIQ010000057.1, read on the forward strand.
GTCCGATCAACATGCCAAAACTAATCAGCCATTTGGCACCATCAGGCAGACTACTGAAATTGCCATCAGGACCGATGATAGACCCAAGCCCTGGTCCAACGTTGGCAATAGCCGTTGCTGCACCGGTGAGCGCGGTCACGAAGTCTAAATCATACAAACTCAGGCCCAGCGCCAATACGCAAATTGACGCAAAATAGATAAAACAAAAGGCCAACACCGACCCTAGCAACTGGTCATTCACCGGGCGAGTGCCGTACTTCTGTACCCAAACCGCATTTGGATGCACCAGCAGTTTGAATTGTTTCACCAACAACAACCACGCCAATTGGGTTCGAAAGATTTTCAACCCACCGGTGGTTGAGCCAGAACAGCCGCCGGAAAAGGTCAAATAGAAAAAGAGGATCACCGCCAAACTCCCCCAGGCTGCGTAATTTTCTGAGGCATAACCGCAGGTGGTGATAATGGAAATCACATTGAAAGTGGTGTGCGTTAAACTATCCCATAACGCTCGATCATGGTGCAGATGTTGATACCAGGCCAACATCAAGATACTGATCAGCACGATGCTGAGAAATGCCCGCACCTGTGGGTCACGCCACAATAAGCTGATATGACCACGCACTGCAGCCACCAGCAAGACCAGTGGCAATGCGGATAACAACATGAAAATACTGGAGATCCACAACAACACAGGTTTGTCATTAAAGTGACCAAACGAGGCGTCGTAGTTGGCAAAACCACCGGTGGCCACCGTCGTCATACCGTGCGTGATCGCATCAAAACCATTCATGCCAAACACGTAATACAACAAGATACAGCTGACTGACAACAGCAGATAAACCACCCCGATCATCATCGATAAACTAGAGCTACGCGGCAGGATTTTTTCTGAAATATCTGAGTTTTCGGTCTTAAAGAGTTTCATACCACCGATTTTCAGCGCCGGCAGTACCGCAATCGCCATGACGATAATACCAACCCCACCAATCCACTGCAGTACAGCCCGCCAGAACAAAATCCCGCGTGGCATGGTATCAAGACCGGTGAGTACGGTCGCCCCGGTAGTGGTGATTGCAGAAATGGTTTCAAACACCACATCGGCATAACTCAAATGCGGCAACACCAACACAAAGGGCAAGGTAGCCGCGACGACAATGGCTAGCCAACTGACGGTGGTCAACAAAAACAGTTGGCGTTTAATCAGCTGAAATTCATGCCGTCCCTTATACACCAAGGTGTAGCCAATACTGCTGGTGGTTAAGGCGCTGAGTAAAAAGCTCCAAAAGCTAGATTCATCATAGGTGATGGCGACCAGCATGCTGAGCACCATAAAACCAGACAACATCAACAACAAATAGCCGACGACGCGGTAAAACAAATAACGACTTTTGGCAGCTTCCACGCCTGATGAACCCTTGATTGGACCAATAAAATACGGAGGAGTCTCTCGCTTGAGTGTAGCGAGTTTCCCACCGAAGCGAAAGAAACACCGAAAAGCGTCGCCAAAAACTTGCGTTAAGTTAATAAAATGCTAACAAGAATAGAAATGCAAAAGGAGTTGCAGATGTCATTAGCCATTATACACAGCCGAGCGCACCTGGGATTGGATGCGCCTGAAGTCACTATTGAGGTGCATCTAGCGGCCGGCTTACCAGCCTTTCAGTTGGTCGGATTGGCAGAAACCACGGTGCGGGAATCGCGAGATCGTGTTCGTAGTGCGTTGCAAAACGCGGGATTTCAATTTCCTGACCGAAAAATCACCGTCAACTTAGCGCCAGCGGATTTACCCAAAGAAGGTGGGCGCTTCGATTTACCCATCGCATTGGGCATTCTCGTTGCCAGCGGTCAATTGCCAGCCGCCGCTTGCGTCGGGTTTGAATTTTATGGTGAATTGGCGCTTTCAGCCGAAATTCGTGCCATTACGGGTGAAATTCCCTTGGCTCTGGCCTGCCACCGCGCAGGACGAATTGCCGTGCTGCCACTGGCCAATGCTTGCCAAGCCCAATGGCTACCCGACGTGCAGTTGCTCGGGGCTGCTCATCTGCTGCAAGTGCATGCCCATTTGATGAAGCAACAGCCTTTACCGCCGCTACCGCCTCTGCACCAGGGCTCTAGCATGCAGTTTGGTTGTTTTAGCGAAGTCAAAGGCCAAGCACAAAGCAAACGCGCGTTAGAGATTGCGGCTGCGGGCCAACATAACGTGTTGTTGTTTGGCCCACCGGGGACGGGAAAATCGATGTTGGCACAACGCTTTGCCAGCATTTTACCGCCGATGCCGTTAGAAGATGCTTTGCAGGTCGCCGCCCTTTATTCCATTGCCGGTTTACCAAGGCCACAAGCGCAATGGCAACAACGCCCATTTCGACAACCGCACCATACCAGCTCCGCGGTGGCGTTGGTGGGAGGCGGCTCTCAACCTCGCCCTGGAGAAATTTCATTAAGTCACCATGGCGTGTTGTTTTTAGATGAATTACCGGAATTTGAACGCAAAGTATTGGATGCACTGAGGGAACCTTTGGAAACGGGCAGTGTGCATATCTCGCGGGCCGCACGTCATGCCTGTTTTCCGGCCGGTTTTCAATTAATCGCCGCATTAAACCCAAGTCCAGGTGGGGATTATCGCGATGGTCGTTGCTCGCAAGCCCAAATCTTACGTTACCTGAACCGTCTGTCAGGCCCCTTGCTCGATCGGATTGAATTACAAGTCGAAGTTCCCCTGCTGGCCGAAGGCACACTGAGCCAAACCAGCGCTGCTGAACCATCCAGCGCCGTGGCGCATCGCGTGGCACAAGCCAGACACTGCCAACTCACACGCCAAGGCAAAGCCAATGCGCTGTTAAGTCCACAGGAGTTACAGCAGGTGGCGCCCTTGACATCCCAAGATGCTGCGTTCCTTGAACAAACCGTGCAAAAGCTACAACTGTCCGCGCGAAGTTTTCACAAATTATGGAAGGTGGCACGCAGTATCGCTGATTTACAACAGGCCAAAGACATCGAACAAAGCCACTTGTTGGAAGCCATCAGTTACCGTAGTTTCGACCGTTTGTTGCATTACTTAAAGCAATAACTGAATCGCACCGGTAAATTCGGAGGCGGATTTGTTTGAGTCATGCTGCCGTAT
>CAYTIQ010000058.1:0-24506 GCA_964437935.1 uncultured Rheinheimera sp.
GCATCCATGATCTGGCTGTCGGTGAACTTTGACTTCCTCATGCAGAACCTCTTCCGTTGGAAAAAATTCTACTTCTCAGCCCTTTGGTTCTAGGGGACGATTACCCTAGCCCGCGAGCTTCAGCAACTTACGCCCAAACGAAGAAGCCGCCCAAAGGCGGCTTCTTCGTTTCTCAACACATGCTTACCAGTCAGGCAGCTTGCTCCTGGGCATCGTAGAGCCAATCCACGATACCAGTTTCTGGCTTGTAGCCTGGAACCAATTCGCTGATGACGCTTCGCATTCCAACAATGTCGTTGTTTTTCTGGAATGCCTTGAGTCGCTCTAGATGCGACATGAATTCCGCCATGGGTAAGAACTCTTCGTTAGCCTTCATGATGCGGGGGTGCTGTGTAGGCTGCGGGTTATCTCCAATGAGCAACTCTTCATAGAGTTTTTCTCCAGGGCGAAGACCAGTTACTTCTATGGCGATATCGCCATTCGGGGTAGAAACATCGCGCACTTGCAGCCCTGATAGCTCAACCATCTTGCGTGCCAGGTCAATAATCTTGACGCTTTCTCCCATGTCCAGCACGAATACCTCTCCCCCGGCCGCCATGGCTGCGGCTTGGATCACCAATTGGGATGCCTCGGGGATAGTCATGAAGTACCGGGTGATCCGTTCATCGGTCAGGGTAATGGGGCCGCCCTGCGAAATTTGATTCCTGAACAAGGGAACCACCGACCCAGATGAGCCCAGGACATTACCAAAACGGACCATCGAAAAATTAGTCTTGCTGCCCTGCTCCTTGGCCTGCTGGGCCAGGGCTTGTAGCGCCAACTCAGCAATTCGTTTTGTCGCGCCCATGATGTTGGTAGGGCGCACGGCCTTATCGGTACTGATCAATACGAAGTCATGAACACCGTGTGCCAAGGCTTGCTGCGCCGTGATGAGCGTGCCCCAGATGTTATTTCGGATACCCTCACCGGAGTTGCGCTCGACCAGGGGCACGTGCTTGTAGGCAGCCGCGTGGTACACCGTCTGTGGGCGATAGCTTTTGATAATTTGAGCCATACGTGGCTCGTTATGAACGTTCGCAAGTAGGGCGATGACTTGCGTTGAACATTCTGGCATTTGCTTAGCCGTAGCCTGAAGCTCCAACTCAATTTGGTACAACGCAAATTCACTGACCTCTAAGAGCAACAGCTTAGCCGGATGGGAGTTAAGAATCTGCCGACAAAGCTCTGACCCAATCGAACCACCAGCACCAGTGACCATTACCGTCTTACCGGTAATGTTTTTGGAGAGCATGAGCGGATTAGGGGGCACAGGTTCTCGCCCCAGCAAGTCCTCGATATCCAACTCCTTGAGGTCTGAGACGGCAACCTTGCCGTTGGCCAAGTCCATCAACCCGGGCAAGGTCAGAACCTTGGCTGGTAAAGACTTGAGCGAATCGAGTATCTCATTGCGCCTTGAGCGTGGAATTGAGGGTAGAGCCAGGTAGATCTCTTTAACCTCCTTGTAATTTACAACCTCGGCAATAACAGCTGGACTATAAATTTCCAAACCGTTAAGGCTATGGCCATGCAGCCTCTCATCGTCGTCTACGTATCCGACTGCACAGAGCTCGTGTGACTGTTCAATGGAGTTGGCGAGTTGCCGCCCCGCCGAGCCTGCACCGTAGATGAGAATGGCTCGGGCCTCCCTGATACGCGACTTCAGGCCCACTCCACCCAACCAATACCGAGCATACAAGCGAGAGCTCATCACCAAGAATGCAAAGAGCATGGGCTGCGCCAGCCCAATTGAACGCGGAACGCCAGGCACGCCCACGATGGTAAACATTAGTACAAATGCCCCGGTGTACAAGGCAAGTGCCTTATTTAGCGCAAAGACCACCTCCAAGCCCGAGTATCGAAAGATGGCTCGGTACAGCCCAAAAGCCCTGAAAAATGGCACAGCAATCAAGATGCTTGAGAGATATAGCCACCCAACACCCCAACTCCAATTGTCGGCTCCGTCCAGGCGAAGGCTCAAAGTCACGAATGTGCTGATTAAGGACAAGGAAACGTCCAGCCCAAGCACAAACAGCTGCTTAACGAGCCGGGGCGTAGCTAAGATTTGGCGCCTTAGGGCTGTAGATGGCATAGATAGTTATTAAATTTAAGACAGCTTGATATTAGCAAATTACAAAGTGCAATTAGCCAGACAAGCAGAGATGGAGAACACATCGTTCTAAAAATCAGCGGCCACTCAATGGGCGTGGGAGGCGCTCAAGACTTGCTGAATAACGGAGTAAGCCACCTTCAAATCATGGTTCGCGGAGGTTGGGCAAAAACAGATACAGTCAAGAGGTATGTAGAACGTGCGACTCCACCAAGCCAAGTCCCTCATTGCTCGCACGCAATTTGGTAGTCCTGGAGCAAAAGCACCCCATCCTTGAATTGCAACGCCTTCACATTGTTATCAGCGCTCTGATCTGATTCACCGGCCGCTGCTACCTTTGCGGACCAAACCACAATTTTGACAGTATCTTGAAAATAAAATGCCCCTGGATACGGATGTGTAACAGCGCGTATCAACCGAGCTGCGTCATGTACAGACCCTGTAAGCGCGATCTCACCATCCGCAGGTTTTCGGCCCGGCCAAACAGTCGCCTTTGAATTGTCTTGCTCCTGCAAGGTAAGTTCTCCAGCCAAAATCTTAGGGATGAGCTCGTGAATAGCCCGTACATGGGCGAGGTCAACCCTCTTGTACAAAGACGCAGCATCAGTGTTTGAATCAATCGAAATCTCAACTTGAAAAGCAATTGGTCCAGTGTCAACTCCTTCGTCCATTTTGAATAGGGTTACGCCTGTCTTTTGAAGACCCTTGAGAATTGCCCACGGAATCGCAGCACGTCCCCGCCCCTCAGGCAACAAAGTTGGGTGCGCCCCGAGAACTCCATGGCGTGGCGCGCAAAGTACCTCGGCGCCAGCAATCTGAGACCAACCGATGATGAACAGCCAATCAATTTCCGCCCGCTTGATAGCATCAACTACCTCGACGTCATTGACGTGGGCGGACTTCACCAGGGGTATGCTGTTTTTGTAACAAAAATGATCCAGATAGACCCGTCCCGACTTGTTTGCTGCCTTGTCGTCAGGCAAGGTCACCGCAAGTGCAAGTTCACCACCCGCATCGTAAATTGCCTCCATACAACTGAGGCCAAGCTGTACACATGTAACAAAACCAAACTTCATAAATTTCAATAAACTGGTGGTGGCTTGAGAAGATACAAAAAGGTACCAAGGATTATCTTGAGGTCACCAATTAGGCATTGCGTGCAGGCGTACCTACCATCAAACTCGGCCTTTTGAAGTGCAGTCATTCCGTCAAACGAACTAATTTGGGCCAAGCCAGTCAAGCCAGGGCGGCAAATTAAGGCCCCGTTTTTTCTGCGGGCTTCGATCAGCTCGATCTGACTAGGTATTGAGGGACGCGGCCCCACAATACTCATATCGCCCTTCAAAATGTTAAAAAGTTGAGGGAGCTCATCAATGCTTGTACGACGAATAAACTTACCAATGGGGCCAATCTTTACCAACCCTAGCTTGTCAGAGGGCACATCCCCTGTGTTCACTGGCATGCTACGAAACTTATAAAATGTAAAGGTTATGCCGCCGCGACCGATACGCTTTTGCTTAAAGATCACTGGTCCGGGATCAAACACTTTAATCAAAAGCGCAACCAGCAAAAGCACAGGCATCAGCAGCAATACTGTTATCAGTGCGCAGCAGAAATCTAGCAAACGTTTACCAAAAAGCAAATACATTAAATTCCGATCCGAAAGACTGTTTGGAACGCTTCTGCATAGAGCTTTCCGCACTGTCCTCCCCGATATGCTGCGTGACCTCTTATGACTTCAGGAGAACGCGGATGCGGTGCCGGCCTCACAACACCTCTGTATTTACTCAACGCCTTAATTTTCATCTCAAGCGAATCAGTCACATCGACAAAGCAGTTTGGCGTGAACTGTGCCGTTCCTGAGGGAAATGACCAATCGGTCGCTGACAAAATCTCCATAAAGCTTAACGACTCCAGCGGTAAGGCATCGCCCCTACGCTGGAAAAGTCGAGCCGCAGCCATACACGCCTTAGCCACTTGAACATGATCGTCATTCAAATCCCCTGGGTGATGAGTGAAGATGCGTGTTGGCTGAACTTCAAGAATCTGTCTCTCTATAAACTGCACGATATCAATATGGTCAACCGTGTTCATCCGAATATTTGGAAAATGCCCCAGAACTGGCTCACCAAAGCCCAGCACATGATTCGCGGCCGTCATGTCTTCAAATAACTCTTCGTTGGTTGGGCGCATCGTGCGTGCATCAACATTGCCACAAAGAATCACTGGCTGGACGCGTTGACCTGCCTTCACTAGCTTCGCACCTGTCGCAGCGAAGCCGAGCACCTCATCGTCCGGGTGCGCTACGACCACCAGGTTAACCGTTTCGTTTTTCTTCAATTACGTCTCCTACTATCTCTTTGTATTGCTCGAAACATACCAATCCACCGTTTTACGGAATCCAGTTTCGATGGTAACTGGCGGCCTCCAGCCTAAGGTCGTGCGAGTGTGATCAATATCAACCTGCAGTGAGCCAATTAGCCGTTCAACGTCCCGCCGGCGCCCAGTCATCGTTCCAAGTAGTCGCAAGAGACCGACCGGAATCGGAATCAGTCGAGCCTGACGCTCCATTAATTCTGCGAGGAGACTAATTAAAGCAGGCGTTGACAGGTCATGCCAATCTGACGCCATAAATGTTTGACCGGCAGCCTTTGGATGGGAAATACAAGTACGGAGCAAATCAACAAGGTTGTCCAACGCGACCATTGATCGTTTGTTTTCCACTAGCCCGAAAGGCAGGGGTATGCCCTTATCAACAATTTTCAGAAGGCGAAGAAAATTGGCGCGAACGTTGGGACCATAAACTAATGTTGGCCGAACCACGGTGACCTCCATACCCGTCATTAATTCAACCTCTCGTAAACCTTGCTCAGCTTCTAGTTTGGATATGCCATAAGGATCTACAGGCATAGGCACATCATCGGAACTAAAATATTGACCTGGGTTTGTCACCTCACCATTGACCTTGACGGAACTAACGAAAACAAACCGACTTACTCCCGTCTTGGCTGCCTGGCGGGCTAAATTAAGCGTACCACCTGTGTTCACATTGCGGTAGGCAAGCAAGGGGTCGGTTGCATCATCGTGCATCAAGTGCACCCGCGCTGCGCAATGCACCACCACATCAACACCCTGTAAGGCCGTACTCCAATCAGTCGCAGGCAACAGATCGCCGATCTGGACTTGCCGCACACCTTCAGGCCAGGGAGCGACTTCGCGGCGAACCGCCGCCACCACCCCCGTATATTCCGGTTCCGCGACCAATCGCTTAACCAACGCGCCTCCAACAAACCCGCTCGCTCCCGTGACCAAAATCACTTTTTTCTCTTTCACTTTCCGGCTTTGCTGCTGGTAACAGCCTCCGCCAACAAGACCTCAAGACGGTCAATCAGCTTAGTGCGATGGAACTCCTGCTGAGCGTACTTCCGCCCATTTAGCCCCATTTGCCTTCTCTGGGCTAAGGGCATGGCGGCCATGTCTTGCACCACTTGGGCCAAGCCTGCACTATCCCCCGCGTCACTGGTCAATCCAGCCTGCGCCTCAAGAATCACGGCTGCACCCTCTCCATCAAGCATGCCTAGCAAGGGGATTCCGGCCATCAGATACGACTGTACCTTACCGGGTATCGTCATACTAAATACCGGGTCGTGCTTTAACGAAACCAGCAGCGCGTCAGCGTGGGCGTAAAACGAGGGCATACGCTCCAAAGGAAATCGGCCCGGCAAAAGGACCTGTTTATCCAATCCACGTCGTGCCACCTCCGACCGAAGCCAGCCGGACTTTCTCCCATCACCCACAATCACCCATCGAATGTTAGAGTTGTCTTTCAATCGTTCTGCAGCGGACAACACAGCAGGCATATCCTGCGATTCGCCTATGTTGCCAGCGAACACTACCGTGAAACCATTAGCCCACTCAGAAACCTCGGGCGCTGGTTTGACGCCATCATCAACAAACACGTCCTCCGCCCAACTGGGGAAGTAGCGGATCTTCGATTTATCGTCGCAGTAATGGGCAATCCCGCCTAAAAAGCTCTTGGACTGCCCCAATACCAAGGTGCAGCGGTTGTATATGTAGCGCACCAAATGTCCAACCCAACCTAGCACCCTCGGCGAACGCACTACGCCTATAGCAGCGAGAGTTTCTGGCCACATGTCAAGCGCCCAGAACACCACCGGTGCCTTTTTGATTTTGCCCAGCAAGACAGCAGGTAACCCTACTGTCACGGGCGAAGGTTCGAAAACAAAAATCACCTCCGTTAGTCTACCTCGCAAGCGCCAGGGGCCCAAAAAGCAACCGCTAAAAACAAAGCTCAGGTAATTCAGCATCAGCCGCAAGCCCCCGCTACCACGAGGCAACAAGGGCACACGAACCAATTCAGCACCTTCGTAGGCATTGAAGGCGCTGGGTTGTTCACGATAGCCATCGAATACTTTGCCCACCGGGTAATTGGGAATGCCGGTGAGTACCGTCACTTGGTGACCACGCTGCACCCACTCTTTCACCAAATCATTGATGCGGAAATTTTCTGGCCAAAAATATTGGCTAACGACAAGAATGCGCAACTAGTCCTCAATACTTCTTCCAAACCACACGGTTAACGTAGTCCGTATAGCTATGAATGATGCGCACCACCTTATCGCTCACGTTAGGCATGCTGTAGTCGGCCACTAGGCGCAGTCTGCGGTCGGCGCCTCGCGGCTGGGTAGCCAGAATGGCCAGACCTTGGCGCACGCGCTCCACTTCCAGGCCCACCAACATCACGGCAGCTTCTTCCATGCCCTCCGGGCGCTCGTGGGCCTCGCGCAAGTTCAGCGCCGGAAAGTTGAGGATGGACGATTCCTCATTGATGGTGCCGCTGTCTGACAACACCGCCCTGGCCTGACATTGCAGATTGACATAATCATGAAAGCCCAGCGGCTTCATCAAGCGCACTAGCGGGTGAAACTTGGCGCCCGTGACATCCACACGCTTTTGCGTGCGCGGGTGGGTGCTCACAATCACCGGCAAACCATGGTCTTCGGCCACGCCATTGAACACCTCCACCAGCTTGTCAAAGCTTTGATTGGACTCGATGTTTTCTTCACGATGCGCGCTCACCACAAAATACTTTCCAGCCTCCAAGCCCAAACGGTGCAAAGCGTCTGACGCCTTGATCTGGGGCATGTAATGGTGCAGCACCTCGTACATCGGGCTGCCCGTTCTAACTACCTGGTCAGGTGGTAAGCCCTCTCGCAACAAGTAGTCCCGCGCAATGGTGCTATACGTCAGGTTGATGTCGGCCGTGTGGTCGACGATGCGTCGGTTTATCTCTTCTGGTACGCGTTGGTCAAAACAACGGTTGCCTGCTTCCATGTGGAAGATAGGCACCTTGCGCCGCTTGGCGGGAATGACGGACAAACAACTGTTCGTATCGCCCAGCACCAACAAGGCCTCGGGCTGCACTTTGGCCAAAACCCCATCAACCGCAGTGATCAAGTTGCCAATGGTGTTGGCTGGGCCAGTGCTGCCATCGGCGCTGTTCAAAAAAACGTCCGGCTTGCGCACTCCAAGGTCATCAAAAAACACCTGGCTGAGTTCGTAGTCGTAGTTTTGGCCAGTGTGTACCAACACATGATCGCAATGCTGGTCCAGTGCCGCCAAAACACGCGACAGGCGAATGATCTCGGGTCGTGTACCGACCACTGACATGACTTTGAGTTTTTTCATTGCTTAAACCTTGCTCGCCACGGTGTCGGGGTTTTTCCGGTCGAAATTTTCGTTAGCCCATAGCATGACCACCATTTCGTCTTCGCCCACGTTGGTAATGTCGTGCGTCCAGCCTGGAATGGTGTCCACCACCTGAGGCTTGTCGCCGCTGGTGTGCAGCTCCACGCGCTCATCCGTGAACAAATGACGAAAGCGGAACAATGCTTTGCCCTTGATGACCAAAAACTTTTCGGTCTTTGTGTGGTGGTAGTGCCCGCCACGGGTAATGCCAGGGTGCGCCGTAAAGTAGCTGAACTGCCCACTATCTGGTGTTTTGAGCATTTCTACAAACACGCCACGCGGGTCGCCATGTGCAGGCACCTCGTAGCTAAAACGCTCGCTGGGCAAGTAGCTCACATAGGTTGCATACAGCGCACGCACCAGGCCGGAGCCTACCCGCTCGCTCAGTAGCGTGGTGCGGCAATAGTCAAACGCTTTAATTTGCGCGGCCAACTCGCGAAGCGTGATTTCGTACACGGGCGCAACACAGCCCTGCTGAAGGCCAGCTGGCGCCTCCAATGCAGCAAGCATAGCGGAAACCACATCGTCCACATACACCAGCTTGAGCTCAGCAGCCTCATCGTTGATTTGAATAGGCAACCGCCGTCCCAGGTTATGGCAATACGTAGCCACGACCGAGTTGTAGTTGGGCTTGCACCACTTACCAAACACACCTGGCAAGCGAAACACCGTCGCCGCGTTGCCCACCGTTTCGGCCAGATTTTTCACCGCCTGCTCGGCTGCCAATTTGCTACGACCATATGCATTGTCTCGTTCGGCCTGCGTGCTGGAAGCCATTATCAATGGCAACTTGCGGTCCCTGAGTGCACTCTCTTGCGCCAAGGCCTCGCACAAAGCCACCGTCAAACCAGTATTGACCGCGGCAAAAGCGGCCTCGTCAGCCGGGCGATTTTCTCCAGCCAGATGAATCACCGCATCAGCCTCCGCCACCAAAGCGGCCAGCTGATCCACATCGTCACCCCTCACAAAAGGCAAGACTGAAAAACCAGGCAACTCGCTCAAGCGAACCAACAGGTTTTTGCCAATAAAACCATTAGCGCCAGTGACCAAAATGCGGCGGAGCGGATGCAGCGGCTGCATCATACTGTTTTATTCCTCAGCTTCCACCACTTCACCGCGCACCGTAGCTTGCATAAAGCGCAGCTTCATGAGCAAAGTTTGCATACCTGCTATGTCCAGGCGGGTAGTGTTGTGGGAGTTGTAGTCGGTGGCTTCAGAAATTTTGGTTTCGCCATGCTCAACGTACTTGCCATAGTTCAGGTCGCGCAAGTCTGGCAGCACTCGGTAGTAGCCGCCAAGGTCTTGCGCGGCCACCATTTCTTCGCGGCTGAGAAGCGACTCAAACAGTTTTTCGCCATGGCGGGTGCCAATGATGCGCACCTCGTGCTCGGGCTTGCCCAGCAACCCCGTCAGGGCTTTGGCCAACACCTCGATGGTGGCGGCAGGCGCTTTTTGCACAAACACTTCGCCGGGCTGACCGTGTTGGAAGGCGAAAAGCACTAGATCCACCGCGTCGTCCAGCGTCATCATGAAGCGTGTCATAGAAGCATCGGTGATGGTGATGGGCTTGCCCGCACGAATTTGCTGCGTGAACAGCGGAATCACCGAACCACGCGAACACATGACATTACCATAGCGGGTCACGTTGATTATCGTATCGCCCGCGCTGCGAGACTTGGCCACAGCCACCTTTTCCATCATGGCCTTGCTAATGCCCATAGCGTTGATGGGGTAAACCGCTTTGTCTGTACTGAGCACCACCACGCGCTTGACAGCGCAGTTGATGGCGGCCTCTAACACGTTTTCGGTGCCCAACACATTTGTCTTGACGGCTTCTAACGGGTGAAACTCACACGAAGGAACCTGCTTAAGTGCGGCGGCGTGGTAAATAAAATCGACGCCTCGGACTACATTTAAAACAGATTGGTGATCGCGCACATCTCCAATATAAAATTTAAGTTTTGGATTATTGTATTTTCTGCGCATGTCATCTTGCTTCTTTTCATCGCGACTGAAAATTCGGATTTCACGTAAATCAGAGTCGAGGAATCGACGCAAAACAGCATTACCAAAAGAACCAGTACCACCGGTTATAACTAGTATTTTATTTTTGAACATTATAACCCTTTTACAATTTACTTATTAATGTTTCAAATTTGCCACAAAGCTTCGCAATTTATTATTAGTTCTCGCATAATTTATAGAGGGAGGCAGCCATTTACTTATTAATATAATACAATTACCTCATTCACGTAAAATTAATGCTTATGAAATGCCTATTTTCTTCAATGCTTAGAAAATGTAATGCGGAGCAAGTTGCAACTCCTCAAAAGTGAGATTCGCATGAATCGGGGAAAGTCCTAGCTGTTCGCGAATTGCATTAGCAATGCTCACTTTAGTGGGGTAGTAACTTTCTGTCAGCGCAGTCGATGTCGGACAAGGAACATCCGGGCACTGAACCGAAGTAGGCGTAGAACGGAATTCGATCGACATACGAAGCGCCCGAGCTAAAACCTCTGAACCAACACTAAAAGAAGCGTTAGTAGTATCCACAGTTAGAATGCGTCGCGTCTTGGCCAACGAGATACGTATCATCTCTTCATCAATCGGATTAATAGAAACAAGATCGATGATCTCTACATCTACATTCCCCACTAATTCGAGTGCCTCACGCGCAGCCAATAAGCCATCACCATATGCGATCACACTAATGTCTTTTCCCTCTTTAATAATGCGTGCCTTATCGAGAGGAAGCTGATATGACTCTTCGGGAACATATTCACTCGTCTGAAAGAGCCAGCGCGGTTCAAGAACCACGACCGGATTATTATCGCGTATTGCTGCGGTGAGAAGCCCCTTTGCCATATACGGGGAAGATGGAATCACAACCTTGAGGCCAAGCGCGCAGCCAAAAAGACCATACAAAGCCTGAGTGTGCTGGGGGCCGTTCCCCCACTGACGTCCCACGTTAATACGAAAAACAATCGGTACAGTGTTCCCACCGCCGAACATATAGTTCCATTTCGCAGCCTGGGTAAAGATCTGATCAGCGGCAAAGAGTGCAAATTCAACACGTCCGTGATGCACAATGGGCCGCATACCGTGAATTGCAGCGCCCACGGCCATTCCCGTGACCGCATCCTCTGAAACTGGAACATCAAGAACTCGCTCCGGATATCTGACTTTCAGGCCGGCGGTAGTGCCATCAGCACCATTTGGATAGGAAACTCCTAGCCCCACAACAAACACAGAGATGTCACTAGCAAGAGCTTGTTCGGTTGCCTCTCTCAATGCTTCAGTGTATTTAAGAATGCGAGTATTATTCATATAAATTAGTATGAAGTTGATTTGAGTCTGGATATGCCGCTGACGCCGCATACTCGATCTCGGCGATCACCAGCGCGCGCGTCTCATCAATCAGTAGCGAAAGCGATTTCTCAGTTTCACCATCCATCATCAACCGATCCTTCAGCTTCTTAAGGCAATCCTGTTCCAGGCGCCGTTCGAGCACGTCCTCCTCTCGATAGCCCTGCGCATCGTCAAACAGCGGTGCACTGTGTGCCATGTGGCGATAAACCACGCATTCAAGTACTGCTGGCTGCCCCCGGCGAACGCCCTCGAGCAATTTAGCGGCCTTGCAATATACATCATCGTAGTCGTTACCATCGGCTTTCGCGTACGCTACGCCAAAACCCTGAACAATGTCCCCCGCACAATAGTTGACAGATCGGCGGTCACGGAGCTTGGAGTTGACTGCATATAAGTTGTTCTCAACCACAATTAGGAGCGGCAATTTAAACAGGGCAGCAAGGTTCAACGTCTCGTAAAATCCCCCCTCTTCAGAAGCACCGTCACCAATATATGCAACGGTTACGTCTTGACTATGAGACTGCTTTTGTGCAAAAGCGGAACCGCCCGCAATTGACGTAATACTTCCAAGAATCGGGGTCGAACCCGTGAAACCTTCAGCTCGAGCGATCATGTGCATCGATCCGGCTTTGCCACCCGCGAATCCCTCCGCCTTCCCTAAGATCTCACAAAGCATACTCCTAAGGCTTCCACCCTTGGCAAGATAGTGCCCATGTGAGCGATGATTGCCCAGCGCTCTATCTGCAGGAGTTAGCGCATTTGAAACTCCAACCGCAACAGCTTCCTGCCCCACGTAAAAATGAACAAAGCTCATGATCTTGTCGCGCAAGAACAGCTTAGCAAGTTCCTCTTCGACAATGCGAAGCAGAACCATACGCTTAAATATTTCTAGACGAGTATTCATAGGTCGATCATTATTCGCCCGGCTTTGCCAGCCCTCATTTCTTCGATTGCATCATTAATGCCATCAAGAGTAATGCGCTTTGTGATAATCCCATCAAGGTTCAAAGCGCCATTTTTTGCCATCATCAAATAGCGTGGTATGTCCACAGTCGGGTTAAACCCGCCCGATTGAGTAGCCATAAAGACCTTCCCCTCACCCTCAAAGAAATGTGATGCATTAGTAAGCTCGAGGGATCCCCCAAGTTCAGGTTGCCCCACCATAACATATCTGCCAGTACCGGAAAGTAGAGGCACTGACTCCTGAATCGTCTCGCGATCCCCAACAGTGGGGATAATTACATCTGCTCTAGAAATCCCGGCCACGTCCTTCAGTGCTTGTGCCAGTGGGGATACTTTTCGATTAATGAAGAAGTGAGCCCCTACCCTGCGAGACATCGCCTCTTTATCAGCAACATCTACAGCGACAACCGGATACGCACCAGCCTGCACTGCATAGCGCACAATGTTGAGCCCGATCCCACCTACTCCAATAACAACAACGCTTTCGCCGTAGCGCACACGTGCAGCGCCCTGGATTACACCAAGTGCAGTCGAGACCGCACAACCTAAAAGGGCTGTAAGATCGTTAGGTGTATCATGGGGCACGGGGGTCACGCGATTCTCTGAAACGATAGAATACTCGCTAAAAGTAGTAACCTTACCGCTACGAATTTCTCGACCGTTGTAGTTGTAGCGCGGGAAATCTGATTCGATTCCCTCTCCTTTGCGCCAATGAAGACAAACTTTGTCCCCTTTCTTGACCTTTAGAACACCCCCGCCCACTTCCTCAACAATGCCACACGCTTCATGTCCGAGCAAATGAGGAACAAACCCTCCATTACCCTTATTACCCTTAATTTCTTCGAGCTGAGCTCCACAAATGCCGGTAACAAGATTTCTGACAAGAATCTGGCCGTGTAACAAAGGTGTCAACCCCACTTCCGCGACTACAAGCGGGCTATGAAGTGCTTTCAATATTGCTGCTTTCATTTAACGTATTTACCTTTCATGAGTTATTGATCAATGAACCTGTCATTTCCAATCTGCCAGCTCCCATGGAAATGCAGCCACAATCGGTGTCGCCAACTCGCGCGAATGATGTTTTTTTGTACTTTGCCTCGGCGAAACACCTTTTTTCAGCAAACGTTCAAGCACTAGATCACCCAATAGCGGAGCAAGAGTTAACTTTGTAGGCCAAACCAACAAAACGTTGTCATATTCTTTTACCACAGGTCCACTGGGTAGTCTGCCATTCTGGCAATATGCTTCACCACGCACGCAGCACCACGTTGCCCACTGTTTATAAGCCCAGTCAATGTGCGGGAAAAGAATTTTCATTTCATTCTTAGCAAAGTCGATGGCATCATCTTCCTCAAAAGAGAGAGTGTCGTCTGCTAGTGCCCCCCCTAGGTACCAGACAAAACCTCCTGACGGTAATGGGTGACTGGTTACCGTGACGCGCGGCTTGTAACTTGTCGATATCCCATGCCCATAAAGCGGAAATGGCATGGGCTTGACCATGAGTTGCCTGAGAGGGCGGCGCTGAGTAACAAGTTCATCAACTCCAATCAGCTTTAATAGCTCTTCATTCCCTAGCCCAGCAGCGCAAATCACGGCTTTCGCCTTGATTTGACAACCCGACACAGTGACGCATCCATCACGCGCCAATGCATCCACATTTCCCTTGATAATATGATTACTTAGGCATGCAGAAAGAGCAACCACAAGAGAACCAACATCTAGTACTTTCTCAGGAAGTTCATAAACGGAAATGTCTGCCAATCCAGCAAGTGGAGCTGGTAGATCGGGTGCAGAGAGCTTTCGCATCTTTGCATTTAATAAATGTGTCGCGGTAGTAAGCGCCAAATTTGTCATGAGGCCACCCGTTGCCCACATGGCCTGTGTTTTGCTAAGGACACGTACACTCCTGAGATCAATCTCACCCTCCCCAACAAGGCAAGCATCCCAGCGCTCAGGTAGCGGAGCGACACTCATTGCATGTGTGGAGGGATTAGTACCTAGCATGTATCTTTGCCCACCATGGATCATCCCCTGCGACGCCATGGTCTGAAAACCGCCGAGCGCCTCTTTCTCCACTAAAAGGACGTCGAATCCAGCCCTGTTTAGTACATTCAGAAGCCAAAGTCCACCGACACCGCCACCACAGATAACAACGTCATAATTCACGAGAATATATTCCAATAAAGTAGAGCAATAACACAATAACAACCAAATTTGAAAAGATAAATGAATTAAACATTATTCAACGAAATATACTTTCATTTGAAAATAATACAAACATCAAGTTAAGCATTAAAAATTAAAAATAGCGCGCTCGACACTCTCACACAGAGTATGAGCAAGAACAATATGAATTTCCTGTATAGTACTTGTCATTTCTCCAGGAGAAACTATGCAGTAATCAGCCAAATATTTAGCGGAACCACCATCACGACCTGCAAAAATAATAGTAGGAATCCCCATAATCTTGCAAACCTCAAGAGCACGGATAATATTTAAAGAGTTACCGGATGTAGTGATACCCAGAAAAACATCATTGTGCGACATTTTTCCTGAAATTTGTCGTGCAAAAACCATATCATACCCATAATCGTTACCAATCGCAGTAAGGATCGAGCTATCGACAGTTAGAGCTTCGGCAGCCAGTGGAGCTCTATCGCGCGCAAGCTTGCTGACAAACTCTGCAGCGAGATGTTGAGCATCAGCGGCAGAGCCACCATTGCCCGCGATATACAATCTACCACCACGACTATAACGATCAACGACCTCTCTAACGGCCTTGTCGAATATAACAAGCTGTTCATCCAGTGATAAAAGGATTTGCTTGGCCTCAATTGAGGCAGCCAGATTTTGCATGAGAATTTTTTTAGGATCAATCATTTCATTTGCTTTCAGAAAAATTTAATTGTTAATTTTGACAAAAAAGGCAAGGATATATATTTTACGATTAATTAACATGGTAGAAATTAGAAATATTGACCTTTAATCAAACTTCGCAGGAGACAAAGCAATAAGTGAAAAATAACATTAAACAACATCGGATTGTAGACAATAAAAGAGCATCACGTAAGCGATACATATAGAAATCAGAACAACTACACATTCATGTGCTCAACTTGCGCTGTATAACCCGCCCCAGTAGAAACAAATTTTGCTGCTATCCGATTAGCAAAAACAAGTGAATCATGAAAGTCAAATCCTTCAGCAAAACAATAACTCAAAACAGCAAGGACGGAGTCACCTGCACCAGAAAGTTCTTTAACCTCAACCTTCTCACCTGACACGTGAATTTGACCATTATTGAAAAATGCATAAATCCCATCCTCCCCTGCGGTATTCACAATGCAGCCAATATCTAAATTATCAATCAATCTCTGACTAGCATTACCTTCAGGAATATTAACACCATGCCGAAGTAATATTTTTTCAAATTCACGCTTATTAGGCTTTATTAAAGAAGCTCCTGAAAACTTACTTAAGTCATCACACTTAGTATCGACAAAAACCGGTTTGCCGTGTTTTCGGGCCAAAATGATTATTAATTTGGCAAGTCTAGATGTAACAACGCCCTTTGCATAGTCTATTAACAAAACAGTATCTACATTTTTTATTGTTTTAGTAATTTGCTCAAAAATCCTATCTTCAGTTTTCTTATTGATATTATGCCTTGATTCCGAATCAAACCTCAACAGATGCGATAGCTTGTAAATTGAGACTAAGCGAGTTTTAATTGTCGTCAATCTATCTTTTTCCGGATAAATATAAGTTTCACAATTTTTAGGGAAAACAGCGTTAAACGAGGATTCCATATGATCGAAATTACCACCAACAGAAGTAATTAGATGGCAGGTGTGGCCAAGACTAGATAAGTGTGCAGCTACATTATTAGCCCCACCAAATAAATCTAATTCATGATCCACATCGAGCACTAAAGAAGGAGCCTCTGGCGAAATACGATCAACATGACCATAAATAAATCGATCCAGTATCAAATCACCAACAATAAGATGAGATTTACGAGTTTTGACAGTCATTCCAAATCCTAACTTATCATCAAATTACAAAAACATGATTTACTCATTAATTGCATCCACACATATGCAGATTTACCAAAAATTATTTTTAATTAGTTTAATAAAGCACAAAATAGAACTAATTTAATGAAAATTTTGATTCAAATAAAATTGTTTATTTTATTGCCGCCAAATAATAGAGTAAACAATATTTAGCCAGGAACGGTTAAAACATCGAAATTCACAATCAGTCGCTCATCTAATTTATGAAAATATGTTCCACGCAAATAAACATACGCCTTACCAGAATAATCAGAATGAGCCAAGAAATTAAAAAATGCACTATCTATCAAAATACATTTATTAGACTTTAACATGAAATACAAATGCTCAATTAAATTTAGATTTAAGTTTAGATATTTTTGCGCAATATCAAAGTTATCAGATGGATATTGATTTCTATTTTTAAGAGGATCAAGAATTAAAATATCACCTCCCAATGATTGGTCCCACTCTATTTCAGCGTCAGAGGCAACCAAATGCGTAAAAATATAGGGTACTTTTAACTTTTCATAGAAGTTTACAACTTCTTCTCGTATGGAATCATTTTTCAAAACAATTTTTTGAGAAAATGCAATTTTCGGATCAACGCCTAACTCCAGATAGTAACTAACCGGATACATGAAGGTCATTTTTTTATTTAATTTACCGACCGCAATTATTTTGCAAGCTGGGTATTTACTTTGCAATTGATCTAAATCTATATCGTAATAATCTCCGGACAACATCTCGTCCTCAACGGCTTTCAGTTGAATATTACTGTCACTAACAAGCTTGCTAAATTCAGATATGTACTGTCGCCTGACTAATACATGCAATCCATTATACTGTCTAGATATGTGCTCGATAGCTGGCAACATGTTGAAAAAGTCACCAATTCCAAAATGTATTAAAAGTATTGCACTGAAATCTGATTTATCATTATTTTCTGAAAATACTCCCCAATGCTGATATGCAAGAGTTCTTAAATAGAGTGAAATTGAATTGAATAAAATATTTATATTCTTCAATGAAATGCGTCTCACGAAACCGATAAGATTTTTTGATTTAATTACAAACATATTTTATTTATTAGAACGTTATTTTCAATCATTTTTTTCAAATTTTTTATAATACTCTCTTCGATCATTGTGCAATCTTCATATTCTTTAGCTTGTTAATAAATATATATGTTCCACAACCAAACGAAATCAAAACACTGCTCAGAAGATATGCAAATATTGCGCCATCCGTTCCAAATTTTGGAATAAGCAAAACTGATAAAGTCGCTGTTATGAATCCGTTAATTACTGCGATTTTCATTAACGGCTCTTCTTTGAAAGATCTCAAATAAGCGGCTTCACTAAAGAAAAAATGATTGAATATGCAAGCAATACCAAGAAAAACCATATTGTAAAATGACAAAATTCTTTCTGCGTAGACTGAAACACTTATCTCTAAGTACATTACTCCTATCAAAGTGATTACAATTGCTACTATCAATAGAATGGATGACTGGAAAAGAGTACCAAAGAAAATATCATTTAATTCTTTAAATTTTTTCCTAACTATCAAACTGCCTAAAATTGGCACCTTTGCATCAATCCATGATAGTGCTGCATTATTTATTGCGCTTACTATTTGTAAACTCATGCCCAATCTTCCAGCCAAGATCGGCCCGTGGTAAGCAAATATTAGTGGATTTAAAAGGTTAAATGAGAGAAATGCACTTGCCCAACTCACGGCGATTCGCCATTGAAACGGCCAAATCTCTTGATACCACGAAATCCCTTTAAATGAGGACTTGTGCAATAACAAGTCAATTAGAAAACGGCGTTGTCGGTCTAAAATCATCCCCAAACTTACAAGCGCCATAACTAGACTACTCGCAGATATAGCGTATAGTTGCCCCCCATTGCTTAGCACAATCCACATTGTTGCAACGGATATCATCGATCTATATAAACGTAAGGTTGCTACTTCTCTGACTTTCCCACATCCTTCAATTATTGCAACAAAAGCAGTAGCAACTAGATTCAGCGCTGTTGCACACACTAGCATTGTCCAAGGTTCTGTGATATCAAGGATTGGAATATTCAATGAAGCATGTGTTCTTCTAAAAAAATATATCCCTACTGGTATAAGCACTATAATCAAGAATACTGCGCCAATAACAAACCATGAAATCGCAAAATATAGAACTGATTGCAACCGCTTTTTTGCTTTAGGACATCCTGTAACAGTACCGTCACTTGTCCAAGCAAGCGATGCCATTTCGTGACTTGAAAAATGAATTATTGCTGTTGTAACACCTAACTCTACAAATATTTGAAGCGTAATTATACTACCAAATGTATAGTAGTAGCCTTGCATCTCTTGAGTAAGGTTTCTGGTTATAAAGTACAAGCTTCCCAATCCACCTAATACTGTCCATGCTCTTGACATTAATGTTAAAAACACTACCCTATCTATTCCAACTCTTTCTTTCCAAAACTTAATAATCATACAAATTTAACTTATTACACAACACATTGAAGTATATTATCCGATTTATTAACCAATGCTTCTAACTTACAACAAGATATATATATATGATTACATTTGAAATTTTTATTCCGGATCATCATATTTGTTCTTTTATTCTGGCTGTTATATATTCCGCGCACTCAAGCAAGGTCTTGAATTGTCTAACTGACTTTACCAACTCTGCTTTATCATCTTCATTGCTATCTGACTTCACTAAATATGCATTACTTACCCCAGCTGAGTTTGCAGCCTGGATATCACTTAGTTTGTCACCAATCATTACAGAGTCTTGTAGTGACAAATTCAATTCTAATGCCGCTTGCACTATTAATCCTGGCGCAGGTTTTCGACAGCTGCAGGTAATGGCCAGATTAGGAACTACTCCTTCAGGGTGGTGAGGACAGTAATAAACACCGCTCACCTCAACTCCATGTTCACGTAGCGTTGCCAACATCTGCTTTGTTAATGTTTGATATTGAGCATCGTCGTAGTACCCACGTGCTATACCAGATTGATTTGTCACAATCACTATTACATATCCGACTGCTTGCAGTAGTCGAATTCCCTCTACGGATCCGGGCAGGAATTCGAAATCTTCCCATCGCCCTACATAGGCATTGTCTTTGTTGATCACTCCATCTCGATCTAAGAAAACTGCTTTTCGCTTCGGCGCACGGATACGCTCGACTAAAGCAGATGTTGAAAATCCATCTATAAATGGCATTGCAACTGAGTACCCACCCCAGCTACGCACAATTCTCGTTTCTTCCAATTCCTCCATCTCATAATCACCACCTTTTACATATACATCAGGTTTGATATATTTAATTAATTCAACAGGTGTTTTTGCATCAAAAAATGTTACAATATCAACAGAGGCTAATCCTGCTAATACATAAGCCCTATTATATTCCGAATTCAATGGTCTATCTGGCCCTTTACCCAGCATCCTTACTGAGCGATCTGTATTCACTGCAACAAGTAGCGCCCCCCCCAATTCCGCAGCGCGCTGCAAATAGTTTACGTGCCCTCGATGCATTACGTCAAACACACCATTTGTCATGACTAATGGGCGTGCCAATTTGTCTAACCTTGATTGAATTTCAGCTTCTGAGCAAATTTTACTTTCTAGTTTCATAAATACACGTAAACAAATTCAAGTTTTCAAATAGGCACTAAATGATGTTATATAATTTGAATTTTTTATTCGAAATTTACCAATTTTTATTCTGACATCATAACAGTTTGTCTTTTAACCAATTAGTGACCTCACATTAATATACCCCTTCCCTTTCAGCATAACAATTGCTAACAAAACGCCAAATAAAGGATATGTTAAAGGCTGTGCAGTCAGCATTATCAAATAAATTAACACGACAGCAAACAATTTGGACTTAACTGTATCCGACCCTTGAGTTCCAACCATATATATGAAAACCACATAAGCAACACCAAATATACCTAACTCAAAAATTGCACCCCCAATCCCACTCATAATTCTCTCCTCATGTCCAAAGTCGGCAAGCCAAACATACCAATCAATATTTTGCAATTTTAGAGTTAAATAATTTCCAAAATTATCATACCCCCGAGGAATGAACCAAGAATCGAAGGCCCCTATTAAGGAAAATATTACATGCCCAATCCTTGAGTTAATGCTAACGTCTGAATTAATTAATTTTAATGGATTATTGATAACATATGAAATCAAAGTGCTAATTCTTGTTTCACTAAAATAATTCACGGCAATTTCTACAAAAATTAATATGAGGGCCAAATATTTTATCAATTTGCCAAATGAAATTACTTTTACCAATTCGATTCCATAAATTATCATTATGAACATAACAGCCATCGATGACCTTGAAAGAATTAATATCTGGACTATCAATGCAATTTCAATATATTTATTCTTGACAGTTAAATTGTTTATTATCATCAAAAATATACAGTGCATTCCCCAGTATGTTGGCTCTGGAGCAAAAGAGTTCCCCCCCCTCCCTGCTCCTCCCCCTGGTCTTAAATTATTTAACAATGGAGACCATACGCCATTCCCAACCACCAATTCAATTACGCCCCCAGTCAACCATATTACAACTGAGCATTTCAATGTCAGCAAGAATATATTATAAATTTTTGGATTCTTTAACAAATTGTACGCCGACAAAAAGAAAACAAATACTGAAATATACCCAATAATACTCCGCATCGCTGCTGTGGTTAAATTATTAATTCCCAGAAGCACAGATACAATTATCGGCACTATCAAATAGCTCGTTAATTTAGGAATCTGTAATCCTACGTAACTTTTTAACACCAAATAGATCACCCCAATAATCAAAGCATATGGCTGCGTATCAATTGGAAGTGGAAAATATCCAATATATGGAAATAGAATTGCGCCAAAGTATATTACATATAAAATATTCACCAGATTTTATTATTTAATTTATTGCGAATTGTTATAGGCATATTGGTCATTTTTCTATCGACGGATTCAACACGCCAGATGAAGTGTTTCACGCCTTGCTAAAGCGTTTTGCACCTCGTTCTTAAATCTTTCATTAATATTTTTATGGAAATACGACACTATTAATTTTTATCTAAACCAAACATCAGTCTGCCTGGTTAGAGCGGCCAACGGCACTGAGCCACGAGTTCTTCAGCAGCTTCATTTTGGCTGCAGACTCCGCGTCCCGCGACGCATTCACCAGTGCCCGCTTGACAAAAACAAACAGCAGCAGTGCAAAGGCAGACGCAAGGGTCGCAATGATCGCGATCAGCGCCATTTTGGACGCAATTTTTTTGGTGGGCAGTGTGGGATTTTGCAACAGTTGAAAATTTTCTTGTTCTCGCAATGAATTAGCCAACCCTGCCGTCCGAATCTGCGCTTCTTTTGCAGCATCCAATAATTCTAATTTTAATTTAGCAAGTACAATCTGATTTACGGCCGCTTTGCTTGCCATTTGCTGAGTCACCCGCTCTGCCGCACTGGCGTATTCACGCTCACGTCTGACAGCCAATTCATATTGCTCATTCATTCTCTTTATGTCTTCAAGACGTGATTGATTCAAGACTGCCACCTGCTTGATCGCCTCCTGGGCCAGCCTTTGTGCATCAACTGGGCTGGGTGCACTAGTAACAATATTGATGGTTTTGTTAAAGGGGTTGAAGGACACCTTGAGGTCCTTTGCCAGGCGCTGGCGGGCCGTGTCTTTGTCTTCACCAGGACGCGAGTAGCCTACCTTATCGATAACCGCATCGAGCACCTGAGCGCTGTTGTACATGGCCACCAGCTGCGCATCCCCAGACTGAGTAGCGGCACTTTCGTAGGTGGGTGGCAAAAGGTACGACACACCCAAAGCAAGCAAACCCACCGTAAGTGGCCCCAGGACCAACAGCCGCAGGTTTTGGACCACCACCAAGAGGAGGTCCAGGAGGTTGATTTCGTCGTCATCGGTAGTATTAAAGGTATCTGTCATGGCACTTAATATTCTGTAGGGCAGGCTACCGCAGTGAATCCAACTGATATGGGTTCACACACACCCCATCCATTCTAAAAGCTAATGAGGTTTGGGACAGGGGGGGGGTAGCGAAATTTTCCACAAATGAGCAATAAACAGCCCATCGAAAGCCCCCGGTCAGGAATGGTCTATCGGGACCAGAGCGCCCGCTAAATCCACATATCGATCGCTCCGAGCATGCTGCGTTTGCGCACCACACTAAAATTCAGGACCTTCAGAACCTTCGTTTAAATGCTCAAGCTTCATACCCCTGTTGTCGACAAGCTTGCAAAGCTGTCTTTGGTTGGCGTCTTTCTGACCTTTCCAACGCGCCTGGGCTTGGCCAACACCTTTATGGCCTTGACCTTGTTGTTTTGGCTGTTGGCGGGTGACTACAAAGGCCGCTGGAAGGCTATTCGACAACACCCGTTGGTGTGGCCGGCCATTGGCATGTTTGTGCTGGTCGTTCTGGGGGCCAGCTACACGCTGGCACCGGCCAGTTTGGCTTTGCACCACGTTGGCAAATATTCCAAGTTCTTGTTCATACCCTTGGTTTTAAGTTTGCTTACTGAAGAAGTATGGAGAAAGCGTTGCCTGTACGCCTTTTGTACGGCCATGCTGGTGACCCTGGTCAGCACGTATGCGGGCATTTGGTGGGCTGTACCTTGGTCTGTAACCCGGGGGCAACTGGGTTGGGGGGTGGACCATACTGTGTTCAAGGACTACATTGCCCAGGGCTTGTTGATGTCTACCTTTGTGCTGCTGGCTCTTGCGCAGGCCACAAAAGAGACCGTTTTGCTGCGCAAAGGTTTTTGGGCGCTGGCTGCTCTTTTGGCTATGGTGAGTATTTTGTTCCTTTCCTATGGACGTTCGGGCTATGTGGCACTGCTGGCAGGTTTGGGGGGCTTTTTGTGGACCGTTAACCGACACCCGCTACGCAAGTTGTTGGCTTTGGTGGCGCTTGTGGCTGCGGCGCCCTTGGCTTATATGTCCTCGCCAGCAATACAGGCACGTGTGGACCAAGGGGCTGCGGAGGTGGCTGCAGCTTGGGCGCGCCCAATGAATCAAGAAGCGGCAGAGGTCACCTCTTTGGGTGCGCGCATTGACATGTGGCGGCTGTCCGTTCAGAGCATGGCCAAGCACCCGGTTTTAGGCAGTGGAACGGGCTCTTACCCGGTGCTAGCCAAAGAGGCTTTCCATTCACAAGGGGTTTTGGATGTGCAAGGGGTGCACCCACACAACCAGTTCTTGTTTTTTGGGGTTGAGCTGGGGCTGGTGGGGCTGCTGGCTTATGTGTTTTACCTTTATCGCGCCGGCGTTGCTGGGCGCGGCATGGCTTTGCTAGATAAAGCGGTCTTGATCGGCTTTATTGGCATCATGGTGTCGGACAGTCTTTTTAACAGCGGGCTTTGGCTTTCTACAGAGAACCATTTGTTCACGTTCATGCTGGCGTTGTTGGTTGCCAGTTACAAACCGCATGCGCCCAACAACGAATCATGAACATGGTAGGCCGATTGCCAAATCTGACAATCTTGGTTGCCGTTGATTAAGTTGATGTTCAAGCTATACCGTTTCGTATTTGTATAGGCAAACACGGGAACAGGCGCTTTTTGATCAACAGGATGTGCATGCCGACTTACCGGGTAACGCTGGCGTTCAGGTGTTCACGGTCGTAGTGCAGCATGGCATAGCGGAAGAAGCATTCCAGCGCGATAAAGAAGCAGAACAAAAAGCCCTCTGCCCCGCACAGAAACCCGCGCCTGAAAATGTACAGCTGAATGAAATTGACCAGCGCCGAAGCAAAGCCACGCAACACGCCGCCGCGCTTGCCTTTCTCGGCGCGTTTGCGAGCGCCGAGCTGGGCATATTGCGCCAGTTTTTGCAGGCTACCGTAAATGGTTTCGCGCGAGTAGTGCAGCAAACGGGCTTTGAATTTGATGACTGGGGTGGACGGGTTGCGCACGATGGCTTTTTCGTGAACGACGCCGTCAAACCGCTCCAGATTGGCGGTGGGGAACATGCGTTGCACGCCGCCGGTGGACTTCATGAGCGTGAGGGCTTTGCCATAGGCAACCTGGTTCCACAGCACTTCCCAAGTGGCTTGCTGGCCGCTGGCCACGGCGGCTTGCATTTCGGCCTGCAGCTCGGGGGTGATGACTTCGTCGGCGTCCAGAAAAA
>CAYTIQ010000059.1:0-18910 GCA_964437935.1 uncultured Rheinheimera sp.
CGGAACATCCTCACGGAGAGCGGCAGCGACTTTGCTGTCAATCTCTAGAATGGCGGAGGCAGGGTCTGCCAGTTCGCTTTGCACTGTGGCATGCACCACACCCATACCTTTGAGTAGCTCGCGCATGTGGTTGGCACCGCCGCCCGACGCTGCTTGGTATGTCATTGAAGACACCCATTCGACCAAGCCGGCTTTGAACAAGCCGCCCAAGCCCATCAACAAAATAGAATTAGTACAGTTGCCACCGATGTAGTTTTTCACACCGCGCTCTAGGGCTGCGTCAATCACATTGCGGTTGACCGGATCAAGAATAATCACCGCATCGTCTTCCATCCGCATGGTAGACGCCGCGTCAATCCAGTAGCCTGCCCAGCCGGCTGCGCGTAGTTGCGGATACACCTCCGTCGTATAATCACCGCCTTGGCACGAGATGATGATATCCATCTCAGACAGCTGTTTAATGTCGGTGGCATCCTTTAATGTTCCTGCGTCCTTGCCAAAATTTGGCGCCGCTTTACCGGCTTGCGAAGTGGTGAAAAACACCGGTTCGATGACGTCAAAATCATGTTCTTGCTGCATGCGTTGCATCAGCACGGAGCCGACCATCCCACGCCAGCCTACCAGACCCACACGTTTCATTGCTGTCTACCTGTATCAAGTGAAAAGAAAATACGCTTGCGCAAAAGATAAGCGCCTTAGCAGCATACCACCGAGGCGCTTAAATGAGTAGGCTTTAGATGGCTAGAAGTCTGATAAATTATGCGTTTTTTGCAGAACTATGTCTCCAACTATGCGTTTACCATCGTCATACAGGCTAAGTACAGCTGATAGCCGCAGCTAAACCTACTTGGTAAGCGCGGTTTTCACTTCTCGTGAGGTCGGTAAATTTCATGATCCTGGAGATAAATGGCCAAAAAAAAGGCCCCACAGGGCCTTTTAATAGGATTCAGATACGTTAGATATCCAAGTTCGCCACGCGCAGCGCGTTCTCTTCGATAAAGGCGCGACGTGGTTCAACTTCGTCGCCCATCAGAGTGTTGAACAATTGGTCTGCACCAATCGCATCTTCGATGGTGACACGCAGCATACGTCGCGTGTTCGGGTCCATGGTAGTTTCCCATAACTGCTCAGGATTCATCTCACCCAACCCTTTATAACGTTGGATGTACAGGCCCTTTTTCGATTCGGTCAGCAACCAATCCAAACCTTCGGCAAAGGTGGTCACAGGCTTCACTTTCTCGCCGCGGCGGATATAACCACCCTCTTCGATCAGATCACGGATGGCGTTGCCTAACTCGACTAAGCGAATGTAATCGCCTGAGTTTAAGAACTCGTAGTGCAACACATAGTCAGTGTCGATACCATGTTGGCGAATGGTGACTTTCGGCAGCGACAGATTTCGCTCGCGATCTTCTGCAACGCCGAAGGTGTACGTCGAACCATCACCTTCTTTTTCAATCAGGCGGGTTTGCAACAGCTTGACCCAAGCTTCTACGGCAGCTTGGTCTTTGCAAGTATCAACCGTCAAACCCGGCACATAGATAAGTTCGTTCAACAGATTCGATGGGATCTTACGACTTAAACGCTCAACCGTCGCCATCCCTTTATGGTATTGCGTCACCAGTTGCTCGAGGGCTGTGCCTGCAATTGCCGGCGCCTGTGCATTGACATGCAGGGATGCTTCATCCAACGCCAAGGAAGTCAAAAACTCCTGCATCGCAGAGTCGTCTTTTATGTATTGCTCTGCTTTACCTTTTTTGACTTTATACAGTGGCGGCTGAGCAATGTAGATGTAACCGCGTTCGATCAATTCAGGCATTTGACGATAGAAGAAGGTCAACAGCAGCGTACGAATGTGCGAACCGTCGACGTCGGCGTCTGTCATCAGAATGATGCTGTGATACCGAGTTTTATCGGGATTGTATTCTTCACGACCGATGCCACAACCAAGTGCGGTGATCAAAGTGCCGACTTCTTGCGACGCAATCATCTTATCGAAGCGAGCTTTTTCAACGTTCAGAATTTTACCTTTCAGTGGCAGGATCGCTTGGTTTTTGCGGTTGCGGCCTTGCTTGGCAGAACCACCCGCAGAGTCACCCTCCACCAGGTACAGTTCAGATAATGCCGGGTCTTTTTCTTGGCAATCGGCCAACTTACCTGGTAAGCCGGCGATATCCAAGGCGCCTTTGCGACGGGTCATTTCGCGAGCTTTCCGTGCGGCTTCACGCGCCCGTGCAGCGTCGACGATTTTCGTTACGATGATTTTGGCATCGTTCGGGCTTTCCAGCAGGTATTCGTTGAGTTTTTCATGCATCACGCTTTCAACAGCGGATTTCACTTCACTCGATACTAACTTATCTTTGGTTTGTGAACTGAATTTCGGATCAGGCACTTTCACCGAAATAACCGCAGTTAAGCCTTCCCGCGCATCATCACCGGTCGCCTGAACTTTCATCTTTTTGGCATAACCTTCGGCGTCGATGTAGGTGTTTAACACCCGGGTCAGCGCAGAACGGAAACCCGCTAAGTGAGTACCACCGTCTTTTTGCGGAATGTTATTGGTAAAGCAATAGATGCTTTCTTGGAACGAGTCGTTCCACTGCATCGCCACTTCAACAGCAATGCCATCATCACGTTGTGAACTAAAGTAAAATGCCTTTTGATGGATCGGCGTTTTTGTCCGGTTCAAGTACTGTACGAAGGCTTCGATACCACCTTCATATTTGAAATGATCGCGTTTGTCATTGCGTTCATCCGACAGAATGATACTGACGCCTGAGTTCAAAAACGACAATTCACGTAGGCGTTTTGCCAGAATGTCGTAGTGGAAATTGATGTCAGAAAAGATCGTTGGACTTGGCCAGAAACGAATTTCGGTACCGGTAGAATCCGTCTCACCCACCACTTTCAGTGGCTCATCCGGCACACCAAGACGGTAAATTTGACTGTGCACTTGTTGTTTACGGCGAATGGTTAGCTCAAGCTTATCAGACAGCGCGTTTACCACCGACACACCCACACCGTGCAAACCACCTGAAACTTTGTAGGAGTTGTCATCGAACTTACCACCAGCGTGCAGCACGGTCATGATAACTTCGGCCGCAGAGACCCCTTCTTCATGCATATCAGTCGGAATACCGCGACCGTTATCACGTACAGAAACAGAGTTGTCGCTGTGGATCGTCACAAAGACGTCGCTACAGTAACCAGCTAAGGCTTCGTCGATGGAGTTATCGACGACTTCGAACACCATATGGTGTAAGCCTGAGCCGTCATCGGTATCACCGATATACATGCCCGGACGCTTACGAACTGCATCCAAACCTTTTAATACTTTTATACTCGAGGAATCGTAACTGTTATCTTCGGCCATCGTTATCCGTCCGTTTTATTTGCCCATGTTCCACGTGGAACACTCCGACCTCACTCTGCATCGACAAAAGAGGCAGGATTTGGCTTTCTTCAATTGCAGTGATAAACACCTGCGATTGGGTTTTATGTAAAAAGTCGAAAACATAGCGCTTGGAGTCATCGTCTAACTCAGAGGCCAAGTCGTCGATTAGCAGCAACGGTTGTTTAAAACCGCTGTCGTAAATAACATTGCTCTGGGCAATCTTTAAAGCAAACAGCAGCACCTTAAGCTGGCCGCGCGATAGAATTTCTTCGACGGCATCGTCTGCAATCTTAAGTTTAAGGTCAGCTTTTTGCGGACCAATCTGGGTATACCCAAATTTAAAATCACTACTAAAATTCTGCTGCAACAACGCTAGCAAGTGCTGCTCTGCAGATGATTCAGAGCCTTGCTCAGACCAACCTGCATAAAGCTCTACAGTGAGCTGGCTAAGAAAAGGCACTTGCTCCGTTAAGGGTAAAATAGCCTGCCTTAACAAATGTAGATAACGCTGCCTCTGCTGCTTTAGCTGCAACGACAACTGCACAAATTGCTGATCCCAGTAGTGATACTGTTCGTTATATCCTTGGCGACTTTTTAACAGCGCGTTCCGATGCTTTAATACTTTTTGAAATTGCAGCCACGTCTGATAAAAAGAAGGTTCCACGTGGAACAATCCCAAATCAAAAAACTGCCGACGTTCTTTCGGTCCGCCAAAAAATAACCGAAAACTTTCCGGTTGCAACAATTGCACCGGCAATACGCTGGCGCAATCAGCAACCCGCTGTACTGCCTCACCGTTTAAGCGCGCTAACCATTCACCGCTGCGCGTGCGTTGCACACCCAGCGCCAGCTGCTGCATGCTCCAATCAATCCGTGCAAACAGCGTCAATTCATCACAGTCGTGTTGAATGACCTTTTGTAATTTGGTGGTCCGAAACGAGCGTCCATGGGACAACACATAAATCGCTTCCAGCACGCTGGTTTTGCCACTGCCATTATCACCCGTCAGCACATTCCACTGACTGCAAAACTGGATATCGGCATTCGCAATGTTGCGAAAGTCCTTCGCTATCAGTTGACGTAACGCCATTACAGCCGCATTGGCATCACAACGTACAGGGAGCCAGGATTACCAACGCCCTCAACCAATGAACTCGAATTCGAGTCACTTAAATGCATAATGACCAAATCCGTCGACAAGGTATTTAACACATCCAGCACATAGCCGACGTTGAAACCAATTTCTAACAGATCACTATTGTATTCAACCTCAATAACCTCTTCAGCTTGTTCATGCTCAGGGTTATTGGCGACGATTTGCAATTCATTCGGCGTCAACGTGAAACGAACACCGCGATACTTTTCATTCGATAAAATAGACGCGCGTACACACGCATCTTTTAACACCGCGCGGTGGGCGGTTAACTGTCTGCTGGAATTACGCGGCAATACACGACGATAATCCGGGAACCGACCATCGATTAACTTACTCGAAAAACTGAATTGTTGGTCAATCAGCCGCACATGGTTCTGGCCAATACTCAAGCGGATCAACTGATCATCACTGGCCAACAAACGCATCAATTCCATGACGCCTTTACGCGGGATGATCACTTGCTTTTGCTGCCCAGCGGTTTGAGGCAACTCCATGGAGCTTAACGCAAGACGATGGCCATCAGTCGCTACGGTACGTAAAGTGCCATTGTCGACTTCGAATAACAAACCATTCAAATAATAACGAACATCCTGGTTAGCCATCGAAAACGCGGTGTCATCCATCAACTTACGCAATTGTGCGCGACTGACCTCGAATTCGATATCACCTTGCCAGCTTTCTAAATTTGGATAGTCGTTGGCATTTAAGGTTGCCAAGGTAAACTTACTTTTACCTGTACTTAAAATACAGTTTTCACCCTGTACTGATAATTGAAACACAGAGCCATCCGGCAAGGAACGGGTAATATCCAACAGCTTTTTCGCAGGAATAGTCACCCGGCCTGGGGTGATCACTTGCTGTGCCCAGGTGGTTGCCACTAATTCAATCTCCAGATCTGTACCTGTTAAGGTTACAGACTCAGGTGTAACGTCAAGCAACACATTGGAGAGAATAGGCAAGGTATGACGACGCTCAATGGCACCAGAGACCATCTGCAACGGTTTCAACAAAGCATCACGTTCAATGATAAAGTGCATAGCCATTCCCTCTTAAGACGACAAAGTCCGGATCAGATTTTGGAAATCTTCTTTGATTTCATGCGTTTCTTCTTTTAGTGCCTCAATCTTACGGCAGGCGTGCAACACGGTTGTGTGGTCACGGCCACCAAAGGCATCACCGATCTCGGGTAAACTGTGGTTGGTTAATTCTTTCGCCAGAGCCATCGCCATCTGCCGTGGTCGAGCCACAGAACGACTACGACGCTTCGAAAGCAGATCTGACACACGGATTTTGTAATACTCTGCCACCGTTTTTTGAATATTCTCGATGGTTACCAATTTATCTTGCAACGCGAGTAAATCACGCAAAGACTCGCGGACGAAATCAATGGTGATCGGCCGACCCGTAAAATTGGCATTCGCCGTGATACGGTTTAAAGCGCCCTCTAATTCACGCACATTAGAGCGCAGGCGCTTGGCGACAAAAAATGCGACTTCTTCCGGTAAACGGATGTTATTTTCCTGAGCCTTCCGCATCAGGATCGCAACACGAGTTTCAAGCTCAGGCGGCTCGATCGCAATTGTTAAACCCCAACCGAATCGACTTTTTAACCGCTCTTCGACCCCATCAATTTCTTTGGGATAACGATCGCTGGTTAAAATGATTTGCTGATTGCCTTCTAACAACGCGTTAAAGGTGTGAAAAAATTCTTCTTGGGAGCGGTCTTTTTTAGCAAAAAACTGAATATCGTCAATTAACAACGCATCGACAGAGCGGTAATAGCGCTTAAATTCTTCGATCGCATTGTTTTG
Organism: uncultured Rheinheimera sp.; assembly: GCA_964437935.1. Lineage (GTDB taxonomy): Bacteria > Pseudomonadota > Gammaproteobacteria > Enterobacterales > Alteromonadaceae > Pararheinheimera. The sequence goes on from CAYTIQ010000059.1 coordinate 6,362, forward strand.
TAATGCTTTCACCATGTCTTGCACGAAACGTTCGGAATGCATGTAAATAACTTTGGCATCGGGCTTTTTCGCCAAAATGCCGTTACCCACCGCATGCAACAAATGGGTTTTACCTAAACCCGTTCCACCATAAAGAAACAACGGGTTATAAGCAGAACCAGGATTGTCGGCCACTTGACTTGCGGCAGCTCGAGCCAGCTGGTTCGATTTACCCTCAACAAAGTTATCAAAGGTATAATTTGCGCGGACATTACTACGGACTATGGTTTTCGGCGCAGGCTCAGCAACTTCAGCAACTGGAGCAGGTGCAGGAGTAAGTGCGGCTTTTACAGCAGGCGCGGTGGTAGCCGCAGGAACTTTGATAGCTTTTTGGCTACTGCCAACTTCAAAGCGCAGCCGAGGCGCATGATCGCCACAATAATCTTGGATCAACTCATTGATCCGATTTAAATATTTATCGCGAACCCAATCCAACACAAAGCGATTCGGCGCAAACAAGGTAAGAGTATCGTGGGAGCTGTCTGACTGCAGCGGGCGGATCCACATGCTAAATTGCTGGGCTGGAAGCTCAGATTGCAGTACTTCCAAACAATTTTGCCAAACTGACTGATACACCATGATCTCCAAACAGCCCTGAATATGAATTTTTTTACAGGCAGGCGTTAGCGAAAGACCAGCATTATGGGCTGATCTTATCCACAACTTCAATATTGACTTTTGGAAAAAAACAGGAAGTGACCAAACTCACTCGTTAACTATTGTTTTTATTGAACTTATTTCTTTTATTCGAAATGATTCTAGCAAAAGATCAAGCAAGAATTTTGAAGCGCGTTCCCTCTCAAAAATCTGAATAATTCACAATTTGTTCGCTTACTAACGAATGCCTGTGGAAAACTTTAAAAGATCGATGATCAGATCAGCTTTTCAGCAAGGATCGCATTGACATTAACCAGTAAGCTCCGTAAAATCCGCGCTCTTTATTTGCAATCGCTGCGTTTTGGTACTTTTTACTAAAACACAGACTTACTTAGTAAACTCGACCGGACGGACGAAGATATGAAAAGAACCTTTCAGCCAAGCGTTTTAAAGCAGAAACGCAACCACGGCTTCCGTGCTCGCATGGCCACTAAAAATGGTCGTCAAGTATTGGCACGTCGTCGTGCTAAAGGCCGTAAACGTTTAACTGTCTAGTCAGATCGTTAAACGCTGCGTGCTCAGCTATACCTTCAGCAGGGAGTTACGTCTGTTAACTCCCCGCGATTTCGACAATGTCTTTAAAGACCCAATTCGGGTTGCCTCTCCTTTATTTACCATCCTTTGCAAAGCGAATACGTCGAATCACCCTCGACTTGGCCTTACTGTTGCGAAAAAACGTGCTAAATTGGCCACGCAACGCAATCGGATTAAACGCTGCGCCCGCGATAGCTTCCGCTTGCATCAACACACACTGCCCGCCGTCGACCTAGTATTAATGGTCAAAGGTGATATCAGTCATGCTGACAATGCAGAACTACATGAGCAATTGGGGCGTTTATGGCGCAAAATCGCACGAAGCTTTCCGGCATCCCAGCCAAAGCCTTAATCGCTTTGGTGCGTGGCTATCAAATAGTGATTAGCCCACTGTTTGCTCCAAGCTGTCGATTCAATCCAACCTGCTCACATTACGCAATTGAAGCATTTTCTCGCTTTGGTGCGATAAAAGGCAGTTGGTTAACCACGAAACGTCTATTAAAATGTCACCCCTTACACGCTGGTGGTGATGACCCAGTTCCTGAAAAGCAAAAGAGATAAGCGCCCACATGGAATCGCAACGTAGTTTATTTATTTTGGCCTTTGCTTTTGTCAGCTTCTTGTTATGGCAAGAATGGCAAAAGGATTACGGACCAAAACCTGTGCAAACAACACCTGCCGCACAAGTCCAAAACACCACTGGTACCAATGATGTTCAATTAACCGCATCAGGCACACCAGCATCAGAACCGGCGGCTCCAACAACGGCAACGAGCAAAAAAATCAAAGTAACAACCGATGTGTTTGATGTCAGCATTGACACCAAAGGCGGTAATATCGTTGGTTTGGATTTGCCAAAGTATACCGTCTCATTGGAGGATAAAACGCCTTATCAACTGATGCGTCAACGCGAAGGATTCAGCTATACAGCGCAATCAGGCTTATTGGGTGATGGTCCAGATGAAAAAGGCAAAGAAGGCCTGATTTATTCAACAACTGCCGATACCTTCCAACTTCAACCAGGTCAAACTGAACTAGTGGTCAGCTTAACTGGCGAATACAACGGCCTGCAGATTGAAAAACGCTACACCTTTCAAGCCGGTAAATATGATGTCCGGGTAGAATATCTGGTAAAAAATATCAGTAACGGCAGCAAAGTCATCCAACCATACCACTATTTGGCACAAACCATCGATGCCGGTAAAGCTGGCAACATGATGATGCCTGTGTATCGCGGTGGTGCTTATTCAACCCAAGAAGAGCGTTATACCAAATTTAGCTTCGACGAAATGAAAGAAGAAGGCTTGGCCAAATCCACACTGGGTGGCTGGGTTGGTATGTTAGAGCACTATTTCGTGTCGGCTTGGGTTCCAGCTCAAAACGAGCAAAATCAATTATTTACTAAAGTCGCAAACGGCAATTTAGCGGTCATTGGTTCACAAGGCCAACAAGTTAGTATCGCAGCTGGCGAAACCAAATCCGTCGGCGCCGTGTTTTATGCCGGTCCAAAAGACCAAGAAGCATTAGGTACAATTGCCGCCGGTTTAGATTTAACCGTCGATTATGGTGTGTTGTGGTGGATCTCTCAGCCACTGTTCTGGGCGTTGGAATGGATCCACGGCTTTATCGGCAACTGGGGCTTGGCGATTATCGGCATCACACTGTTAGTGAAAGGCCTGATGTTCCCACTGACCAAAGCGCAATACGAATCCATGGCCAAGATGCGCAACTTAAAGCCAAAACTGGATGAAATCCAAGCACGCTATAAAGACGATCGGCAAAAACTCAGCCAAGCCATGATGGAACTGTACCGCAAGGAAAAAGTTAATCCGATGGGCGGCTGTTTACCACTGCTGATCCAGATGCCAATCTTCTTAGCCCTATACTGGGTATTCGTTGAATCGGTTGAACTGCGCCAAGCACCATTTATGTTGTGGATCCACGACTTGTCCGCCCAAGACCCGTTCTACGTGCTGCCAGTGCTGTACATGCTGAGTATGTATGCGATGCAGAAACTAACCCCAGTAACAGTGACCGACCCCATGCAACAAAAAATTATGCTGTGGATGCCGGTGGTGTTTGGTGTGTTCTTTATGTGGTTCCCAAGCGGCTTGGTGTTGTACTGGGTCGTCAGTAACTTAATTTCTCTGGCGCAAATGCTTTACATCTACAAGCAAATGGAGAAAAAAGGCTTACACGTACCAACGAAAAAAGCCTAATTTCTGCGCGCAATAACACGAAAATGGCCACTACACTGCGTAATGGCCATTTTTTTATGGGTTTAGTGAAGGTCAAATTATGTACACAACAGATACGATCGCAGCACAAGCTACCGCGACAGGTCGTGCCGGCGTTGGCATCATTCGGGTGTCAGGCCCAGACGTCAGAAACGTCGCCACCGCATTGCTCGGCCGAGTGCCCAAAGCGCGTTACGCCGAATATTTGCCGTTTTTAGCCGGCGATGGTTCGGTGCTTGACCAAGGGATCGCCTTGTATTTCCCAGGCCCTAACTCCTTCACAGGTGAAGACGTGCTGGAGCTGCAAGGTCATGGCGGCCCGGTGCTGCTAGATATGCTGCTGCGTCGTGTACTTGAACAGCACAACGTACGAATTGCCCGGCCTGGTGAATTTTCAGAACGCGCTTTTTTAAACGACAAGCTCGATCTGACCCAAGCCGAAGCCATTGCCGATTTGATTGACGCCAGCAGCGAGCAAGCCGCGCGCAGTGCGATGCAATCGCTGCAAGGCGAATTTTCGCGGCAAATTCATGATTTAGTAGAAAAAGTGATTTACCTGCGGATGTATGTCGAAGCGGCGATCGACTTTCCAGACGAAGAAATCGATTTCTTATCCGATGGCAAAGTGTCGGGTAACTTGGCCGAGATAATCCAAGACCTTGCGAAGATCCAAAAACAAGCCACCCAAGGCAGCATTCTGCGCGAAGGCATGAAAGTGGTGATCGCTGGTCGCCCTAACGCGGGTAAATCCAGCTTGTTAAATGCCTTGGCAGGCCGTGAAGCCGCGATTGTCACCGACATCGCCGGCACCACTCGCGACGTTCTGCGCGAGCATATTCATATCGATGGCATGCCGCTGCATATCATCGACACGGCGGGCCTTCGCGAAGCGACCGACAAAGTCGAACAGATTGGTATCGAACGCGCGTGGCAAGAAATCCTGCAAGCCGATCGGGTGTTGTTTATGGTCGATGGCACCACCACCAGCGACACCGACCCAGCCCACATTTGGCCAGAATTTATTGCCCGCATTCCCAAAGAACTGGGCATTAGCGTCATTCGCAACAAAGCTGATTTAACCGGCGAAACGGTCGGCGCTGACTTAACGGGCCTCCACCCGCTGTTCCGTTTATCGGCCAAAGACAAAACCGGCCTTGATGCGCTGCGCGAGCATTTAAAAGCCTGCATGGGTTTTGAAGGTAATATCGAAGGCACCTTTATCGCACGGCGCCGCCACCTCGATGCTTTAGAGCGTGCTGCCGAGCATCTGTCGATAGGTCAGCAACAATTGCACGACCACGTCGCCGGTGAAATTCTGGCGGAAGAACTGCGTTTGACGCAGCAGTATCTGAATGAAATTACCGGTGAGTTTAGTTCTGATGACTTGCTCGGTCGGATCTTTAGCTCGTTTTGTATCGGCAAATAACCAACGCAGCACATCAATGAAAAAACCGGGAGTTCCCGGTTTTTTTTCAATCGACAAACCGCTCAATTCAGCGCGCGTAGGTCGCGGTAAGCGTCGCCTTACCGAGCGCAGTGGCATTGAGCATAAAACCCACCACAGCGGCGCTAGCGCCATCAGGAACGCCTAATGTCGACTCCGGTAATGCCCAGACCGTAAATTGATAACGATGCATACCATGGCCTTGTGGTGGACAGGCACCGCCGAACTCTTTAATGCCGTAGTCATTGGTAAAGGAACGGCTACCTGCAGGCAAATCACCATTGCCGGCACCTTGCGCCAGCGATGTTACCGACGCCGGAATGTCCACCACCAACCAATGCCAAAAGCCAGAACCGGTTGGTGCATCCGGATCGTACACGGTGATCGCAAAGCTTTGAGTGCCAGCCGGAGCATTTTGCCAAGCCAGCGCCGGCGATAAATTCGGGCCATCGCAACCAAAACCATTAAATTCAAAGCTTTTCGCCATGAAATGGCCTTCTTGGATATCGGGACTGGTTAAACGAAATGAGGTCGACATGCGGGCTCCTTGGTTTTGATTTTTTTCATTGAACTGATGGCAACAGCCACACCGATTATTCACTGTCCGTGGTGTGCTGCACTTTATGCTGCTGTTGCTCAAGCCATTGGTATAACTGAGCTTTGGGTAAAGCACCACTGAGCTGTGCCAGTACTTTGCCCTTTTGCATTAATACGAGCGTGGGGATCGAGCGGATCTGGAATTGCGCTGCTAACTGCTGCTCGCTCTCCGTGTTTATTTTGCCAAAACGCAACTGCGGTTCTAGTTCGCTGGCCGCGGCAGCAAAGGTTGGCGCAAAACTTTGGCAAGGGCCGCACCAAGACGCCCAGAAATCCAGCAAAATGGGCACGTCAGACTTTACCGCATGATTGACGAAATTCTCCGACGTTAGCGTCACAGGAGCGCCAATAAACAGCGGTTGTTTGCATTTACCGCAGCTTGGCTGTTGCAGTAAGCGGCTTTGGGGCACGCGGTTTAAGCCCGCGCAGTGGGGACAAGCAATGATCATGATCGTGTCCTAGCTACAGAAGATGCAATTTATATGGTGTCGTTACGAGAAGATTCAAGCGCCAATATCGTCACCCTCTCTGCAAACCCTGCTGCCAAACGGCAGAACATCGGTGTAAATCACAGAAAATGCGCATAAAAAAAGAGCTCCGAAGAGCTCTTTTAAGATCTATATAGCAATCGCTATTAAGATGGGTCACGATCACGACGTGGTTTCTTCGGTGCAGCACCTGGGCGTTGGCCAAAACCGCTGCGATCAAATTCACGTTTGTAACGATCTGGACGATCACCGCGATCCGCTGCCGGGGCGCCAGTATCCACCGCGATATTCAGCTTTTGCTTGCGCACATAAACCTTTTTCAAGTGCATGAACACTTCATTTGGCATGTCGCCTGGCAATTCAACCGTGGAGAAGTGATCGAACAATTTGATATTGCCGATAAATTGGCTATCAATATTCGCTTCGTTGGCGATAGCGCCGACGATATCACCAGCACGCACACCGTGCTCTTTACCTACTTCGATGCGGTAAGTCACGTAGTTGCCTTGCATTTCACGGTTACGACGTGGGCCACGTTCTGGGCGCTCACCGCGCTCTGGACGGTCACCACGTTCCTGACGCTCGCCACGCTCTGGGCGATCGCCACGTTCGAAACGTGAGTTACGCTCGCTGCGGTCGTTTGGACGGTCATTGCGATCACGGCTGAACGGTTCACGCAATTCTGGGAACTGGTTTGCCACGTTCAGTGGTTGATCTTTTTGGGCTAAGAACAACAAGGCAGCGGCTAAATCGGCATCCGTTGTTTCCATAGAATCACGCCATTCAGCGATTAACTCTTGGAAGAAACTTAAATTTTGGGTTTCTAGTGTTTGCGCTAACTGGGCACGGAACGCATCAATACGACGTTTTTCAATCACTTGGCCTGTTGGCAGTGACATTTTTTCGATCGGTTGACGGGTTGCGTGTTCAATGGTGCGCAGCAGACGACGTTCGCGTGGTGATACGAACAGGATCGCTTTACCTTCACGACCAGCACGACCTGTACGGCCGATACGGTGCACGTAAGCTTCGCTATCGTAAGGAATATCGTAGTTCACCACTAAGCTGATACGCTCTACGTCCAAACCACGGGCCGCCACGTCAGTCGCTACAATGATATCGAGCTGATCGGCTTTTAAACGACGGATGGTTTGTTCGCGGTGCGCTTGGTTCATGTCGCCGTTTAAGCAAGCAACAGCGTAACCGCGGGCACCCAATTTTTCAGCGATCTCTTCGGTGGCACTCTTTGTACGCACGAAAATGATGCTGGCATCATACTCTTCGCCTTCCAGCACCCGAGTTAACGCGTCTAATTTTTGGCTGCCTTCCAGCAACACATAACGCTGTTCAATGCGTTCAACTGTGCTGGTCTTCGATTCGATCTTGATTTCCGTTGCATCTTTTAAATGCTTTTGAGCAATGGCGCGAATTTGTGGCGGCATGGTGGCAGAGAACATCGCCACTTGGCGTCCTGCTGGTGTTGCGTCCATGATGTATTGCACATCATCGATAAAGCCCATACGTAACATTTCGTCGGCTTCATCAAGCACGATCGCACGCAGTTTATCCAACACCAAAGTGCCACGATCAATATGATCCATAATACGACCTGGCGTACCGACGATCACTTGCGAGCCACGTTTTAATGAACGTAATTGCGTGCTGTAGTTTTGACCACCGTATAACGGCAGTACGTGGAAATCTGGCATAAAACGCGCGTACGCTTGGAACGCTTCGGCCACTTGAATGGCTAATTCGCGTGTTGGCGCGAGTACCAGAATTTGCGGTTCGATCTGGTTTGGATCCAGTCGGGCCAACAACGGCAATGCGAAAGCAGCGGTTTTACCGGTACCTGTTTGCGCTTGGCCTAATAAGTCCTCACCCGCCAACAGCTTGGGAATGGCCGCTGCCTGGATTGGCGACGGAGTTTCATAGCCCAATTCTGTGACTGCTTTCAGAATTGGTTCTGGCAGTTGTAGCTGGGAAAAAGTCAGGGACTCAGACATAAAGTAGTTCAACCTCAATAACACGCAGGCGCTTTACGGGTTGTGCTGCTGTAATTTTACTGAGCCTGCTTTGCAGTAAAAATACCCAAGCCACACAAAGCTTTCGCTCTATGTGGTTTAATTCCGGTAGTATAGCCAATCATTTACCTGACAAGAGGTTTAACGATGATTGAGATCCTCGTGGGCAGCCAAATGGGCGCTGCGGAATACACAGCAGAACAAGTAGCTGACGCACTGGCACAAGCGGGTTTTGCCGTCCGGCTTCAATTAACACCCGATATAGAACAACTAACCAAAGATTCGACTTGGTTAGTGATCACCTCGACCTATGGAGCGGGTGATCTGCCCGACAATATCCAACCCTTTGCGGATCAATTAGCACAAGATCAAACAGATCTTACCACAGTTTGCTTCGCCGTGATCACTTTAGGTGACTCGAGTTACGACACTTTTTGTTTAGCGGGCGATAAACTAGCGGATTTACTTAGTGCTCGTGGTGCAAAATCACTAGGGGTCGAACTTAAAATAGATGCTCAAAATCAAGAGCTTCCTGAAGATTTGGCATTGCAGTGGTTGCCAAATTTAACGCCTCTCTTACCCCGCTAAAAAAAAGCGGGTACAAAAGTACCCGCCAAATCACAAGTCACTGTCCAATTACTGGATGTCTAACGGTCGAACTGGCACCAGGCCAGCAACGACAGTCTGCGCGATCCGCAGCATTAAATACTTAATAAAGATCTTATAAATACATGATAATTTGTCGAAATCATCAATAGCTTATCCACAATTAGATCCCAGTTAGATCACATCTGTGGATAAATACCGTATAAGCCAGTGAAAAAACTGGTGTTATCCTCTGCATCAAATTATCATCAGATCCTCTTGTGGATAAAACAGCGAGTTGATCACAGGTTTAAGTGATTAGGATCCAAGGCAGATCACAAGTTAGATCCTTTGTAACTGATTGATCCTTTTGATCAAAAGTGACTTATGCACTGGAAACAGCCGGTATAACAGTAAGATCAATAAAAAGATCTCTTTAAAAAGATCTCTTTTATATATAGAGGATCGCATCGGATCTTGATCCTCAATCAGGCGTTTAGTTTCACCTTGGATCAAGGTACAATACGCGCCCCTTTTTAATTTAGTCAGATCGTGAGGCCAAGATGTTGTTTGAACAAACCTATGATGTGATAGTCATCGGCGGTGGACATGCCGGTACCGAAGCAGCGCTCGCTGCAGCACGAATGGGCATGCAAACCCTACTCGTTACTCACAATGTTGAAACGCTTGGCCTGATGTCATGTAATCCTGCGATCGGCGGAATCGGCAAAGGGCATCTGGTAAAAGAAATCGATGCGATGGGCGGTGCCATGGCTCTGGCAACCGATAAAGCAGGTATTCAATTTCGTACTTTGAATAGCTCTAAGGGCCCAGCTGTAAGAGCAACCCGCGCCCAAGCAGACCGTGCACTGTATCGTGCTGCGATCCGTACCATTTTAGAAAACCAGCCCAATTTACAGATCTTTCAACAAGCTTGTGATGATCTGATTGTAGAAAATGATCGTGTGACAGGCATTGTCACCCAGATGGGGTTACGTTTTCAGGCAAAGTCAGTTGTTCTGACAGTAGGTACCTTCTTAGCCGGCCAAATTCATATTGGTTTGCAAAACTATAGCGGTGGACGTGCTGGTGATCCGCCGTCTGTAGCTCTAGCTCGACGTCTTCGCGAGTTACCATTTCGTGTCGGCCGTTTGAAAACAGGAACTCCACCGCGTATTGACGCGCGTTCTGTCGATTTCTCCAAGATGCAGCCACAACCAGGTGATAACCCATTACCGGTCATGTCGTTTATTGGCAAACAAAGCGATCATCCGCAACAAGTTCCGTGTTACATCACGTACACCAATGAAAAAACCCACGACATTATTCGTGGCGGTTTAGACCGTTCTCCTATGTACACGGGCGTGATTGAAGGGGTTGGTCCACGGTACTGTCCATCCATTGAAGACAAGATCAATCGCTTTGCTGACAAAGACAAACATCAGATCTTTATTGAACCGGAAGGTTTAACAACGCATGAGTTATATCCAAACGGCATTTCAACAAGCTTGCCGTTTGACGTACAGCTGGAACTAGTTCATTCGATCGCTGGTTTAGAAAATGCTCACATTACACGACCAGGTTACGCCATCGAATACGATTATTTTGATCCGCGGGATCTAAAAAAATCGTTGGAAACCAAATACATTAGCGGTCTTTTCTTTGCTGGGCAGATCAATGGCACCACAGGCTACGAAGAAGCGGGCGCACAAGGCTTATTGGCAGGGATGAACGCGGCGTTGTATGTCCAAGAGAAGGACGCCTTTGTACCAAGCCGTGACCAAGCCTACATTGGTGTATTGGTTGACGATTTAACGACCTTAGGCACCAAAGAGCCCTACCGCATGTTCACTAGTCGCGCTGAATATCGCTTGATGTTACGTGAAGATAACGCAGATCTGCGTTTGACCAGCAAGGGCCGTGAACTTGGCTTAGTTGATGATATCCGCTGGCAAGCATTTAATGAAAAGATCGAACAGATGGAGCTGGAAAGGCAACGCCTGCGGCAGACCTGGGTTCATCCACAACACGTTGATATTGAACGCGTAAATGCTTTATTGAAGACACCGATGATCCGCGAAGCAAGTTTGGAAGATTTAATTCGCCGCCCAGAAGTGACCTACAAAGATCTGATGCAAATTGAAAGTCTGGGCCCGCATTTAGCGAACGAACAGGCTGCAGAACAAGTTGAAATTCAGATCAAATACGAAGGTTATATCAACCGCCAACAAGATGAGATCGCCAAGCAAGAGCGCAATGAACAAACGCTATTGCCACAAGACTTTGATTACAAAGTGGTGAAAGGCTTGTCCAACGAAGTGGTCGTGAAGTTGAACCAAGCGCAACCACAGACCGTGGGGCAAGCGTCACGGATCTCGGGGATCACACCTGCAGCAATCTCGTTGTTATTGGTGTTTTTAAAGAAACAAGGCTTGCTGCGTAAGTCAGCTTAGAGAGTATTGATGTTCGATCGCTTAAAACAACTGGTTGCACAAACCCACATAGTCTTGACGGATCAGCAGCTGCTGCAATTGGTCAGTTATGTTCAGCTGCTGGATAAATGGAATAGTGCTTACAATTTAACGTCGGTGCGCGATCCTCAAGAAATGCTGGTCAAACATATCATGGACAGCTTGGTTGTTGCGCCACACCTGCAAGGGGAACACATCATTGATGTTGGCACAGGGCCAGGTTTACCGGGGGTGCCATTAGCCATCTGTTGTCCTGATAAGCAGTTTACTTTGCTTGATAGTCTTGGAAAGCGTATTCGTTTTTTAAACCAGGTGAAGATCCAACTTAAATTAGAAAATATTCACCCACTACAAAGTCGAGTTGAAGATCACCAACGCGACGCTGGATATGACAGTGTGGTGAGCAGAGCTTTTGCCTCAATGACCGATATGGTGACTTGGTGCAAACACTTACCGGCACAAAATGGCCAGTTTCTCGCCATGAAAGGCGCTCAAGTGCAGGAAGAAATTGCAGCTTTGCCTGATTTTGTTAAAGTTGTCGACACTATCGAATTGCACGTGCCGGAACTTGTTGGTCAACGGTTTTTAGTACGATTGCAACGGATCTAATATCAACGCGAGGATGCTTTGTGGGAAAAGTCATAGCCATTGCCAACCAAAAGGGTGGAGTCGGTAAAACCACGACTGCAGTTAATCTTGCAGCGTCCATGGCTGCAACAAAGCGCAAAGTACTGCTGATTGATTTAGACCCACAAGGCAATGCCACTATGGGCAGCGGCGTGGATAAATACGAAGTCCATGCCACCGCTTACGAACTATTAGTCGATGAAAAACCATTGCCAGAAGTTGTGGTAACTGAAACAGGCGGTGGCTATCACTTAGTTGCAGCCAACTCGGATGTCACAGCGGCTGAAGTTCGTTTGCTCGATGTGTTTGCGCGAGAGCTGCGATTACGTAACGCACTGAAAAATTATCGTGACCAATATGACTTTGTATTCATTGACTGCCCGCCGTCATTGAACATGCTAACGGTCAATGCCATGGCCGCTGCTGATTCCGTATTAGTGCCGATGCAGTGTGAGTATTATGCGTTGGAAGGGTTAACTGCGCTGGTCGATACCATCGGTAAACTACAATCCGTAATCAATGCTGATTTGAAGATTGAAGGGATATTACGCACCATGTATGACCCGCGAAACCGTTTAGCCAACGATGTATCTGAGCAATTGAAACGTCATTTTGGCGACAAAGTGTATCGTGCGGTGATCCCACGTAATGTGCGTTTAGCCGAGGCTCCTAGCTTTGGTACACCCGTCATGTATTACGATAAAAGCTCTACAGGCGCAAAAGCTTATCTAGCGCTTGCCGGGGAGATTTTACGTCGGGCAGAGAAAAAATCGAAGAAAAACGCAGAATCTGCTTGAATTTAAAGGAAAATAACTAGAATGTCTTTAAAGAAACGCGGCTTAGGTC
>CAYTIQ010000059.1:18920-24133 GCA_964437935.1 uncultured Rheinheimera sp.
CGTGGCCTTGATGCGTTATTAACTCCGAACAAATCAACGCCTGCCCCCACTCCTGAACATAAAACTGAAAGTTTACAGTCTGACTTACAGAAGTTACCTATTGAATGGCTAACGCCTGGTAAGTATCAACCTCGCAAAGACATGTCGCAGGATGCATTAGAGGATTTAGCCAGTTCTATTCGTGCCCAAGGCGTGATCCAACCCATCGTTGTGCGCGAGCTGAGCACTAACTCCTACGAAATCATTGCCGGTGAACGTCGTTGGCGGGCGTCTCAATTGGCTGGATTACATGAAGTACCTTGCATTCTAAAAAATGTTCCAGATGAAGCGGCCGTCGCAATTGCCCTGATTGAAAACATTCAGCGCGAAGATTTGAACGCGATGGAAGAAGCGGTGGCCTTGCAACGGCTGTTGACAGAATTTGAATTAACGCACCAACAAGTCGCCGAAGCAGTAGGTAAATCAAGGGCTACCGTGACAAACCTATTGCGCCTGAACCAGTTAGCGGATGAAGTTAAAACGCTATTGGAGCACGGTGACATCGAAATGGGGCACGCTCGGGCTCTACTCGCTTTACCTCTTGAACAACAATTGGATGCGGGCCGTATCATTGCTGCTAAACAACTCACGGTGCGTGAAACTGAAAATTTAGTCCGTCGCTTATTAGAACCTCCTGTTGAAAAACAGGTGGCGGCCAAAGACCCTGATGTTGCCATGTTAGAACAGCGATTAAGTGAGCGCTTCGGGGCGCCAGTCGCTATTAGTTACAACAAAAAAGGCAAAGGCGAATTAGTGATTAATTACAGCAGTTTGCCGGAACTTGATGGCATTTTGCAAAAGCTTGGTTTGGCTGAGTTTGAAAACTAGTCAGTTAATTTTCAAAAACGGCGACAATTTCAGCTGTGGCGCGGGTTTTGGTTGCAAAAATAAGGCAGATAAGTATACTTGCGCGTGCTTTTTAAACTGTTGTTTTGCGCATTTTTTGGTGGTGTGACGTGCCTTTAACCACAACAAAACAACGTTTTAAATTGATTTTACACATGTTTTTGAGGCAGTCGCTGGCTGCAATCGCGCTAGCGGCTTTGGTTTACCTGGCCTTTAATGGGCTTGCCGCGAAATCCGTGTTGTTGGGTGCGTATTGCATAATTCTGCCGCACAGTCTTTTTACGTGGTATGTGTTTCGGTTCCGTGGTGAACTCAACCCGCAGCTGGTGTTGAAGTCGGTATACCGCGGCGAGACGATAAAATTTTTAACAACGGCGTTGCTCGCGGCAACGGCGTTTAAACACGCAACGATGACAGACTGGTTGTTTTTTTGTGGTCTGTTTTTCATGGTCATCGTACAAGTCGTGTTGTCGATTTTGATTAACTACGATAATTGGGACTAACAATGGCATCTGGTGAGCTGACAAGCAAAGACTATATTACCCACCACTTGACCAACTGGACTGTCGGTGAAGGCTTTTGGGCTGTTCACGTCGACACGCTAGCATGGTCAGTATTGATGGGATTGGTGTTTATCCTATCCTTCCGCGCCGTCGCAAAAAAAGCGCACGCAGGCGTTCCGACAAGATGGCAATGTGCCGTCGAGATGGTCGTCGAGTTCATTGACGATATCGTCAAGAGCACATTCCATGGTAAGAGCCCACTGATTGCTCCATTAGCACTGACTATCTTCGTCTGGGTGTTGCTGATGAACCTGTTGGACTTAATCCCTGTTGATTTTGTGCCTATGGCAGCTCAACAAGTGGGTGCTGCAATGGGCCATGATCCACATCATGTCTACATGAAAATTGTACCGACCACTGACCTGAACATGACCTTTGCCTTGGCATTGGGTGTATTCATCCTGATGATCTACTACAACATCAAAATCAAAGGTGTTGGTGGCTTCATCAAGGAACTGACTACTCAACCGTTTAACACGCCTTGGTTGTACTGGTTTAACTTTATTCTGGAAGTTGTTGCGTTGTTGGCAAAACCATTGTCACTGGCGCTGCGGTTGTTCGGTAACATGTATGCAGGCGAATTGATCTTCATCCTGATTGCGATGACGGGTCTGTGGCAAATTTTAGGTCTGCATTTTATTTGGGCGGCATTCCACTTGTTGGTTATTCCGCTGCAAGCATTCATTTTTACAATGCTGACTGTGGTTTACCTGAGCATGGCTCACGAACACCACGATTAATAATTTCGTTTTAACTTTTATTTTTTAACTTAAGTAATACTGGAGAACGTTATGGAAATGGTATTAGGTTTGAAACTGATCGCAGTTGCTCTGTTAATCGGTCTGGGTGCATTAGGCACTGCAATCGGTTTCGGTACTCTGGGCGGTAAATTCTTAGAGTCAGCAGCTCGTCAACCAGAGCTGGCCCCTACTCTGCAAGGTAAAATGTTCATCGTTGCTGGTCTGATTGACGCGATCGCTATGATCGGTGTTGCAATCGGCCTGTACATGTTGTTCGCAATGTAATTTGGACGCGAAACAGAACTTTTACTTCGTAATTAAGGAGAAGCGGTCGTGAATATTAACGCCACTCTCATTGGTGAGTTAATCGCGTTCGTGGTGTTCGTACTCTTCTGTATGAAGTATGTATGGCCACCAATCATTGGCGCTATCGAAGCTCGCCAGCAAAAAATTGCAGATGGCTTAGCAGCGAGTGATCGCGCTGAGAAAGACCTGCAGTTAGCGCAAGAGAAAGCGAAGCAACACTTGGTTGAAGCAAAAGCGCAAGCTTCTGCCCTGATCGACCAAGCGAAAAAACGCGAAGCGCAAATCATTGATGAAGCTGCTGTCAAAGCCCAAGCTGAACGTGAAAAGATCCTCGCGCAAGCTAAAGCGGAAGTTGAAGCTGAACGCATTCGTGCGAAAGAAGAACTGCGTAAGCAGGTTGCTGCCCTGGCAGTGGTTGGTGCTGAACGTATTCTTCAACGGACTATCGATGAAGCTGCTCACAGCGACATCTTGGAAAAACTGGTTGCAGAACTGTAAGAGGAAGAGCCATGTCTGAACTGACGAATGTAGCTCGTCCTTATGCCAAAGCAGCGTTTGACTTTGCGGTTGAACACAACGCTTTGGCGGCGTGGGGTGAAATGCTGGGTTTTGCGGCTGAAGTCGTCAAACATGAGCTGGTCGCCTCTCGCTTACAAAGCAACAGTGCTGCTGACGCACAAGCAGCCTTTTTTATCCAAGTTTGTGGTGAGCAATTAAACGAACACGGCCAAAACCTGGTCAAGGTGATGGCTGAGAATAACCGTTTAGCTGCGCTGCCTGCCGTGTACGAGGCTTACTTGGTGTTAAAAGCTGAGCATGAAAAAGAGATGACAGTTGATGTTGTGTCTGCCAATGCGTTAACAGCGGAATATCAAGAAAAGCTGAGTGCTGCGTTGTCACAGCGTTTCGCTCGCAAAGTTAAATTGAACTGTAGCGTAGATCCGGCCGTGGTCGGGGGTATGTTAATCAAAGCCGGTGATCTGGTAATTGATGGCTCAGTTCGCGGTAAGTTAGACCGTTTAGCCACTGCGCTACAGTCATAATTGGGGATTAGAGCAATGCAACTGAATTCCACTGAAATCTCTGAACTGATCAAAAAACGTATTGAGCAGTTCGAAGTTGTCAGTGAAGCTCGTAACGAAGGCACTATCGTGTCTGTTACTGACGGTATCATCCGCATCAACGGCTTAGCCGAGTGTATGCAAGGTGAGATGATCGAGCTTCCTGGTAACCGTTATGCTATCGCACTGAACTTAGAGCGCAGCTCAGTTGGTGCCGTAGTCATGGGTCCATATGCGGACCTGCGTGAAGGTATCAAAGTAAAAGCAACTGGCCGTATCCTTGAAGTACCAGTTGGTCCAGGTCTGTTGGGTCGCGTAGTGAATACACTGGGTGAACCAATCGATGGTAAAGGTCCAATTGAAGCTGCAGGCTTTGCACCAGTTGAGAAGATCGCTCCAGGCGTTATCGACCGTCAATCGGTAGATCAGCCGCTGCAAACTGGTTATAAATCAGTCGACTCGATGATCCCAATCGGTCGTGGTCAGCGTGAATTGATCATCGGTGACCGTCAAACTGGTAAAACAGCTCTGGCGATCGACACCATCATCAACCAGAAAACCACTGGTGTTAAATGTATCTACGTTTGTGTAGGCCAAAAAGCCTCTACGATTGCCAACGTGGTACGTAAACTGGAAGAACACAATGCATTGGCTCACACCATTGTTGTGGTTGCATCAGCGTCTGAAGCTGCTGCATTACAGTTCTTAGCACCATACTCTGGTTGCACCATGGGTGAATACTTCCGTGACCGCGGTGAAGATGCGCTGATCGTATACGATGACTTGTCAAAACAAGCTGTTGCTTACCGTCAAATCTCTCTGTTGTTACGCCGTCCGCCAGGACGTGAAGCTTACCCAGGCGACGTATTCTATCTGCACAGCCGTCTGTTAGAGCGCGCATCACGCGTCAACGACAACTATGTAGAACGTTTCACCAACGGTGAAGTGAAAGGCAAAACTGGTTCATTGACTGCATTGCCAATCATCGAAACACAAGCGGGCGACGTGTCTGCCTTCGTTCCTACGAACGTAATTTCGATCACTGACGGTCAGATCTTCTTAGAAACAGGCTTATTCAACGCCGGTATCCGTCCAGCGGTTAACGCTGGTATTTCGGTATCTCGTGTTGGTGGTGCTGCTCAAACTAAGATCATCAAGAAACTCGGTGGCGGTATCCGTCTGGCACTGGCTCAATATAACGAGTTGGCTGCGTTCGCTCAGTTCGCTTCAGATCTGGACGATGCAACTCGTGCGCAATTAGACCACGGTCAGAAGGTTACAGAACTGATGAAACAGCTGCAGTACGCGCCAATGGGCGTGGCTGATATGGGTGTTTCTCTGTATGCCATTGAAAAAGGTTTCATGAAAGATATCGAAGTTCCTAAGATCCTGGACTTCGAAGCTGCGTTATTAGCGTACATGCACGCTGAGCACGCATCGTTCATGGCTGATCTGAACAAAACCGGCAACTTTAACGACCAAATCGAAGCGACTATCAAAGGCGCTATTGAGAAGTTCAAAGCAACTCAAACCTGGTAATCAGGCGATGGTTCTGGGTGGCGGTGTCGCCACCCTTAGTTGAAATTTTCGGAGATAAGTCATGGCCGGCGCTAAAGAGATTAAAAGTAAGATCGGGAGTATTAACAATACTCGTAAGA
>CAYTIQ010000060.1:0-23266 GCA_964437935.1 uncultured Rheinheimera sp.
CCTTCTAGGGGGCCTAAAGCAAAGCCACCTCCTATGGAGGTGGATTTTTACTTGATATCGCTCTGGCGATTATGGCTTTTTGGTCCAGCCTGCACACCAGCCCGCTTTAGCGACCAGCTTGCCTTGGAAAATCGCACAGCCACCAGTGTCTGCAGCGCCATCATAATGCATGCAGTTGCCACATTCTTGGCCAGCGGTTGCTGATTTAGCGACGTATTTCATCGCTACCGCCAATGGATCATCGGCTTTGACGGCCTCAGCAGCCAAGGCTTGCAGACTTGCGCCACCGATGGTGATACCGATTAAGGTTGCAGATGATAATTTCAAAAATGAACGACGATCGAGTTGCGACATAAGATGCGCTCCTGTTGGCTCTGTTGCAGTAAACAACACTCTGATGTAGTTATAAAATTCTGGTTGTGTCCTTGCCTGACACAGTGTCCAGTATGACGGATGCTAGCAGTTTTGCGTTTGGTTTTTCTTGATCCCGCGCATACCTGCGACAATTGGTCGCAGCATGTAGGTGAAATTTGTCAGCGTGTTGCAAGGATGCAACACGACATGCCTTTGGTAAAACCACCACCATCTCAGCCTTCGCTACGCGAGTTGTCTCCATGCCGATCAACCATTGGTCGCAACTGCTGTGGCTAAGCGATTGATTGATCGGTTTTCTGCGCCGTCGCGTAATGGCATGCACGCAGAGTTCTGGCATAATCAAGCGGTAGGCAAGATAGGGGAGCAGTATGGCAAAGACCATTTTAATTACCGGCGCGGCGCAACGAGTTGGGCTGTTTTGCGCGTTGGCGTTACAAGGTGCTGGGTATCAAGTGGTCGCCACCTATCGCCGAGACAAGCCCGGGCTTGCGCAATTACGCGCAGCGGGTGTCGATTGCCAATTTTTAGCGATCGAAGACGATGCCCACCTGACGAACGATATTGCGGCGTTATCCGATTATCTGCACCAAACGTACGGCACGCTGCGTGCGGTGATCCACAATGCATCGTCCTGGCAAGGGGAAGAGCCTGTGCATGGCGGGCTGTCTGAACAGTTATCCAGTGATAGTCAGGTGTTTGATGCCATGATGCGTATCCACGCCAAAACACCGTATCTTTTAACACGAGCCCTGCAACCTCTGTTGCAAGCCGATGGCGAGCAACCTGCCGATGTCATTGCCATCAGCGATTTTGCGGTCAATACCGGCAGCTGCAATCATATGGCTTATGCCGCATCCAAAGCCGCGTTGGAAAACTTGGTGTTTTCGTTAGCCCGCATGCTTGCCCCTCACACCAAAGTTAACGCGATTGCGCCAGCCTTATTGATGTTTAACGAAGGCGATGACGAGCACTACAAACAACACACCTTGCAGAAATCGTTGATGGGCATAGAGCCAGGCCCTGCGGAAGTGTTGCATGCGATCCAATATCTACTGCAAAGCCGCTACGTCACCGGCCGTGTGATTGCCGTCGATGGCGGACGTCATCTCAAGCTACCTTAATGCGTCTGCAAACGCCGCGTATCCAGCGGCCTTATTTTCGTAATGGCGCCGATCATCGTGCCGGCGCCGATGTCTCCTTCGCTGATATCGTCAAGCTGTTTAATTTCCGGGCCATCAAAATTGGCCGCTGGGTGAACGCTGCAGAAACACAGCTTGCGGCCAATTTGTTTTTCGATGCCTTTTGCGATTTGCAAACGCTGCTGCAAGTGCCAACTCAAGTCATTTCCTTGCAAGGTCAACTGAGTCTGACCTTTGGGAGTGGTGGCCAACGGGGTGTTTGCGCTTTTTATCAGCCGCAAGGGCGCATTCTCGCGCTTGCCAAAAATGCCGGTGGTGGCTCGCTGGCCCATGAGTGGTTTCATGCGTTTGATCATTACATCGCCAGCAAGATGTTCCAAGGCGCCAGCACAACCGCGTTTGCCAGTCAGCTGTGGTTACACCATGCGCCGCAGCAACGTCATCCGTTGAATCAGCAGCTCGACCAGTTTTTTCAAGCGGCGTTTTTATCCGCAAATGGTAAGCAGCCGTCAGCACTGTTTCGGCGCAGTAGTGCAGCCGATGGCGCGTTAGGTCGTTTGTATTACTCGTTACCGCCAGAGCTTGCTGCCCGTGCGTTTGAACAGGTGTTAATGCACCAGGCCTTAAAAAACCATTTTTTAGTCAGCGGACTGGATGACGCGTCGGCTGTTACTGTGTACCCACAGCCATCGGAGCTCGATGCGCTGAGTAGCCCCTTGTTTCGTTATTTTTATTGGCTTGGCAAGGCGCTCAGCAAGGTCTAAGTGGCGCTGCATCTGCTAAAACACTAAACGTGGGCGTCGTGTTGGCGCGCAAGGACGCACCAAGGGCGGAGGCCACACGCCTGTGCTTGTGTTAGCACTTTGCACGCAAAAAAAATGCCCCAGCAAGCTGGGGCAAAAGAGCGGGTGTCGAGTTGCTCAAGGGTCGTACTAACGGAACATGAAAAATGAATTCCACCAAGTGTCTCGCCGAGTTGGGAACGGTGAGTGGTAAAATTCAATGCATGCATTAAATCCTACTTGCATGTATCAGGTAAAGTCGAATATAACTGAGTAAATATTCGGAAAAAGCGAATTCATATGACCCCTGTAAATTACAATCAACTGTATTACTTCTATCTGGTTGCCAAAGAGGGCAGCATTGCGCGTGTCAGTGAAACACAGCATGTCACGGCGCAAACCATTAGTGGGCAATTGACCGCTTTTGAGCACACTATCGGCAGTGCATTGTTTGTCCGTAATGGTAAAAAATGGCAGCTGACAGAAATTGGACGCGTCACCTTTAAGTATGCTGAAGAAATCTTTGCCTTGGGTGATGAGCTGCGCGGCATTCTGAAAAACCGCTCTGGCCTGCAGTGGCAAACCTTCACTGTTGGCATCACCGATGTGCTGCCAAAAGCCTTCACCTATGAATTGCTGCGGCCGGTATTCGCCATGCCAGAACAGTTAAGGCTCATTTGTCGGGAAGGCGAGCAAAATCAGCTGTTGGCAGATTTAGCCTTAAATAAACTCGACTTAGTGTTAACCGATCAACCACTGGCACCTAGTAGTGCCTTAAAAGCCTATAGCCATCAAATCACGGAATCCTCCACCAGTTTTTTTGCCCATAAGGCCATACTTGAACGTCTACCAGCGTTGGAGTTTCCGGCCGTGCTTAATAATCAACCTATGCTGTTGCAATCGAAACGTTCGATTATTCGCCAGCGCTTGGATGCATGGTTTGCCCAGTACGGCATCACACCACAAATAGTCGCTGAGTTTGACGATAGCGCGATGATGAAAGCCTTTGGTCAGCAAGGTTCTGGCATTTTCTCTGCCCCTAGTAAGATCGAACGCAAAATTTGCCAGCAATATGAGGTCGAAGTGATAGGGCGCACCGATGCGGTGAAAGAAGTGTTTTATGCCATTTCGGCAGAGCGAAAGCTCACCCATCCTGCAGTGGTGAAATTAGTGCAAGCCTTAGCGACGGATCAATGGTCACTAGGGGTTTAAACAACAACGCCAGCATCGCTGGCGTTGTTGTGAACCCTTTGGTTTAGCGGCCAAATCGCTCTAACTGCTGTTGCGTTTGCGCGGTGGCGTTGAGCAAGGTTGCCCCGGCAGTTTCAATCGATGCCATTTGTTGGTAAGCATCGGTGGTGCCTTGTTCAATGGCCGACAAATGCTGGTGGGTTTGCTGATAACTGCGTTCTAAATCCAGCACGGACTGAGTAATGCGTTGCACGTCCTGTTGTGCTGTAGTGAGCTCTTTTTGCAGTAATTCAAACTCACCTGCCGTGCAATCAATGCCTTGTTCTGCTTGGCTGGCTTGCTGATTTAAGCGCTCGCTTTCTTGCTTGGTTTCACGGACTAAACGATCCATATCATTTAAAAAACCGGAGATTTGCCGGGTGGCCTCGTTTACCTTCGCCGCCAAACTGCGTACTTCGTCAGCAACAACTGCAAAACCACGTCCAGCTTCACCGGCGCGAGCCGCTTCAATGGCTGCATTGAGCGCTAATAAATTTGTCTGATCGGAAAAGTTTTCGACCATTTGTAGAATTTGACGCACATTCTCTGCATTTTTCTGCAGACCATTCACCGTGCTACCGAATGTTTCGAGTAAACCTACAATGCTGCGCAATTGCGCTGAAATTTGATGCATGCCCTGACTGGCGTTGCTAGCTTGAGCAACACTACTTTTGGCGACCTGATTCATCTGGTCGCTGCTGGTGACGATGGAGGCTAGTTGATCTAACACGTGATCGCTGGCGCCCCGAATTTGCTCGCTGCGCTGCTCTGTTGCCCGCAAGTGGCTACGGGTTGTTTTCACGGCCGTGGTGACTTGTTCATTAATGTGATGGGTATGTTGAGCTTGTTGATGGAGGCGTTGCAACAGCAAGCCCAATTGCCCAACAAAGGTATTGTATTCCTCAGACAAAGTGCGAAATTCGTCATAAGTGAAGGCGGGTAACCGTCGATTGAGATCGGTGCCTTTGGCATTGGCATCATGCAACGCCTGCACCAAAGCCTGAACGGGCCGCACAATCAAATAAATCAGATAGCCCATGGTAAAGATAAAGGCTAAGGTCCCAGTCAGCATGGTGGTCCACCAAGCGGAATCCGCTCCGCCTTTATCGGGATAGGCAAAGTAGAGGGCGACCCAAAAAATCACCATCAAAAAACCGATGTTACCGATAATCTTGCGGGTGAGTGTGTGAAAGAAGGTGCGTTCGATACTGGTATAGATGCTGGCAAACCAATCCATGCGGATCCCCTCGTTTGACCCAAAACAAAACTGTAACTTACCATAGCAAACATAATGCACTTTGTGCTAAATCAGCAAATTAGCACATAGATTAATCGATTTTTTTACTGCAGAACGTCTGGTCAAACGTAGGGCATAAAGCTACAAGAAAATAGGGCGTTGATAGAACGAAACAAAATAGTAACGAGGGAGAACGGAGGCAAAAACAGCAGCAAAAACACAAACCTGGACCAGCAAGGATGCCAGGTGTTTTAGAGGGTGCACAGCGAGACCATATCGCTGTACACCTTTGACATTACAGACGTTCTAACACGGCTTGGGTGAAATCCGTCGTACCATGAGTACCGCCTAAATCGCGTGTGGTGCGATCGCCGCTGGCAATCACATCTTTGACTGCGTTCAGGATTTTGGTGGCTTGTTCTTTCATGCCCAAGTACTCCAGCATTTGGATCGATGCGAGGATCACTGAGCTTGGGTTGGCGAGGTTTTTGCCAGCAATATCCGGTGCGCTGCCATGAACAGCTTCAAAAATTGCACAATCGTGGCCGATGTTCGCGCCTGGCGCCATGCCTAAACCACCGACTAAACCGGCACATAAATCCGATAAAATATCACCGAATAAATTGGTGGTAACAATCACATCAAACTGCTGTGGGTTCATCACCAATTGCATACAGGCGTTATCGACAATCATTTCCACCGTTTGGATGTCTGGGTAACGCGCGGATACTTCGCGAGCTGTTTTCAAAAACAAACCAGAGGTTGATTTTAAAATGTTCGCTTTATGCACGATGGTGACTTTTTTGCGGCCTTCACGGCGCGCTAACTGGTAAGCAAACTCCACAATACGTTCGGAGCCTTCGCGTGTCACGATACTCATCGCTTCAGCCAATTCACCATCATTTTTCACGACTTGGCCAGCGCCTGAGTACATCCCTTCGGTGTTTTCGCGCACGGTCACGATATCAATGTTTTCGTAACGGGCTTTGGTGCCTTTAAACGACACCACAGGGCGCACGTTGGAATACAAGTTAAACTTCTTGCGCAAGGTCACGTTGATGGAGGTGAAGCCTTCCCCTACCGGCGTGGTCAATGGGCCTTTCAGCGTGATTTTATTGCGAGCAATGGCGTCGAGTGTTGCGGCAGGCAATAACTCGCCGGTTTTTTCTAACGCGGTCAAACCGGCATCGACAAATTCGTAAGTGAAATTACAGCCCGCTTTTTCCAGCACTGCTAATGCGGCATCCACAATGCTTGGGCCAATGCCGTCGCCTTTGATAACGGTAATGGTTTGAGTTGTCATACGTAACCTTTCAGGTGAACCAGTGAATTAACGTGGATGGATGACAGTGTCAGCACTGTTCTTTATAGCCGTCCACAGCACGGTCCAATTTTAACAGTGGTGTATATTTCTTTCCAGAATAATGGTCAGTAATCAGTATTAATGCTGTTTATACTGAAAATACAAAGAAATGATGTAAGAAAACTACAAATCACTGTGAATGGGTTGATGGTGCTGGCCATCCGCGAGGATTAACTGGCGCCATTCAGTCAGCGAATAGTGGGGTAAATCTAACGCCTGTTGCGCCTTGCTAAAACAAGAGTGCATCAGCTCGGTTGGTACACTATGGCCAAGGTAGGTTTGCTGAAACTCCAATAGTGCCAAACGTAACAGCAGTTGGGCCGTTTGTTGCTGGCTATAACGCGGCTGCACGTCTGGTTCACGGCGAAAGGTTAACACCGCGTCAGTCCATAGCATTTTCGGAGACACCGCCGCAAGCAGCTGTGAGCAGTGGTTAGGTAGTTCAGTGTGTTGCCATAACAACTGCTGACAATAATCCGCCACAGGTGATTGCTGGCTGCCGGTAAAAGCTAACTGCAGTGCAGACATTGGTGTTTCCCGTTGCAGCACCAGCATGATGGCCACCGCTATGACATCGGCTTCGCTATGCACCAAACTGAGGTTCGGACTCTTTAAACCAAATCCCCTTAATGTACTTGCCAAGACCTTCGCTGCCTGCGTGAACCAATGCCCGAGCGGGCCTTGTTGGCGCTGCATTTGTTGCTGCAACCAACTCAGGCGCAAGATCTGTGGTAGCTGATCGGTACCGAGCATGGCAAGCGCATGCCGCGGATCGGTGATTTGTAGGTGTTGCTTGGTTTGATCACTGGCCGCCTGCAGTAAAAACGGCAGTAACTCAGGTTGTCGCTCTAGCCATTGCAGTTGCTTGGAAACGCCCCAATTGGGGTTTAATTGCTGTAACACGGCCAAACTGATCGGCGTTGCTTCATGCTGTTCGTCGGGTAAATCATCCGGCGAAATCATACTTTGCCACCAATCGACGTCTTTACAAAAGCGCGGTGGTAACAACGTAAAACCATGACTGGTGATAGGTTTAACCTCATCTGCCAGTAGTGTCATCGACAAATCAAATTCGTAGCCTGACAGCTCGGGCTCGGGACGGGTGATTAAACAAATAGTGCCGATATGATCAGTGCATAACCGGGCAAACTGATGTAACGCAGGTTCGGCTTGCAACAGACGTTTTAACACCAAGCGTTGCCCCTGCGGCAGCGGAGAGCGCCATAACACCCGTACCGGTTGTTCAATTCCGGGCCACGGCATGCCTTTGACAGGCTGCATGGCAATTGCTAGCCGATAAGTTAGAACACAGACGCTGCTGATGGCATTTTGTTGCCACTCAGCGTGGCCGCGACGCAAGCGACTGCAACTGGCAAAAAGCCGCAGAGTATCTCGGTCAAATGGCTGTTTTTGCAACAGTCGCACGCAATAAGCCCACGGGTCTTGAATCCATTGTTGTTGGTCGTCTGGCAAGCTCTGTTGGCTGTAGTGGATTAAGGCCGATTGCTGCCAATAGATCAAGAACCAGCAGCTGGTGAGCAGATGCTCGCGTTGCCATTCAGGCCATTGTTGTTGACGGCAGTACAACGACAGCAGCACCGCATAGCGAGTGGCAAGCAAGCCAGGCAGGGACGTTTGGGCAGGTAGGGCCAATTGCGCCAGCCAAAAGTGTGGTTGACGCTGCCAGCTATCTAGCCACTCGATGGTAAGTTGTTCGGCGCGGTCCCAAACCTGCTGTGCTTGAGTCGCATGGTCTTGCTGTTGGAAAAACAGTTGAATGCGTTGAACCAGTTGCTGAAGGCCTTGAAGACTCATGTCCGATGGATAACCTGATAAAATTGTTGTTCTGCATCCGGGCCGGTCGCAACCAATTGGCTATTAATAAACAACAAAGCGGTACACTCTGTTTTGGTGGTAATGCCGTCCGAAATCGTTCGTTGCGTGCGGTAATACATCAGTTGATAGTAATCGTTGCCCTTGGCAAATCCCTCGGTAATGTCCGGACCACCGAGTTGCTGGATCACCTGTTGCTGCGAGGTGTTGCTGGATTTTTGCCGAAAGTCTGCAATAAACTTTCTGTTGTACGCTTCCCTATCAGACCAATTCATGGCGGTAGGGTCATCCTTATAAAAGCTGGTGGCTAGCCAATAACCAGCCGCGTACAAGGTCAAAAAAATCAGCGCATTCAGCAGATATTTGCGATTCACAGAAGCCTCATTGCTGCAAAGGGTACATTGCCGTTACGCAGCCAATTCTATACAAAATATGCGCCAAGTCGACTTGGTTTGGTCAACTTCAATCTCAGTGGCTGGGTATATCTGCGAGTTAGTGTGCGGTGATGGCGTTGCTGATGCAAGTAAAGACTGGGCTACTGCGATAAGCAGCAGCCCAAATCGGCTTAGCGTTGGATTTGATAACAAGGAATGTACTTCGAGCCAGGCAGTTTCATTCGTCCCTGCGTTACAAACGCTTCAAGCAAATCGTCCATCATTTGCATCAATTCCGGATCCCCTGATAACACAAACGGACCTTGCTTACTGATCGCTTTTATCCCTTCGTCTTTCACGTTACCGGCGACAATGCCAGAAAACGCTCGGCGCAAGTGAGCCGCTAACTTGGCTTTGTCTTGCTTGAGGTGTAAATCAAGGCCTGCCATGTTTTCATGAGTGGGCGCAAACGGATGTTGGAAATCTTGTTCAATCGCTAGCGTCCAATTAAAGTGATACGCGTCACCGACTTGCTTGCGATAACTACGCACATCGGTACAGCCTTGTTTCAACGTTTGCGCAACTTTGACGGGGTCATCAATAATAATTTGGAACAGCTTAAGCGCCTCGGCTCCCAGCGTTTTTTCTACAAAGCGACTAAGTTCGATGAAATACGCTTCGCTTTGTTTTGGCCCGGTGAGGATCACAGGTAGCACTTGGTCACGATTTTTCTCATTGAGCATAATACCAAGCAGATACAACAATTCTTCTGCAGTTCCTGCGCCACCAGGGAAAATGATAATGCCATGCGCGACGCGCACAAACGCTTCTAGCCGTTTTTCAATGTCGGGTAGGATCACCAATTCATTGACAATAGGATTCGGCGGTTCCGCAGCAATAATACTCGGCTCGGTCAGACCCAAATATCGACCATGTTGATTGCGTTGTTTGGCGTGACCGATGGTGGCGCCTTTCATTGGCCCTTTCATCGCGCCAGGGCCACAGCCGGTGCAAATATCCAAGCCACGAAGTCCCAATTGATAACCAACTTCTTTGGTGTATTTATATTCTTGTTCGTTAATAGAATGGCCGCCCCAACAGACAATCATGTTTGGCGTAGAACCAGGGCTTATCACTTGAGCATTACGAAGAATATCAAACACATTGTGCGTGATATGGCTGGAGTTGGTCAGGTCGAGTTTGTTTTTATCCGCACCTAAGCGAGTGTGATAAAACAAAATATCCCGCAACACCGCAAACAAGTGCTCGTGAATGCCGCGAATCAGTTCGCCATCGACGAAGGCAGAAGCGGGCGGATTAGACAGTTCGATTTTAATGCCCCGTTCGCGGGCGACTAAATTTACAGAAAAATCAGCAAATTGGCGGTAGATTTCTGATGAGCTATCGGTATGAGAACCTACGTTAAGCACCGCCAAACAGCAGTTACGGAATAAACGGAAAGTGTCGTTATTGGCATTTTGTTTGAGCGCATCGACTTCGAGTTGCGATAGCAAGTCCATTGCGCCGATCGGATTTAATTGTACAAACATAACAGCTCCTTAGGTCAGACCGACCCAAGGCACTGTTAGGTCGGTCATTAACTGCGGAATACGACTTTATCGCGTCCGGCGTGCTTAGCATCATACAAGGCTTCATCTGCACGATCGAAAGCGGCGCGGCCAGTATCCGAAGTCTTCACTTGCGTTGCTCCGAATGAAATGGTGATCGGAACACTTTGGTCTTTGAATTTAAACGGAATACGTTTGATCTTTTCACGGATTAAATTCAGCGGCCCTTCTAACTCTTCAATGGGAGTTTCTGGGAACAACAACACGAATTCTTCGCCGCCGTAACGTGCGATAAAATCCGATTCACGTAAGCTTTGGCGTAATGCTTTTGCAATAACTTTCAATGTTTTATCACCAGCACTATGACCATAACTATCGTTGATGTTTTTGAAATGGTCAACGTCTGCCAACACCACTGACAGTGGTTTACCGTAGCGCTTAAAGCGCTTCAGTTCGAGCTCATACCGCTCGTCGAACGATGCTCTGTTGGGTAATTCGGTCAACGCATCTTGCAAACTACGGAATTTTTGTTCAGCCAAGCGCTTACGGAACTGCGAGGCTTCTTCTTCCAATTCTTTCAAGCGTTTATCCATGTCTTGCAGGGCAGATAACATGGTTTCACGCTCTAAACGCTCGAGCTGTTCCTTTTCGCGTAACGAGGAACTAATAGCACCTAACTTCTCAGACACCAGTAGTTGCAATTGTTCCAGCGATTTTGCCCCTTGTGTTTCACGCCCCAACAAATCGATTTGTTGTTCGATTTGATGGTTGAGTACGGCCATTTTTTCGCGAATGCTGTTGCTGCTTTTGAGCGACGTCACCAAGGATTGTTGGACGTATGACAGCGCTTCATTCAAGCGCAATAAAAAGTGCTGAGCCGAATGGCGTTCTTCATTAATGCTCGAAATGATAATTTCGATAGTTTTTAAGCAGGCTTCCAGCAGTTTTTCGACGGTTAATTCACCCAGTAAACTCAGGCGGATGGCTTCGATCTCGCGGGCGTAATGACCTTCAAATGCTAATTCACTAAGCAAGTTGGTCAGTTCGACACTGATTTGACGGCAAATCGTTTCTTGTCGCGTGGTGTCGTTGATATCTTCGATATCGCCGCCTTGCTTGGCACTGAGCGCGGAATGATAAAGCTCAGTCAGGTGCGTCAAATGTGGAATAAAGCTGTTGAGGTTCGGGCCCGGTTCGTCCACTTTGCTAAGCAGCTCGCGCAAATCACGCCGCAATTGGTTTGGCAGACCCCGTTGCTTTTGCAATAACTTGCCTGCTTCGGCAATGCTGGCCTGTGCTTTGCGGACTTCTTGTTGTTGGCGGGCTTCTAAGCCTTTTAAATGGTCGGCGGTTTGTTCAAAAAGCGGCAGCAATTTCTCAAGGTCGGTACCATTGGCGAATTCCTGTCGCAAACGTGCGAGCTTGTTATCAAGCTCAATGTCAATTCCTTTGCAAACCAACGATAATCTTGAAACGAATTGAGCCAGAATTTTGAACTGGCCTTCATAGGTATCTTCAAGCATCTTGCGAGCCTTAACGGCGTTGGCCAGCTGTTGTTTGAGTTGGTTGTCCGAGTCTACCACGTGTTCATACCGGCAAATCAAATGCAGTTAGTAGCCCAAGTATATCTGCAACTTATACAAAAGCGCAGCCCTTAACGTCAGGAATTAAAAAAGCCGACGGAAATTTCTTGCCGTCGGCTTCTTTGGGTCTTTAAAAAGACCTTATTTTTTTGTCAAGTAGTAGGGTAACCAGCTTTGTTCTTCAACAGAGGTCAGCATGTTCATAACGTTAATCCTGTTCACAGCGTTGGTTGGGTTGATGCCGTAATCATCAACGGCGACAATTTAACCATATTTCGTTTCGAAAGTAAAAGTTATTTTGTAAGTTTTCAGTTTGGGTTACAAAAATCTGATCATATTTTTTTGGCATCTGGTCGGACAGATGCTAGTCAGCGCTTTCAAATTGCCGCACTATGGCAAAAACACAGGAGTTTCTATGCATTTTCATCGGATTGCTGCGGCGTTATCGCTGCTCTGTGCCAGCTCAGCTTGGGCACAAACGGACTACACCATTCGTATCACAGAACCATCGCATCATTTAGCCGATATTACGATGACGCTCGACACCGCGAAAACAGGGGCATTAGCGGTAAAAATGCCAGCGTGGCGAACCGGTAAATACCAAATTATGGATTTGGCGAATGGTGTTCGTCGTTTCGTTGTGAAAGATGCGTCAGGAAAAGAACTAAAGTTTGATAAAACCGACAAAAGTACCTGGACTGTGCAAGTTGAAAAGCCGGGTCGGTTAACCGTATCGTACCAAGTGTATGCCAATGCGCTTGATGGCCGCAGTCGTCATATCGATGATACGCATGCTTATATCGATTCGTCGGCGTATCTGATGTTTAGCGACGAAAGCCGTGATGATGAGGCCGTGGTGCAGTTAGACGTGCCTAAAGGCTGGCGCAGCACATCGGGCATGCCAAGACTTGGTGCGCATCAGTTCAAGGCGGCTAATTATGATGTGCTGATTGACTCTCCGATTGAAACCGGCATCCACCAAAGTTATACCTTCAAGGCAGATGGCCGCGATTACGAGGTGGTGATTTGGGGCGAGGGTAATTACAACGCCAAGCAAATGGTGGCTGATCTTGAAAAGTTGGTGCAACAAACCGACACCATTTGGCAAGGTTATCCGTATCAAAATTATCTGTTTATTGTCCATGCCACCGACAATGCCGGCGGAGCGACGGAGCATCTGAATTCGACCGTGATCCAGCGTCCACGGTTTGCCTTTAAAAAACGTGAACATTACCTCGATTTTTTGGCGACGGCATCCCATGAATTAGTCCACACCTGGAACGTTAAAGCCTATCGTCCTGCGGAAATGGTGCCTTATGATTTCTTAAATCCTAATTACACCAAGTTGTTATGGATCTCTGAAGGCTCGACCAGTTACTTCCAAAACCAACTGTTGTTGCGTGCAGGTCTGATGACGCATGACGAGTTTTACGCGGGGCTTGCCAAGGCGTTAGATAAATTTTCTCGTTTGCCGGGCGCGCAAGTGCAATCTGTGGCACAAAGCAGCTTCGACAGTTGGATCAGTTTGCCAGGTGATCACGCGGATAACTTCAGTGTTAACATTTATTCTGAAGGTTATTTAGTCAGCTGGATGCTCGATCAGTGGTTGTTACAAAATTCTGATTTAAAAGCGAATTATCGTGATTTACACAATGAGCTTTACCAACGGTTTGCCAAAACTACAGCGTTTACGGCCGAGGATGTCAAAGCCATTGCCAAGCAATTGACCGGCGATAGCTTAGAGGATTTCTGGCAAGCGCAAGTTGAAACACCGTTGGAGCTCGATGCCAAAGGATTACTGGCGTCTGCAGGCTTGGAGTTAGTGTATCCAACATCGCAAAAACCAATGAGTGGCATTACTAGCATCAATAAAGATGGCGTAGAAAAAGTGGTCAAGGTGCTGCGTGATAGCCCTGCCTGGCAAGCCGGAATGACCGCCGAAGATGAAGTGATTAGTGTCAACGGCTTGAAGTTAAAATCACCGTTGGATGAGCGACTGAAAGATTTTAATCCAGGCGACAAAATTAGTCTGCATTTATTCCGCTCAGGTCGGTTGATCAGCGTTGACCTCACGTTAGGCGCTGCACCTGACGGTCTGCCAAAAGTTCAACCTGTGGCCAAGCCAACCAAGGCGCAACGTGCTTTTCATAAGGCATGGCTCGGCGTTGAATTGCGTGATAAACCCAGCAAATAAATAGTGAGTCGAGTGACAAAAAAACCGCCAGTGGCGGTTTTTTTGTCGTCGATGTCGTTATTGACGAGTTAATCGTAAATTAGGCGGCGTGTAAGCTTCACTGCTTCGTAATGGATTGATATCTAATCCGCCTCGACGGGTGTACCGTGCATAGACAGCCAAAAACTCTGGCGCTAACAAGGCTGATAAATCTTGGTAAATACGTTCGACGCATTGTTCGTGGAACTCATTGTGCATCCGAAAACTTATTAAATACCGTAACAAACTTGCTTCATCAATTTTGGCGCCGCGATAGTGAATAAACACACTGGCCCAATCAGGTTGGGATGTGATCAAGCAGTTGGACTTCAGCAAATGCGAATGCAACTTTTCTTCAACAATGTCATCAGACTTGCGCGCTAGTAAACCCGGGTCGTAGTCGTATTGCGTAATTGTCACGTCCAAATCATCAATACAACGTCCTGGTAGCCAGGTGGGTTGGAAAGATCCAAGCTCGTTGACATGATGCAACACCACATCGACTTTTTTACCCGCGCATGCCGATAGGTCGTGTTGTAGCGCCTGATAGACGCATGTGATGTCATGGAATTTGGTTTGATTAAAACTGTTTAAGTACAGCTTGAAGGACTTGGATTCAATTAAATTCGGCGAGTCATAAGGCACTGTGACGGTTGCCAATGCCACAGAAGGTTTGCCATGTAAATTTAACCATGACAATTCATAGGCGTGCCAGACATCGTAGCCAACGAACGGCAGCGGCTGGTCGGCGGCGATGCCAATTAGATCACGTGCAAGTTGGCGTGGCACGGGTTGCAGCAGAGCAGGGTCGTATTCGGCTTTATAAGCCGTGGTTTTACCAAGCGACAAATGTGCAAGGTCTTGTTCATTAATTTTTGTCATGGCATCAGCTTCGAGCGTAAAATGTGCCGATTCTAGCACAAGGTGTTTATAGGCAGTACCACACGATGGCAACGGATAGTTTAGTAATTTCCCGATACGTCCAGCTGATGAATCAGGTTCAGCTACAGGCGCAAAACCACGGCGAGACTTGGCGTAGTTGGGCCGATCCTAGCACCCCATCCCCGGCGCAATATGGCGAGGTCATCGACGAACAAGTCGCATGGTGGCCAACACGTATGACAACCCCAGTTGATTTTTCTGGTCTCGCCAAAGGCTTAGAGATTGAAATCACGCCACAGTTGATGGAATTTTACAGCGTTGCATACGGCGCCGGTTTACCCGTGGTTCACGCCAAAGGCGATGCGGAGTTATTGATGGTCTGGCATGACCAAGACGCACTGCGTTTGCAAGAAAATTTGATTGCTCACGTGCTGATGAAGCGTCGATTAAAACAGCGTGATACTTTGTTTTTTGCCGTCACCGACGATGACGATTACATGATTTCAGTCCTAAATAGCACAGGTGAAGTCTATTTAGAACGAGTCGGCCATGAGGTTGAGCAAAAACTGGCGGATTCAATTGCAGATTTTTTAACGCAATTAGCACCTCGCCCCGCATAACCAACCGTCGTTTCAAGCGGGGCGCAGTCAAACCCACTGCGTCCATGCTTTTGAAACTGGCTTAGCCTTGGCATTGCCAAGCGATGTTTGACACCAAAAAACATCGATCACAGCGAAAATCAAACAGGCCGTGCCAAGGCTCGGCTAACCGCCAAGCTCCTTTGCATTGTGGGCAGCATTTGTTCGCTTCTTGCTGACAATCTTTACTGGTACCACTGTAGAGCGCGTAATAGACCGGCACTTGCAAGGCGTCGGCGCATTCCCGGGCTAACCCTCGGCCAGTTTTATTCAGTTGACTATGCAATTGTTGCAACGCGCGTTCTGCCGATGGCAACACCGAGTCTTGTTGCATTTGCACTTCATCCAGCGCTTGATATTGTAACTGCCAACGGATCACATCTTCGTAATCCTGTCCTTGACGATAATTCGCATGATACAGCGGTACCGGCGCGAAATGCTCGGCGCAATACAACACGGAATTCATTTGAGCAAAGCGGCTATACCAAATGTAACTTTGCGGCGGCTGGCCGTTGTCATGACAAGGATCGGTGTGATTGGACATCAAATCTTGCCCAAGAATGGTGAGCGCAGGGTAACTTAGGCCTGCAGCCGCCAATTGTTCCATGGCTTTAAGGCCTCGGCTGCTATGAGCATGTTTTTGTAATGCCTCAGGCTGAGGCAGTACCACGCGACAATAAAACTCATCCTGCGCCAGTGCTGTTGGCCATTCTCGACCGAGAATTTGGCCCTGAAAAATCAACGCTTCTAGATAACCACGCAACGCGGCTTCTGCACGTTGATAGTCGGTATCGGCAATAATTCGAAAACGCAGCTCAGCAACCCACATGTCAGTGTTGACGCTCTAACAGGTCGAGAATGCGATCGATTTTTTGCTCGAGGCGTTGTATGTCTTGCTGCAAAGCTTGCAAGTCCTGCGATGCTGCGACTGGGCTGCTGACCACAGCGCTGGCTGCAGTCTCTGTTGGCACAGCCTTGGTTTCAAATTGGGGTTGATTACGCCATTGCTGAAACGCCGTGAATAATTTAGCAGGGTCAGTACTTGGCATGCGTGCTCGAACCAACGCGAGATTGACGGCTTTGCCTTCTTGTTTCAATTGCTGAGCGACCTGACTGATTTGTCGAAATAAATCTGTACTCATAACCTGTGTTTTTCGCTACTTATTAGTGGAATTGACTAACCATAGAGTGCCAACTTGTTGCAGTTTGTTTCTAACATATTGATTTGAAACACTTTCAACTTTGGCATTCTCTTTGAATCATGCCATCGTATTATAAACACAAAGCTCCCGTGAAGCGGGGCTGCATTTTAGGAAATCATGCAATGAAAACTTTTATCAAATTTTTATCGGTCGTCGCAGTGGTGTCTTCATTATCGGGTTGTGTGGTCGCCGTAGGAAATGGCGAAGGGGATTGGGATGACAACGATTCCAACTGGCGCAAAACTCAACAAGCAAACTTAGGCTATATCAACAATTTAAAAATCGGTACTTCGACAGAATCTGTTCGTTCGAATTTGGGATCTCCGGCATTTGTAGAAACCTTCCAGCGTCAAGGCGAAACCGTTGAGGTGTTGTTCTATCGCACCAATCACCGTCATAGTGACGGCGAAACGAGTAAAGATGAATGCACGCCGTTGGTGTTTAAACGCGGCCAGTTAGTGGGCTGGGGCGATAAAGCTTACCAAGCCATGTAATTGCCGCCATACTCGATAAGCCCGTGGCCTTGGCCATGGGCTTTTTTTTGCGCATTGACAGGCCTAGTCATTTATTGCAACGTGGGGTTTTTCCACAACAAAACAGTAGCCGCGCATGTCTGTCCCTTTGCAACAGTTTCAATCATTTCGTGAGTTTTACCCCTATTATCTGGCTGAACACAGCAAGCCGCTATGCCGCGCATTGCATTACATCGGCAGTCTCAGTGTGATTGCTTGCCTTATCTACATTGGGATCACGGCGCAGTGGCAGCTGGGGTGGCTGTTACCCGTCTTGGGGTATGGGTTTGCTTGGGTGGGACATTTTTTTATCGAACACAACAAACCCGCCACCTTTCGTTACCCATGGTATAGCTTGATGGCGGATTGGGTGATGTTGTTTGATTTTTTAACCGGTCGGCTTACTGCAAAAATACCACGTTAGGCGCTTTGTAAGCCGGCATATCAAAGCGTGCAAGTCGATTGCCACGCAGCTGCATGTCGGCGTGATAGCGGCTTTGACCATCACCGCTAAAATCGACAATGTACAAGGTTCGAAAACGCCAAGCACCCTCGATTTTCATAAATTTATGGCCTTGTCGGGCACATTCAAGATACTGCACTTGATGCCGCTCACATTCTTTTCTGGCGTAGGCCACTGCAAATTCATCTTGTCGACGTTGCGCCATAAATAGATAGGTCACCAACATCAACAGGATCATTACCCAAATCATTGTCATAACTATCCTCCGACTCAGATCATGCTGGCGCCATCGTCGCTTTGCAAGACCTTATGATAAGATTGCCGCTTCGCCGGGAGGGAATGAATGACAAAGTACCAACGCATGACAGGCTTGCTGAATGACCTTGCAAAGGCCTTGCAGCACTATCAGCTGTGGAGTGACCAAGCGCCAGCCGCTGAGGCATTTGCCAGCACAGCGCCATTTTGTATCGACAGCATGTCGTTTGAAGAATGGCTGCAATTTGTGTTTCTGGTCAAGATGACCGATTTGATTGAGCAAGGTTTGCCATTGCCACGGCAAGCGCAACTGTCACCGATGGTGGAGCTGGTTTACCAAGATCGGGATGTCACAGAGCTAGCGCGAGTGTTAATAGCTATCGAAACGCTGCTCTGTGACGAGTCATGCTAATGCTGGAGATTTTGTATCAAGATCCATACGTGGTTGCAGTGAATAAGCCGGCAGGCATGTTGGTGCATCGCTCGTTTCTGGACAAGCACGAAACGGTGTTCGTGATGCAAACATTACGCGATCAATTGGGCCAGCATGTGTTCCCGCTGCATCGGCTGGATAGGCCCACCTCTGGTGTCTTGCTGTTTGCGTTGTCTGCGGATGTCGCTAGGCAGATGAATGACCATCAGGCGCTGTGGCAAAAATTCTATCTGGCAATAGTCCGGGGCTATGTGAACAACGCGATTACCTTGGATTATCCACTGATCGAAGAGTTAGATGCGATAGCCGATGCCAAGGCGCGAACAGATAAGCCTGCGCAAGAGGCGCAAACCAGCGTTTGGCCCTTGGCTTTGCATGAATTGCCTATTGCGGTTGGCCGTTATAACAGCGCGCGTTATAGCTTGGTGTTATGTCAGCCACATACCGGGCGAAAACATCAAATTCGCCGTCATCTCAAACACTTGTTTCACCCCATTGTGGGTGATACCACCCATGGCGATGGCAAGCAAAATCAACTATTTCGTACCCATTTGGCTAGCCAACGCTTGATGTTGCATGCGGCGTGTTTGCGCTTTACACATCCTGTGACCGACCAACACATAGAAATCCTAGCCCCTTGGCGCGAACAAGCTGAATTTTTTACCGCGTGGGGCTGGGACCGGCGGATTGAGCCTGCGGCGCTGACATCTATGCTGACTCAATTACCAGAACCGACGCTGATGCGCCATCAAGCCGCAACAGTGCCGAGTGCTTAATCGAAGGGCTGTCGTGACAGGCGCTGTAGTTTTCAAAACGTATCTGTTTCGAATAAAAAAGCCTGCTGACGCAGGCTTTCGGTGTGCTAAGCAGCGGCTTAATCAATGCTTCGCAGCAACGCGTTAATACCGACTTTGGCGCGTGTCTGGGCATCGACACGTTTGACAATTACGGCCGCATACAAGCTGTGCGACCCGTCTTTGCTTGGAATGGACCCCGGCACCACCACAGCGCCTGCTGGCACGCGGCCGTAGGTGATTTCGCCGGTTTCACGGTCGTAAATACGGGTTGACTGGCTGATATACACGCCCATGGACAACACCGCACCTTCTTCGACAATCACGCCTTCAACCACTTCAGAGCGCGCGCCGATAAAGCAGTTGTCTTCGATAATGGTTGGGTTGGCTTGCAGAGGCTCTAAAACGCCGCCGATGCCGACGCCGCCTGACAAATGCACGTTTTTACCAATTTGTGCACAAGAACCGACGGTCGCCCAAGTATCCACCATCGAGCCTTCACCGACATAGGCGCCGATGTTGACATACGACGGCATCAACACCACGTTTTTGGCAATGTAGCTGCCTTTACGCACCGCCGCAGGTGGCACGACGCGCACACCTTCGGCAACAAATTGCTCATGGCTGTAATCGGCGTATTTCATTGGCACTTTGTCAAAGAACCGGTTTTCGGCGCCGTCCATCACTTGGTTGTCGTTGATCCGAAATGACAACAACACAGCTTTTTTCAGCCATTGGTGCGTCACCCATTCGCCGGCGATCTTCTCGGCGACACGCGCCTGGCCAGAGTCGAGCAGCGCGATGGCACTTTGTACCGCATGACGGATCTCATCGCTGACTGTGGTCGGGGTGATCGACAAGCGATCTTCAAACGCTTGTTCGATAATGGTTTTTAAATCAGACATGGTCTTTCTTAGCCTTCAGTTGCATCAGTTAAATGGTCGATCAGGACTTTGCGCAGTTCCGCTTGTTCGTCTGCCGACAGCGCTTGGTCCTGTTGGGTAGAAATCATAAAAAAGTCTTCGGCGCGCTCACCAATGGTGGTGATTTTTGCGGCGTGGATATTGATATCGCATTGCGCAAACACTTGGCCAATCGTCGCCAGCAACCCTGGCATATCGAGGGCGGCCAATTCCACCATCGAGCGCTGCTTGTTGCCGCTTGGCAAAAAGGTCACTTTCGGTGGCACGTGGAAGGCTTTTAGTTGTTTGTTCGGCCGCGCTTTGTGATTGATCACTAAATCCGGTTGGGCGATGGCCTGTTCCAGCGCTTTTTTCAAACTTTGAATGCGTGACGTGGACGTGACCGCCGCGCCGGTTTGCTCCAGCACCACAAAGGTATCCATGGCATAACCGTCTTTGTTGGTCATGATTTGCGCATCAAAAATACTGACTTTTTTGCTATCCAGCGCCGCAACCATCCGGGCAAACAATTTTGGTTGGTCGGCAGTATACACGAACACTTGGGTGCCGCCGCGCATGGCGGTAGGGCTGACCAGCACCAGTGGTTTGCTAAAATCGCTATGCGCAATTAAATGCTCGGTGTGCCAGGCAATCAGTTTCGGGTTATAACGGGCAAAATAGTCGGCTTTGAACTTGGCCCACAGCGGTTCCACTTGCGTGGCGGAAATACCTTGCTCGGCCAATAAGCGCAGCGCTTCGCTTTGATGCTCGCGAATTTGATCGCGCAAATCCATCGGTTTTTCTAAACCACGGCGAAAGGCCTTTTGCGTGCCCAAATACAGTTCGCGCAGCAACGACCCTTTCCAATCGTTCCAAAGGTTGTCGTTGGTGGCGCGAATATCGGCCAGGGTCAAACAGTACAGGTAATTTAAGCGTGTTTCGTCACGGACTTTTTCGGCAAATTCGGCAATCACGGCGGGGTCGTGGATGTCGCGGCGCTGCGCCGTCACCGACATCAACAGATGCTGCTCCACCAGCCAGACAATCAATTTGGTATCAAAGTCACTGAGCTTGTGCATCTTGCCGAATTCTTTGGCATCGATGCCACCTAAGTCCGAGTGATCGCCACCGCGGCCTTTGGCGATGTCGTGAAAAATGCCAGCCAAATACAGCAGCTCAGGTTTTTCCATCCGTTTGACAATGTCGGTACAGAGCGGGAATTCTTGGGCATGCTCAGGGTCGGTGTAGCGGTACAAGTTCTTTAGCAATCGATGCGTGTGTTCGTCCACGGTGTAGGCGTGGAACAAGTCAAATTGCATCTGGCCGACAATGTTGCGCCACTGCGGTAAATAAGCCGCCAAAATACCGTGACGATGCATCAAGGTAATGGCGCGGTCCATGCCGTTGGGGTGGCGAATAATTTCCAAAAATAATTGGCGACAGACTTCGTAATCTTGTAAATCACCCATTAAGCGGCGGCGAACTTGCCGAAGTAAACGCAACGTCTCGGAGTGAATGCCCTGAATGCTGGGCTGACTGGCAATGTGCCAGAACATCAATAAGATATTTTCACGGCGCGAAAACACCGCTTTGTCAGGGGCGAAAATCAGATGACCGTGGATCTCAAAATGATCATCGAGCTGGGTGATTTTCAGCTTGCCGTTGGATTTTAAGATGCTGCCTTCAAAGTGCTGCAGCAGCATTTCGTTGAGTTCATTGACGCGTTGCACGGTGCGGAAGAAGCGTTTCATCATGCGCTCCACCGACACTTTGCCGTCATCGCCAAAGCCCAGCCAGCGCGCTACCGCGGGTTGATAGTCAAACAAAATACGGTTTTCGTTACGGTTGGCTTCTAAATGCAAGAAAAAGCGCATTTGCCATAAATAGCCTTCGCCTTCCATCAACTCTTGGTATTCGTCTTCTGTCAAATATTGATGGGCCACCAGTTCGCGCATGGTCTTGGTGCGAAAGTGTTTCTTCGCCACCCAACCGATGGTTTGAATATCCCGAAGCCCACCTGGGTTGGCTTTTAAATTCGGCTCTAAGTTATAGGCGGTGCCGTGATATTGCGCGTGACGACCTTGTTGTTCATGGCGTTTGGCTTGGAAAAAGTCTTTGCTGGGCCAGAAGCTGTCTTTGCTGACTTCGGCTTCGAGCTGCGCGAACAACGGCTGGTTGCCGGTTAAAAAGCGCATTTCCAACAAATTGGTCGCGACAGTGATGTCGTCTTTACCGATGGTGATGGTTTCTTTAACCGTACGCACACTGTGGCCGACTTCCAAGCGCAAGTCCCATAGAATGGTAATAAATTGACCGATTTGTTCTTGTTGCGGCTTCGATAGGCGCGAGTCGGCCAAAATCAGCAAATCGATGTCAGAAAACGGATGCAGTTCACCGCGGCCATAGCCACCGACGGCAATTAAGCTCAAGCCTTGATGCTGGGCCAAACCAAAATGGCGCCACAGTGCACATAACACGTGGTCCATAAAGCGAGCGCGGGCTTTAACAAGGGAATTGACGGATTGCGTTTTAGAGGCGACTTTCAGCCAGTCCAGAAAGTCGGCGAAGTATTTTTTGTAGCTCTCAAGGGTAAACTGGCCCGGTACAGATTGCTCAAAAGATGGCGTCGAAGTCATGCACTGTTACCCAAAGGGACAGCGCACCTGCTTAGTCCGCTGTCAAAACTCGCTCAATCGTGTCATCTGAACGCAAGGTCAGAATCTCACAGCCCGTGTCCGTCACTAAAATGGTGTGTTCGAACTGAGCTGATAAACTACGATCTTTCGTTACAACCGTCCAGCCGTCTTTCAGTAATTTGCTGTGGCGCTCGCCGGCGTTGATCATCGGCTCAACGGTAATGCACATGCCGGTTTTTAGCACATCACCTGTGCCCGGGCGGCCGTAATGCAGTACTTGTGGGTCCTCGTGGAAGCCTTCACCAATGCCATGGCCACAATATTCGCGCACCACGGAATAATTGTGTTTCTCGGCGTGCACCTGGATAGCATGGCCGATATCGCCTAAACGGGCGCCGTTTTTGACCTTTTTCAGCCCCAAATACAAACATTCTTGGGTGATGCGCACTAAGCGGTCGGCCAAAATTGATGGTTTACCGACGATAAACATCTTCGAGGTATCGCCGTGGTAACCGTCTTTGATCACGGTGATGTCGACGTTGACGATGTCGCCGTCTTTTAACAGCTTGTCATCGGCGGGAATACCATGGCAAATCACATGGTTGACTGAGGTACAAATCGATTTTGGAAAGCCGTGGTAATTCAGTGGGGCAGGGATGGCTTGTTGCACATTGACGATGTAATCATGACAAATCCGGTCCAGCTCGCCGGTGCTGACGCCTGCCTTGATGTACGGTTCGATCATTTCCAGTACTTCAGCGGCTAAGCGGCCTGCTACGCGCATTTTTTCGATTTGGTCCGGGGTCTTGATTATCGCGGTCATTCAGTCTCTCTCTGCTGCAAAACTACACAA
>CAYTIQ010000060.1:23276-23914 GCA_964437935.1 uncultured Rheinheimera sp.
GCCCGGTTTGACATAAGGCTCGATCATTTCCAGCACTTCTGCGGCCAGACGGCCTGCAATGCGCATTTTTTCGATTTGCTCCGGGGTTTTGATCGTGGCGGCCATCAGGTTCTCTCTGCTGTAAAACTACACAATTCATTGTGTTTCAGGGGCCGATATGTTATAAAGCGCGCCGCAATTTGGCAAATAAAGCCGATGAATTGTAGCAACGCCACGTTGTTACCGCGGTAAACGCTCGTTACGAGCAGCCAATTGCGACATCCAATTAATGTAAACAACACACATACATCGTCACATAAACCGGGGTGCTGAGACTCTGTTTCAGTCGGATTTATGGGATGTATGGAGGCCTAACCCCTAAAGAGGAATGACTCACATGGCTAAAGTTTCAATGCGCGATATGCTCCAAGCGGGCGTACATTTCGGTCACCAAACTCGTTACTGGAACCCAAAAATGAAGCCGTTCATTTTCGGTGCTCGTAACCGCGTTCATATCATCAACCTGGAAAAAACTGTTCCAATGATGAACGACGCACTGGCTTTCATCCAGTCAGTAGCTGCGAAAAAAGGTAAAATCCTGTTCGTTGGTACCAAACGCGCTGCATCAGAAGCTATCAAAGACGCCGCTCTGCAAGCTG
>CAYTIQ010000061.1:0-22732 GCA_964437935.1 uncultured Rheinheimera sp.
CGATTGTACCTACGTTTACGTGCGGTTTGACGCGTTCAAATTTAGCCTTAGCCATTTTAATTACCTTCTGTTAAAGGCCTGCCTACTGACAGGCCACAAAGTTAGTATTCAGCAGTTGTACGAGCAGCGATAATCGCTTCAGTAACGTTGTTTGGTGCTTCCATATACTTCAATGGT
The DNA here is from genome assembly GCA_964437935.1 of uncultured Rheinheimera sp. Taxonomy (GTDB): domain Bacteria; phylum Pseudomonadota; class Gammaproteobacteria; order Enterobacterales; family Alteromonadaceae; genus Pararheinheimera. Next base: position 178 of record CAYTIQ010000061.1, read on the forward strand.
TCCATCGAGTACGAGGCGCGACCTTGCGTTAGAGAACGCATGGATGTCGCATAACCAAACATTTCTGACAGCGGAACCTGAGCATCAACGATCTTGATACCACCAGGGGCATCTTCCATACCGTTGATAATACCGCGACGACGGTTTAAATCGCCGACGATATCGCCCATAAAGTCATCTGGAGTCACAACTTCAACTTTCATGATTGGTTCAAGCAAAACCGGTTTGGATTGCAGAGCACCCTTCTTAAAGCCCATTGAAGCTGCGATCTTAAACGCCATCTCGTTCGAATCAACATCGTGGTACGAACCATCGTAAACAGTCACTTTTACGTCGATGACCGGATATCCAGCAAGAATACCGTTCTTCATTTGTTCCTGAATACCTTTGTCGATTGCAGGGATGTATTCCTTCGGAATTACACCACCAACGACAGCATTCACGAACTCGTAACCAGCGCCTTCTTTGTTTGGTTCGATTTTAAGCCAGCAATGACCAAATTGACCACGACCACCTGATTGACGTACGAATTTACCTTCAACTTCTGTTGAACCACGCACGGTTTCACGGTAAGCAACCTGTGGTTTACCCACGTTTGCTTCGACCTTGAATTCACGCTTCATGCGGTCAACGATAATTTCCAAGTGCAATTCACCCATACCCGAAATGATGGTTTGACCCGTCTCTTCGTCAGTGTGAACGCGGAACGATGGATCTTCAGCAGCTAATTTGCTCAGCGCTACGCCCATCTTCTCTTGGTCAGCTTTCGTTTTAGGTTCCACAGCAACCGAGATAACCGGCTCAGGGAATTCCATACGCTCCAGAATGATCACATGATCTGGGTCACACAGGGTGTCACCAGTTGTTGTGTCTTTCAAACCGATAGCTGCCGCGATGTCACCAGCGCGGACTTCTTTGATTTCTTGACGGTTGTTGGCGTGCATCTGCACGATTCGACCGATACGTTCTTTCTTCTCTTTCACCGAGTTGTAAACCGCAGAGCCTGCTTCTACCACACCCGAATAAACACGGAAGAACGTTAATGTACCGACGAACGGATCAGTTGCAATCTTAAAGGCCAAGGCAGAAAACGGCTCGTCATCCGAAGAGATACGCTCTTCTTCAGTGTCATCTTCTTTAACACCTTTAATCGCTTTAACTTCCGTCGGTGACGGTAAGTACTGAACAACAGCGTCCAATACCGCCTGTACACCTTTATTTTTAAACGCAGAACCAGCAAGAACCAACACGACTTCGTTCGCTAACGTGCGTTGACGCAACGCCGCTACGATTTCTTCCTCAGTCAGCTCACCACCTTCGAGGTAACGCTCCATCAGCTCTTCATTGGCTTCAGCAGCAGCTTCAACCAGGTTGGCACGCCATTCTTCACACTCAGCGACCATATCTTCAGGGATTGGATCGTAAGTGAATGTCATACCTTGGTCAGCTTCGTTCCAGTTGATGGCCTTCATTTTGATCAGGTCAACAACACCACGGAAGTTTTCTTCAGCGCCAATCGGCAGCTGAATTGGAACGATGATGTGGTTCAAGCGGTCACGCGCCTGTTTTACTACGCGTAGAAAGTTAGCACCTGTACGGTCCATTTTGTTGACGAAAATAAGCCGAGGAACTTCGTACTTATTCGCCTGGCGCCATACAGTTTCCGTTTGCGGCTGAACGCCTGACGAGCCACACAACACAACGACAGCACCATCCAGTACACGCAGAGAACGTTCTACTTCAATCGTGAAGTCAACGTGACCTGGTGTATCGATGATGTTGATCCGGTGTTCGGTGAACTGAGCCTGCATACCACGCCAGAATGTCGTCGTCGCAGCAGACGTGATAGTAATACCACGCTCCTGCTCCTGTTCCATCCAGTCCATCGTTGCGGCACCGTCATGCACTTCACCGATCTTATGCGAAAGACCGGTGTAGAACAGGACGCGTTCAGTTGTTGTCGTTTTACCAGCATCTACGTGAGCACAAATACCAATATTACGGTAGCGCTCAATAGGGGTAGTACGTGCCACAATAAAGTCCTCTTAAAGGTACTGTTACCAACGGAAATGGGCGAAAGCTTTGTTCGCTTCAGCCATACGATGCACGTCTTCACGCTTCTTAACAGCAGAACCTTTGTTCTCAATAGCATCCAGCATTTCACCAGCCAAACGCTGAGCCATTGATTTCTCACCACGTTTACGGGCTGCTTCAGTCAACCAGCGCATAGCTAATGCATTGCGGCGAACCTGACGAACTTCACATGGTACTTGGTAGGTAGAACCACCAACACGGCGTGATTTAACTTCGACTGTAGGGCGGATGTTTTCCAACGCACCTTCGAAGATGTCCAATTCAGCTTTTTTTGATTTCGCAGCAGCGATGTCTAATGCGCCGTATACGATTGCTTCAGCAGTAGATTTTTTACCGTCGACCATAACGACGTTTACAAATTTGGCCAGCAGTTCACTTCCGAACTTAGGATCTGGAAGGATTTTACGTTGACCGATGACTCGTCTTCTTGGCATTCGAAACTCCGATTGCTTCAGGTGATTCCAAAACTTTTTACTTACAACAAATAAAAAGATTACTAGTTTGGCCTTACTAACGGAGTACCGTTATTTCTTAGGCCGTTTAACGCCGTACTTAGAACGGCCTTGCTTACGATCTTTAACGCCTGCGCAGTCTAATGTGCCGCGAACGGTGTGGTAACGCACACCTGGCAAGTCTTTAACACGACCGCCACGGATTAGAACAACGCTGTGCTCTTGTAGGTTGTGACCTTCACCACCGATGTATGAAGTAACTTCAAAACCGTTCGTCAGACGCACACGACATACTTTACGCAGCGCTGAGTTTGGTTTTTTAGGGGTGGTGGTGTATACGCGGGTACAAACACCACGCTTTTGTGGGCAAGCTTGCAGCGCTGGCACAGTGCTCTTATCAAGCACTTGGGCGCGTGGCTTACGCACGAGCTGGTTGATTGTTGCCATTAAATACTCCTGGTTAAAAAAATACCCAATAAACGTGTTTTTTCGCACCCGATAACGGGGGCTGCGGGATTCTACTGGTCAAGCTTTGACCTGTCAAGCAAGAAAAAGCCCGCCGTATCTAGGATACGACGGGCTTTTAACCGTTTGATGACAATCAGTCAGCGATTATTCGTCGCTACCTGACAAGTCCATGTTCAACGCATCGGTCAGAGCTTGTTCAGCCACTTCAGCGCTGATCGTTGGTTCTGCAGTCTCACCTGACGCTACACGTGCACGTTGACGCATGCGGTTTTGGTGATACGCGAAACCAGTACCTGCTGGGATCAAACGACCTACGATCACGTTTTCTTTCAGACCACGTAATTCATCTGTCTTACCACCTACTGCCGCTTCAGTCAGAACGCGCGTCGTTTCTTGGAACGATGCCGCCGAAATGAAAGAGTCAGTCGACAGTGACGCTTTGGTGATACCTAACAGTACGCGCTCATATTTCGCTGGGATCTTACCTTGCGCTTCAGCTTCAGCGTTCGCGATATTGACGCGAGCAACTTCCACTTGTTCGCCTTCTAAGAACTCCGTGTCACCTGGGTGCAGGATCACGCACTTACGCAACATCTGACGAATGATCGTTTCGATGTGCTTGTCGTTGATCTTAACGCCTTGCAGACGGTAAACGTCTTGCACTTCGTTAACGATATAGCTGGCAACATGGTGGATACCACGCAGACGCAGGATATCGTGCGGTGACTCTGGGCCTTCAGAGATAACTTCACCTTTCTCGATACGCTCACCTTCGAACACGTTGACTTGACGCCATTTCGGAATCATTTCTTCGTGCGAATCGCCTTGTTCTGGCGTGATGATCAAACGGCGTTTGCCTTTGGTTTCTTTACCGAAGCTGATAGTACCTGAGATCTCAGCAAGGATTGCTGGGTCTTTCGGCTTACGCGCTTCGAACAAGTCAGCAACGCGTGGCAGACCACCGGTGATGTCGCGTGTTTTCGAACCTTCTTGTGGGATACGAGCCAGTACCGCACCTGGAGCCACTTTCTGACCATCGGTTACTTCGATAGTCGTGAAGCTTGGCAGACGGATTTCTTGCAGCGTGCCGTCATCCATTTCCAGAATCAGTTTAGGTTCTTTCGCATTCACCTTCTGCAGATCTTTCACCACAGTACGGCTTAAGCCTGTCAGATCGTCTTGCTGAACTTCAGTGTTGCTATCGTCAACATCACTGAATGAAACCTTCGCGCCACGTTCCACGATGATTGGATGTGAATGCGGATCCCAGTTCGCCACGATTTGACCAGCTGTGACTGCAGCATTGTCGTCTGTTGTTAACACAGAACCGTATGGCAGTTTGTAACGTTCTTTCTCACGACCTTGACCGTCAAATACGGTCACTTCGGCTGAACGTGACGTGATAACAATTTTGTTGTCGACGTTACGAACGAACTTGGCGTTGTGTAGTTTCAGGATACCTGAGTTCTTCACTTGAACGCTGTTTTCAGCAGATGACCGCGATGCCGCACCACCGATGTGGAATGTACGCATCGTCAGCTGTGTACCTGGTTCACCAATTGACTGCGCTGCGATAACACCAACGGCTTCACCCGCATTGATGATATGGCCACGAGCCAAGTCACGACCGTAACACTTCGCACAAACACCGAAGTTAGTTTGGCAAGTGATTACTGAACGGACGTACACTTCGTCGATTGAATGACTTTCAATCAGGTCACACAGTTGTTCGTCTAACATGGTGCCATCGGCAACCAGCACTTCGCCAGTAGATGGAGCAACAACATCACCGATCACAACACGACCTAACACGCGCTCACGCAGACCTTCTACAACGTCACCACCTTCGATCAGTGGCTTCATCATGATGCCTTCTTCTGATCCACAGTCGGCTTCGGTCACAACCAAGTCTTGTGCCACGTCAACCAAACGACGAGTCAGGTAACCTGAGTTCGCTGTTTTTAACGCGGTATCGGCAAGACCCTTACGCGCACCGTGCGTAGAGATAAAGTATTGCAGAACGCTTAAGCCTTCACGGAAGTTCGCCGTGATTGGCGTTTCGATGATTGAACCATCTGGTTTTGCCATCAGACCACGCATACCGGCCAGCTGACGGATCTGAGCTGGCGAGCCCCGCGCACCTGAGTCAGCCATCATGTACACAGAGTTAAATGACTGCTGTGACACTTCGTTGCCATCACGGTCGATAACTTTTTCTTTCGATAAGTTATCCATCATCGCTTTTGACAAGGCTTCGTTGGCGGTTGACCAAATGTCGATTACTTTGTTGTATTTTTCACCGGCGGTGACCAGACCTTGTTGGAATTGGTCTTGGATCTCAGCAACTTCAGCTTCCGCAGCGCCGATGATATCGACTTTAGCCGCTGGAATCACCATATCATCGATACCAACCGATACACCCGCGAGCATCGCGTAGTGGAAACCGGTGTACATGATTTGGTCCGCTAAAATAACGGTGTTTTTCAAACCGATACGACGGTAAGAACCGTTCAACAGACGAGAGATCTGCTTTTTACCCATCGCTTGGTTGATGCTATCAAACGCAAGGCCTTCTGGCAGGATAGAGAACAGGATCGCACGGCCGACGGTGGTATCACGCACAGAGGTTTGGCTGGTCTTGGTACCATCTTCATGGTTAGTCACTTCAGTCAAACGAACTTTAACGCGTGCATGCAAGCTTGCAACACCAGCGCGGAATGCTTTCTCGGCCTCTTTCGGGCTCTTGAACATCATGCCTTCGCCTTTGGCGTTGATCGCTTCACGGGTCATGTAGTACAGACCCAATACAACGTCCTGAGAAGGAACGATGATTGGTTCACCGTTTGCTGGTGACAGTACGTTGTTGGTTGACATCATCAACGCGCGAGCTTCTAACTGAGCTTCCAGCGTCAATGGTACGTGAACCGCCATTTGGTCACCGTCGAAGTCGGCGTTATACGCAGCACACACCAATGGGTGCAACTGGATCGCTTTACCTTCAATCAGCACAGGTTCGAATGCTTGGATACCCAAACGGTGCAGTGTTGGTGCACGGTTCAGCAGGACCGGATGTTCACGGATCACTTCGTCCAGAACGTCCCATACCGCGCCTTCTTCGCGCTCAACCATTTTCTTGGCCGCTTTGATTGTCGTCGCTAGACCGCGCGCTTCCAGCTTGCCATAGATGAATGGTTTAAACAGTTCCAACGCCATTTTCTTTGGCAGACCACATTGGTGCAGACGCAGTGTCGGACCTACGGTAATTACCGAACGGCCTGAATAGTCAACGCGTTTACCCAACAAGTTCTGACGGAAACGACCTTGTTTACCTTTGATCATGTCTGCTAAAGACTTCAGCGGACGCTTGTTCGAGCCAGTGATAGCACGACCGCGACGGCCGTTATCTAACAGCGCGTCAACCGCTTCTTGCAACATCCGTTTTTCGTTACGAACGATGATGTCTGGTGCAGACAGATCCAACAGACGCTTCAGACGGTTGTTACGGTTGATCACGCGACGGTACAGATCGTTTAGATCTGACGTTGCAAAACGACCACCGTCCAACGGTACTAATGGACGCAGATCTGGTGGCAGTACTGGCAGTACTGTCATGATCATCCACTCTGGTTTGTTGCCAGAGGTGTGGAATGCTTCCATCAGCTTTAAGCGCTTGCTGACTTTTTTACGTTTAGTTTCAGAGTTGATGGTTGGCAACTCTTCACGCATTTGTTTGATTTCTGTGCCTAAATCGATACCGCGTAACAGATCCAGAATCGCTTCTGCGCCCATTTTGGCTTCGAATTCGTCACCGTGCTCTTCCAGCACGTCCAAGTATTCTTCTTCAGTCAGCATCTGACGACGCTCTAAAGATGTCATACCTGGTTCAGTGACCACATAGCTTTCGAAATACAATACGCGTTCGATATCACGCAGTGTCATATCCAGTAATAGACCGATACGAGACGGCAGTGACTTGAGGAACCAGATGTGGGCAGTTGGGCTTGCCAACTCGATATGACCCATACGCTCACGACGTACTTTGGTCAGCGTGACTTCAACGCCACACTTCTCACAGATCACACCACGGTGTTTCAAGCGTTTGTACTTACCGCACAAACATTCGTAATCTTTTACTGGGCCGAAGATGCGCGCGCAGAACAGACCGTCACGCTCAGGTTTGAACGTACGGTAGTTGATGGTTTCTGGCTTTTTCACTTCACCAAACGACCAAGACCGGATCATATCTGGCGACGCCAGGCCGATACGGATCACATCGAACTCTTCAGTTTTTGTTTGTTGTTTCAGAAACTTTAATAAGTCTTTCACTTTACTCTCCTGTCAGAGGATTTAACCGGTGCTTTGGGGCGCAAGCGCCCCGCCTTGCATCAAGCTGTGACCAACGCCACAGCCTGCGGCTTATTCCTCTTCCAATTCGATGTTGATACCGAGCGAGCGGATTTCTTTCATCAATACGTTGAAAGATTCCGGCATGCCTGGCTCCATGCGGTGGTCGCCGTCAACGATGTTCTTATACATCTTGGTACGACCATTCACGTCGTCAGACTTGACTGTCAACATTTCCTGCAGCGTGTATGCAGCACCGTATGCTTCCAATGCCCAGACTTCCATCTCACCGAAGCGCTGACCACCGAACTGTGCTTTACCACCCAACGGTTGTTGTGTAACCAAGCTGTACGAACCGGTAGAACGGGCGTGCATCTTGTCATCAACCAAGTGGTTCAGTTTCAGCATGTACATGTAACCGACGGTAACTTTACGCTCGAAGGTGTTACCAGTACGACCATCGAATAATGTGATTTGACCGCTAGACGGTAAGTCACCTAATTCGAGTAACTGTTTGATTTCGCTTTCTTTCGCGCCATCGAACACTGGTGTAGCTACTGGCAGACCTTTACGCAGGTTTTGCGCCAAACGTTGAACTTCGTCATCGGTGAAGCTGTCGATATCGACTTCTTGACGCGATTGACCCAATTCGTACACACGTTTCAGGAAACCACGGATTTCCGCGATCTCTTTTTGCTCTTTGATCATGGCGTCGATCTTGTCACCGATACCACGAGCTGCGAGGCCTAAGTGTGTTTCTAGGATCTGACCGATGTTCATCCGTGAAGGAACGCCCAGCGGGTTCAGAACGATATCAACTGGCTGACCTTTTTCGTCATATGGCATGTCTTCAACTGGCACGATAGAAGAGATAACACCCTTGTTACCGTGACGACCAGCCATCTTGTCACCAGGCTGGATACGACGTTTCACAGCTAAGTAGACTTTAACGATTTTCAGTACGCCTGGAGCTAAATCATCACCTTGAACGATCTTACGGCGCTTGGCTTCGAACTTCTTGTCGTATTCGACACGCAGTTCTTCGTATTGCGCAGCTAATTGTTCCAGGTCGTTTTGCTTGTCTTCGTTGCTCAGGCTTTGAGACAACAACACGTCACCACGCATCGCATCCACTTTTGCACGGTCGTAACCCACGCTTTCCAGCAGGTTACGCGCACGGCTGTAGATACCTTCTTCGAGGATACGGAATTCTTCATTCAGGTCCTTCTTCGCCTGCTTGATTTCCATGTCTTCGATTTCGCGAGCACGTTTGTCTTTCTCTACGCCATCACGTGTGAATACTTGCACGTCAATAACGGTACCAGTTACTGAGTTTGGTACGCGTAATGACGAATCTTTCACGTCAGACGCTTTTTCACCGAAGATTGCACGTAACAGTTTTTCTTCTGGTGTTAATTGGCTTTCACCTTTTGGAGTGACTTTACCAACCAGAATGTCGCCGCCTTTGACTTCAGCCCCGATATACACGATACCGGCTTCATCTAATTTCGACAGCGCTGATTCACCGACGTTTGGAATGTCGGCGGTAATTTCTTCAGGCCCTAACTTAGTATCACGCGCGATACAGCTCAGTTCTTGAATATGGATCGTGGTTAAACGATCTTCTTGAACTAAACGCTCCGATAACAAAATCGAGTCTTCGAAGTTGTAACCGTTCCACGGCATGAACGCGACACGTAAGTTTTGACCCAGAGCCAGTTCACCTAAGTCTGTTGATGGACCATCAGCCAGCACGTCTCCGCGCTCAATTGGCTCACCTTGGTTCACACACGGACGTTGGTTGATACAGGTGTTTTGGTTTGAACGGGTGTACTTGGTCAGGTTGTAGATGTCGATACCGGCTTCGCCTGGCACCATTTCATCTTCATTAACCTTGATCACGATACGGCTAGCGTCGACGTAATCAATAGTACCGCCACGTTTGGCAACCACAGTTACACCAGAGTCTTTGGCTACAACACGCTCAACACCAGTACCGACTAATGGCTTGTCAGAACGCAGTGTTGGAACTGCCTGACGTTGCATGTTTGAACCCATCAATGCGCGGTTCGCGTCATCGTGTTCAAGGAACGGGATCAACGCTGCAGCGACCGATACGATTTGTTGCGGTGCAACGTCCATGTACTGGACTTTGTCCGCTGGCATCAGCGTAAATTCGTTTTTGTAACGGCAAGGTACTAAGTCTTCCACTAAGCGACCTTCGTCGTCTGTTTTCGCGTTTGCCTGTGCAATGACGAAGTTGCCTTCTTCAATCGCAGACAGGAAATCCACTTCATCAGAAACGATACCGTCTTCAATACGGCGATACGGCGTTTCTAAGAAACCGTATTCGTTGGTTTGTGCGAACATCGACAGCGAGTTGATCAAACCGATGTTTGGACCTTCAGGCGTTTCGATTGGACAGACACGACCGTAGTGCGTTGGATGAACGTCACGAACTTCGAAGCCTGCGCGCTCACGAGTCAAACCACCTGGGCCAAGTGCAGAAATACGACGCTTGTGCGTGACTTCTGACAGCGGGTTGTTTTGATCCATAAATTGCGACAGTTGGCTTGAACCGAAGAACTCTTTTACAGCAGCAGAAATTGGTTTGGCGTTGATCAGATCTTGTGGCATGACCGCGTCTAAATCGCCCAGCGACAAACGCTCTTTGACTGCACGTTCAACACGAACTAAACCAACACGGAATTGGTTTTCAGCCATTTCACCCACAGAACGGATACGACGGTTACCTAAGTGGTCGATATCGTCCACTTCACCGTTACCGTTACGGATGTTGATCAACACTTTCATGACAGCAAGGATGTCATCCTTGGTCAATACGCCTGCACCTGCGCCTTCATCAAACCCAACACGACGGTTGAATTTCATACGGCCGACAGTCGACAGGTCATAACGTTCTTCAGAGAAGAACAGATTTTCAAATAACGTCTCAGCAGCTTCGCGGGTTGGCGGCTCGCCTGGACGCATCATACGGTAGATCTCGACCAACGCTTCCATCCGGTTAGAGGTAGGATCGATGCGTAAGGTGTCAGAAATGTATGCACCTTGGTCCAAATCGTTGATAAACAGAGTCTCAAAGCTATCGTAGTCAGCTTTGGCAAGTTTCGCTAACAGCTCCAATGTGAGCTCGGCGTTCGCTTCGGCAATAATCTCTCCGCTCGAACGGTCAGCATAATTTTTAGCAAGGACACGGCCAACCACGTACTCGTGTGGTACTTCCATCAGGGTCAGACCGGTTTTTTCTAACTGGCGAACATGTTTTGCCGTGATACGGCGGCCAGCTTCAACAATGACTTCACCATTGTTGTCTTTAATGTCGAATGCAGCAGTTTCACCACGCAGGCGGCTTGCAACGACTTCCATCATCAACTTACCGTCTTTGATTTCAAACTTAGTGTTTTCAAAGAAGGTGCTGAGGATGTTTTCTGTGCTCAGATCTAATGCACGTAACAGGATGGTCGCAGGTAATTTACGGCGACGGTCGATACGTACGAACAGAGCATCTTTGGCATCAAATTCAAAATCAAGCCAAGAGCCGCGGTAAGGAATGACGCGAGCATTATAAAGTACTTTGCCTGATGAGTGAGTTTTGCCACGGTCGTGATCGAAGAACACGCCCGGACTACGGTGCAGCTGAGATACGATAACACGCTCAGTACCGTTGATAACGAAGGTACCGTTTTCAGTCATCAATGGGATTTCGCCCATGTAAACTTCTTGTTCGCGGATATCTTTAATGGTGCCTGGTGCTTCACGATCGAACATCACCAAACGCAGCTTAACGCGTAAAGGAGCTGAGTAGGTTACACCACGGATTTGACACTCTTTGACATCAAACACCGGTTCGCCGATACGGTAGCTTACATATTGCAGTTCAGCACTGCCTGAGTAGCTTTTGATCGGGAATACAGAACGGAATGCGGCTTCTAAACCGTATTCACCTTCTGGATCTGGCTGAATAAACTTGTCGAACGATTCGATCTGAATCGACAACAGATATGGTACGTCCAAAACTAAAGGACGTTTACCGAAGTCCTTACGGATACGTTTCTTTTCAGAATAAGAGTAAGTCATGGGGTTCCTCAGCTTGCTGATTTTTTACCCTACCTACCCTCGCGGGGCAGTTATTTATGACTCCACCATGGCGTCATAAGGGGCGGGGAAAATCATTGTCCCACAGCGCAAAAAGGCCGGTGGTTAATTCACCACCAGCCTAGCCTGAAATCAGGCGACTAATCTAGTCGGAACTAGATTATTTAACTTCAACAGTAGCACCAGCTTCTTCCAGCTCTTTCTTCAGAGCGTCAGCTTCGGCTTTAGATACTGCTTCTTTGATTGCAGCTGGAGCAGCTTCAACCAGATCTTTAGCTTCTTTCAGACCCAGGCCTGTAGCGCCACGAACTGCTTTGATAACAGCTACTTTGTTAGCGCCGGCAGCAGCCAGGATTACGTTGAACTCTGTTTGTTCTTCAACAACAGCAGCTGGACCAGCAGCAACAGCTACTGCAGCAGCAGCTGAAACGCCGAATTTTTCTTCCATAGCGCTAACCAGTTCAACAACTTCCATTACAGACATTGCTGCGATAGCGTCAAGGATTTGCTCTTTAGTCACTGACATTTCTCAGATTCCTAACTCTTGGGCATGTGCCCTATTAAACTTTAAAACCAAGCGGCGCCTGAAATTAGGCTGCTTGTTCCTGTTTTTGGTCGCGAACGGCGGCAATTGTGCGTACAAGTTTGCCGGCTGCTGCTTCTTTCATAGTGCTCATCAGGCGTGCAATAGCTTCGTCGCGCGTTGGCAGAGAGGCTAATACATCTACACTGACTGTGGCGCCATTGAAGGCTGCGCCTTTCAGCTCAAACTTCTGGTTCTCTTTCGCGAAATCTTTGAAGATACGCGCTGCAGCACCTGGGTGCTCTTTAGAGAATGCAATCAGAGTTGGGCCTACGAACGCGTCACCTAAACACTCGAACTCGGTGCCAGCGACTGCACGGCGTACCAGCGTGTTACGGACAACTTTCATCCATACGCCAGCTTCACGAGCTTGCTTACGCAGAGCTGTGATTTTGCCTACAGTAACACCACGAGCGTCGGCAACTACCGCAGATAAAGCACCTTTGGCAGCTTCCTGGACTTCAGCAACGATTGCTTTTTTGTCGTCAAGCTTAATAGCCATTGGCTCTTAACTCCTGGTTCATCCGGACGGAATTGTCCGGTTGCCTACACATCGGTCTGTTTAATAACAAACCGCGCGATTTACGGTGAGAGCCAGATTGATAGGAATCTTTCTGGGGCTAACACCGTCTGCGTAGGTTGGTCTTTTAAGCTGTCATCTTCTCAACGAAGAGTCTCAGCACCTACGGTCTTGGACGGAAGCTGTTGCTTTTTCACACAATTGCATGCAAAAGCCAGCTTCTACCCGAAAATTTGAGCGCGAGATTATAATTTAACCTCGCGCTCCTGTAAAGCTGCTTAATTAAGCGACTTTAATTAGATCTTAGCGTCTAAAGAAGCTTGGTCCAGAACGATACCTGCGCCCATAGTGGTCGACAGAGTAACTTTCTTAACGTAAGTACCTTTAGCAACTGATGGCTTAGCACGTTTCAGAGCAACCAACAGCGCTTCTAAGTTCTCTTTGATCTTGTCAGCGTCGAAGTCGATCTTACCAACGGTAGAATGGATGATACCATTCTTGTCGTTACGGTAACGAACTTGACCTGCTTTCGCGTTTTTCACTGCTTCAGCAACGTTTGGCGTTACTGTGCCAGTTTTTGGGTTTGGCATCAGGCCGCGAGGACCGAGGATTTGACCCAACATACCGACAACGCGCATTGCGTCTGGAGAAGCGATAACTACGTCAAAGTTCATTTCGCCTTTCTTCACTTGCTCAGCCAGGTCTTCCATACCAACGATGTCAGCACCAGCAGCTTTTGCAGCTTCAGCGTTTGCACCCTGAGTGAATACAGCGACGCGAACAGTACGACCAGTACCGTGTGGCAGTACAGTTGCACCGCGAACGTTTTGGTCAGATTTACGAGCATCGATGCCCAGGTTTACTGCAACGTCAACAGACTCAACGAATTTGCTGGTTGCCAGCTCTTTTAACAGAGCTACTGCGTCATTGATCGCGTACTCACGAGTAGAATCTACTTTAGAGCGGATTAACTTAGCGCGTTTTGATAATTTAGCCATTGATTAACCCTCTACCACTAAGCCCATAGAACGAGCAGTACCCGCGATAGTGCGGACAGCAGCTTCGTCGTCAGCAGCGGTCAAGTCAGCACGTTTGATCTTCACGATCTCTTCCAGCTGAGCACGAGTCACTTTACCGACTTTCTGGGTATTTGGACGGCCTGAGCCACCTTTCAAACCAGCTGCTTTTAACAACAGGAATGATGCTGGTGGGGTACGGGTTTCGAATGTAAATGAGCGGTCGCTGTATACAGTGATCACTACTGGGATTGGCATGCCTTTTTCCAGAGATTCTGTACGGGCGTTGAAGCCTTTACAGAATTCCATGATGTTCACACCGTGTTGACCCAGTGCTGGACCAACTGGTGGTGATGGGTTTGCCATACCAGCTTTAACTTGTAATTTTACAAGCGCCGTGACTTTCTTAGCCATGTTACACCTCTTTATAGGGTCTTAGCCTCGTAAGTGCGAGGACACTTACTCAAACGGCTCCCCTGACGTTAAAAAAGGCCGCGATTATATTTTAACCAGCGGCCCGTGACAACGGATATTTCACCGTTAGGCTTTTTCGACTTGACCAAATTCCAGTTCGACTGGCGTTGAACGGCCGAAAATAAGCACTGAAACCTTGACGCGGCTCTTTTCGTAGTCGACTTCTTCGACCACGCCGTTGAAGTCGGCAAAGGGGCCTTCGGTAACACGTACCACCTCGCCCGCTTCGAACAGAGTTTTTGGTTTTGGCTTGTCTGCATTGTCTTGCAGACGGTTCAGAATGGTATTGGCTTCTTTTTCAGAGATTGGCGCTGGACGATCGGACGTACCACCAATGAAACCTAGAACGCGTGGCACACTTTTCACTAAGTGCCATGCTTCTTCACACATTTCCATTTGAACTAACACATAACCTGGGAAGAACTTGCGCTCAGATTTGCGCTTTTGACCACCGCGCATTTCAACAACTTCTTCTGTCGGAACTAATACTTCGCCGAACTTTTCTTCCATGCTATGGATCTTGATGTGTTCGCGCAGCGACGTAGCAACACGTTGCTCAAACCCGGCAAATGCCTGCACGACATACCAACGCATTTTTCCTGACATGGTTTAGACCCCTAATCCGGTTAAGAATGAAACGATTTTCAACAAGCCTGCGTCCAGTAACCATAACAACACACCCATAATCAGTGTCACGACACCGATGATCATCGTGGTTTGGTTTGTTTCTTGGCGTGTTGGCCATACGACTTTACGCACTTCTAACTTGGCTTCTTTGGCGAATACCAAGAACTCGCGGCCTTTGGTCGTCTGAGCGGCAATAAATCCGGCTAAAGGGATAGCAACAAACAAAGCGACTGCACGTGGCAATGCTGATAATTCGAAGTAGTTATTCGCACCGATTAATGCGGCAAGGATTGCAACAACAGCAATCCACTTTACTAAATCCAAGCCACTTTTTGGCGTTTCTGTTACTGCATTCATGCTTAAACTCACTCTAGGTGCCGTTTATCAAAGGCTGTTTATGGACCCGGACCCTGCTTGGTCCGTTGTCAGAATTGGCAGGGGCAGAGGGATTCGAACCCCCAACCATCGGTTTTGGAGACCGCTGTTCTACCAATTGGAACTATGCCCCTAAGATTTTAATGCCGTAGGCACTAAAAATAGCCGCTCATTATACTGGCTCGGCGAGCTAAAACAAGCTCCGAGGCGTTTCAGATCCGATCTTTTGCGCAAGGGAGTTGTCTACCGTTCGTTCAGTTACACCCTAGGTCGTATTGAATTTGTTCTCCCACGCGGTAATCTAGTGCGAAATTCTCTTTAACCACAGGAACCTTTTATGAACACGGTCATTGGAACACCAGGCAGCAGCACCGCCACCAAGGTCTTACTGCTAGGCGCGGGTGAGCTCGGCAAAGAAGTCTGCATCGAGCTAAAGCGCTATGGCTGTGAAGTAATTGCGGTGGACAGATACCCCAATGCACCAGCGATGCAAGTGGCTGATCGCCACTACGTGATCTCGATGCTCAATGACGCCGCGTTACGCCAGCTGGTCATTAAAGAAAAACCTACATATATAGTGCCGGAAATTGAAGCTATCGCTACGGCCACGCTGCTCGAGCTGGAAAAAGAAGGTTTTACCGTGATCCCAACGGCTCGTGCCGCCAATTTAACCATGAATCGTGAGGGCATCCGTCGACTTGCCGCCGAAGAACTTGGCTTGCCCACTTCACGTTACCAATTTGCCGACGACCATGCCTCGTATTTAGCCGCTGTGGCAGCCATCGGTTACCCCTGTGTGGTCAAACCCATTATGTCTTCCAGTGGCAAAGGGCAATCAGTGTTGCGCAGTGACGCCGACTTAGCTGCAGCCTGGGCCTATGCGCAAGAAGGCGGACGTGCCGGTAAAGGCCGAGTAATCGTCGAAGGTTTTGTCGATTTTGAATACGAAATCACGTTGTTAACCGTAAGAACAGGTCAAGACACCGTGTTCTGTCAGCCTATTGGACATCGTCAGGAGCGGGGGGATTACCGAGAGTCATGGCAGCCTCAAGCGATGTCCGAGCAAGCACTTGCCAAATCTGAGCGCTATGCAAAACAAATCACCGATGCATTAGGTGGCCGCGGTTTGTTTGGGGTGGAGTTGTTTGTCAAAGGCGATGATGTGTGGTTTAGCGAAGTGTCCCCTCGCCCGCATGACACTGGCATGGTGACCTTAATTTCGCAGCAACTGTCTGAATTTGCGCTGCACGCACGCGCCATCCTGGGCTTGCCAATCCCAAGCATTAAACAATATGGCCCATCAGCATCAGCTGTGCTTTTAGTCAAAGGCCACTCGCAACACATGCAATACCACCATCTTGCTCAAGCGTTGCAAGATCCAGACACTGAAGTCCGTTTGTTTGGTAAACCCGAAGTGCAGGGGGAGCGGCGGTTGGGAGTGGCATTAGCCTTGGCACCGACAGTAGCCCAAGCTATCGAAAAAGCCAAAGCGGTCGCCGCAAGTATTCATGTTGCTGTCGATTAGACGGGACTGGCTTGGACGATTGTTCTGGCCTACACTGCAATTTGGCTGCCTTTAAACGCGGCCATCCACCTACAGTTCTGCAACAGCAGTGCTGAATTGTTTTGGTCGTGAAAAAGAGGGACTCTCCATGATTCTGTTAGTTGGTGGTGAAAAAGGTGGCAGTGGTAAAAGCTGTCTGGCACAAAATATTGCCGTGTACTTTTCCAGCCTAAAAAACGCCAATGTTATTTTGGTCGACTGCGACCCACAACGTACAACCTCCGATTGGGTGCAAGAACGTCATCTTTCGCCCAATGTGCAATGGATTAACTGCGTGCAGATGTACGGAAAAATCCGTTACGAATTAAAAAGTTTAGAGCACCACTATGATTACGTCATCGTCGATTGTGGTGGTCAAGATAGCGTAGCCTTGCGCTCTGCGATGTCGGTTGCAACCCATGTGTTGCTGCCACTGCGTCCGAAACGTCGCGATTTAAAAACACTGGAACATCTGGAAGATTTAGTCAGCAACTGTAATGTGGTCAACCCAGACATGAAAGTGGCCTGTGTCTTAACCCAATGTCCATCGCTGCCGAACCAAGCCAGTCGTATTTTGGAAGCAAAAGACGTGGTTCGTTCCTTTAACTTACGTGTGTTAAATGCGGTAACCTTCAGTCGCAATATTTATGACGACAGTGAAGAGCGTGGCATGTCGGTGATGGATACGGAACCTGATGGCAAAGCTGCCACCGAAATCAAAGACATCATCACAGAATTGTTAGCAATGAAGGCGATCCAAGAAGATGGCATTGACCGATCTGAAAAAAAATTCAACACGATCGACTAACCGAACGTTAAGTGTTGATGAGTTTATTGCCGACGCCGAACATTATGCGATGGGGGCGCCGCAGCCAATGCCTGTCATCACCAAGGTGGCGCCAGAATTGCCGCCCCATGCTGCGGCGCAGGTCAATGCAGGTCCGATGCGACATGCTACCTTTACGTTAAGCCACGAAGCTATCGATGTCTTAAACCAACTCAGTCAGGAAACTGGCATGTCGAAATCTAAATTGATTCGGCAATTGATTTTTAGCTACAACGAGCAATCTGATACCACGGTCACACCTGCGGTGGTGGTCAAAAAAGTGGAATGACAGCACTTGCGGTCACGACGAAAAACGGCGGTCACTACCGCCGTTTTGCTATCGAAATCATAGGAGTTTGCAACGCGAATTCCAAAGCCTTTTACATATCCAACGCCATTTTCTGACGATCGATCACCAGACACATTTTCTGCATGGTTTCGCCATAAAACTGCGGATTAAACTGTTGGGCAACACAATAGGTTTGGTAAAACTCTCGCAGAGCGGCCATGTCCGCAGTAATGCGCTCGACCTCTGCTTTTTGGCCATCTCCCATATCCTGCACCAACGGCGTCAGTTCTTTTTTGACTTGGCGTAAGCTCTGGCTGCCTTGCATCTTGGTGGCATTTTCAGCCTCAGACGACAACTGTTCAAACAGCGCTTGCTTATAAGGCAGCAAAAATGGCTGATCCGATAAACTGGCAATTGCTAAAATACCCACGATAAGCCACAACACTTTTTTCATATCACCCTCGACTTTTACATCACGTCGAATTCACACCACGTTGACAGCACACTGTACCTTGAGTTGTTTGGCCAGTCTACTGAGCGACATGGCGCAGATGCAAGGACTCCAGTTGTTGGTTAAAGATTGACCTAACTGTCCAGCAAGTAATACGCGCTCGGCTTTACTGCATAAGCAAAAGCCAGTGCCTTGAGTCATTTATTTCAGCTTTTACTGATATATTGAATAACAAACAGGTATGAACTTTGAAGCAGGTCAAGTTTGTGGTGTTTGCTACCGAAAAGCGCAGCCGAAACGGCACTAAATACTGCTATAATCGCAAACCTGCGCGACTGTAACTTATTACAGCACAATAAAAAGAGGTGTCCCGTGGCTGAACATGATGAACGCATTCCCGTCAAAGTGGATATGCACTACCCCAACCCTGATGAATTAGCAACCGTCGCAGAAAAAGGTACGATTTACGTTCGTGCCATGAAAGGTCTGCACCAGCGATTGCGACGCAATCTCGGGTTTGTGTTTATGGCCATGTTTATGCTGATCCCATTTTTGCAATATGAAGGCCATCAAGCCGTACTTTTGGATATCGGCAACCAAAAATTTAATATCTTCGGTTGGACGCTGTGGCCGCAAGACTTCACCATCATCATGTGGCTGTTTATCATCGGCGCCTACGCGTTATTTTTTGTCACTACCTTTTATGGCAGGGTGTGGTGTGGCTATATGTGCCCACAAACCATCTGGACCTTCATTTTTATTTGGTTTGAAGAAAAAATTCAGGGCAATCGGAACCAACGGATCAAACTTGATCAGTCGCCGTGGACCAAAGACAAAATCATCAAAAAGACCCTCACGCACCTGGCTTGGCTTGCATTTTCGCTGTGGACCGCGTTGGTATTTGTCGGTTATTTCACGCCGATGCTCGACCTATTACGGGATGTGTTTACCTTTAACGCCACCTTCTGGTCGTACGTTTTTGTGCTGATTTTTATGTTCTGTACTTACGGCAATGCGGGCTGGATGCGGGACATCATGTGTACACATATTTGCCCCTATTCACGCTTCCAATCGGCGATGTTTGATAAAGACACCTTTACGGTGACTTACGACGCCAAACGCGGTGAAAATCGTGGCCCGCGCTCGCGCAAAGATACCGAATACAAAGACAAAGGCCTAGGTGATTGCATCGATTGTAATTTGTGCGTGCAAGTGTGCCCAACCGGCATTGATATTCGCAACGGCTTGCAATACGAGTGCATCAACTGCGGTGCTTGTATTGATGCCTGTGACGATACCATGGACAAGATGGGTTATGCCAAAGGCTTGATTTCGTATACCTCTGAACACAGTTTAGCGGGTCAGAAAACCAAAGTTCTTCGGCCCAAACTGATCGGTTACTTTTTAGTGCTCGTGGTTGTGTCAGGCGCCTTTGTGGTGAACTTGTATCATCGCAAACCCGTGGAGTTGGACATTGTACGTGACCGCAGCGCCTTGTCGCGGGAGACCGATCAAGGCTTGGTGGAAAACACCTACACCATTAAAATCATCAACAAATCACAAACGCCACAAACCTATACTCTCACGGTATCTGGTATTGCAAACTTGCAGTGGATTGGCGAGCAGTCGGTGACCATTCCTGGTGGTGATACCATCAACGTGCCGATCAGTTTAGCGGTCGATCCGGTGGAATTAACAAAACCGGCGACGGAAATTGAATTTACCATCGTCAATAAAGACGATGCGGATATCAGCTTACAACAAAGCAGTAAGTTCTTTGGTAGCCGCTAGCCGGTATAGCCAGTCACAAAACGCCCGGTAGTCCGGGCGTTTTGCATTAGGATCTCATCGATGCCATCTCAATTCCATTTCGTAGATTTAACACCTGATCTGCAGCTTGATGCGTTGCAAAGTATCGGGGTGTATGCCGAATCAGGGTTGCTTGCTCTGAACAGTTATGAAAATCGGGTCTATCAATTCAAAGCCGACGATAACCGGCGTTATGTGGTGAAATTTTATCGGCCTGAACGTTGGAGCGATGCGCAAATTTTGGAAGAGCATCAGTTTGCGCTGGATTTACAACAGGCCGATGTGCCAATGGTTGCGCCGATCGAGCGAGATGGTCAAACGCTGCATCACTTTCAGCATCACCGATTTGCGCTGTTTCCAAGCCAAGGCGGTCGCGCCCTTGAAATGGATAACTTAGACCACTATGAGCAACTAGGTCATTACTTGGGGATGTTGCATCAAGTGGGGGCACAACGTTCCTTTCAAGCAAGGCCACGTTTAGAGTTGCAACGCGATGTTGAACGCGCCAGCGCCCAGCTGTTGGCGAGCCCCTTTCTACCTGCAAGCTTACGTGCAGCCTATGAGCAACTGCTCGCCAGTAGTGTTGCGCTGTTACCCACCGAGCCACTGCGCATGCTGCGCTGCCATGGCGATTGCCATGTTGGCAATTTGCTGATGCATGACGGCTTAACCTTGTTGGACTTAGATGATTCGATACAAGCCCCGGCTATCACTGATTTTTATCTGCTGTTAAGTGGTGAACGCGATGAGCAGCGCTTGCAGCTCGACGTATTGCTGGAAAGTTATCAAAACTTTTCGCAACTGCAAGGGTCTGAATTGGCGTGGCTTGAAGCGCTACGCTGGCGACGTATGCTCAGTCATATGGCATGGTTAGATCAACGCTGGGCAGATGCGGCCTTTCCAAAAGCCTTTCCGTGGTTTGAGCAACCCAGCTTTTGGCAGCAACAACTGAAAGCGCTGGAACAACAATGGCAAGCACTGCAAGGGCCCGCATTGAGTTTGACGCCTTACTATTAACACAGGGAACTGTACAGCCAAATTGGCGCTAGTGTAAGCTGTGCCGCAGTTAAGAATCCGAACCTCTAAAAAGGACACTACAACACTATGAAGCGTATTTTTACTTTCGTTATGGCTTTGTTGCTGGCTCCCGCCGCTTGGGCAGTGGGTGGCCCTTACGTTGAAGGCACTCACTATGAGGTGGTTGCACCACAAGGCACCGCAAAACCTGAAATCAAAGAATTCTTCTCTTTTTATTGCCCGCACTGTAACGCCTTTGAACCGCTGCTCAATGACATCGTTAAAACACTGCCTGCCGATACCGCCTTTAAAAAATACCATGTCGATTTCATGGGCCAAGCCTCGCAGCCGGTGCAACAGTCTCTGACCGAAGCCATGGTGCTGGCCAAGTTAAAGGGCAAAACTGCGTCGGTAAACCCAGCGTTTTTCCGTCATATCCACACCGAACGCAAAGCCTTTGGCAATGCCGATGACGTCAAAGCCATCGCCACAGCCAATGGCTTGGATGCAGCCTCGTATGATAAAGACATCAAAAGCTTTACCGTGCAGTCGCAAGTCAAGTTAATGCAAAAGGAACAAAAAGAGCTGTCTGAGGCCAAGATCATGAACAGTGTGCCAACCTTGATCATCAATGGCCGTTACAAGATCCATCTGGATAAATTAGATAACGCCGACGTGAAAGCAGATTTACAGGCATTAATCACTTACCTGTTAGCGAAATAAGGACTATCACCATGTGGAAGCAGATGATTGCCGCCGCCGCGTTGTTGTTGACCAGCGTCACCGTCAGCGCAAGCTCCTTTGTTGCCGGTCAACATTACGATGTGGTTGCAGATAAACCGACGCAACAAGCGGAAGTGCGTGAGTTTTTCTCGTTCTATTGCCCGCATTGTTACCACTTTGAACCCGTGTTAAAGAACGTGGTGCAACAGCTGCCTAAAGACACGGCCGTGGTGAAAAACCACGTCGACTTTTTAGGCTTTGCGCCAACGGAAGTTCAAACTGCTATTACCCGCGGCTTTGTCGCTGCAGTGGCGCTAGGCAAAGGCCCAGAAGCAGCAGATGTGCTGTTTAAATCCATCCATGAGAAAGGTGCGCGCCCAGCCAACGAAGCTGATGTGCGGACTATTCTACTGAGCATTGGTTTGGATGCGGCGAAATACGATCAAACCTTGCACTCCAGTTCGGTCAATAGCACGGTTGGCGATATGCAGTTCCAACAAGGCTATTGGTCAAAAGCGGTGGTTTCAACGCCTACGCCGATGCTAAGCATGATGCTTAACAACGACCAGCCAAAACCAGTGCTGTCTGGGGTTCCGGCCTTAATCATCAATGGCAAATACAAAGTGAACTTAGCCGCCTTGGATGCGAACAACATCGATCAGCAACTGGCGGAATTAGTGAAGTTCTTACTGACCAATCCATAATAAGAGCTTTGCGGTGGCCGACCTTTGGCAAAACCGCCGACCTTCCATAGCATAAGCCAGTGCCTGCACTGGCTCAGATTAATGACAAACCCCAGTTTTTCTGGGGTTTGTTTTTTTGAGCACC
>CAYTIQ010000062.1:0-22469 GCA_964437935.1 uncultured Rheinheimera sp.
CGCTACCTTGCCAAGGTCGAGGTCACGAGTTCGAGTCTCGTTGCCCGCTCCAAATCAGACTACACATCTCGCAGAGCGGGCATAGCTCAGTTGGTAGAGCGCTACCTTGCCAAGGTCGAGGTCACGAGTTCGAGTCTCGTTGCCCGCTCCAAATTCAAATTCCCACATAGCTTTATTAAACCGAACATGACAGCACACTGTTGTTCACACCTCATTGTGTGGTTTTACCTTTGCCGACGAAAATTCACATCCGCCAAGATGGTCTAGACTTGTTCCAACACGCTGAAACTGCTAGCGTAGCGTTTTTTACAGCAGGTATGACCAGTATGCATTCTCCCAACAAATTAAGCCGCCTTGTCGCGAAGATTTATCGCTTTCCTGTATTTTCTCAGCGCTTTTTACTGAGTAAATTGTTTGGAAGTGCCATCAAGTTTGCCGGTACTGCGGGGATCGTCGTGCAGGAGTTACGTGAGCAACGAGCGGTGTTAACGTTGGCGAATAAACGTAAAGTACAAAACCATATCGGCGGTATCCATGCGGCGGCCATGGCGCTGTTAGGCGAGTCGGCGACTGGTTTTTTGGTGGGCATCCACGTGCCTGATGATCGTATTCCATTGCTGAAGTCGATGCATATCGATTACACCAAACGAGCAACCGGTCACTTAACCGCGGTGGCGACATTATCGACGGAGCAAATCCAACACATCCATCAACATGAAAAAGGCGAAGTCACAGTGCAGGTCACAATCACGGATTCGTTAAATGTTGAACCTATTCAAGCGCAGTTTGTGTGGGCGTGGGTGATGAAAAAACGTTAAACAAGGGGCTCTGATGGTTGAATCGCCGTGCGTTCGGAATTGTTGTTTAGGGCATGATGATGTGTGCCTTGGTTGTGGTAGGACGATCACCGAGATCACAGGATGGCACCAAGCTGACGACACCATGAAAAAGCGCATCTGCCAAGAGGCTGCGGCGCGATTAGCCACACGGCAGAGCCAGAATTTACTAGGTGGCGTCGCGCGAAAGACCGGTTTGGATAATTCGAATTAATCGTTCATTTTTGCGAAGTACTTTGCGCAAATTAGCGTCCTCTTCTTCGTATTGCCTGCGTTGCCGTTGTTGCTCCAGTGCCCAATCGACATGCCGCTGTACCTGAGCATCCCCTGAATAATGCTGTAACGCCGTCATAATCTGTTCTGACGCTGGCGCATTGCCTAAGGCGACGGCGATGTTCCGCTGCCACCGGCGATACCCTATGCGACGTATCGCTGACCCTTCAGTGTTTTGCAAAAACTCCAGCTCGCTCCAGCCAAACAGCGTCAATAAGTCGTGGTAGAGCCACACATCACGACGTTGAAAATCCGCTTCGATAGTCAAAGGCGCAGATCTGTTGGGTGGGCAGACCAACTGACAGTCATCGCAACCATAGATTCTGTTTCCTAGGGCAGGGCGCAAGGATTCGGGGATATCCTCGTCCGATTCGATGGTTAGATAGCTGATACAACGTCGTGCATCAACGATGTATGGCGCGACAATGGCTTGGGTTGGACACATCGTCAGACAAGCAACACAACTACCACAGTCTCCCTGTCGGGGTTCATCGATTGGTAATTCAATGTTGACCAATAGCTCCCCGATAAAACGCCAGGAGCCGTGCTGCTCATCAAGTAACAAACTATTTTTACCGATAAAACCAAGCCCTGCTTTTTGCGCAAGCGGGCGCTCCAACACAGGTGCCGAATCCACAAAGGGTCGATAGCCCAATTCTGGTTCTAAACGTTTGATGTACTCGCCAAGTTGCTTTAGACGTTGGCGGATTAATTTATGATAATCACGGCCAAGCGCGTAACGGCTGATATAGCCGCTGGTTGGATCTTGCAGATTGGTGGCAAATGCCGCTTTTTCAGGGAGGTAATCCATCACCACTGAAATCACTCTTAGCGTACCGGGTTGAAGCTCGGCGGGCCGGGCGCGCATCAGACCATGACTGCTCATGTAGCCCATGGCACCATGATAATTGGCATCAAGCCAAGCTTGCAGCCTTGGCTCTTCGATGGATAAATCAACGTCGGTGATGCCGCAATCGGCAAATCCTAATTCACGCGCCCACGCTTTTATTTGCGTGACAACGGCAGTTTGATCAAGCATGTGGTGACTACATCATCGTATGAGTGAAGATTGGTGCGGCCTTGCTCGTTTGAACAGATTCTTGGTAGAGCAAAGCAGCAAGTTTTGATAGCATATCACGGTAACTGACAGACCACTAAATTTGGGGACATTCATGACAGGCCAGCCATCTCAGCTGACCATTGCCAATGAGGAACAAACGGCGCGCTTTGCGACTCAGGTCGCGGCCTTGTGTCAACAAGGTGGCATTCTGTACCTTCAAGGTGATTTAGGCGCCGGAAAAACAACCTTTACACGCTATTTATTGCGAGCCCTTGGCCATCAGGGCAACGTAAAAAGTCCTACCTATACCTTAGTGGAGTCCTACAGTTTACCTACGCTTCAGGCCTTTCATTTTGATTTGTATCGACTGCATGATCCAGAAGAATTGGAATTTATGGGCATTCGCGATTACTTCGCCCCAGAAAACTTGTGCATTGTCGAATGGCCAAACCGTGGAGCACCTTTGTTACCTGCGGCGGATTTACTGCTTGAATTACGCCGAGTGTCTGAGCATGAACGTCTTGCCGTGCTGACTGCGGGCACAGCCAAAGGGCTGCATTGGTTGCAGGAATTGCTGCCATGAGACTGCTGTGGTGTCTGTTCTGGTTTTGCTCGTTTCAGGTGTTGGCTGCAAATAAAATCCAAAGCGTGCGGTTATGGCCATCGCCCGACAATACGCGCGTGGTGTTCGATTTAGCTGAAAAACCAGATTTCAAAATGCTAGGCCGAACTGGCCAGCAAATTCTGGTTGAGCTTAACGATGTATCTTCGGCTTCCCTGGGGAAGCTGTCTGGTGAATCCACGCTCGTTAAGACCATTCAGGTTCGAAAGATCGCCGGTCGCAATGCCGTGCAAATCTTAGTCGATGTTACTGGGCAAACCAAACAAACGCTGTTTGCATTACCGCCTGTGGATAGTTACGGCCATCGTTTAGTGCTGGATATCACGGATACGGCACTCGCAGCCATCGAGTCTGCCCCTAAAGCCAAGACCGCGCCGATCGGCAAGGGCAGGCCAGTGGTGATCGCTATTGATGCTGGCCATGGTGGTCATGACCCAGGTGCGGTAGGCCCGAAAGGTACCTATGAAAAACATGTTACCTATGCCATTGCCCAAAAACTGCAAGCGTTGATCAATAAAGAACCTGGCTTTAAAGCGGTGATGACCCGCACTGGCGATTATTACATTTACCCCAGTAAAAGGCCGGATATTGCGCGTGATTTGCAAGCCGACATGTTGGTATCCATCCATGCGGATGCCGCGGAAAATCGCAAAGCCAGTGGCGCATCGGTGTGGGTGTTGTCGCTGAAACGCGCGACCACAGAAGTCGGTAAAATGATGGAACAGACTGAGCAGCATTCAGAATTGCTCGGCGGTGTTGCTGAAGTGATCAAAGATTCTGCTAATGAAAAGTATCTCGCACAAATGGTCCTCGATTTATCGATGAATCATTCGATGAGCGCAGGGTATGATGTGGCCGCTATGGTGCTGAATCAACTGGACGATGTGACCAAGCTGCACAAAAAGCAGCCGCAAGCTGCAAGCTTGGGGGTGTTAAAAGCGCCAGATATTCCATCGATTTTGGTAGAAACAGGCTATATCTCTAATGTGAGCGAAGAACAAAAGTTAAAATCACCCTCACATCAGCAAAAAGTCGCCAACGCGATTTTCAAAGGCTTAAAGCAGTATTTTTACAAATCGCCACCGGCAGATACAGCGTTAGCGCGAAAAACCGGTAAAGCCGACACGTCTGCTGCAATTCGTGTCAGTACGACGCCGCCCCCTGCACAAACCTCCGTTGTAGAGCAAGCTCTTGCGGCAGAAGCGGCTGAATCCATCGCCAAGTTACCTTCGAAACAACCAGGGCCTGTGGTGCGCCAAATTCGCCAGCCAGGTCCAATAGTGCGGCAGGTCAAGTCTGAACCACCCACGTCAACTAAAGCGTCTGCCAAGTCAGTTGCCAACAAAGCCTTAAAACCAAAGACGCATAAAGTGAAGTCGGGTGAGTCATTATCGGGATTAGCAAGTCGCTATGGGGTTTCGATGGCAGCGCTTCGTAAATATAACAATTTGAAATCTGATCAAATTCGAATTGGTCAGGTGCTGAGGATCCCATGAGCATTCGTTTGCTCTCGCCAGAGCTTGCTAACCAAATCGCCGCCGGTGAGGTTGTCGAGCGTCCTGCGTCTGTGGTCAAAGAGTTGGTTGAGAATGCGCTTGATGCAGGTGCCACTAGCATTACCGTTGATATTGAAAAGGGCGGCAGCCAGCTGATCCGTATCCGTGATAATGGCTCGGGTATCCCTAAAGATGAGTTAGAGCTGGCCTTAAGCCGTCACGCCACCAGCAAGATTCATCAGCTCTCCGATTTAGAGCAGATTTTGAGTTTAGGTTTTCGAGGCGAAGCCTTAGCGTCCATTAGTTCGGTATCTCGGCTGTTGTTAACCTCGAAGCCGGCTTCACAAGACGCTGCATGGCAGGCGATGGCGGAAGGACGTGACATGCAGGTCCATGTGCGACCCGCAGCACATCCGGATGGGACAACAATTGAGGTGCGTGATTTATTTTTTAATACCCCTGCGCGCCGACGTTTTTTAAAAAGCGAAAAAACCGAGTTTTCACATATTGAAGAACTGCTACAGCGTTTAGCCTTAAGTCGCTTTGATGTAGCCTGGACCTTGACCCACAACGGTCAATTAGTTCGACAGTTAAAAATAGCCAGTACCGCTGCTGAAAAACAAAAGCGTCTGCAGCAGTTACTTGGACGCACCTTTGCAGAGCGAGCCGTCTTGTTAGAAAGTCAGTATGAGTCCATGCAACTGTCGGGATGGATATTGCCTGCAGTGCTTTGTACGCCGCAATTAATTGCACAGTACAGCTACGTCAATGGCCGGATGATGCGTGATAAGTTGTTAAATCATGCGATCCGACAAGCCTACGGTGAACAGTTTCCGGTTAACGTACAACCAGGGTTTGTGATTTACTTGCAACTTGACCCAAGCCAAGTGGATGTGAATGTCCACCCGGCTAAGCATGAAGTGCGTTTTCATGAGGCCCGCATGGTGCACGATTTTGTGGCAAGTGCCTTGTCGCAAGCGTTGACCGCTGTGCATGCAGATCTTCGGCTAACACCACAGCCACCTGCGGCGTCCCGTCAAGCCGCGGTAGCCCCGTTGCAAGACACTCAGTCGCCCTCGCGCCAATCGCCGATCTCGGTGCCAACCGAGTTAGACACTTCATATCGCCATAGTGCTGTACCAACGCTGACACCAAGACGTCACTCGATGTTGTCGTATAGTGCAAGTGCTGCTCGCGTTGCATCGGCGTCTCATGCGGCACAACCTTGGCCTGTGGTCAGTGAAGAGCGATGCGAAAACCCCGCGGCGGTGAAGCGGGTCGGGCTTTTGTACGATGCGATGGGGCGAATGCTCGTTGTGCAGCAAGGGCGGTTCGTCCAACTAGATACCGCGCATACGCTTGCTCGTACATGGCTTACCCATGGCATGGCCTCGGCTGCGCTGATGATGCCGCAGCGACTGCAGTTAACAGAGCAAGAGCGTGATGTGTTACTGTCGCTTGGTGAATTACCGGTGCAGCTTGGTTTTGATATGTTGGTATCAAATCTGACCGTCGTGGTGCGTGCGCTCCCCATCCTGACGAAATCGACCCGGGTTGAACAATGGTTGCCGATGTGGCTATCGACCTTAGCTAGCGGTATTGATTCACCGCTGTCGGCAGTCGTTTGCCTGCTTGAGGGATTGTCGAGTGAGCATTTGCCATGGCAGTTCTGGTGTGCTCATTTTGATGAGGCGTTACAACAACCAAGCCTATGGTCTGTTGCTCAGGCGGTTCAAATGGTGCCATGTTGTGAGGAAAACCTTAATGACGCCTAAAGTCATTTGTTTGATGGGGCCAACAGCCTCTGGTAAAACCGCATTAGCGCTTGAGATCGCCAAGCATATTCCTGCGGAAATTATCAGTGTTGATAGCGCTTTAGTGTATCGAGACATGAATATTGGTACAGCCAAACCCACGCCGGAAGAACTGCGTATTGCGCCACATCACCTGATTGATATTTTGGATCCGGTACAGAGTTATTCCGCGGCAGATTTTAGAGCCGATGCGTTACGTTTAATTGAAGAAATTGTCGCCCGCGGTCGGACACCTATTTTGGTCGGGGGCACCATGTTGTATTTTAAAGCGTTGCTTGAAGGGATCTCGCCGTTACCTGAGGCCGATGCTGAGGTACGAGCACAAATCGAACAAGAAGCAGCAGAGCATGGTTGGGACGCTATGCATCAGCAGCTTGCCGCAATTGATCCGGTGTCTGCTGCACGTATCCATCCCAACGACCCCCAGCGCATTGGTCGGGCGATTGAGGTGTTCCGCTTAACTGGCCAGTCGATGACTCAATTAACCGCGACGAAAGGGGAACCTTTTCCCTATCTCGCCTGTCAATTTGCTATTGCTCCCCAAGAGCGTTCGGCCTTGCATGCAAGAATTGCGCAACGATTTGAACTCATGTTACAGCAAGGGTTCGAACAGGAAGTGAGGGTATTGCACCGTCGAAGTGAACTACATCCTGGTTTACCGAGTATTCGTTGTGTTGGTTACCGACAAATGTGGGAATATCTGGACGGGCTAGTGAGTTACGATGAGATGGTGTATCGTGGAATAGCCGCAACGAGGCAATTGGCAAAGCGGCAACTGACTTGGTTACGCAGTTGGCCTGATTTAAATTGGCTTTTAACCGAAAGTTGCCTTGAAGAAAACTTGCAAGCTGTTCTTTCTTCGCTACGCTAAAGTAGTAATGAAAAAAAGCGTTATTTAACGACTTGAAAACTATATAATAATCCACATATTAAGAATCAGAACGATAGTATAAGGAAAGCGGCACATGGCAAAGGGCCAATCTTTACAAGACCCATTTTTAAACACCTTACGCCGGGAACGTATCCCGGTATCCATTTATTTGGTGAACGGGATCAAACTGCAAGGCCAGATTGAGTCATTTGACCAGTTTGTGATTCTGCTGAAAAACACAGTCAGTCAAATGGTGTACAAGCACGCAATTTCGACTGTAGTTCCAGCCCGCGCTGTTAACACCATGGCTGGCCATGGTGGTACTGGTGCTGATTCGGACGAGCTGGAATAAGGCAAGGATCATAACGCTTGTTTGAGCGCGACCAGTCCGCTGAGCAGGCGGTTCTTGTTCATATCAGTTTCCCGCAGGAAAACGCCCGAGAAGATCTCCAGGAATTAAAAATGCTGGTGACTTCTGCGGGTGCTGACATCGCTTTTGTTGTGACCGGTCAACGGTCGACAATGGATGCTCGTTTTTTCGTGGGTAGCGGTAAAGCCGCAGAAGTTGCTGATGTTGTGCAGCAGCTACAAGCTGATGTCGTTATTTTTAATCATGCGTTATCACCCGCCCAAACCCGCAACCTTGAACGGTTGTGTCAGTGTCGTGTCATTGATCGAACAACCTTGATTTTGGATATCTTCGCTCAACGAGCGAGAACCTATGAAGGCAAGTTGCAGGTGGAGTTGGCACAGCTTAAACACCTTGCCTCTCGGTTAATTCGTGGTTTTGATAACGAGCGACAAAAAGGTGGTATAGGTCTTCGAGGTCCCGGCGAAACGCAGCTAGAAACAGACCGGCGTTTATTACGAAACCGTATCACTGCTTTGTTACAGCGCCTCGAAAAAGTCAGTCAGCAACGAGAGACTGGCCGTAAAGCACGTCAGCGCGCCGAAATTCCTGTGGTGTCGTTGGTTGGATATACCAATGCCGGAAAATCCACCCTGTTCAATCGACTGACCCAAGCGGAGGTTTATGCCGCTGATCAGTTGTTTGCAACCTTGGATCCTACCTTGCGCCAAGTGCGTTTCGCCGAATTTGGTCAATTGATTTTTGCGGATACCGTTGGTTTTATTCGTCATCTCCCCCATGATCTAGTCGCAGCATTTAAATCGACTTTGCAAGAAAGTCGTGATGCGGATTTACAATTGCACGTCATCGACGCAGCAGATGAACGAATTGACGATAATATTTTGCAGGTACAGCACGTCTTGTCGGAGATCGACGCAGATCAAGTACCCCAGTTGCGTGTTTATAACAAGATTGACCTAAACGGTCAGCAGCCGCGTATTGAGTATGATGAGCAAGGGCAAGCAGTCGCAGTCTATATGTCTGCGCAAACCGGGCTTGGCTTTGATTTATTGCAACAAGCAATCATAGAGCGCTTGTCAGGTCAGCATATTCGGCTTGTTTTGGCACTTGAACCAAAACATAGTGTGTGGCGAGCAAGGTGTCATGAAGCCGGTGTCGTACAACGAGAACAATTTGACGAGCATGGGATTTGCCACATCGTGGTAGCAATGCCATGTTCAGTATGGGATAAATGGGTAAAACAAAGCGACGGTGAATTGGCAGCACTTGTGCAACCGACACTACTTTGACTTTAACTCTTGGCAATATGGAGTACATCATGGCCTGGAACGAGCCGGGTAATAACGGCAAAAATAATGATCCATGGAATCAAGGAGGCCGCAATCAGGGGCCGCCAGATCTGGATGACGTATTTCGTGATCTCGGCAAGAAACTTGGCGGGATCTTTGGTGGTGGTGGCAATTCAGGCGGCGCAAGTGCTGGTGGTTCTGGAGCCGTTATCGGGTTGGTCGCTGGCGTTGCGCTAGTCGGCTGGCTTGTTTCTGGCGTGTACACCATCAAAGAGTCGGAACGTGGCGTGGTCTTACGTTTTGGTCAGTACCATAGCGAAGCATTACCGGGTGTAAACTGGGCGCCGTCGTTGATCGATAAAGTCGTGCCTGTCGATGTATCTTCGGTTGAAAACATCAAGACTGACGGCTTTATGTTAACGCAGGATCAGAACTTGGTGCAGGTGACCTTTGAAGTTCAGTACCGAATTGAAGATCCTCGGAAGTATTTGTTTTCGGTCAATAACCCACGCACAAGTCTGCAGCAAGCAACCGATGCTGCATTACGTTATGTCGTTGGCCATTCGATTATGGACGACGTATTGACCAAAGGCCGTGAGCAAATTCGCTTGAACACGCGCAGTGAGTTGGAAGCTATCATCAAACCATACGACCTTGGTTTGCGCATTGTTGAAGTGAACTTCAAAGATGCGCGCCCACCAGAAGAAGTTAAAGAGGCGTTTGATGATGCTATTGCCGCGCAAGAAGACGAGCAACGCTTTATACGCGAAGCTGAAGCTTATGCCAAAGAGCAAGAACCGAAAGCCTTGGGCCAAGTTTATCGGATAGAGCAAGAAGCCAAAGCATACAAACAACAATCGTTGTTAAAAGCGCAGGGTGAAGTCGCTCGATTCGAGCAGCTGTTACCAGAATACTTAGCTTCTCCAGACGTTACTCGTAAACGTCTGTATCTTGAAACGATGGAGCAAGTGTACGGTAACACCTCGAAGGTGTTGGTGGATGTCAAAAATGGTAACAACATGATGTACTTACCATTAGATAAAATGATCCAGCAGTCTACTCAACCTGCACCGTCAAACGGTTCAGCTTCAGGTGAGCGAGCGGTGCCTATGACACAAGAAACCCCAGTGTTGGACATTCGAAATAGCAGTCGCGATAGCGCGCGCACGGGGAGGAATTAACCGATGAAAGCTTTATTTGGTGCCTCATTAGCCGGCCTGTTGTTATTGTCTTCGGTGTTTATTGTTGAAGAGGGACAGCGTTCCATTCTGTTCCAATTCAGTAAAGTACAACGTACAACAGACGGTTCAGTGCAAGTGTTTGAACCTGGTTTGCATTTCAAATTGCCACTGGTCGAAAAAGTGCGTCATCTGGATGCGAAGGTACAAACGCTGGAGAACCCTGGCGATCGATTTGTTACTTCAGAGAAAAAGGACTTGCTGGTCGACAGTTATGTCAAATGGCGGATCTCTGATTTTGGTAAGTATTATTTAGCGACTCAAGGCCAACTTGAGCGCGCTGAAACCCTGTTACGTCAGTACATCAACAACGGTTTGCGCACGGAGTTTGGTTCACGGACTATCGTACAAATCGTCTCAGGCGAGCGTAGCGCATTGATGAAAAACGCGATGGAACAAGCGGCAAAAGGCGCAGAAGAGTTAGGTATTGAAGTGCTTGATGTTCGTGTGAAGAAAATCAACTTACCTGACTCCATCAGTAGCAATATTTATCAGCGTATGCGCGCTGAGCGGATTGCTGTAGCCAAAGAGCACCGTGCTCGCGGTATGGAAGAAGCTGAGAAAAAACGTTCAGATATCGACGCAAAAGTATCGATTATGTTAGCGGATGCACAACGTAATTCACGTTCACTGCGTGGTGAAGGGGATGCGGAAGCGGCAAAAATTTACGCCGGTGCTTACGGTAAAAATGCAGATTTCTTTACATTTTTACGCAGTATGGAAGCTTATCGTAACAGCTTTACCAATAAGTCGGACGTCATCATTGTGCAACCTGACAATGAGTTCTTCCGATTGATGCAAGGTCCTGCTAAATAAGTGAAAACTTAATAAATAAGGCCCGCTTGCGGGCCTTTTTGTTCTCTGTACAATCAAGTTCCCTAGTACACGCGAAAAGCGGACTTTAGCCAACAAGGCTAGCTGGAGAACTCTGATGCTCAAACTATTTTACCAACGTTTTTTAAGTGCCAATCCTGGCGTTCAGCACTATGCGTGCCACTCCCATCATTACTGGCCCGACGTTACGCGGGATGCCATGCTGAAGTATTGGGATGATAGTGCCAAATGGGTGGATGATAAATGGGAGCATATGTTTGGTGAAACAGTGCCTTATGTTCAACGTCAGATCAGTCGAGTACTGAATCTCAAAGCGCCGCAGCAGATTGTGTTTGCGCCCAACACCCACGAGTTGTTGTTTCGGCTGTTGAGTTGCTTTGATTGGTCTTCGCCACTAAAAATTGTCACCACCGATAGCGAGTTTCATAGTTTTAATCGTCAAGTTCGCCGCTTAAGTGAACTTGCGACGGTGGAGGTGGTGATGGTACCAACCGAACCCTTCGCTGACTTAAGAGAACGCCTTATGGCTGCGGCTGAGCAAACCCAGCCGGATCTGATTTTCATCAGCCAAGTATTTTTTAACTCAGGTGTTTGTATAGGCGACTTAACCACGTTGGTTGATGCACTTGAGCAACGCTGCCAAGCGACCATTGCCATCGATGGTTATCATGGCTTTATGGCAATGCCAACAGACTTATCGGCGCTGGAAGGACGAATTTTTTATCTCGCGGGTTCTTACAAATATGCTCAAGGCGGCGAGGGCTGTTGTTTTATGGTAGTGCCCCAAAACAATACGTTTCGGCCGCTGTATACAGGATGGTTTGCCGAATTTGGTACCTTAAGTGGTGAACGGCAAGAGCAAGTACAATATGCCGAGGATGGGTATCGTTTTGCTGGCGCCACGATGGACTTGAGCGCGATGTATCGTTTACGTGCAGTGCTTAGTTTGTATGAGGAAAAAGCCATTGGCGTGAGGCACATCCACCAATACATTCAACGTTTACAAACCCAGTTTTTGTTAGAGCTCAAGCGGTATAATCATCCTTGGCTAAACGAGCAAACCTTGTTACGTCATCCAAGCCATGAACATGGTCATTTCTTTACCTTTCGTGGGCCTTCTGCGCAGGCCGTGGCGGAGTTGGCAGATGCTTTAAAGCGTCGTGCTATACATACGGATTATCGCGGGGATCGATTACGTTTTGGTTTTGCCCCGTATTTAGAGTTAGACGACATTGATTTGTCAGTATTAAGAGAGTTAACCAACTAATGGATGTGATTTGGGCTGCACTAGGATTGGTGTTGATTTTAGAAGGGATCGGACCATTATTGTTTCCCCGTGGCTGGCAACACTATTTGCGCAAGATAGCCGCAGAACCCTTGTCGTCTGTCAGGCAAATGGGCGCTGTGTTAGTCGGCGCAGGAGGATTTATCCTTTTCTGGCTGAACTGGAATTAGAAATCTGGACGTCCAGTGCTCGGTAGGGAATTGAATTCCTATGCAAATCAACCAGCTAATTTATTAGTTGGTTTTTTTTTGCCCTTGCGGCTGACCTTTTGAATTGGATTTGGTAGAATCCCCGCCTAATTTTTTCTCCATGATGTAGGAACCATGGCCAAAAACGTTGTTGTGCTCGGCACCCAATGGGGTGACGAAGGAAAAGGTAAAATCGTCGATTTATTAACCGACAAGGCATCATATGTAGTGCGCTATCAGGGCGGTCACAACGCTGGTCACACGCTTGTGATTGACGGTGAAAAGACCGTACTGCACCTGATCCCGTCTGGTATTTTGCGTGAGAACGTCAAATGCGTCATCGGTAACGGTGTGGTGTTGTCACCAGAAGCGTTACTGAAAGAAATGACGATGTTGGAGTCTCGCGGTGTACCAGTACGCGAACGTTTGGTGTTGTCAGAAGCTTGTCCTTTAATCCTGCCTTTCCACGTAGCGCTTGACGTCGCTCGTGAACAAGCGCGTGGCGACAAGAAAATCGGCACTACCGGCCGTGGTATCGGTCCTGCATATGAAGACAAAGTCGCCCGTCGCAGTTTGCGCGTAGGGGATTTGTTCAATAAAGAGCTGTTTGCGGAGAAACTGAAATCTTTGATGGAATTACACAATTTCACATTGACTCAGTACTACAAAGTCGATGCTGTGGATTATCAAACCACCCTCGATAACGCCTTGGCGATGGCTGACTTACTCAAGTCAATGACTGTTGACGTAACGGATTTGCTGGACAAAGCTCGCAAAGCTGGCAAAGAAATCATGTTCGAAGGCGCCCAAGGCACCTTGTTAGACATCGATCACGGTACTTATCCGTATGTAACATCGTCTAACACCACTGCCGGTGGTGTTGCGACAGGTTCAGGTTTCGGTCCACGTCACATTGACTACGTGTTAGGTATCGTTAAAGCCTACACCACCCGTGTCGGTTCAGGTCCGTTCCCAACAGAGCTTGATTGTGAAGTTGGCGAGCACTTAGGTGTGAAAGGTCACGAATTTGGCGCAACAACAGGCCGCAAACGTCGTTGTGGTTGGTTTGATGCCGTTGCAGTTCGCCGTGCAGTGCAACTGAACTCAATTTCTGGCTTCTGCCTGACCAAACTTGATGTGTTAGATGGCCTGGCTGAAGTGAAAATCTGTGTGGGTTATCGTCATCCAGATGGTTCTGTCACCGACGTTCCACCAATGGCTGCAGAAGGCTACGAGGAAGTCGAACCGGTATTAGAATCAATGCCAGGTTGGACTGAATCTACCTTCGGTGTGCAATCGATTGACCAGCTGCCGCAAGCCGCTCGTAATTACATCAAGCGCTTAGAAGAAGTGACCGAAGTGCCGATCGATATCGTCTCGACGGGACCGGACCGTGTCCAAACTATCGTATTGCGTCATCCATACGACGCTTAATATCGAGATGCTTGAATAAAAAACGCTGCGGATGCAGCGTTTTTTTTGTCCCCACTCTGCCTTGCATCGCAAGTTTCTAAAGGTTTATCCTGCAACGTCGATAAGGTACTGTCACTTCAAGTGGCACATACCTTGTATAAGATTTCCTATGTCACTTCGTTGGATAAACTGACCATGCGTTATATTGCAAGCTTGATGATTGTTGTTATTGCGTCTTCTGTGCATGCGATGCAAATCCCGCCTGAGGCTGAAGAAGCTAAAGTAGTTCAGATTTACTCGCAAGATGAATTAGTCAATTTGATTAAGCAAAACAAGCATTTGCAACGTGTTCAGCAGGATGAATGTCAGTTAGTACAAGATATCCAAGCCCGCGCTGATGTGATGAAACTGCCATCCTACCAACACTTATTCGGTGATATGTTGATGTTTGGGGTTTGTGTGCCAAAAGATGCTGAGCGCGGTTGGGATCTGGTGAAAGCTGCAGCGCTGCAAGGATCGCCAGAGGCACTGGAGCAAGTTGGTCGTTATTACCAGCAAGGTAAAATCGTTCAAAAAGACTTAACCAAAGCGCGTGAGTTTTTATATCAGGCGGGCGCTATGGGGAATCTAGCCGCTCAAGTGCGCCTTGCAGAATTATTACTGGCGGATGTCGGCAGTCCACGTGACTATGAAACTGTGTATCGCTGGTTGCACCATTCCATTACGGCGGATGAAGACATGCACTTGCGGGTGCAAAAGGCGCTCGCAGGGCTGGCTAAACGGATGCCGGCAGCAGTGCTTGAGCGGGCGAAACGGCCACTTTAATGACATTTTGCTGAAGCTTTCGCCAAAAAAGTGAAAATCCATTACTAAACTGGTACACTGGTGGCGAATTTAATGCAAAAGAGTGTCCATGACGATAAAAGATCCGTTTCTTGCCCGTGAGCAAGAAAAATATGAAAACCCTATCCCTAGCCGCGAATTTATCCTCGACCATATCCGCAAGCGCCAACAGCCAGCCTACTTCGATGAGTTAGCCCAAGAGCTAAATTTGCATGACGAAGAAGCCTTATTTGCCTTGAAAAAACGCTTACGCGCGATGGAGCGTGATGGTCAGTTATTGTTTACCAAAACGAAACGATACGGCCTAGTGGATGACCTCGATTTAGTAAAAGGCACTGTGCTTGGCCATCGTGAAGGTTTCGGCTTTCTGAAACTCGAGCAAGGTGGCCCTGATTGGTATATCCCGCATTTTGAAATGCAGCGGCTGCTACCGGGCGATTTAGTTCTGGCCAGTGCCGGCGAAGTTAAAAGCAAAGACAAAATTGAAGCGCGTATTGTACGTGTGTTGCAGCCGCGGCAAGAGCCGATAGTCGGCCGCTACTACAAAGATTTTGCGCTATGTGTGGTGGTGCCAGAAGACCCGCGTATCGCCCAAGATATCGTGATCCCGGTAGGCGACGAAAACGGCGCGCAGCACGGCCAAATCGTCCTTGCGGAAGTCACTAGCCGTCCTTCGAAACGAATTAATGCGATAGGCAAAGTGGTGGAAGTGCTGGGCGAACATATGGCGCCTGGTATGGAAATCGAAGTAGCGATCCGCAACCACAACATCCCACACACTTTTTCAGCCGCGGTGGAAAAACAAGTCGCCGTATTTGGCAAAGAAGTGCCTGACGAGGCCAAAGTTGGCCGGGTTGATTTAACGGAGCTTGGCTTAATCACCATCGATGGTGAAGATGCCCGCGATTTCGACGATGCCGTCTATTGCGAGCGCAAAGACGACGGTGGTTGGCACTTGTGGGTCGCCATTGCCGATGTGACGTCTTACGTGCTGCCAGATACGCCACTGGACCGTGAAGCGCTGGATCGCGGCAACTCCGTGTATTTCCCCGATCACGTGGTGCCGATGCTGCCAGAAGCCTTATCAAATGGCTTGTGCTCGTTGAACCCGCACGTTGATCGCTTGTGTTTTGTGGCGGAAATGCACATCAACCCGCAAGGCAAGCTGGGCAGTTTCCGCTTTTACGAAGCGGTGATGCATTCTAAAGCGCGGCTGACTTACACCAAAGTGGCGGCTATTTTAAAAGGTGACCCTGAACTGCGTCAGCAGTACCATGCGCAACTCACCAATTTGGATAATTTGTATTCGCTGTACAAACAAATGGCCAAAGTGCGCGATGCGCGTGGCGCCATTGAATTTGAAACGGTGGAAACGCGGTTTATTTTTGACAGCCATCGCAAGATTGAACAAATCGTGCCGGTGCATCGCAACGACGCCCACAAAATTATCGAAGAATGTATGATTTTGGCCAACGTTGCCGCGGCCAAGCTGGTGGAGAAAAACGAAGCGGCGGCGCTGTATCGTGTGCACGAACAACCGGATGGTGAGCGTTTTTCTAGTTTCAAGCGGTTCTTAAACGAGCTGGGCATCCATACCGATTTGCCACAAGACCCAACACCGCTAGAGCTTAAAGCACTGCTGGAGCGCTTAGGCGAACGCCCAGACAAAGAGCTGATTGAAACCACCTTGCTGCGCTCGCTAAAACAAGCGGTGTATCAGCCAGATAATCAAGGCCACTTTGGTTTGGCGCTGGAAGCGTATGCGCATTTTACGTCGCCCATTCGTCGTTACCCCGATCTGTTATTGCACCGCGCTATTAAAGCCGTGCTGCAAAAACAAGGGGAAGCCGTGACGGGCGCGCGTGGCTATACGCCTGAGCAAATGGTGCCGCTGGGTGAACAATGTTCGATGACTGAACGTCGTGCCGATGACGCAACGCGTGAAGTGTCCGATTGGCTGAAATGTGAGTATATGCAAGACCATATCGGCGAGACGTTCCAAGGCGTCGTGTCGTCGGTTACCAACTTCGGTTTGTTTGTGCGGATGGTCGATTTGTATATCGAAGGCTTGGTGCACGTCACCTCATTGCCTAACGACTACTATCACTTTGATGCGGACCGCCACCAACTGCGCGGCGAACATGCCGGTGTCGTCTACAAAATAGGCGACCTGCTGGACGTGTCAGTTCTTGCTGTGAACCTTGAGGCGCGCAAAATCGATTTAGGCGTGGTGGTGCAAAACCAACCCGGCAAACGGGCCGCGGCGAAAATTGACCGGCTGAAAAAAGAAGCCAAAGCCAGCAAAGGTTTTTCCGGCAAAAAAGGCCGAGCTATTGCCGATCCGACGCAGCGTCCAGGTCGCACCAAAGCCGGTCGCGGTGGCAGTGATGGCGGCAAAGGCTCAGCAGGAAAGGGCTCACCGGGTAAAGGCTCTGCAGGCAAGGGCAAAACGGGCGGCAAACGCAAAGCACGCTAAGGCGTAGCAATGGCTTTAACAGCCTGCTCAATGAACCAGATAAATGAAGTTGGCAGCTAGCCAACTTCTTGTTTTTAGTGAGAATCGTATGAGTACAGATTACATTTTTGGCCTGCACGCCGTGTCAGCCTTTTTGGAAAAAACACCCGAAGATGTGCTGGAGTTGTTTATTCTAAAAGACCGCGAAGATCAACGGATGCAGCCGCTGGTGAATATCGCCCGCAAAAACGGCATCGCGGTGCAGTTTTGTCTGCGCAAAACCTTAGATGAAAAAGTTGACGGTGCGCAGCATCAAGGCATTGTCGCCAAAGCGCGGTTAAAAGATGCTGGAGATGAAAAAGATTTAGCGGAAATTTTGGCGCGCGAAGACAAGCCATTTTTATTGATTTTAGATGGCGTCACCGATCCGCATAATTTAGGTGCGATTTTACGAAGTGCTGATGCCGCAGGCGTGCATGCGGTCATTTCACCAAAAGATCGCTCAGCTAAACTAACCGCCGTCGTGCGCAAAGTGGCCTGCGGTGCCGCCGAAGCGGTGCCTTTTATCGCCGTGACCAACTTAGCGCGCACCATTCGTGAACTGAAAGATGCAGGCGTTTGGGTGTTAGGAGCTGCCGGTGAAACGGAAACTACGATTTACGCCGCCGATATGAAAGGCCCGCTGGCGCTGGCGATGGGCGCGGAAGGCGATGGCTTGCGCCGTTTAACCAAAGAGTTATGCGACGGTTTAGTTAAAATCCCAATGTTTGGTGCGGTGTCGAGCTTAAACGTGTCCGTAGCTACGGGCATATGTTTGTACGAAGCGGTGCGGCAACGCCAGTCTTAATCCGAAAATGGGGCGGGTGACTGCGTGCAACGCCCCTCATTTTAGTTCTTCGTCGCACTTTCTTAACGCTCGTTACACTGGGCAATAGCTTGAGTTACAACCATTGACCAGTTTTTACCAGAAACCGCTAGAAAACCGCGCTAAATCTGTATTTTTGCTTGTCTTTCCGCCAATCGATCTTTAGAATGCTTGGCCTTCGACCCTCCAGAATGTTCCTTGCCTCTATGCGAGTCTGGTCGAGCTCACCCGAGGCTAATTAACCGTAAGGAGCTACCATGCGTCATTACGAAATCGTTTTTATGGTTCACCCAGATCAAAGTGAACAAGTTCCAGGCATGATCGAGCGTTACACTGGCGCGATCAAAGAAGCTGGTGGTTCAATTCACCGTCTGGAAGACTGGGGCCGCCGTCAACTGGCATACCCAATCGAAAAACTGCACAAAGCACACTACGTTCTGTTGAACGTTGAAGCTCCACAGTCAGTGATCGATGAGCTGGAAACTAACTTCCGCTACAACGACGCAGTTCTGCGTAACCTGATCATGCGCACTAACGGCGCTGTGACAGAGCCATCACCAATGGCTAAAGTACGCGAAGAACGTCGTGAACGTGCTCCTCGCGACGCTGAAGAGCAGGTAGCAAACGACGAGTAATCTGATGGACAACTGCTTCATCGTTACTGGCGTCATTTGTCGCCAGCCTGATTGGAGCGAAAGTCCTGCCGGCATCCAGCATCACTACCTTGTGCTTGAGCACAGGTCGATGCAACAAGAAGCCGGCGTTAACAGAGC
This sequence comes from uncultured Rheinheimera sp., assembly GCA_964437935.1. Taxonomy (GTDB): domain Bacteria; phylum Pseudomonadota; class Gammaproteobacteria; order Enterobacterales; family Alteromonadaceae; genus Pararheinheimera. Next base: position 18,526 of record CAYTIQ010000062.1, read on the forward strand.
CAGTTATTTCCGCATTCATGTGGTGGTGGCAGGCGAGTTAACCAGACAAAGTCACAATTTGATGCAGGGTGATGTGGTTCGAGTGGCCGGCTTTTTAAACCGACACCAAACCCGGAGTGGACAAGCAAAGCTGGTGCTCCACGCCCAACAGATTGAAAAATTAAGTTAGGAGAAAGTTCATGGCTCGTTATTTCCGTCGCCGTAAATTCTGCCGTTTCTCTGCCGAAGGCGTGCAAGAGATCGACTACAAAGATGTTGCAACACTGAAAAACTATGTCACTGAAAGTGGCAAAATCGTTCCTAGCCGTATCACTGGTACCAGTGCAAAGTATCAGCGTCAGCTGGCACGCGCTATCAAACGCGCTCGCTACCTGTCTCTGCTGCCATACAGCGACTCACACGCATAAGCCTGGTTCAACGGTACTGAGAGGATTAAACAATGGATATCATTCTGTTGGATAAAGTCGCTAACCTGGGTGGTTTAGGCGACAAAGTAAGTGTTAAAGCTGGTTACGCTCGTAACTTCCTGTCCCCACAGGCGAAAGCAGTTCCAGCCAACAAAGCGAACCTCGAGAAATTCGAAGCTCGCCGTGCTGAGTTAGAAGCCAAACTGGCTGCTAACCTGGCTGCTGCTCAAGATCGCGCTGCGAAAGTTGCCGAGCTGGCAGAAGTCACTATCGCTTCTAAAGCAGGTGACGAAGGCAAACTGTTCGGTTCAGTTGGTACTCGCGACATCGCTGACGCTATCACTGAAGCTGGCGTTGCTGTTGCTAAAGCCGAAGTTAAACTGCCAAACGGTACTATCCGTGAAACTGGCACGTTCGACATCGACCTGCAATTGCACGCAGAAGTTACTGCAACCATCAAACTGGTTGTTGTGGCTGAAGCCTAATCAGATTTTATCTGAGCAAAACGGCGACTTCGGTCGCCGTTTTTGTTGTTAATAGGCGCTAAATGTAGCCTCGTTGGCATTGGCTCTGGTTTTTTTTCGGTTCGCTCCTTGCCGATTTCGCGCAATCTCCTGCCCATTGCGTCTGCCAAGCCGCCTTGTTTCCGTTGTGAAATCAACACAAATTTCGCTGCCTTTAACCGGCAAAAATGCTAGTCTATGTTTCTTTTTCTAAAGCAACGCGGAGCCCTTTTTTAAGGCGCTGACGCCTTGTATTCATGCCAAGTAGTGGTTATCCAACCTACAAACGAGTGTTATGGCCAATAATACCAATTTCAAAGACAAACAAGTCGCCGCGGTAAAAATGCCGCCGCATTCTATTGAAGCCGAACAATCCGTGTTGGGCGGCTTGATGCTTGATAACGAAGCCTGGGATAAAGTTGCCGAAAAAGTCGTTGAACACGATTTTTATCTGCGATCGCACCGCCATATCTTTAAAAGCATGACTGCGGTTGCTGAGTCAGGCCAGCCCATTGACTTAATCACGGTGTCGGAATGGTTAGAACGCAATCAGCTACTTGATGAATGTGGTGGCTTTGCGTATTTAGGTGAGATTGCCAAAAACACCCCAAGTGCGGCAAACATCTTGGCTTACGCAGATATTGTGCGTGAACGTGCTGTCGTGCGTGACATGATTGCGGTGGCGCATGATATCGCGGATGCTGGGTACGATCCGCAAGGCCGCAGCAGTGCTGAACTGCTGGATTTTGCCGAAACCAAAGTGTTTAAAATTGCCGAGCAACGTGCCAATGCCAACGAAGGGCCAGAGCCGGTAAATAGCATTCTGGCAAAAACCATCGATAAAATTGATCAGCTGTTTCGAAACCCCAGCAATGGCGGCTTAACCGGTGTGTCCAGCGGCTATACCGATTTGGACAAAATGACCAATGGTATGCAACCGTCAGATTTAATTATCGTAGCTGCGCGTCCGTCGATGGGTAAAACCACCTTTGCGATGAACTTGTGTGAACACGCCGCCATCACCAGTGATAAACCGGTGCTGATTTTCAGTCTTGAGATGCCATCGGAACAAATCATGATGCGTATGCTGGCGTCATTAGGTCGTATCGACCAAGTGAAAGTCCGTACCGGTCAATTAGATGATGAAGACTGGGCGCGTTTGTCCTCTGCCATTGAACTGCTCAACAGCAAAGGCAAAATGTATATCGACGATTCATCCGGCCTGACACCGACCGAAGTTCGCTCGCGGGCACGGCGGGTGGCGCGTGAACATGGCGGCTTGTCAATGATCATGGTCGATTACTTGCAGCTGATGAAGGTGCCCGCGTTCTCGGACAACCGGACGCTTGAAATCGCCGAAATCTCACGCTCCCTGAAAGCCTTAGCCAAAGAACTGAAAGTGCCAGTCATTGCGCTGTCGCAGCTGAACCGGACCTTGGAACAACGTGCCGATAAACGACCGGTGAACTCGGATCTTCGTGAATCGGGCTCTATTGAGCAGGATGCCGACTTAATCATGTTTATCTACCGTGATGAAGTGTATAACGATGACAGTCCGGATAAAGGCACAGCAGAAGTTATCATCGGTAAGCAGCGTAACGGTCCTATCGGCCGTATTCGTTTGACCTTTCACGGTCGTTACTCTCGCTTTGATAACTACGCAGGGACTGCTCGGTTTGAGGATGAATACTGATGAGTCGTCGGCCACTTGCACAAATCAACACCTCTGCACTGATGCATAATTTCCAGCGCATTAGAGACGTTGCCCCGCACAGTAAAGTATTGGCAGTGCTTAAAGCCAACGCATACGGTCATGGCTTGTTAGCCGTTGCTGCGCAGTTACGCGAGGCCGGCGCCTTTGGTGTGGCGCGCATTGATGAAGCGCTGGCACTGCGCGCCGGTGGCATTGTCAAACCGATTGTGTTGCTTGAAGGTTTTTTTCATGCCGATGAGTTATCGCAAATTGTTGCGTCGAATTTGCAGGTTGTGGTGCATCACCCAGCGCAAGTAGAAGCGTTAGTGAAAGCAGAACTAGAGTCGCCTATTCATGTCTGGCTGAAAATTGATTCAGGCATGCATCGCTTAGGGATTCATCCTGAGCAGTTTGCCGATGTGTATCAGCAGCTGATGCAAAGCAAAAATGTGTTAAAACCGATGCGGCTGATGACGCATTTTTCTTGCGCAGATGAACCTAACAACCCTACCACCTTGCGTCAGTTAGCTCTCTTTAAACAAACCATTCAAGGCTGTGAAGGTGAATTGAGCCTTGCTAACTCGGCCGCTGTACTGGCATGGCCACAAAGCCATGGCGATTGGGTACGCCCAGGTCTTGCACTGTATGGCGTATCGCCGATGGAGCAGGGCAGAGCTGTCGATCATGGCTTACAGCCTGTGATGACCTTCAGCAGTTCGGTGATTGCGGTGCGTGAAGTCAAAGCCGGTGACGCCGTCGGTTATGGCGCCAGTTGGGTTGCGCCAAAACATACACGGTTGGCCGTTGTTGCGATTGGTTATGGTGATGGCTACCCGCGCAATGCTCCCTGCGGTTCGCCTGTACTGATCAATGGCAAGCGCTATCCTATTGTTGGCCGAGTATCGATGGATATGACGACGGTTGATATCGGTGATGACGATATTCGACATGGCGATCAGGTCGTCTTGTGGGGGGATGCACTGCCAGTGGAAGAAATCGCAGCGTTAGTGCAAACCATTCCTTATGAGTTGTTATGCAACATCACCAGTCGAGTACAGTTTCGGTATATCAGTGAATAAGTTCAGTGGGTAAAGGCGCGCATAAAAAAATCCCCTGCAGGGGATTTTTTTATTGGGCTTATTCTTTTGTTTTTAAATAAGCAAATAACGCATCGGCGGGCATCGGCTTCGCATACAAGAAGCCTTGCACTTCGTCACAGCCCATGGCCTTCACCGCATCCACTTGTTCTTGGTTTTCTACACCTTCTGCAATAGTCGATAATCCTAAGTGTTACCAACAATGCAAAACTGATCCACTCCAACAATTGAAATCTGATCCACT
>CAYTIQ010000063.1:0-14317 GCA_964437935.1 uncultured Rheinheimera sp.
TTTGGGTACTTTCTTTGCCAGCAAAGAAAGTACCTCGGCAACGCCGAAAGCTTTTAAACGCGCTCGCCGCGAAGGCGAAATAGGTTTTATTCAAAAGCTCGCCGCGAAGGCGAAAATCATTTAAAAATCAAATAAAAAACCTGAAAAATCACTTCTTCAGATAACCCTTCAACGTCTTCACCAACACCTCCACCTCGTGTTGCTGCTCAGTGGATAGTGCTTGGTCGGCGACGAGGTGCTCGCGGATATGATGCTCCAGCACTTCAGCCATCAGGCTGTCGACGGCGCCGCGTACGGCGGAAATTTGTTGCAGCAAACTTAAACAATCTTGTTGCTCGCGTAGCAAGCGGTCGACGGCGTCGACTTGGCCGCGGATGCGGTTCACCCGGCTTTGTAGTTTTTTCTGCTCAAAACGGTGCGACATAGCAACTCCATGCGAGGGCAAAACAGATACTCCCCCAGAGTATAGCGCCAGAACACAGGCCACTAAAGGCTTGCGTACCATCAGAGTGATAAATATCAGCGAACGTGCTTGATATTTGTCGTGCCAGCGCATAGCCAAATATACTCAGGGGGAGTATATTAAAAGGCAACAAGTGAGGATGTTATGACCGAATTTACCACCCTGTTGCAACAAGGCAACGCTTGGATCTTTATTCCCAGCGCCATTTTATTAGGGGCATTGCATGGCCTTGAACCCGGCCATTCCAAAACCATGATGGCGGCCTTTATCGTGGCGGTTCGTGGCACTGTGCTGCAGGCGGTGTTGCTGGGGTTGGCGGCGACGCTGTCGCATACCGCCGTGGTATGGCTGGTGGCGATGGGTGGCTTGTATTTCGGACAACATTGGACGGCAGAAAATACCGAACCGGTGTTTCAGCTGATCTCCGCGGCGATCATCGCCGGCATCGCGCTTTGGATGATGTGGCGCATTGCGCATCCGCACCAGCATGATCATACGCACGACCACGACCACGACCACGACCACGACCACGACCACGACCACGACCACGACCATCAGCATGCAAAGCCGTTGCAGCTAAACGCCAGCGTTTTTTCGCCGCAAATCAGCCCTGCCGCGCCCTTAGTCCTGCAATCAAAGACCCACAACTGTTGCAGTGGCCATGGACATCCCCATGCCCAGCCGCATTCGCACGCTGCGGCCACTTCGGCGCCGTATCAAGACGCCCATGAGCGGATGCATGCCGAACAAATTCAGCGCCAATTTGCCAATCGCCCAGTGACAACCGGACAAATCGTGTTGTTCGGCTTAACCGGAGGGTTAATTCCTTGCCCAGCATCCATTACCGTGCTGTTGATTTGCTTGCAACTGAAAGAAATTGCCTTAGGCGCGACCTTGGTGCTGTGTTTTAGTATCGGCTTGGCACTGACGCTGGTCACGGCTGGTGTGATTGCCTCACTTGGCATGAAACATATGGATGCCGCAGGATTTAGCCGTTTTACTCGCCAGATCCCGTATTTTTCGAGTGGATTGATGTTGCTGGTTGCAGTGTATATGGCGTGGCACGGCTGGCATGGCTTAACGGCGATCGCCTAGCCGCAGACTTACCACAGGTTAGGCTTGCTGTTGTTGCATGCGCAATCGAAATTGCACCAGGTCGTGCAGATAATCCAGTCGGCCTTGCTGGTGCAACTCGTCTAACCGTTTGCCATGGATCGCTAAATACTCATTGATGCTGTCAATGGCGTAGTCAAAACGATCAAAGGTGGTGAGCAGTTGCACAAATTCAAACATCAGGATCAATAAATCATCGAGGTCGTAACGCACCTCATTCACTTCAAGCGCCGTCACTTGCTGCAAGGCCAGCGGTTGATAGATCTGCGCAAATAACGATGCCAGAAACGTCAGACGAGCAAAATAGTGATTGGTCTGGTCAACCGTGTCATCAATGAGATCTTTTAAGCGATGGTCATAGGACATGCGCATGCTCCTCAAACCGCGTTCTACAAAGCATTTAACGGTGTCTTGTGATGGCAAGTTGATGCCGTAGTATTGAAAAAATGGTCGGTGATGCAAGATTCGAACTTGCGACCCCTTGGACCCAAACCAAGTGCGCTACCAAGCTGCGCTAATCACCGTCCAAAAATATACTAGGAGTGTATAAAGTGTCGTATCACGGCCGATCACGCATCTTTCATGATAATGACATTATCATATAATTATACTTTCTTACGGTTGTAAAGTGCTTTTCGAACATAAAACAAACACAGCGCCAAGCCAAAAGCAAAGCACTTTAAAAATCAGGATGTTAAGCAAAAGAATCGAACTGTTTTAAACAGTCAAGCGAGCTAGAAAGCATCCCAACCAAGGGGGCGGCTGGGTTTAAGCTGGTTTCTACCCACTAATCTGCAGGGGCGGTGCTAGTCGTCAGACGCTTGACGTTGCGCGATGCGGGCTTTGTAATCCACGCCGTGTGCCGTTAAATACTCTCGCATCAATTGCCGCAACACTTGCGAAGGCGTGAGGTCTTGCGAGGCACATAAGTCTTCAAACGCCGCTTTTTTGTCAGGGTCCACCAGGATCGTCAATCGGGCCGTTTTCTTTTCCATCATCGGGTCTGCTATTCGGAGCTAGGATTAGGGAGACGCTGCAACCGCTGGGCGAGATGTTGCAAATCACACCCCAGCAAACGTTCTGCGTCAGGAAGTTGTTTTGCAAAAGCCGCCATGCCTATCTGTGGATCTACTCGCCCTGCCAACACCACAGTGTTGCCATGCGGAATATCGCACCAATACACATCGTCCACAGCACGATAAAGCACCCGCAGCAACTTGTCATCAACATCCTGATGCCGCTCATAATTTATGGCTAACCAGCCACCTGGATTTAATCGTTGTAAGCACAATTCCACAAAAGACGACTGACGTTGTGATTCGGCCATCTGCATCGCGATGTATAAATCGGCAAAGATGAGATCAACGCAGCTGGCTTGTTGTAAATACGACACCGCATCCTGGCAATGCAGGGTCAAGGTGGGACTGGGCTCAATCAAAAAATACTGGCGGGCCAGCTCTAGCACAGCGGCCCGATTATCCACTGCGGTCAGCTGCAGCTGGGCATCCATATGTTGCAGACTGCGAACCAAGCTGCCGCCGCCCAGCCCTAAGATCAGCGCGTTGCGGCATGGCCGAAACATCGCGGCAAATAACATCACTTTGCTGTAGTTAAACACCGGCTCAAAGGGGGCACTCCGGCGCATTTTGCTTTGTTCAAACACCTCGTCAAACCGCAACACCCGATATTCGGCATCTTCCAGCACCGTCACGGTGCCCCATTCATCGGCAATGGCCGCCAGCGGGGTCAACGACGCAGGAACCATCAAGCTTTGTAACGTCTGTTTCAAGGTATCCAGCAAGCCTGGCGCTGTGGGCATCGCTGTCCCCTTATGGTGTTGAGTGATGGGTTAGGTGGTATCAGGTTGCGCTGAACTTTAATGCCAGCGGTTGATAGCACCTTTGGTTAAATTGGATTAATTGGCTTAATTGGCGTTAAGCACAGCAATCTCGGCGGCAGGTTGCAGCTGCTCAAGCAACGGCCGCGCAAAATAATAGCCTTGAAACCAATCGATACCAATCGACACTAACCAGGCTAATTCAGCCGCCGATTCGATGCCTTCGGCCAGCAACTGCGTGCCTAATAACTCACATTCGGCTTGAATGGTTAACAGACGTTGTTGTTTCGCTTGGTCCTGATCGATATCACGGATCAACGCCATATCGAGTTTGAGCACACGCGGTTTCAACGTCGATAACCAATCTTCATGCGCAAAACCCGAACCAAAATCATCAATGGCCGTGATAAATCCACGTTCGGCGTAACTTTGAAAAATATGCAATAAATGCCGATGGCTGAGAATTTGCTCCCCTTCGGTGACTTCGAACATGATGTTGCGAATATCAAAGCCATACATATCTGCCGCTTCAATGGTGGCGCGGATACAGGTCTCTGGGTTGTACACGGCATTGGGGAAAAAATTGATACTCAGCAGTTTATCCAAGCCCAGCCGCGTGGCGGTTTCAATGGCTTTGACACGACAGGCTTGGTCAAAATAATACTTGTTCTGCTCGGTCACCCGCGACAGCACCTGCGCAGCCCCTTCGCCATGCTCGCCCCGCACTAAGGCTTCGTAACCAATAATGGATTGGCTCGACCATTCGATGATCGGCTGAAACGCCATGCGAATTTGAAACCCTAAATCCGCGCCGGATAAACAATCACGGCAACTTTGTTGTCGCACTCGCGCAGGAAACTCCATCAACAGTGCTCCTTAGGATTATCTAATATAGAAACAGGATAGCAAAAGACCAACCCTGGCACACGCCTAGTTCTGCGCAGTCCAAGCGCGAGAGAGTCGCAGCCATGCTGAACTCTAAAGCATCGAACCCGCGGGTCTTTGCATTGCCGAGGCATCAGCACCGGCGCTTGCTTTAGCGATCTAATGTCGCCATCCGTGCGTAATGGCTTCAGAATAGTCTGTTTTTTAGGAGTGCATCGTGCCACGCCCCATCAGCGCAACCCTTGATGAAGCCACCCGTTCTGCCATTATCGCCATGGCCTGGGCCGACGAGGTGCCCTTTGCGGCCATTACTGAGCAATACGGCTTAAGCGAATCACAGATCATTGACCTGATGCGGCGCCAGTTAAAACGTGGCAGTTTTGTGCTCTGGCGCCAGCGCGTGCGTGGCCGTATCAGTAAGCTCAGCAAAGGCCAAGCACCGCACACTTAAAGCGGATTCGATAGCTCGACTAAGTTGCCATCTGGATCGCGGCAATACACCGAGCATAGCGGGCCATTGGCGCCGGTGCGCTGCACTGGCCCTTCTTCAATAGCAATTCCATGCTGGCTTAACCATGTAACGACCTCATTCAGCGGTTGCGCCACGATCAAGCAGAGGTCGGCACTGCCGGGTGTCGCGTGGCGAGCATTGGGTAAAAAAGGGGAATGCGGCGGGTCTTGGCTATAGGGGTGCAAATTGATTTTTTGCTGGCCGATGCGCAGTGCCAAGCGCCCCGGTTTGAATTCTTCAACCGGCAACCCCAGCACCTGCTGATAAAAGTGAACCGTAGCCGCTAAGTCATGGACGGTTAACACCAAATGGTCCAACTGGGTGATATGCAACACCACGAACTCCTTAGTAAGCTGGCATTATTTAACTGGCATTATTTAACTGGCATTAGTTAACTGGGTTTAGTCAACAGGCTTTGGCCGGCTGCAAGGTTGCAACGTAGGCTTGCGGTGTGATGCCAAAATGATCGACAAATCGCAGCCGAAACCGCGCCTCGCTGTCATAACCACAGGCGCTTGGCAACAACAGCAGTGACTGCCCTTGCTGCAGCAAAGCCAACGCATGATTCATCCGACAATCCCGTAATAACTGTCGAAAGGTGGTGCCTTCGGCGTGCAAGCGGCGGATCAAGGTGGCGCGGCTCATGCCAAGCATCGCCGCATGCGGCTCGATCTGGTGGTCGGCGGCGGGGTTAGATGCAAACAACTGCTGCAATTGCTCCGACACCGAGGCCTGGGCCGCGCTAAACACATAACGCAAGGCCCCCACTTCCGCCAGCTGCTGTTGCCACAGGGCGGCGATCTGCTGTTGCATCGCCGCGCTATGTGGCTCAAGCGATAACAAACAGAGTTGGCGTAGCGCTGCCGTCATCGTCAGTAACGGCGGCACAAACCCCGTCACACGGTCCGACAACGCCAACAGGCTCGGCTTGACGGGCGATAGCAGCATCAATTGTTGCGCCACAAATTCGCCTTGGCGCGGCTGATTGGCAAACTGCAACCGGGTGCGCGCCGGCACCAACAACAAATGCTGGTCATCGGCGACTCGAGTTGTGTCCGATGGCTCACCACGCGCGGTGTGCAGCACTTTAACGCCCTGCTGCACCCAAAACACGCTCGGGGCGCTCACCAGCACATTCCGTAGCGTCTGCGTGGCAAACCCACGATAACAACTGGTGCGGATTGAACTCATGGCTGCGCCCCTGCCCTGTTAACGATGATAGGTCGCAGTCAACGTCGCTTTGGCCAGCGCTTGATGATTTAGCATGTAACCGACCACCGCGGCAGATGCATCGGCACCGATCTGCAGTTTCTCCACCGGCAAAGCCCAGACGGTGAATTGATAACGATGCATGCCATGGCCTGGTGGCGGGCAGGCGCCACCAAAGGCGGTCATGCTGTAATCATTGCGCACTTCGCGGCCTTTTAATGCCGCAATATCGGCTTTGCGTGGCAATTCCGTCACATTAGCGGGAATATCCACCACCAACCAGTGCCACCAACCGCTACCGGTTGGCGCATCCGGATCGTACGCCGTCACAGCGATACTTTTGGTGCCTTTGGGCAGATTTTGCCAACTGAGTTGTGGCGACAGATTCTCACCGCTGCAACCAAAGCCATTAAATTCATGGCGCTTGTGCATCGGTGTACCTTCTTGAATATCTTGACTTAACAGTTTTAAATCAGCAGCTTGCACTGACAGCGCGCTCAAAAAAATCGCGGCTAAAGATAAGTATTTCATTGGACTCTCCTGGTGAACTGAGCTCAGTGTAGTTCAGGTTTTATCGGGCGTTGATACAGAAAGTATCAAATATCCAAGCAGAGTTATCGATTTGAGCTAAAGGGATCTGTCAAATTCTGCAGTGGCTTAAGGTTGCCGTGCAAAAAACTGCCAAATCTCATCGTTGGCGTTTATCGCAGTGGACGGCGTTTTTCCCCGCACCGGTTTGCTGTGTGGCCAGGAGTGCCCACCGCTGTCGGTGGTGATCAGGACCACTTCGGCGATCCCGTCTGCATGTTGCCAACGCTGGATGGTCACGCCAGGCCTTGCGGTCTGTTGCAGCGCCTGTGGAGAGATATGCAGCCGCTGTTGCCAGCGACTGATGGTGGTCGCGACCGATGTAAAGTCCGTCACTTTGCGGGGATCACGAAACGCATCGGGCCCTGCACCACCGTGATACAACACATGGGTATCGTCTTTGGCGTGAATATGCATCACTGAAATCGCGCGCTGCGGCTTACAATCGTGCGTATTGTCGGTGCCCGCCACCGCGGCGATGGCTCGAACCTGCGTCGCCATGTCGCAGGCTAAACGATGCGCCAACATGCCGCCATTGGACATGCCGGTGGCAAAGAGCCGTGTTGGATCGATTGCCACCTGCCGAGGTAAATCCGCTAACAGGCTGCGCACAAAGGCGATGTCATCGACCTGCTCATCCCGGGCATACCCACAACAATGCCCTGCATTCCACGTCGCTAGGCGGCCGCGCGGCCAGCGGCTGGAACCATTGGGCACAACCAGCACAAACCCATATCTGTCCGCGGTGGTTTGCCAGCCATAGGCCTCAAACGCTTGCTGCATATCGCCACCACCGCCGTGAAACATCATCACCACAGGCGCAGGTTTAGCGACGTGCGCAGGCACGTACAGCAAATACTGACGACCGGTATCAAGTGTGATCACCTTGCTAGTCCCCATCGTGCTAGTGCCGGCGAAACTAGCCGCGCTAAGTCCAAGCACGAACAACACAAACCACCCGCGAACGAACATGGCCATCATCACTCCTTTTCACCGTTCACTGCATGTGAGTCATTCAACCGAGGTCGCAACCACCTAAGCGATGGTCTTATATCAACAACTGCTGCCGCATAGCTCTTTATAAATAGCTCTCTACAGATAGCTCGCCACAAACAACTACCGTTATAGACTTGCTTTACATCAAAAAAAACTGAACTTGCAACGACAAACGGCCTTAAAATTACTACCCTAAAAATTCAAACAGCCACTTTCGACTGACGGACCGCCCTGATGCTACGACCCGCCACGCCGCCGAATGAAGCCGCACGCCTGCATGCCTTGCGTGATTTAAACATCTTAGACACGGCCGCCGAGCCACGGTTTGACGATATCACCGCACTCGCCAAGCAGCTGTTTGATGTGCCTATCGCATTATTATCCATGGTGGATTGCGACCGGCAGTGGTTTAAATCCAAACAAGGGTTAACGGCCGAGGAAACGCCACGCGATATCAGTTTTTGTGGCCATGCCATTTTACAAAGCGAGTTGTTTGAAGTCTGTGATGCCCTGCGCGATGAACGATTTGCGGATAACCCGCTGGTCACTGGCGCGCCTTTTATTCGTTTTTATGCTGGGCAACAGTTGATCACCGCCGAGGGCTATGCGGTCGGCACCTTGTGTTTGATTGACACCAGTCCACGGCAACTCAATCCATCCCAACGCCAGCAGTTGCAGTTATTAGCGCAACTGGCCATTCGTGAATTACAACGCGATGCGTTTAAATCCCAACATATTGAACTTCGCAAACGTGAGCAACTGGCCAGCGCTATCGTCAATGTGCAATCGGCGTTTATTCTGACCCAACAGCGCGCCACAGCCTTTGATGCACTTTTACAGCAGCTACTGCAAATCACCGACAGCGAGTATGGCTTTATTGGCGAAGTGTTGTTTGAAAACGAGCAACCCTATTTAAAAACCTATGCCTTAACCAACATAGCTTGGGATGATGCCACTCGGGCGTTTTATCAAGAAAAAGCGCCACAAGGCATGGAGTTTCGGAATCTAAATACCTTGTTTGGCGCGGCGATGCGTGAGCAACGCGTGGTGATCAGTAATGACCCAACCAACGATCCACGCCGTGGCGGTTTGCCTTCAGGCCATCCCGATTTAAACGCATTTTTAGGGGTTCCGATTATTTTTAATGGCGCCATGAACGCCATGATTGGCCTTGCCAATAAGCCGGGTGGCTATAGCTACGCGGATATTGATTTTTTGCAACCCTTGCTGGCGTGTATTGGCCAGCTGGTGCATGCGCGCAAAGTGTATGAATTAACAGGCGATTATCAGGAGCAACTGAAACTATTATCGCTGGTCGCGACCAAAACCACCAACGGGGTGTTGATTTCCGACCCACACGGCAAAGCGCTGTGGGTTAACCCCGGCTATTGCCAATTAACGGGGTACTCCGAAGCCGAGTTGCTTGGCAAAGTGCCGAAAATGTTTGTACTGAGTCAGACCACGCCTGAAGACACCCGCCAGCGATTAATGCAGGCACAAGCGGAGGCTCAGGCCATCACCCTTGAGCTGGCGATTAGCCACAAAGCAGGACACACCCGTTGGGTTCGTAACCAGATGGACCCGATGGTCGAAGACGGTCAGTTACGTGGGTTTATCTGCATCAGTTCGGATATTTCTGACGAGCGCGAACAGCAAGCACGGATTCGAGACAATGAGCAGCACATGAGTGCCGTGCTGGAAGCCACCCAAATCGCCACCTGGCAATGGAACGTGCAAACCGGCGAAACGCTGTTCGATGAGCGTTGGGCACAGATGCTGGGCTACAGCTTGGCGGAGCTCGCTCCCATCTCGATCGACACCTGGTTATCGCTGGCCCATCCGGATGATTTGGCCGTCAGTAATGAGCAACTGCAACGGCATTTCAGCGGTGAATTGCCCTATTACGACGTAGAATGCCGGATGCGGCATAAACATGGTCATTGGATTTGGGTGCACGATCGAGGCCAAGTGAAGAGCTGGGACGATAAGCAACAACCGCTGATGATGTATGGCACGCACGCCGACATCACCGCCGCCAAACTGGTCGCCGAACAATCGGCACGCCACTACAACGCCATGTCGATTTTAACCGACATCGTCACCAATATTGACCACGACATCCACGCCACCTTGAACCGTGCCTTGCACCATGCTTGCGCTCATTTATCCGCCCACAACGCCATCCTTGTGGATACCAGTCCCTTGGGCTGGTTTTTACGCGCTAGCCATGGCTCGACAACATCTGCGCTAAGCCAATGGCAGCAAGATCTCGAACCACTGGACGCACAATTAACCCATGCCAATCCGGTCATCGCGTTAGCATCGCCGCAGCGGTTAGTGAGCTTAGTGCCTAAAGCCAGTCATGAACGTTGTCTGTTGTTAGTGGAGCTGAACGAGCAGGCTCCCGTCGATGCCAGTGACCTGATGTTTATTCGTTTACTGGCACGTTGGCTTGGGTCGATGCTGGACCATGCCGAGCGCTCAGAACAATTGGAAAAACTGACGCAACGTATCCCTGGTATGGTGTACCAATTCCGCATGTGGCCCGATGGTCGCAGCTGCTTTCCGTATTCAAGCCCAGGCATTATCGACATTTATCGCTTAACACCCGAACAAGTGCGGCTTGATGCCAGCGCCGTGTTCGAACTGTTGCACCCGCAAGACTTGTACATGGTCAACATGAGCATTACCGAATCGTTGGAGAATTTAACGGCCTGGGCATGCCAGTATCGAACCTTACACAAAAATGGCGATGTGCGCTGGCTCGATGGCAATGCCTACCCAGAGCGCTTGCCCGATGGCAGCACCATGTGGCATGGCTATATTCATGACATCACCATCGAAAAACAAAACTTGCTCGAGCGTGAAGCGAGCGAAGCGCGCCTGCGAAGTTTATTCGCCCTCTCCCCGGCGGGTATTGCCTTAACCGATTATCAAACCGGGCAGTTTTTGGAAGTGAACGACTCGCTGGCACAACCGACAGGTTATAGCATCCCTGAGTTGCGGCAGATGACCTATCAGCAGCTAACACCGGCCGAATATCGAATTAAAGATCACTATCAACTGGAGCAGTTAAAAACCACCGGCCGTTATGGTCCGTACGAGACCGAATTCATCCGCAAAGATCATCGGCGCTACCCTGTTCTGCTTAGCGGGGTGTTAATCACCGATCCCAGTGGCAAGCGGCTGATTTGGTCCATTGTCGAGGATATTTCCGTACGAAAAGAAACCGAACTGGCACTGCGTTCAGCCAAGGCGCTGGCTGAGTCGACGGCACAGACCAAATCGATGTTCTTGGCCAATATGAGCCACGAAATTCGTACGCCGATGAATGGCGTGCTGGGGATGTTGGATTTATTAGCGAAATCCAGCATGACTGCGCAACAACAAGAGCAACTGCAAGTCGCGATCCGTTCTGGCCGCACCTTGCTGGCAATTCTCAATGACATCCTCGACTTTTCAAAAATCGAAGCCGGTAAAATCACTCTGGAACGCATCCCGTTTGGGCTGTTGGAAGTGGTGGATGATTGCAGCAAATTAATGGCGCAATCAGCGGTCGAAAAAGGCTTACAGCTCGATGTGGACGTCAGCCAAGTGCACCAACACTTCGTGGTCGGCGATCCGGTCCGTTTAAAACAAATTATCAGCAATTTGCTCAGTAATGCCATCAAGTTTACCCAGCATGGCCATATTCGTATCGCGGTTCGCACCACGCTGAAAAACCATCAAGTTCGCATCGATATCGAGGTAGCCGACAGTGGCATTGGCATGACCGACGAGCAACGGGAAAAGCTATTTAGCGCCTTTAGCCAAGCCGATAGTTCAACCACACGTCGCTTTGGCGGTACCGGTTTGGGGCTGGCCATCAGTCAACAACTGTGCCGCTTGATGCAAGGCGAAATCAGTGTGCAAAGTACCCCTGGCGTGGGCTCAGTGTTTCATTTTTATGTGATGTGTAAAGCCGCTAACGCCATGCAAAAACCCAAGCCGTTGCTGCAAAAAACCATTCCTGTGCTCGCTGGTAGTCATGTGCTGGTGGTCGAAGACAATCCGGTCAACTTGCTGGTGGTGCAAATGATGTTGCAAGAAGCCGGTATCACGGTATCAACCGCCACCAATGGCATCGATGCCATTGCCTTGTTACAGCAATGGCCCGCGCATAGCGAGACTATGCCGCAATTGATTTTGATGGATTGCTTGATGCCACGTTTAGATGGATTTGCCTGCAGCAAAGCCATTCGCCAAGGCGAAGCTGGGGGTCGCTGGTTGCATATTCCGATTGTGGCATTAACGGCCAATGTCTTAACCGAGGAGCGGCAAAAATGCCTCGATGCCGGCATGGACGACTTTTTAAGTAAGCCGATCCAATCCGATACCTTGCTGGCGAAATTGGGCGATTACCTGCACTCCACCCCCAACGAGGGGATTGAAGCCACCACCCATTTACCGCTGTTTGATCAACACGCCTTAAACGAACAGATGGGCGTTCTTAAAAACATGATCCCCAAATTGTTGCGGGTGTTTTTGGAGCAAACCAATAATAAAAAAGCGAAAATTAACAGTGCGTTAGATGAGAAAAACATCACCGAGCTGAAGATTATCGCCCACACGCTAAAAGGCTCATCTAGCCAAATGAAAATGCAAGCGCTGCGCGAGGTCGCAGCGCAACTAGAACAGTTATGCGACACCGCGCCCACCAACCCTGAGCTGCCAGCCTTGGCGCAGCGGTTGGTCAGCGTGCTAGAGCAAACCCGCCAGCAAGTGAAATCACTGGCTGAGGATACCTCCCCCTAACCTAGGCGAAGTCTGGGGGCTTGGCAGATGGTTCGCCTGCGGTGCCATTGAGCCCCCCTTCACCTCTGCCCCTTCACCATTGAACCCTCGCCAATCGTTATTGAGCGCTCGACCGCCATCAATCAACTGCCACCGCAAAAAATCCAGCGTTCAATAGCCGCCACCAGATACCGTGGCGCTGCCGGCAATGCAAGCGCTTCCATTAACAGATTTATCGAATATAGCTAACATCATCGGGCAAATTGCGCGCAAATGATGCAAAAAACGCACAAAACCGACGACTGTTCACGAAAAAAAAACGTTGGTCAATTAACAGCTTTCTGCTAGGCTGGTTCGAACAGTCTCTTCTATTCTAATAACTAAAGTGCATAACTATGAGCCTGATTATTTTCGCAATACCACTCTTTTTCGCGCTGATTTTGCTCGAGCTATGGCTTGATTGGCGTAAGAAAACCAACACTTATCAATTCAATGACGCCGTTAATTCGCTGAACTTGGGCATGATGAGCCAAGTCACAGGCGTGGCCTATAAAACGCTGCAATTCAGCGTCTACGTGCTGGTGTATCAATACCTAGCGCCGGTGCAGTTAACAGCTGAATCTAGCTGGGGTGTGTGGTTGCTGGGCGCCTTTGCCTTTGTCGCGTATGACTTTTGTTATTATTGGTTTCATCGCATGAGCCATGAAATCAACGTGTTATGGGCCGGTCACGTGGTGCATCACTCCAGCGAGGAGTACAACTTGACCACGGCGCTGCGCCAATCTAGCGGCGGCTTTTTAGGCTTTGTGTTCTACCTGCCGCTGGCGCTGATCGGCATCGACCCGCTGCTGCTGGTCACCGTCGGTTCACTGAACCTGATTTATCAATTCTGGGTGCACACGCGGCATATTGGCCGGATGTGGGGTTGGTACGAGGCGATTTTCGTCACGCCAAGCCATCACCGCGTGCATCATGCGCAAAACCCGATGTACATGAACAAAAACCACGGCGGCGTGTTTATCCTGTGGGACAAATGGTTTGGCACCTTTCAAGCAGAACTGGACGACGAGCCGGTGATTTTTGGTGTAACCAAACCGCTGTTGAGTTGGAACCCTGTTTGGGCCAACCTCGATGTGTATTGGGCGCTGTGCAAAGACAGTTGGCGCACCGCCGCATGGCGCGACAAGTTCAAAGTCTGGGTGGCGCGCACCGGTTGGCGTCCGGCCGATGTACGTAAACAATTCCCCAATAAAGTCTACAACCCGTACCAGCAAGTAAAGTTCGACACGCCACTGACAGCTGCCCAGCAGTGGTACGCGTTTTTCCAACATCTAACGCTAATTGCCGTGGTGCTGTATTACCTGCTAAACGCCGGCCAGATGAGCACGCCGCAGATCCTCGCCGGCTGCGCCTGGTTGGTATTTCAATTGTTTTGTTTGGGCTACTACCAGCAACAGCGGCCCGGCTTTCAATGGCTGGAACTGATTAAAAACCTGGCGCTGGCGTCGGTCAGCTTCAGCGTCTTCAGCGCATCGGCTTTGTTTGCCGATAGTACGATGATTTCGGCGTGGGTGATCCCCGCCGTCTGGTGGCTTATCGCCACCGCGTTACAGGGGTACAGCCGCACACAGATGCCGGCGTCAACACCAATAAATTCTAATTAAAACAATACACTACTTAAAAAAGACAGGGGAGACTATGCGTCCATACGCTCAAAAACGGCTCAGTCACGCGTGCGTGGCGGTGAGCTTAGCATTAGCAAGCCACACGCTGCTGGCTCAAGACACCACCAAGGCCAATGACAAAAAAGACACCGGCCTTGAGACCATTCAAGTGACGGCACAAAAACGTAGCGAAAACATGCAGCAAGTGCCTATCGCGCTGACGGCATTTAGCGCCGACATGGTGGAGAAGATGGGCTTGGTCAATGTCAATGACTTAG
>CAYTIQ010000063.1:14327-21545 GCA_964437935.1 uncultured Rheinheimera sp.
ACCCCAGGCCTGGAGACTAACAACGCCACCGCCACTCAGACTATTTTTAACATCCGTGGTATTTCTACCAACGACTTCGGCATCGGTTTAGATGCGGCCGTGGCTGTGTATGTCGACGGTGTGTACGTCGGTCGTCGCGGCACCTCCAACATGAACTTCAATGACGTGGAACGCGTCGAAGTGCTCAAGGGCCCGCAAGGCACCCTGTTTGGTCGTAACTCTGCCGCCGGTGCTATCCATATCATCACCAAACGCGCCAGCAGTAACACCGAAGGTCAATTCAAAGGCACCTTCGGCGCTTATGGCAAAAATAAAATGGAGCTAAGCGCCACCACCGCGATTAACGATCATCTGAATGCGCGTTTGAGTATGGACAGAAACCGTCGCGACGGTTATTTGGACGTGAAAAACAGTACCAAACGTTATGGCAATCAGAACGATTGGTCGATGCGCGGTAGCCTTGAATGGGCGTTAAACGACGGCGCGGAATTTATTCTGCGGGCCGATCTGTCAAAAATCGATCAACAAGCTCGCCCTGCGGTCACCTTAAACACCGCCTTTGGTAGCGGCGACCCATTTGGCCCGATCGAATATGACTTCGAAGGCCATGAGTCACGCAATGTCGCTGGTTTAAGTGGCGAATACACGCGTGATATTCACGGCATGAAATTCACCTCCATCACCGCCTATCGCCAATTTGACCGTGGCAACGCGATGGAAGACGACGGCTCGGCATTCGCCCAAGCCTATTTCGTGTCGAACCTGATTGAAGATCAATCCCAGCTCAGCCAAGAATTCCGCTTGAGCAAAACCAGCGACAACTTGAAGTGGACGCTTGGCGCCAACTGGTACCGTGAAGATATCGAGCAAATCACCCAAGCCACCTTTAACACTGTCACTTTCGACTCGCTCGCCGTGGTGCAAATGGGCTTAGATCCACGGTTAGTTCCAACATTGCCGAAATACACTGGCGTTGCTGGGGCCTACATGACCATGGGCACCCCTGCGGCCAAACAAGCGGTTGCAGCAGAGATCATGCGGTTGATGGGGCTTGGCCTTAGCATGGCGCAAGCCCAAAGCGCCGTTGGTAACGCGCTAGTCGGGGCAAATTTGGCCAAAGTTCTGGGCCAGCATATGGAGCAGTTTGACAACAACGGTCAAACCGAAAGTACCGCGCTGTATTTTGATGCCACCTACGCCATCACTGAGCAGCTCGATTTAACCTTGGGCGGTCGCTACACCTACGACCAAAAAGATTTCTACTTGCACAGCGCGCCACAAAACTTCTACACCATGCCATTTGGTAATGTCGGCCAAGTGCCATTGGCGGTGGCCTTTATGCCGCAAACGGCTGACCAAAACGCCAACTGGTCGAAGTTTACCCCACGTGCGGTGTTGGATTTCCAATGGACCGACAACGTGATGACCTACGCGTCTTACTCCGAAGGCTTTAAAGCCGGCGGCTTTAACACGCTGGGTGAATCGGCGCCGGTCAAAGAAGAAACCGTGAAAAACAAAGAAATCGGCGTCAAATCAACCTTCTTTGATAACCGTCTGCGTATTAACCTCGCCGGTTACCGCTATGACTACACCAACTTACAACAGCTGGAGTTAGTTGGCGCCCCAGGCACAGTGCCAACCTACAACCTGCGTAACGTCGATGCGCAAGGCAAAGGTTTTGAAGCCGAAGTGCAATGGGCAGTGACGCCAGATTTGCGCCTAGGTGCGAATTTGGGTCGCTTAAACACCGAGTACACCAACTGGCAATATTTTGCGTGGGAAAACTCCGGCAGCAAAGTCGGCGAGCCAATCTCTGGCATGCCAGAAACGCAATCCGCCTTCACCTTGGATTATTTCTTTGACGGCTTCAGTGGCCAATTTAACTGGAACCTGACCTACAGCTACACCGGCGATCGCACCCAAGGCGTCGACGGCCCGAAACTGGCAGTACTGCCATTTGCCCAAGGCTCGGTGGAAGGCTTAAACAACGATGCGCTGAACTCTATCTCAGCCTTTAGCTTAGTCAACACCAAGATCACCTGGCAAAGCAGCAACCATCCGCTGACGGTCGGTTTGTACGTTAATAACCTGTTGGATGAACGCTACATCATCCAAACCGGTGGCCAAGCGATGGCGGTAGGTTCGCCCATTGCCACACCAGGCTTGCCACGGATGTGGGGCTTAGAGGTCGGTTGGAGCTTCTAACCCTGTTTAATGTTCGACCATGCCAGTCTTGCAAGACTGGCATTTTTATTGGTTGATGCCGTTTTACCGATGTCGAGGAACCCTATGCTGCTAGCAAGTGTTGGCGAATTACTGTTAATCAGCGCGCTGCTGTGGACTGTCAGTCGATTATTACCATTTTGGCGAGTAGCGGCAGTCAACACCAGCACCGCACAAGGCTGGTCAGTGCCCGTGCCTTCGCATCGCGGCTATGTGATGCTGCTGTGCGCAGCGTTGTTGATGGTGGCGTTAACCGCAAGTGTTGGTGCCATTCGATTTGCACTGAGTGACACCTCAGGCAGCATCGATGTGATATGGCAGCCACTGGTTGAGCTGCATGACCGTCTGTCGTGGCTATCGCGCCAACTGGCGATGCCGCTGTATGTGCTGTGCGCGTTGTGGTTATGGGGCCGCGTCGGCGCCAAGGTGTTGCTGCTACTGACGGTGGTCAGTCAGCTACCGCTGTTAGGCGCTCCAGCGTTACTGACCGATGCCGTGTTGCTGCTGGTGCTGTTGCGTTTAGCACAGTCGGCACAGCCACGGTGGGTATTTGTTGGCGCTATTGTCAGCCTATTGCTGGTGCCATTGTGTGGCGTACTCATCGCGGATAAAGACATAGCGATGGGGGTATTTCACCTGTGCCTCGCCCTGCATTTTGTTGGCTTTAGCTGCGCGCTGCCGCGGCCGCGACAGCAGCAGCCGTCGTAGCTCAGTTGCTCAGTTGCTCAGTTACTCAGTTACTCAGTTACTCAGTTACTCAGTTACTCAGTTACTCAGTTGCGTGATGATGAGCGCCTACGGGCGCTCAGTACCAGCCTTTAACTGCGGCTGTCGCCGTTCCCATTGTTTCACCAGCATAACCAAACCGCTAAAACAAATCGCCGCAAACCAACCGACATGACCCAGCACAAAGCCGCCTTTAAACAACGCATTAAACGCGACGATTTGAAAACACAGATGAAAACAGGCGCAGACCAAAATCGACTGTGTCGAGCGCATCACTTGGCCAATGCCCCAACTGCCACCAATCATCGCCCCCCAAAACAACAAATTGGCCTGCCAACTGGCATCGGTTAAAAAGCTTAAGTGCCACAGGTACCAAGCGGTCCCTATCAACGCATATTTTGATCCATTGGCCAAGGCAGAAAGCTCGGTTTGCAGATAACCGCGCCAACCGAGTTCTTCCATCAAGCAATACAGCAAGGTCGTGCCGGCGGCGAGCGCGCCATACAGTCGTGGTTCAACGCCATAGGGGTTGGCCACCCCAAAGCCCACAATGAGCCCGAGCGTCAGAGCAACCATGGAAAGCGCCAGGACTGGCTCCGCACCGAGCAACGAATATGGCAATTGCTGCTGTTTTGCCAGCATGCGGCCGCCCCACCACGCCGCCAGCGCTATGCCGACCCCTTCCAACAACGCCATCAACAGCACTGGGGCTAGTTGAGTGCCGAATGTGGGTAACTGGCTACTTAGACTTGCAATATCAAAGCGGGCGACGCTGGACAGCGCCGTCGCTAGCAGCATAAACACCGCCACACGGCGCCAATCGGGTTTGGACACGGACATCAAGAACCTTCCTTGTTGCAGATGATGGGCTGACATGTTGTGAGCCAATGCACACAACTCCAACCATCAGCATGCATAGGCCAGCGGACATTTTTCAAGCAAAGCTCTGTAAGCAAGTATTGCATGCACCACAGCCCCATAAGGCCTATCGGTGCCCTCGGCCGACTGACTGCCGGAGCCAACGCTGATATTTGCCAAATAATCTTGACTTAATGTTAAGTATACATAACATTAAGTCACCTATACCAAACAAGGATTAGCATCATGACCCCATTTCAGGAGTTAAGCTGGCGCGAAAAAACCACAGCACTGTACTTAGCCAGTCAAGTGGTATGTTTTGGCCCCTATTTTGTGTACCTCGCCCTGCTTCAAGGGCAACGCCTGCCAGTGCTTGAGCAGCTGCTGGGCTATGGCATCACCACCCTAAGCCAGTTGACCCTGCTGGGGTTAGGCCATTGGTGGTTACGCCGTCGTTTTGCGCTGGAAGCCTGTCAGACGGCCGATGAGCGCGACCTTGTGATCGATCAACAGGCCACTCGGCGTGCCTACGGCATCTTAATGACCGGCATGATCATCACCGGCTGCGTTATGCCATTTTCCGATCCGCCACACGCAATTTTCCAAGCGGCAGTGTTCTTCTTGGTGCTCAGCGAAGCCAGCCGTAACATCATGGTGCTGTGGGCCTATCATCGGGAGCGTTGCTAATGGAGGGCACCTTAACCAATCAAATTCGGCTGCTACGATTTATGCACGGGGAGATGACCCAAGCCGAATTGGGCGCTAAAGTCGGACTCACTCGGCAAACCATCGCCGCCATTGAAGCAGGCAAATACGCCCCGACCTTGACCGCGGCGTTTCAGATTGCCGCCGTGTTTCAAGTGCCGCTGGATCAGGTGTTTCAATGGCAAGCGCCACCTAGATAAGCGCTTGCTAATCTCTGCGCTGTTCCTGTTTTGCTGATTGTGTTTTGTGCTCGATGTTTTTACATTTATGTAAACCATCGAGAAATGAAATGCTAAATTTTTTCCTAATATTTGGATTGTGCTGGTTGGTCAGCCTTCGCACCAACTTAAACGGTGTGTTACAGCGCTGCGCGCTGATCCACGCTATCCATACCGTGGCACTAGGCTTATGGCAAACCAGTCAATTTAATCTCGGCATGTCCGCCACCGAGGCCGACTGGTTGACGATCGCCGCGTTCAACTTATGCAGTTGCGCCGCCAGTATTTGTTTATTGATTGTGCTGCGTTGGTTTCGGTCGTTTCGTATTTCATTGCATGATGTGCGTTAATCAACATCATGTGTCGCCCCGACCTGCGAACCTGGTCATCAAATCCGTCAATCCCGCCATTGCATTCTGCGCATCTTGGCAGCTCCACAGAACTTTGAAATACTGAGTCTCTTTGATTGCCCCGATGGGCGCACTCGCCCGGAGGGTGTATGCACGACCTAACTCAAGGTTCGATTTACCGCCATTTAATTCAGATGTCGGTGCCGATGATGATCGGCATGTTTGTGCAAGGCTTGTACTTGTTTGTCGATCTGTACTTTATTGCAGGCTTAGGCGCTGCCACAGTGGCCGCGGTCAGTGCGGCATCGACCTTGATGTTTGTCAGTTTGGCACTGTCGCAGATGCTCAATATCGGTACTGTCAGTTTAATTGCCAGAGCCACCGGCGCGGGTGACCACCTGCAAGCCAATATCCTGTTTCGCCAATGTATGTTGATTTCTATCACCTTAACGGTGGCGACCTTGGGCCTTGGTTATGTGGGCATCGACCATTATATGCAGTTGGTCAGTCAAGACCCAGCTGTGATCCAAGCAGGTCGCGAATTCTTGCAGTGGTATTTACCAGGGTTGGCTTTGACCTATGTCTCCACGGCCATCGGCGCCGCGCTGCGTGCCGTTGGTGTGGTGAAACCCACCATGCTGGTGCAACTGGGGACCGTGCTCATCAATATTATCTTAGCGCCGGTGCTAATTGCCGGCTGGGGTACAGGCATTGCCATGGGCGCCGCAGGCGCCGGCTTAGCCAGCACCTTGGCCATTGCCATCGGCGTCGCCATGTTATGGCTGTACTTTCGAAAATCAGACCATCAAGTGCTCGATACCAGCGCAGGGTGGCGCATCGATCTGTCGGTGTGGCGACGCATCATCGGTATTGGCTTTCCGGCCGGTGCAGAATACGGCTTGATGTTTATTTTTTCGTCCTTGGTGTATGTGCTGATTAAAGATTTAGGCACTGATGTTCAGGCCGCTTTTGGCATCGGCATGCGTATTATGCAAGCCATCAGTTTGCCGGCCATCGCCTTGTCAGCGGCGATCCCTGCCATCGCTGGGCAAAACCTTGGGGCAAAACACTACGACCGCGTGCGGCTGACCTTTGTGGCCGCTTTGCAAATGACGGTGGTGTTGATGGCCGTCAGCATGCTAGCGAACCAGCTCGCCGCTGAACCCTTGATGGCTCTGTTTAGCCACAACAGCGCCGTGATCGCCGCAGGTGTCTTGTTTATTCACATTATTTCGTGGAACTATCTCACCAGTTCGATCGTCTTTTGTTGCTCGGGGATGTTTCAAGCCTTGGGCAATACCTGGCCGTCGCTGATTAGCTCGGCCAGCCGTTTGCTGTTGTTCAGCGCGGCAGCGGTGTGGTTTAGCCATCAACCGGGTTTTCGGGCAGAACATGTGTGGGTATGTTCAGCACTAAGCGTGTTGGTGCAAGCCTGCATCAGTGCTTGGTTTTTACGCCGAGAATATCGCCTACGCTTACCACTGGCCGCCCCGACCATGGTTGGCAGTTAAGGACTTGAATAGTTAAAGGAGGATGGGATGTTACGTTGGTGTTTTGCTGCCTTGCTCTGCTGTGTATCGGCCGCGAGCTCTGCCGAAGAGTTAACCGCCGGTGCACAACAGGAGATCCAGCAGTTATTGCATGTACTGGCCATATCCAATTGCCAGTTTAACCGCAACGGCGAGTGGTACACCCCTGCCGAAGCCGTCAAGCACCTGAATAACAAATTTGAAGTGTTAGTCGGCAAGGGCAAAATTGGCACTACCGAAGATTTTATCCGCATCGCCGCGAGCGAAAGCAGCGTCAGTGGCGAGCCCTACCAAGTGCAATGCGGCAACGACGCCGCTGTGAATTCCGGCCCCTGGCTGACCCAAGCCTTGACGAAGCTGCGGCAGGAGAATAAACCGCAGTAGATGTGTAGTTTCGCACGCTGGTTTGGTGAGTCTTGCTAAATCATTTTCGCCTTGCCGGCGGGCTAATTTAAAAGCTTTCGGCGTTGCCGAGGTACTTTCTTTGCTGGCAAAGAAAGTACCCAAAGAAACCAGCCCCGGGATCGCTCGAAAGCCCGCTAAAAAATTCGCTCGCCAAGGCGCCGTCATAACTCGCACCGCGCTACCGTCGCGGTGCTCAAACATATG
>CAYTIQ010000064.1:0-20837 GCA_964437935.1 uncultured Rheinheimera sp.
TCCGTGTCGAGGGGGAAGCTTTTATTACTATGGTTGCAAAAATGTTAATGTCAAGGAGTGTGGAAATCTGGTGGGTGTCCAAGAAATAAACTTCGAGTGGGTGTCCAAACAAAAAGGGAGCCGCAGCTCCCTTTCTAATTCAACCCTAGCTGTTGCTTATGATGTTGTTGATGCAACCTGTTGATAGTTGTAGGCGTAATACACCACTGGGATCACCACCAGAGTCAATAGCGTCGACACTAACATCCCACAAATCAATGCCACGGCCAGGCCACCAAAAATAGGGTCATCGAGGATAAACATAGCTCCCAGCATGGCTGCCAACGCCGTCAGCACAATAGGTCGTGCACGCACAGCACTGGCATGCACCACGGCTCGCTCTAAACTAACGCCTGAAGCCGTTTGCTGCTGAATAAAATCCACTAGCAAGATAGAGTTACGCACGATGATACCGGCAAGTGCGATCATGCCAATCATCGATGTCGCGGTAAACTGCTGCCCCAGCAGCCAATGCCCCGGCATGATACCAATCAAAGTGAGCGGGATTGGCGCCATAATAATCAAAGGGATACCATACGATTTAAACTGCGCTACCACGAGCAGATAAATCATGATCAGCCCAACCCCATAGGCAATACCCATGTCGCGGAAGGTCTCGAAGGTGATTTGCCATTCGCCGTCCCACTTGATACTAAGTTTGTCTAAGTCGGTTGGGGCGTGGAAAAACTGCTGCTCCATTGCAAAACTCTGCGATTGCTGCAAGGCCGCTTTGATCGCCAACATGCCGTACAAAGGACTATCAGTACCACCAGCCAAGTCGGCAGTGACGAACACCACTGGACGTAAGTCCTTGCGATAAATAGCATTTTCACGATGAGTGTCGACTTTTTGCACCAACTCGCCTAATGGAATTTGCGTGCCTTGGTTCGAGGGGATCGTCAGTTGCGACAACGATTGCCAATTCGCTAACGCACCTTCACTGAGTTTCAGCTGCACTGGTGTTAATGCCCGTTTATGGTCATTGCGCAGGTAAGCGGCGTTATAGCCCTCAGTTGCCATTTGCACAGCCGCGGTGATGCTATCAACAGATACGCCCAGCAACGCGGCTTTTTGTTGATCGATCACAAGCTGCCAGCGCGGCTGAAGTGCTTCAATGGTGCTATCGACATCCACAATGTTGGACGTCGCGGCGAAGGTTTTTTCAAGTGAGCGAGCGATATCCAGCTGCGTTGCATAATCAGGCCCATACACCTCGGCAACCAGCGGCGCCATCACGGGGGGGCCTGGCGGCACTTCCACTAGCTTAATGCTTGCACCGGTCGACTTTTCCAACGCACTTAACAACGGCCTCACCCGCAGCGCAATGTCATGACTTTGTTCAGAACGCTGATGACGGTTTTGTAAGTTGACTTGCACGTCCCCCTGCCACGGATAGGCGCGGAGATAATATTGCCGCACTAACCCATTGAAATTAATAGGAGCAGCGCTGCCAGCATAGGTCTGTAGATGCGTCACTTCAGGTTGAGAGAGCACAGCCTGACTCACCTGATTGAGTACCGCTTGTGTCTGTTCCAGGGTACTGCCTTCTGGCAAATCAACCACCACTTGGAACTCCGATTTGTTATCAAACGGCAGCATTTTTAAGACAACCTGTTGCGATGTAACTAGCAGCACCGACGCTAAAATCGCGCCAAGTAGGCCCAACAACAGCTTCACCCGATTACGTCGCCCAGCTCGCTTACCCAAAAACGGCGTCATCAAGCGACTAAAGAAGCGTTCCAGTTTTTCGTCTTGTGTATGATGGGTGTCCACAGAGCAATGGGTGTCCACAGAGCAAGTGCCGGCAACGAGTGGGTGTCCACAGTCCCCGAAGTTAGAATCTGTATGATGGGTGTCCACAGACCCCTGCACAGACACCCCGTCCCCCCCCCCCGGCGCTTTTCGTTCAAACACTTTTAAAAACAACCAGGGCGTGAAGATGAACGCCACCAGCAAACTAATCAGCATGCCCATGCTGGCGTTGATTGGGATAGGGCTCATGTACGGGCCCATCAAGCCAGACACAAACGCCATGGGTAGCAACGCCGCAATAACGGTAAAGGTCGCTAAAATAGTCGGGCCACCGACTTCTTCCACAGCATAGGGTAATGCTTCCGCCAGCGGCTTTTTACCCATTAACCAATGGCGATGCAGGTTTTCCACGACCACAATCGCATCATCGACCAAAATACCAATCGAGAAAATCAGCGCGAACAAGCTCACCCGGTTCAGCGTAAAGCCGTAGGCCCAGCTGGCAAACAAGGTCGCAGCGAGTGTGATCACAACCGCCATCCCAACCACAAAGGCTTCACGTGAACCCAACGCCCACGCCACCAGCAGCACCACCGACGCAGTGGCAAACATCAATTTGTGGATCAAGGTGTCGGCTTTATCTTTGGCGGTTTCGCCGTAATTTCGGCTAATCGTCAGCTCGATGTCTTGGGATAAAAAGCGTGTTTGTAACTGTGTAAGCTTTTGCTCCAGTGCTTGACTGACATCAACCGCGTTAAAACCGGGTTGCTTGGCCACCACCACCGTAACCGCGGGGCTTGGCGCCTGCTCTCCAACCTGCCAGTGCTGAACATAATTCGTGGGTTCAGCAACCCCCATGTTGATGTCGGCAACATCACGCAAGTAAATCGGCAACTGGCTTTCTGGCGTGGCCTTTACTGCAACCACTAAGTCACCCAATTGCTTGGCGCTGCTTAAAAATGCCCCAGCTTGCAGTTCGATGGTTTGATTCACAGCGAGCAATGCTTGGCTATGACTAACTTGCCCCGCTTGAGCCAAGGCATGCTGCAACTGCGGTAAACTGACTTGATATGCCGCCAAGCGGGCAGGATCTAACCGCACACTGACTTGCTCGTTTTGCGCACCAATACTGTAAATATCGCGACTGCCGCTGATCTGTTGTAACTGCTCTTCCAAGGTCCGCGCTGCAGCTTGCAAGTCAAGGCGACTGACCGCTGGCTGTTTACTCCATAAAGTCACCGCAAACACTGGCACATCGTCGATGCCTTTGGGTTTAATCAGCACAGGGCCAATACCCGCGTTTTGCGGTTGCCAATCGGCCTTGGCATAAAACGCGTTGTACAGCCGCACCAACGCATCGGTACGTTTTTGGCCGACTTTAAACTGTACCGTTAAAATGGCGCGACCAGGCTCAGACACTGAATACACATGCTCAACACCACTGATTTCAGCAATGATCTTCTCAGCCGGTACCGCCACTTGTTGCTCGACCATTGCTGCCGACGCACCGCTATACGGAATAAATACGTTGGCAAAGGTCACCTCAATTTGCGGCTCTTCTTCGCGTGGCGTCACCAATACCGCAAACAGACCCAATAAGAATGCGACTAACGCCAACAATGGCGTGATTTGATTGCGTTTAAAGAAGTTGGCGAGATGGCCCGACAAGCCCAGTTTTTCGCTCATGCTGCGCTCCTTATTGTTTGGCTGTTGTGGTCGCATGATCTTGCGCCACACTCTGCGCCAATAGCGCCTTAGCATCTTGTGCTATCACCGCCCCTGCTTTGAGGCCGCTTAACACCATCAAACGTTGGTCATCAATACGCATCAGTCGCACCGGCTGTAGGGCGATGTTGTCTTGTTGTTTTAGCCACACCATCGACACTTCACCGCGCCATAACACGGCGCTTGTGGGCACTTGCAGCTGCTGTTCGCTGCCTGTTTGAAACCGTAAGCGGACCCACGAGCCTGGAAATAAATTCTGCGCGCCGTAATCGGCCTGCGGCAGTTTGACGCGCAGTTGGAAGCTATGACTTTGTGAATTGGCTTGCGGTGCAATAGTAAGCTCAGGTTTACCGACGGCGAGGACAGCGCCATCTTGCAGTTGCAATTGCGCCTGTTCGCTTTGCCTCACTCGTTGCTGTTGGCTTTGCGGCAACTGCGTGACTACACGAAGGTGCTCCAAACTCAAACCTTGTAACAGCGGTTTACCCGGCACCGCCAATTCACCAAGTTGCACCAAGCGTTGTTGCAAAATGCCACTGTAAGGCGCACGGACCACAGTTTGTTCCAACTGCTCGCGTGCTGCTTTGCCAGCTGCTTGAGCTTGTTCATACCGGGCTTTGGCAGCGTTAAAATTTGCTTGCGCCATGTCCAGTGCGGCTTTGGCGACTAAGCCTTTGCTGTGGATGTCCTTGATGCGGATAAGTTCTTTGCTCATTTCGTCAAAGCGCGTACTGGCTTCGGCCAACGCCGCATTAGCTTGCTCAACTCGGGCTTTTTGTTCGGTGTCGGTAAAGCGCACCACCACAGCCCCTTGTGGTACATAGTCATTGACGTCGTAGGGTAGCTCGGTGATACGACCGCTGGTTTGTGCGGAGATCGTCGACTGGTTCACCGCCTCAACCAATGCTGGTAATTCTAGCCATACAGGTTCCGACTGCGGGCTGACTTGGATCCAATCGCTTGCCAATGTCGAACCACTAGCAAGTGATAACAACAACGCGGCAGACCATAAGCGCATAACGACTCCTCAACCTGTTAATTAGATAAATCTGAAATAAGTATATATTAGAAAGTTCTAATAGGAAAGCAACTGATCAACCTCTTAAACGCTGGATTGCTCGTTGAACACCCAGCACTGTCACACTGTGATGGCACTTACCAGCACAACCCGCATTGTTGATTAGCTTTGACTGAAGTCATTGAAATTGCAAAGTTTTTAACCCTGACTGTTGTTCAGGGTTAAAAACTTGATTAGGAACATAAAGATAAATTTAAACCGCCAAATTTGGGGCGACTATGGACACCCATAGGATTGGTCTCAGGAGAGTGTCTATGGAGAAAACCTCTCTCGAGCGACGAAAACCATGGACACCCATAGGATTGATCTCGCACGAGTGGGTGTCCAAAGTAAAGCTATCGAGTGGGTGTCCACGGTAAACGAGGAGAGTGTCCATGGAGAAGAGCTCTCTCGAGTGGGTGTCCACGGTAAACACATCCACGGTAAACACGCCTGTGGCTGTCCAACATCAACTAGCAAAATCAGTAGCATCTCCTACAGTTAGTGACAAAGAACAGAAAAACGAATCTACAGTGTCAAAACAACCATCATCGTCGCCGTGGCTTGGGCAACAAAAACAACAAATTACCCATCATTTCTTGAATATGTTGTGGCGTGACTTAGGTCTTCTAACGCTGTTTGCGGTGCCTTTGTCGTTGTCGCGCGCCTTTTATACCGGGTGGCTGTCGCTCTACTCCGTGCATTTGGTGATTGGTAGCATCATGATTGTCACCGCTCTGTTTCGCACACAACTGGCGATCCCGCTCAAAGGCTTTATCGCGGTTGCGGTGATGGCGGTACTCGGGGTGTTTGGCCTTGTCAACTTCGGCCTGGCGGCCAACGGCCCAATTTGGATGCTAAGCGCCTGTATTATCGCTAGTTTTGTTTACAGCAGAACGGTGGTTATTAGTGTTGTAGCGGCCACGTTTTTAATCGTCGGCGTGGTCGGTTATGGCTTTGCCACGGGCCATTTGCGCGGTAGCTTGGACTTAGACAGTTACATGCAAACCTCCGGCGCTTGGCTTAATTTCCTTTTGACCAGCACCTTGCTGGTGTTTATTGTCGGCCGCGCTATTCAAGCCAGACAAAAGCTAATTTACGCCGTGGCGCAGCACCATTATCGGCAGTGGCTGGATGACTTGCCGCTGGCGTTGGAAGTGCTGGATACCGAGCAACAACTGCATTATCGCAACCGCGCGGCAGAGCAGTTGTTTGGAGTCGATAGCAACCTACAAACACCGCTGCAACTGACCGCGCGTTTACTCAAGCTCCCCAGCGAAACGCCGCTGCTACGTGACGAACTTCCAGCCATGCAGGCGCTACGCGGGTCGGCCGTCGATCTGCCCGCCATCCGCCTACAGACCGCCACAACAGACCGCGTCGTCCGTTGCTGGGGGTGGCCTGGCTATCACGAGGATGGTCGAGTGCAATACGGCATCACCGTGTTTGAAGACATCACAGCCCAGGTGGAATTGGAGCGTTTGAAAAACGAATTTGTCGCCAACGTCAGCCACGAACTGCGCACGCCGCTGACCGCTATTCGCGGCGTGGTCGGTTTGATGCTCGGAGGGGTGTTAGGTGACTTGCCCAAACCAGTCGAGCAAATGACCCGCGTCTGTCAGCAAAACACCGACCGTTTATTGTTTTTAGTCAACGACTTACTCGACATGCAAAAAATTGAACAAGGCAAACTCGAGATCAACCCGCAACCTTGTGCCGTGCAACAACTGTTACAGGACATTCAACAAAACATGCAGGCCTATGCGCAAAACTTTGGTGTGCAGGTGGTTTTAAACGACCAAGCGCCGCATGCAGTGATTAACGTTGATCCGCAACGTTTCCAGCAAATTCTTGCCAATTTGCTGTCCAATGCCGTCAAGTTCTCACCCAAAGGTAACAGCGTGATCCTGCGCGCTAGCACCCAAGTGCACCAACTGGTAATCGAAGTGCAAGACACCGGCTGCGGCATCCCAGACGCCTTCAAAGAACGGATCTTCCAGCCGTTTAGCCAAGCCGACGGCGCCGATAGTAAAGCGCGCCTTGGCACCGGCTTGGGCTTGTCGATCAGCAAAAAACTGGTGCTGCAAATGGGCGGGCAGCTCAGTTTTTCCAGTGAAGTGGGCATCGGCACCACCTTTGAACTGCGCTTTCCGCTACTGCAGTCTTAATCCCACAGGTGTTGGAACTTGGGCCGCGGTGCATCCTGCAACGCCAACCCATGCGCCGTCATGGTGCGAGTGGGCAGCGCTTCACGGCTAATAGCGCCCTCTAACGTCAGCGCCAAATCGCGCGCAAACACCCGATTGCCGATGTACCAACTGTGGTTAAAGGTGCCAAGACGCACCGCTGTACTTGGGTCGATGGTTTGAAAGTAGTCACCGCAGTCGACATTCACCGCTTTGGGATGAGCGCCGCTTGGCAAACCGACGCGACCAACACGCGCTGCGGTGCCCAAGCGTTTCGCGTTAGAAACCGCCAACACGCGATCAAAGGGGTTGGAGTAATTGGTCAGGCGCATAATACGATTAAACAGCGGCTGCGCCCATTGGCTATCGGCACGCAAAGACTCTGCCGCAACATCAGCGCCAATCAATGCAACTTGACCGATTCTCCACGCACTTCGAAACAATTCGCCGTCTTTTTCAGCCTGCGCCAGCGCTTCCATAATCACGTAGGCACCGGTGGAATGCCCTAGTAAGTGCACATTAGTCACACAACCTTGCTGCTGCCCTTGTTGCAACACCTTGATGCCGCGCACCAGTTCAATGGCGGTTTTGCTGGCGTCCAGGCGATCTTCTAGATAGTTCAGCGTCGAATCATCGCTTGGCCAATCAAAACCAATCACCACGCCGCGCCAACCTTCTGCGCGTAAGTCGTGCGCCAGCTGACGTTGGCGGCGCATCACAATATCTAAGTCATTGTTATAACCATGAATAAACACCAACACATCACCGGCGGGACTAACAGAATTGGGGTTACAGTCGCCATCAGCAAGCGCCCGCACTTCATCTAACCATTGCTGACGTGCTTGCTGGGTGGTTAAGCGATACTCAGGCGTTGGCACCGGCGCATCATATGGCACTTTTAGGTAACTAATCACACCAGGTTCGGCGTCAAATTGGTTGGTTTTATTGCGAATACGTCGAGTTGAAATCAGGTAATCAAAAGTCAGAGCACAGTCCATCACAGCCAAAGTCCGTTGTAGTGAAAAGCCAAAATCGAAAGAAAAACAGTGGGATCAAGCTACTGTGGGACTGGTAAAAAACCAAGATTTATTTACATCCATGTGTATCTTTCGTAACTATCGTCCCGATTTTGGCTTTTTACATGACAGCTTGATTGAATCAGGTAATCGGCGATTTTTGACGAAATAAAGGTTTTTTTGAGGGTTTTTCTACTTTTTTGCAGGAGACTCTTTATAAGGCGACAACATTAAAAACCAAACATATCCGGCGTCGGATCTTGGTCGGCTTCCAGCTGCACGTCAATTTTTCCGGCCAGCCGCGCGGCGTCGCGACGAATACGGCGCTGTTCTAATAACTTCAGAATTTTCGCCCGCTCCGCCACCGGTTTATTGTGCCAATTAAACCGTTCGTCCCGCGAGCGCAAGCACCCGACACAATAACCACGGTTATTGCTGGTGCAGACCCCAATGCAGGGGTTGGGCAAGTCAAACAGTTCTAACTGATCCATCGCACTCGTATCATTGGCTGACACAGCAGCGGCAGGCTGCTGCGGGGGAATTTTGAGTCTACTCAATTGCTGGAATTCTGACTAGTTGTCCGTGGAGGAGTTGTCCGTGGACAGCCACCAGTAGTTGTCCGTGGACACCCACCCGAAGACGTCCCGGACTGTGGACACCCACCCGAATAGTTCCCGCGGAAAACCGTGGACACCCACCCGAAATCGGACTGTGGACACCCACTTGGACCACCGTTCGCGGACATCCACCCGACACGCCAGCAATGGCTGTCCTGCCAAAAATTCTACACCGGTCGACAAATTGCAAAATGCTAACAAGACTGTGGACACCCACCTGTTGAAACACTGATCAGGCGGCTGTGGATTTTGCGCGGATCAAGGATAAAAAAGGACACCGGTTTATGGGTGTCCATTTGTTTCCAATTGGATTGTTCAGTTTGAAGATCGGTTGTATTTTCAGCCTGTAGAACCTTTCTATAAATAGGACGAGCACACAACGGGGAAACTGTGGACAGCCACTACAAGACCTAAGGTGAGAACATGAGTGTTCGCTTTTCTAACAGATTTTTTAGCAATCGATCAAGCTTGCGAGAAAGCTGATACTAAACATGCTTGATTCGTTTCAAAAGTTCATAGATTTTGAGCTAGATGTGTTTAAAAAAGTTCGTGAACTTACCCTGTCCTACAAGCAGAGCAGCCTTTTACCAGCCATCATGCTAGGTATTTACTAGATATATAAAAAAATAATGGGACTTATGGACACTCACGTTATGTTTAGGGGAATAAAAATGAGATTTCCAATGTTGGTGATTTTATTATTTCTATCGTTTTTTTCATTTAATACAGAGGCTAGCAGAAAGCTTGGTGTGACAAATCTAGTGATATACGAATATGAAAATGGTACATACAGGGTTAAAGCGGTTCATGTTGCAAAAGCTCGTCAAGGAAAAGAGTATCTGAATTTTAAGGTGTGTGGGAAAGAATACGGCGTTGAGGGTGGACATGGCGGAACATGGCTTGAACTAGAGAAATGTGACTTGGTACAAGGAGAGACTTATGTTGATTTATATTACGTAGCGCCTATATCTAACGAAAAAAATTATTTTGAGAGATTTTATCCTGAAAAGTGTGTGTTAAAAAAAGACTATTATGATATTGCATACGATGAAAGTGGTGTTTTGGACTTCTACATGGCAAGTAATCAGAAAGACTACATAACAATATCTGACCTTGAAGGTGTTGTCTTAGACAAGTTTAAAATCATACGAGGTTGCGATTATTTTAATTCGTTTAAAGGCATCAAGAAGGGAAACCCTATATTCGTGAATGGGAAAAAATTAACTATGAAATAAACACCTAAGCCACCCGCTGTACTTTAATGCAATTCTGGTTCACAAAAATCACAGGGGTTGTCCAATCAGGCGCTGCCATGCAATCGGACAGTGGACACCCACTTGGACCACCGTTCGCGGACATCAACCCGACACGCCAGCAATGGCTGTCCTGCCAAAAATTCTGAGTTGTCCGCTGGCTAGTTTTCCGTGGACAGCCAACACCGGTCGACAAATTGCAAAATGCTAACAAGACTGTGGACACCCACCTGTCACCGACCATGGACAGCCACCTGTTGAAACTTCAGCGACTCAGTTCGCGCTTGGCTCTGCACGGAAAAACCAGACGTTTTGAATTTTCCCATCGATCACTTCATAAATCACTGCGATGTCCGTAGGCTGCTCACTGATGCCATAAACCCGTTCATGCTCGATAACTTTGTTACCCAGTTCGATACGATTCAGGATCTCTGCTCGCAAGCCTGGGGTTTGAAATCGTTGCCGATAAACCTCAGTAAACGCTAACTTACCGACAATTACTGGTTCACGCTTTGGTTCCCGATATACCCGCACATCATCTGCAAACACCGCGACAAAGGCGGCTAAATCACGCTTGTTATAGGCCTCTAGCTGCGCCTTTGCCGCTGCTAACGGTGATAACACGTGGTTGTTAGGCGTGTCTCTCAGGGGCTGACTGCTCACCTGCCCTTGAACGAACACCAATCCCAACATCAGTCCCTGCCACAGTCGATGCAGTATTCTGTGAAAGTGCGAATACATAAACAAACTCCAAAACTCTTAACTCAGCAACCTCGTTGAATCATACTGCCCATCATACGGACGATAAGTAAATGAAAATTGAACAACCACCACAGTCCGTGGACACCCACTCCACAATGAAAACAGACTTAAACCGTGGTTCCCCCATCCACTACAACATGGCACTAGTTGTTCCGTAGGGATTCAAAGAGTGTCGTTCTAACGTCCATAGACTTACGCCAGCTGGCAATATCTTGAACTAGCAACTCATAACGATACTCTTCAGGCTCTACGCGAGGGATCAAACACCTATGGATCTCGATAGCTAACTGATTAAGACTCCATACAATTGTGTCTAAGCTATCTTCTGATTCAGACCATGCCTCGTAGATTGAATGTCCATAATATTCATTACATTCACGAATTATATGTTCTATTTGAACTAACGAACTTCCAAGCAACGCATCAACACTTGTAACTTTATTCTTCGAACCATCAAAACTAGCGCTAAATGCCACATCTTTAAAACCACGTAAGCGAACTCGTTTTAAATAAATTAAACATCGATCGTGAATATAGTCAGCACCTTTCTGGTAGGCATAGAACCGATATTCACGTTTTGCAAAATTTCGAATAGTCCTGATATCAGAATTAAAAAGCTGCTCTGCATCCATATACCTGTCATTACAAGGTGCTATCAGAGATTCTGTCTCTACCGATGCACTATAATTTCCAGTGTAAGTGAGTGTTAGCTGGTTGTTTTTAAGACATGCGTCAACATTAGTAGACTCCCATAAATGCAAACAATCTTCCAGCGCAGACAATGGTGAGCAAATAATAAATGTGATACTTCGAAACCTTTCATTTTGAATGTTATCTAAACTAAATTTTCCAATTCGAGCTTCTGAAAATTCAATATCATTGATTAAAATCCCACGTTGTAAAAATACATCGATACTATGCTGTTCGAATTTTGCTTCGTAGCAGGTATTTTTCATCAGCTCAAGAATTGGCACATTCCAAATAAGCGATGTGTTGATGGCGTCCACTCGGAGGGTTTCAACAGGTTCTGAGCTGGGCCATCTCGCGCTTTGCTGACTAGAGGTTTCGGGCATAGGCGCTTGGAATTCGCGCGAGGGCATGTCCACTGACTCCGTCGGGGCACTAAACTGTTGAGGCTGTTGTGCAGTTTTTCTAAAAAGTCGACCTAACCGTTTAAAGTCAATCCAGCACAGCAAACGCTCCCAGAACTGAGACGTCTTACGATTGAACAAGGGTGGCATCGCGCAATCCTTTTTGATGCAGGGGACGCTTCAGGGTATAGAACAGCTCGCCGAAAACCAACCACTCACACCCACCCAGCTAACCTATTGTTTACCAATGCGTTTATTTTTCCACCCGCAGCCATCCATACCGCTTTTTTCGTGAAACCGAAAAATAATCGTTGACGCAGGACTTTTAGACGGCTATTTATAAAAAAAAGGCGCTGGTTTGGAGTGGTCTCCAACGCAGCACAACGAATTTACGAATTACGGAAACGAAGTTACCTAACATGCGCGGCAACAACATCCTGAACATTATCGTCGTCCTCATTAGCGTGGTGATTATTAGTCACCGCGGGGGCCGGTGTTTGGGATTCGACAGGTAACGTAAACCGCCAGATTCCAGCAAAACCCCCGCACCGCAAGGTCCGGGGGTTTTCTGTTTTAAGGCCCCGGCAAAAAAGCGATGCGGTGATGGAATACCAAAAACTGCAAGACAAAACAAAGGCTTAAGTGAGGACAACATGACCGGTGCAGAATTAGTGATCCAGCTGTTAGCGCAACATGGCGTACACAGCGTGTTCGGATACCCAGGCGGGGCCATCATGCCCATCTACGACGCCTTGTACCAAAGCCCGGTCAAACACTATCTGTGCCGCCACGAACAAGGTGCCGGCTTCGCGGCCATCGGCTATGCCCGCGCTAGCGGCAACACTGGGGTGTGTTTTGCCACCTCAGGCCCAGGCGCCACCAACTTGGTCACTGCCCTTGCCGATGCGTTGCTGGATTCTGTGCCGGTGGTGGCCATCACTGGCCAAGTGTCGCAAGCGGTTGCCGGTACCGATGCGTTCCAAGAAGTCGATGTGCTGGGCATGAGTTTAACCGTCACCAAACACAGTTTTTATGTGCGCCGCGTCGAGGATTTAGCCGCGACCTTGCACGAGGCGTTTTTGCTGGCGCAAAGCGGCCGTCCAGGCCCGGTGCTAGTGGATATCCCAAAAGACGTGCAATTGGCACAGGTCAGCGCGCACTTGCCGCAACTGGCAGAGGTGGCAACACCTGCAGGCGCTGCGGCCTTCCCTGCTGAGCTGGCCGAAGCGGTGGCGCTGCTGCAACAGAGCAAAAAGCCGCTGGCCTATATCGGCGGCGGCGCGCACATGGCAGGCGCCTTGCCTGAGCTAAATCAGTTTTTACGCGCCACCGGTATGCCGTCAGTCACGACGTTAAAGGCCATGGGTTCGGTGGATAAATACAACCCGCTGTATCTGGGCATGCTGGGCATGCACGGCACGCAAGCGGCGAATTTGGCGGTGCAACAATGCGATTTGTTGGTGTGTTTAGGCGCGCGTTTTGATGACCGAGTCACTGGGCACTTGGCGCGTTTCGCGCCGCACGCCAAGGTGATCCACTTGGATATAGATCCAGCCGAAATCAATAAGTTACGCGCCGCAACTGTGGCGATGTGTGGTGACTTAAAGCAGCTGCTGCCGGCGATGACGGTGCAGCTGGATAACCCGGCCTGGCGCAATGAATGCGCGGAGCTGAAGCATCAATTCGGCTGGCGTTACGATCACCCAGGCGATCGGATCTACGCGCCGGCGTTTTTGCGCCAAGTCAGCGACGCGTTGCCTGCAAACACTATCGTCAGCTGCGACGTGGGCCAGCACCAAATGTGGGTGGCGCAGCACATGCAATTCGGTTCGCCGCGCAATCATTTGTCCAGCGGCGGGCTTGGCACCATGGGCTTTGGTTTGCCGGCGGCGATCGGCGCGAAGGTGTCGCGGCCGGATGATATGTCGGTGCTGGTGACGGGCGATGGGTCGTTCATGATGAACGTGCAGGAGCTGGCGACGATCAAGCGGTTCCGGTTGCCGGTGAAGATCATCGTGCTGGATAACCAGCGGCTGGGGATGGTGAAGCAGTGGCAGCAGTTGTTTTTCTCGGGGCGTTACAGTGAGACGAACTTGGAGGACAACCCGGATTTTGTGTCGCTGGCCGCTGCGTTTGCGATCCCAGGGCACAGTATCAGTCGGAAAGATGAGATGGCGGACGCCATCGAGAGCATGCTGAATTGGCCGGGGCCGTATTTGCTGCATGTTCGGATCAATGAATTAGATAACGTCTGGCCGCTAGTGCCGCCGGGCGCCGCCAACCAAGAGATGCTGATGGAGACCGCGCCATGATGACGCCACATACGTTAACGATCCGCACGCGCAATGACGCGGTGGCGGTTGAGCGATTGCTGCAAGTGACGCGGTATCGGGGGTTTCAGTTGGTGGGGATGCAGCTGCGCGAGCAGGCGGACCAGCAAGGGATGGTGATCGAGCTGCAGGTGCAAAGTGAGCGGCCGCTGAGTTTGCTGACGGGGCAGCTGGCGAAGTTGTATGACGTGTTGCAGTTGGATGTGCACGGGGTGCAGGCGCAGCTGCGGGCGTGAGGGTTGGTGGTTCGGTTGGTGGGGTTGGTTAACAGCGTTCTCGATTCGAACTTCGGCTCAGCGGTGAGTTTGATAAAAGCGGTTCACTGAGTGGGCTTAGGTTTGACGGCTGGTTTGGTTAACAGCGGTTCTCGAATGAGCTTGGGTTCAACGGCGCAGTGATCGACACGCAGACACGTCGTGAACCCATCCATGGGGACTCGTCATCGCCCGTCCAGGGCGCTGACGGTCAGCTTAGTCGACCACCGCGCTCGTTTTGGATGGTTGGGTTGGTTAAAAGCGTCCTTGATTGGGCTTAGGTTTGACGGTTGGTTGAGTTGGTTAACAGCGTTCTCGATTTGAACTTCGGCTTAGCGGTGAGTTTGTTTTAGCAGCGTTCTCGAATGAACCTGGGTTCAACGGCACGGTAGTCGACACGCAGGCACGTCCCAACGCTGGTAAAAAGACCATCCATGGAGACTCGACATCGCCCGTCCAGGGCGCTGACGGTCAGCTTAGTCGACCACCGCGCTCGTTTTGGCAAGTCAGGTTGGTAAAAAGCGTTTTTGAATCGAACTGAGTTTCAACATCGGATTTGTTAAAAGCAGATTTTTTTAAGAAAGCTGAGTTGGTCAACAGCTGCGCTTGGATGGAACTTCGGTTTAACAGCGTTCTCGAGTTAAACCACGATGTAACGGCAGATTTGGTTCGCAGCGATTCTTAAACCGAACTCAAACCAAACCGCCACCAATAAAAAACAAATCACCACAAGCAACACCATCCATGGGTTGGGGTGGTGCAAGGGGCGAGATTTGCGGTTTTTCTGCTGATTTTGCCCCGAAATTCTCGACTTAGTGCTGGTCAAGTTGTCACTTTTCGGCTGATAATGCAAAGCCATAATAAGCACGGGCAAAGCCCGGCGGACTGTCTCCTAAGGAGACGGCATATCAACCAAGTGCCCCTGATCACAGCATCTGGCAGGTTTACCTGCGAGTT
This sequence comes from uncultured Rheinheimera sp., assembly GCA_964437935.1. Lineage (GTDB taxonomy): Bacteria > Pseudomonadota > Gammaproteobacteria > Enterobacterales > Alteromonadaceae > Pararheinheimera. Next base: position 15,040 of record CAYTIQ010000064.1, read on the forward strand.
GCAGTTTTAAATTCTCAGGAGTACAGCAATGCCTAAATTACGTTCAGCAACCACCACCGAAGGCCGCAATATGGCGGGCGCTCGTGCGCTGTGGCGCGCGACGGGTGTGAAAGACACCGACTTTGGTAAACCTATCATCGCGGTGGTGAACTCATTCACCGAATTTGTGCCAGGCCACGTGCATTTGCGCGATTTGGGCAAGTTGGTGGCGCAAACCATCGAGCAACATGGCGGTATCGCTAAAGAATTCAACACCATCGCTATCGATGACGGCATCGCTATGGGCCATGGTGGTATGTTGTATAGCTTGCCGTCGCGCGAAATTATTGCCGATTCGGTCGAATACGTGGTGAACGGTCACTGCGCGGACGCGATGGTGTGTATCTCAAACTGCGACAAAATCACGCCGGGCATGTTGATGGCAGCGCTGCGGTTAAATATTCCGGTGATCTTTGTCTCGGGCGGGCCGATGGAAGCGGGTAAAACCAAATTATCGGACAAAATCATCAAGTTAGACTTGGTCGATGCGATGGTATCGGCCGCAGACCCGAAAGTGACGGACGCCGAAAGCGCTCAAATCGAACGCAGCGCCTGCCCGACGTGCGGCTCCTGCTCGGGCATGTTCACCGCCAACTCGATGAACTGTTTAGTCGAAGCGCTGGGCTTGGCGCAGCCGGGTAACGGCTCGTTGTTGGCCACGCATGCCGACCGTAAGCAGCTGTTTTTATCAGCCGGCGAGCGCATCATGCAGCTGACCAAACGTTGGTATTTCAACGATGACGTAACCGCGCTGCCGCGCTCGATTGCCAACAAAACCGCCTTTGAAAACGCCATGATGCTGGACATCGCGATGGGCGGCTCGACCAACACTGTGCTGCATTTATTAGCCGCGGCGCAAGAAGCGGAAGTCGACTTTGGCATGGACGACATCGACCGCTTGTCGCGCATCGTGCCGCATTTATCCAAAGTGGCGCCGTCGACGCAAAAATACCATATGGAAGACGTGCATCGCGCCGGTGGCGTGGTGGCTATTTTGGGCGAATTGCTGCGCGCTGGCCTGTTAAACCCAGACACGCCGCACGTTGCTGGTAGTTCGCTGGGGGATGTATTAAGCCGCTACGACATCGTCACAACGCAAGATGACGCGGTGAAAGACTTTTTCCGCGCAGGCCCAGCGGGCATTCGCACTACCCAAGCCTTTTCGCAAGATTGCCGCTACCCTACGCTGGACGATGACCGCGAAAACGGCTGTATCCGCAGCAAAGCACACGCCTATTCGCAAGACGGTGGCTTGGCGGTGTTGTTCGGCAACTTGGCGCCCAACGGCTGTATCGTGAAAACCGCCGGTGTCGATAAAGACAACCTCACCTTTAACGGCGTGGCGCGGGTATTTGAATCGCAAGACAGCGCCGTCGAGGCCATTTTAGGCGGCGTGGTGCAAGCCGGCGACGTGGTGATCATTCGCTACGAAGGCCCGAAAGGCGGCCCCGGCATGCAAGAAATGTTGTACCCAACGAGCTACTTAAAATCGATGGGCCTTGGCAAAGCGTGCGCCTTGGTCACCGACGGCCGTTTTTCAGGCGGCACCTCGGGCTTGTCGATTGGCCACGTGTCCCCAGAAGCCGCCAGTGGCGGTGCCATTGCGCTGGTCAACGACGGCGACGGCATCGCCATCGATATTCCAAACCGCAGTATTAACATCCAAATTAGCGACGACGAACTGGCCGCGCGCCGCGCCGCGATGGACGCCAAAGGCAAAGACGGCTACAAGCCGCTAAACCGCACGCGTTACGTCAGCCCAGCGCTTAAAGCCTACGCCTTGCTGGCCAGTTCAGCCGACAAAGGCGCGGTGCGCGACTTGTCGAAGTTGGATGATTAAACCAAGCGTTGCAGCGCTGGCACGGCCAAAGAGGCCTGCCGCGCGCTGCAGCCAACGTCAGGCCTTAACGCCTGGCAGCTCTGCCCAAACGCGCTTTCAACTTGTACATAAACCTGAAACATCAGCGCGCCCCAGAGCCATCAATAAAGCGGTGAAGAGAGAAAATCATGAGTGTGGTGTCGTTAGAACAGGCCAGTAACAATCCAGCCCCAGCCGTGCAAGTGGCACCGGCTGAACTTGCCGCAGCGCTGCAACAGCAGTATTTGCGCGAGATTTTATTGTCGCCTGTGTACCAAGCTGCGGTCGAAACGCCGCTGCAGCCGATGAAAAAACTCGAGCAGCGCCTCGGGTGTCAGGTGCTGCTCAAGCGTGAAGATCATCAGCCGGTGTATTCGTTTAAGCTGCGCGGCGCCTTTCATAAGCTGCATAAAGTGGCGGCGCGCGGCGATAACAAGCAGGTGATTTGCGCTTCGGCCGGTAACCATGCGCAAGGCGTCGCACTGTCAGCCAGTAAGCTGAACTTAAGCGCCACTATTGTGATGCCGATCACCACGCCAGAAATTAAAGTCAACGCCGTCAAAGCCTTAGGCGGTAACGTGCTGCTGCACGGCACTGCATTTGACGAAGCCAACCGCCACGCCATTGCCTTGTCGGAGCAAACCGGCGCCGTGTACATTCCGCCGTTTGACGACGCCGACGTGATCGCCGGCCAAGGCACGGTGGCGAAAGAATTATTAACCCAGCACCCCAACCTCGACGCCGTGTTTATTCCGGTGGGCGGAGGCGGTTTATTGGCCGGCATGGCGGTGTATATCAAAGCCGTGTTGCCCAATGTGCGGGTGATTGGCGTGGAGCCCGACGACGCCGCTTGTTTAGCTGCGGCCCTCAAAGCCGGCGAGCCCGTAACGCTGGAGCGCGTGGGCCTGTTCGCCGACGGCGTGGCCGTCAAACGCATCGGCAACGAAACCTTCAAACTGGCGCAGCTGTTTTGCGACGAAGTGGTAACCGTCAGTAGCGATGAGATCTGCGCCGCCATCAAAGACATCTTCGATGACCTGCGCGCCGTGGCCGAACCCGCCGGCGCCTTGGCCTTAGCTGGCTTGAAAAAGTATGCGGCGCTGCAGGGTTACAGCGAAGATGCTGGCAACAGCAACGCGCATTCGCAAGAAAACAGCCTCGCGCCCAGCTACGCCGCGGTGTTAAGCGGTGCCAACTTAAACTTCGACACCTTGCGTTACGTCTCCGAACGCTGCGAACTGGGCGAGAAAAAAGAAGCCGTGTTCGCCGTCACCATCCCCGAAGAAAAAGGCAGCTTCCGCCGCTTCTGCCAAACTTTGGGCGGGCGCGCCATCACCGAATTTAACTACCGCTACGCCAGCGACGACAAAGCGCATATCTTTGTCGGCATCAAACTGCGCCACGGGGCCGAAGAGCTAAAACAAGTCACGCAGGCCCTGACCGACGCCGGCTACGACTTCCAAGACCTGTCAGACGACGAACTGGCCAAACTGCACGTGCGTTACATGATCGGCGGCATGCCACCGCGCCTGGTGCAAGAACAGGTGTACCAGTTCAACTTCCCCGAATATCCCGGCGCGCTGATGAACTTCTTAAACCTGCTCGGCGAAACCTACAACATCACGCTCTTTCACTACCGCAACCACGGCGCCGCCACCGGCGACGTCCTCGCCGGCTTTGAAATAGCCGACCACGCCGACATAGCCCAGCACCTAGACGCCCTCGGCTACCCGTACCAGCTAGTCAGCGGCAATAACTCGTATAAAACGTTTTTGACGGCGGGTTAGTGGGTAAAAAGATGTTTGGGTTGGAGCAAAAGCGCAACGGGAGTTGCGCTTTGGTCTGTATTGAGCGAATTGCGGTCGTCTAAAACAGGAGGCTGAGGAAAAACAAATGTCGACTTTGATTATTTGCGGAAAATCGAATTTTCGTGATGTAACCATTCCCCCCACGCATTGATTTTATGAGGATTTTAAAGCCTATAAAATTCCCGCTAAGTTGGCTTGTCAATTGGCCAGTTTAAATACGACATTTTGCCGACCAACCTACTTTTTGCTGACTCAAAAAAATTTACACACTTCACAGCTTATATAAAAATCTACTGTCAATTTTTTACGTATCACGCGCAAGTTCTATGTAGTTCAAGGCCAAGTTCTACAGCTTAAAGGATCGCCACCTTCATCAAACCCCCAAGACTTGATGATCAATGTGTCTGGGTCGACCACATAATAAGTCATACATTTTCCAACCCATTCTTTCTTGGGGTAGGTCGGTAATACTTCTTCGCTACTATAGTGATAAATTAAGTTCCCTTGATTATCTTTAGTAATATGTGTGAAACCCGGTCCACCTATTAAAAAATCTGCCCGTATTAGCTTGCCTGCCATTTCAAATCTATATGGCTCAGTGTAAACGACTTTTGTACCAACCATGCTGTTTTCGTAATTAACATAATCATCATGCCCGGGCGCAGAACAGCCAAGTAATAGCAATAGTGAAATACAGCAAGCTTTAAAAAAATATGATTTAATCATGTTTTTGGCCTTTTTGTATTAACTCTAGATAGTACTAAATTAATATGGTCGCTGAGCAAGCACGAAGCCACCCACTGTAATTAAATGTGATGCGGCTATACAACACAATTGCTGCGGCTCTCCAACGACGAACTGGCCCGCGACACGTGCCTGACATCCATGTATTTCCTTAGTCCAACAGCCGGACCATAACCGCTATAGCCGCTTCGTTTTAGATGGCAAGGTGAACGGTTTTGCTATCTGCCGCCGCTGGCCGGTATGTTGTAACGAGCCTATGGATCAGCGGAGCGTTGCTTCTCTGAAGCGCACGCCTCTCACTTTCCTTTTGGGTTCTTCGCATGCCAGGCCTCAGTAATAATCGGCACTGCGGCTTTATCCACGCAGGCTTTGACTTTGGCTTTTTTGCTGCCGAATTGTTGTTCGCAGTCTTTGGCGACGGTAAATAATGCGGCGTAGGTTTTGGCGGAGTGAATATCGCCGACTTCGGTCAGGCAGATGTTAAAAAAATACTCGCGGGCGGCGACGGGTTTCAGGCCGTCGGTTTTGTAGGCGAATTTCAGTAAGTGCTGTGGTACGTCTTGTTGCCAGTAGCCAGCGGGGGCTTTGGGAACGCGCTTTTGCAGCTCGGTTTCAACGCCCTGGCGCGGGTAGCCGTCGGCGCGTATGGTCAGCATTAATTCAACCAAATCTGCCTGTTGTCCACACTCGGTTCGGGCATCTGCAGCGCTGGCTGTAGTGGCAAATTGTAAGGCCAACAGGGCCAGCATTCCTTTGTATCTGTTAATTTTAATCATCCTGAATAGTTGTTCTGGCTCCCTGCAGCCGTGTTGGCAACAAGAGTTTGGATAATCTAACAACCGGCACGCAAGTTGTCGAACAGCGGGAAGCTCAGGCCGCTGAATATTCTTCTTTATCCCGTCATCAGTTTTGCCACGGCCAAACCCGACAGCAACACCTAGGCCACCCACTGTAATTTAATGTGATGCGGGCATACAAGGAAATTGCTGTGGCTGTCCGACGACGAACTCCCTTACCAGCTAGTCAGCGGCAATAGCTCGTACAAGACGTTATTGACGGCTGGTTAGTGGGTAAAAAGAGGTTTGGGTTGTATGATCAAATCGACCTATGATCGGCTGAATATTGAACACCCTCGAAGTCGTTTGTAATGCCAATCTCATAGGGTTTAGGTAGCGAATCAAACTCGCTCGCTTAAGATTTTCTTTGCTTCACGCAGATCAATTTTTGCTTTATGTCCATGTTTTTCCAAAAGATGTAATAAATTCGAACCATCTAACAGCGTAAGAGGTTTGCCTTTGAATCATACCGGGTTTGTCGGAGGCTAATTTTCTTGAGAGAATTAGCATATG
>CAYTIQ010000065.1:0-19979 GCA_964437935.1 uncultured Rheinheimera sp.
AATGTCAGGAAGGTAATTATATGATATTGCTAGATTATTTCTGGGGATCCGTCAGAAGCCACGCTCAAGCCCTTTGATAACGATACTCGTCATAAGAAAGCCAGAGATGACAAAAAACACATCTACACCGACAAACCCTCCTCCAAACCCAGGGACTCCAAAATGATAAAGAATAACTACGGTTACTGCCCATGCGCGTAATCCGTTAATATCATTTCTAAAGCCCATTTGCGGTTTCTCGTTATTTAACATGCTACCTACCCAATTTTCGTAAAGATTATGTTCAATACCCGTGACACAAAGCTCTCTGCTAGAAAATTTAAAAAGTTTTTGTAATTTATTTAAGATCAGTCTTTACGGGCCGAACTTAAAAAGTTAATAACTGAATAAATGCGGTATTAATATACATGTAGAAACATTTTCAAAGAAAGCACCAAGTACAACAATAGCTATCTAGTTTTCAACAAACGCTTTAGGATGAATATAATACCCTTGAGCCGGAGCTCCATCTGGACGATTCACATTAATTACTGGCTCAGCTACACGCCGCTTTAGATTAAAATTATATCGTTGCGGCATTTCAAACCAGGACCAATCGGCGATTATATTTTGCTCTTTCGAATTCTTTGCTTTGCTAAAAATTCGGCCTGGACCAACTAGCAAGTTATTAAATGAACTTACATCATCTGTGTTTTCAACCACCCTTAGGAAAGCTCCACCGAATTTATTATTGTTTACGAGGGTATTAGACTCCATCCATAAACGATTTATGTCCCACTTAAGCCCTTCGGCACCATAGCTTATCAACGTAGAGTTTTCTGTTGTTCTGGATTGTTCAATTAAATTGAACATAACGAAAGCCTCGCCACCATTTGGTAAATCAACCTCATAGCTCGCTCTGCCGCCTATTTCGTCAGTAATTCGGTTATACGCTATGATTGAGCGTTTTGCCCTACTTTTGATATGATGGCCGCGGTTTGCATGATGAAAGTAATTACCTTTTACTATTAACTCGGACAATCCAGAAACATATAGTGAGTGTGAATACCCATCACCATGCCCGCTATATGCAAATTCGCTATTGTAAATCTCTAGTTTGCTGGTTTCGTTTCCGCCCAAAATTCCATTTTCGTTTCCATAGAACAGGCAATCACGGACTATTAAATGTCCGCCCATAAAACGAATTCCGGCCCCATTTTTATCAGGCACTTTGGTTCCAACAAAATCGATTCCATCAACAAGGTAATTACCGTCACGAAAAACAAAAATTGCTTTAGCTTCTGCAGCTTTTCCATCCGCATAAATTCTTGCTCGACCACCGACAGAACGAATAACAAGAGACTTTTGACTCCAAACTGTTACATCACCATAATAATTGCCGGCAACAATCTCTACTATTGAGCCATCTTTTGCTGCTTTCGCTGCATCTTGAATTGTTAAATACTGCTGACCCAAGCCAACCCTTAATACACCTGGTGACGCAGGTGGTAAGTCAAGATTTTGCAAATTTTGGGCATTTAAAGGTTGAAGTAATGGAACAACAAAAGGCTCAGACATTCGTTGAGAAAGCTTGGGAGCATCGAATGAAGACCGTAAGAAATTTAGGAAAGGGGCTGCCGCCCATTCTAACTTAGGATGTCCTTCTAATCGCTTGTCTATGTAGTCGAGTAATTCCATTGGTGTCTTACCGACTCGGTAATATACCTCGTTAGCAGTTAACAGAAGTGGGAATGAAACAGCCATGCTAATCAGCAAAACCTTAAACAATCTCACTTTAGGGACTTCCTACACCATTGTCTCACGATTCACTTCCCATACCGCCCCGGCGCCAACACATGCTTGGGATCTAGCGCATCGCCTAATTGTTTGGTCATGCGCCAGCAGACGGCGTTGTGGTCGAGGAGCGTTTGTTGCTGTTGCAGGTTTAAGCGATAAGGCACAAATCCTTGGGTTAAGCCCATTTCGACCAAGGTTGCAAGACAGTTGGTGGCTTGCTGAACGACAGCGGCATCGTGTTTGTTAAAAACAATCGGGATGGTGCTGTCGACTGTATCGTGGCGTAAGCTGGTGAAGGTCACCATGGGTTCGATGCCATATTGCGGTGCGACACGGCGCACGTGCTCCACTAAGCCGCGCATCGCTGCTGGACTAAAATGCACCAACGGCGCATACCATAACAAGCCACAGCCATCAATGGCGGGGTCCATGGCGCGGCTAGCGTCGGCTTTTTGTATTGGGTTACGCCAAAACGCCAGCGGCAGAGCCACTTGGTTAGGTATGCCTTGCATAATGGCGGTGCCATTGTCTAACGAGCGTAGCATGTTCCGGGGTTCTTCAAGTAACTTGCCAGGGATCAAAGACACGGCAAGCTTACCAAGTTTGACTAACCAGCCGTTGGAATAAATGCGTCGTTTGACTTTGCCAGCACTGAGCTTGTTAACCACGGCGCGCCCTGCCCGCACCACAGCAGGTTCGCCATAGAGCGTCCCAATGACAGTCCAGCCAGGGACATCGTGTTTTTTCGCTAACTGCTTGACCTGTTCATCCGTCATCACTTGATGTGCGGCGCTGCCATTTGGATTTGGCACCATCATCGAGATCACCCGGCGTCGGTCCATAATATTCACTGACCCCACCACCCCTTCTAAGCGTTGCAGGATGTCACGGGCTACAAGTACAGCTTGCTCTAGATCGTCATCCTCCGCAAATTGCAGATAAAACGAATCAAAAGCAGGTGGTAATTTTTTCAACCGTAAGGTCACTTCCGTCACCACACCAAAGCCGCTTTGGGTGAACAAGCCGTCTAAATACGGCCCTACTTTCCATTTGAAGGTTTTGTCGATGCGATGTTGTGCTGATTTGTCTAATTCGCAAATACTGGATTGGTAGCGCTCGCCGCTGGGTAAAAAGGCTTTTAAGGCGTTCACCGCAGCAAAATGATCGGTGTACGGAGTAATGCCATAACCGCGCTCCAGTGCATTGGCTAGTAATGAACAATAAGGCCCTGCGCCTGTCACTGGCACCATAAACGGCAACTGGCGTGCATCTAGAAACTCGCGCAGTTGCTGCTGGGTAACGCCTGGGCCAATGGTGACAAGCCCGAGGACCTCATCATCAAGCTCAATATCACAAAGCTTGGATAAATCTAAAATGACCGCACTGCCATTGGCGGCAAGTGCACTACCATAGCCCCAGTTATTGCCGGTACTGATCGGATAAATACTAAAGGCGTCATCGCTATCGGCACAGGCTGCCGCTAATTGCAATAACGCAGGGATCTCGCGTAGGTAATTCGGCGCGCCATTGGCATCACGCGCACCGCTTAACCGGACCACCCACACCGCGCTGCGTTGATAACCTTCGCAACTGGCAAGGTGATGGCTGTTGGCGTCAGTGATGCATTCAACGGTAGAGCCGTCTAATAAAAGTTCTGCGATGCGTTGACGTGCCAGTAGTTCCATCTCGGCGCCCTTTTTTAATGGGTCAATAGGGTGAATTCATGCATGGATTAATTGGTCAGCAAGCGGCTAAGACCAACACCAAACTCACGTGACGACGTGCTTTGATATCCTGCTCGGCTTTTTTCGGAATACTCCAGCTCGCGTTCAATCGAAGCGAGTAACTTTTTATAGCCAGGCGACAACTCGCTTAAGAACATTTGTCGGTTGATGTAATACGGCGCTCGCTGGCCATGGTATTCAATCGGCTCGCCTAATTGCTTAAAGCGGATGCCGATGAACGCCATACTGCGCGCTAAACGCGGTTCCATCATCACATACGCATGTTTTTTGTCGGTACGAAACGCAGTAGAGGCCGCGGCAAGGTACAAACAAATGGCAATGTATGGGAAACAACGTAACTCCGTTTCAGAATACGACTCAATATTAATGGCACCGGTTGCAGCGCCAGCGAACTGATCCACTTGGCGACGACGGAAGTCCTGCAGTACCGCAAGGCGCGAGATCTCACAGATGTCTTCACGTGGAAACAACCAAGGCGCTAACTCGGTGTCGGTAATAGCGTGGCTGCAGTATTTTTCAATCGGTAGTAACTGGTCTTGACTGCCTGACGTGATAAGACGGACCGTGCCCGCCATTCGGTTGGTTGCAACATGACGAACGAAACAATGTACAGAATGCGCGTCAAAAGAGTCTTGCTCTACTCCGTCCGGTCGTTCGTCTTCAAACTTCAACTCGGAACAATACACTTCGTGCCTAAGCCGATACACTTCTTGCTTAAGCGATTCGATATTTGCCACTTCAGGTCTCAAAAACTGCGAAAAATGCTTAGAAATCGCATTGGCATCAGAATCTGCCAAATGCGAAATAGCTTTGTTAACTAAGGAACCCAGAACCGGAATGTTCTGTAGTTTTTTCAGGCCTTTCATCTCTAACCTACTCCCCATACATAATCACTGTGCGATGGCGCAAAATGTCAGTGCTGTGTTGGTTTAGCGTCCTGCTTTGACAGGTATTTTATCGGACATGTGAACAAGTTACGACAAATCTCTACCGCTTTATACTACTTTCTTTTAGGTCCAAACCTTGACCCGGAATAACTGCTGTTTAATTAATCGAAAAAAAATGGCAATTTCTTCGGGATAATGGCTTTTGCCGTGTCGTAGCCAATTTGCAACAACTCACGCTTTTTCAGAGGCGGCAGCGAAAAATCCACGGACGACACATCGCCCGTGTTAATCAGTATAGTGTTATGCCAATAATGTGCGTGCACGTATTCCCGCGACATAGCGTTCATAAAGGTTTGAATAAGCATCAACACATAAGACACCACCGGGAACAACCGCCGGCGTACGATCGGTTTGTCATCACCATCGCTTTTTAAGCGAAAACAAACAATCGGCACGTTGCGCCCTGTCCAATCCTGATGCAGCGCGTCTTCTGCCAAAATGACCCCATCGGCCATCACGTGATTGTTGAAGGTTTTAAACGAAAACATCAAGGGAATCGACATCGAATACCGCACGGCTTGCGACACTTTCATGTCAGGCGTTTTGGCTTTGCTAAATACCACAGGCCCACCGCCGTTGATATCGGTCGCTAGGACATGTAAATCCAACACTAAATCCGAAAAGCGGGCCCCTTGCAGCTGCACATCCATCCAATGTTCAAAATGATCACCACTGGATAAACCACCGGTGCGGATTAGGTTAATCAACGAAAAGCCACGGAATTGTTTAAAGTCGGTATTTAGCGCTAGGTCTTCCATTTCTTCAAAACTTTTGCCCGCTGCCATCATCGCTGCAACGATACTGCCGCCGGACACCCCAACCAGGGTTTGAAATGACATGTCCATTTCTTTAAGCGCGGCAAGAATGCCGACATAACAAGGTAAGCGAGTGCCGCCACCTGAAAAAATTGGCACTATTTCGCGAGGAACTACTTGTGTCATACTTCATCCTCTTCAAAAGCATTCGCCATCGTGACTCTCTATTATGTACCAGTTTCTTGCGATTATGCGATACCTTATACCGCCCGTGTCATCTTTATCGGAGGCAAAGCTTGAAAACTCAAGTGATTAAATGGTTTGTTTTGATAGTCAGCATGGTTTGCTCGTCTGGTCATGCCAGCACTCTAGTTGAAACCATTCCAACGGTGAAAAAATCTATCGTTGCGATCGCCATCTACAATCCTGTGTCTGCGCCACGCTTACGGCTAATTGGTACCGGCTTTGTGGTCGGCCAAGGCAACGTGATAGCCACCAACAACCATGTAGTGATGAAATCACTGGATGCTGCAGTTAAAGAACGCTACGTGGTGCTTTCTGGTTCAGGTTCTGAGCCCAAAGTCCATGAAATTCAGGCGACAAGTACCTCCCCTCGCTTTGATTTAGCGCTGTTGAAAATTAATGAAACACTTCCCGCGTTGCCACTTGCACAGAAAAACTATGTGGCTGAGGGGTCTGCCTTAGCATTTACCGGCTTTCCTATCACGGATGTGCTGGGCTTGTATCCTGCAACCCACGTGGCGTATTTAAGCGCGGTGACACCGATCGCTATACCTGCACCAACCAGCGAAGCGATTTCTGCACAAACCATTCGTCAACTGCGTGACCCTTTTATGATTTATCAGTTAGATGCCACGGCCTACCCTGGCAACAGTGGCAGCCCACTGTACGACCAAGCGTCAGGCCAGGTGGTTGGCATCATTAATATGGTCTTTGTGAAATCAAGTCGTGAGGCGGTACTTAGCGACCCAAGTGGCATTTCCTATGCCATTCCAGTAAAACATCTGCACGACTTACTGACAGACTTAAAGTGATAGCACTGTGACGCTCTTAGATATTCAACTCGACCGCTTGGGATTTTTAATAGCCGCTTTTGGCTATTTTGGTTTTCTAGCCTTGCAGTTAACGGTTCGTGCCAGCACCACGCAAAAAGTACTATTTTTTGCGTATACCTTTGCCTCGTTATTGTGGGCGGTTTTTCATGCCTACCCTGAGCAAGTAGCCTTCCAAAGTTCCCAAGCGTTTGCGGTGGAAACGATTCGTCAATCGGCCATGCTGCTGTTTTTGTTGTCTGCGCTTGGTAAAACCCAGCTTTCAATTCGAGAGTGGCTGCAGCAATACAAAGTCATGGTGGTGATTGCGGCCTTGCTGGTGTATTACGTGCTGGGCAGTTTTGTATTAACAACCGTGCAATTTTGGTTATTAAGCCAGCTGTTATTGGTGATCATTAGTTTGGCGGTGTTAGAAACCATCTATCGCAAATCACATAGCCAACGCTGGCATTACAGCCCGTTGATTATTGGCCTTGGCTTGCCGCTGTTACTTGATTTTTATCTGCTCGCCGAAGCGGCGTTACTGGACAAAATCAACCCACAAACCTGGCAAGCTCGTGGTTTTGCACATGTATTGATGTTGCCGTTTTTGATTATTGCGGTAAAACGCATCAAAACTTGGGGCATCAATGTTTATATTTCTCGCGATATCGTGCTGCAAAGCTCGCTGGTGTTAGCAGCAGGTTTGTATCTAACGGTATTGTCCCTAGTTGGCTACTACTTGAGTTACATCGGCGGGAGCTGGACCACTTTATTACAGGTTTCCTTTGTCATTGCAGGGACCTCGGTGTTAGCCGTGGTCGCTTTTTCGTCCAATGTGCAACGTAAAACCAAAGTGTTTATCGAAAAACATTTTTTCGCGAACTCCTTTGACTACCGGGAAAAATGGCTCGAATTAACGCGGCATATGCGAAACATTGAATTGGCCAAAGAGAACGCGGCCTATACCTGTCTGCAGGGGTTTTGTGTAGCTCTTGGTTACAAATCAGCGGTGTTACTAAAGCAAGAGAATAAAGCTTTGGTGCCATTAGCTCAAAGTGGTGAGATTGAGTTAACCGATAGTCATCTCGAATTGCTGCAGCGCACCATGCTGGCTACCAGCAAAAACAATTGGTTTTTGGATTTTACCGATGGCAAAACCGACCTAGTGGTGCAGTTAAAAGCGGATTTAACCGTGCCGTTTAGTATTTTTATACCTATCCATAAAAACGGGACACCTTGGGGCTGCTGTGTGCTCGATACGCTGCCTGAAGAGCGGCGCAAGCTCAATTGGGAACTTCGTGACTATCTCACAGCCGTCACCGAACAGATCTCAAGTTATCTATTCATGGACGAAGCCAGTAAGACATTGTCAGAAAACGCGCAATTTATGGCGTTCAGTCGGATGTCGGCATTTGTGGTACATGATCTGAAAAACATCAAAGCGCAAATCGATATGCTGCTTAAAAATGCACAGAAGCATCGACATAACCCTGAATTTATTGACGATGCCTTCACCACCATCGAAGCGATGCAATCGCGCATGCAAAACATGCTGGGGCAATTGACTAATAAGCAAGTCGCCGGCGAACAAGCACGAACTGTGGCATTAGCAGCGCTTATCGACAATTTGATCCGGGAGCGTTGCCAAAACAATTTGCCTATTCCAAGTTCGAAGGTCGCTGATGCATTGCAATTACAAATCGATTCAGAACGACTCGAAAATGTGTTGTTTCACTTAATTGATAACGCGCAACAAGCGACCGACGACCATGGCTCTGTATCGGTTGAGGCAGCAGCAGACGCCGCATATTGTCACATAGTGATTAAGGACACTGGCTGTGGCATGAGCGACGAATTTATCCGCAATCGGTTGTTCAAACCGTTTGATACTACCAAAGGCAATGCCGGCATGGGGATTGGTGCCTATGATGCATTAACCTTTGCCGAGCAAAATGGCGGTGAACTCCGAGTTCAAAGTGAGGTTGGCAAAGGGACTACCTTTACCATGACGCTTCCTTTAAAATCAGTAAAATCTAGCCCACACGGAATGTAGAATGAAAACCTTATTATGTATTGACGACGATTTAGGGATCCAAAAGCAGCTGAAATGGAGCTTGTCGGACTACGAGGTAATTTTTGCCGACAGCCGCACCAGCGCGATGCAACAAGTTCGTCGTACGGATCCCGCCGTGGTCACCTTGGATTTAGGCTTACCGCCCGACCCTACCAACGCCTCAGAGGGGTTGGCCTGTTTAAATGAAATCCTGCAATACAACCCAGCGACCAAAGTCATTGTCATCACCGGTAGCACCGACACCGAACATGCGTTGCAAGCGGTGGCTTTAGGGGCCTACGATTATTACCAGAAACCGATTGATGTAGATGTGTTAAACATCATCATTGCACGTGCCTTTAAGCTCAGTGAGCTGGAAGCTGAAAACAAAGCATTAAAAGCTAGCAGCTTAAAAAGTCAGGACATCATCGGCACTAGCGAGCAAATTTTAAAAGCGTGTCGCATGGTCGAGAAAATCGCGCCGACAGAAATCACCACCTTGTTGTTAGGTGAGTCTGGCACCGGTAAAGAAGTGTTTGCGCGTTCTATTCACAAGCAAAGTCCACGCGCTGACAAACCATTTGTGGCTATTAACTGTGCATCGATTCCGGACAATCTGCTTGAAAGTGAATTGTTTGGTTATGAAAAAGGCGCCTTTACCGGCGCACACAAAACTACGCTTGGCAAAATAGAAACCGCCAGTGGCGGCACCTTGATGCTCGATGAGATCGGTGACATGCCATTGCCGCTGCAAGCAAAAATGCTGCGTTTCCTGCAAGAGCGTGTAATTGAACGCGTCGGTGGCCGGCATGAAATTGAAGTCGACGTGCGAGTGGTCTGTGCCACCCACAGAAATCTGGCAGAGATGGTCAGTGAAGGCACGTTTCGCGAAGACTTATTTTATCGAGTCAGCGAGATCACGTTAAACATTCCTCCGCTACGGGCTCGTGGGCAAGACATTATTGTGATTGCTAAAGCGCTGTTAAACCGCTTTAACCTAGAATTTAATACCAATATTCAAGGCTTTACAGAAGATGCAATCAACGCCATGTTATCGCATCGCTGGCCTGGTAATATTCGAGAATTGCAAAATAAGCTTAAATCAGCGGTAATTTTGGCCGATGGCAAGTATATCGCCGCTGAAGATCTGGGATTAGCAGCCAGTACTGAGCAGCCAACACTGCCAACCCTACGTAAAGTTCGCGAGCAGGCCGAAACACAAGCTATCCGACATTCATTTAATATTGCCAACGGCAATTTATCTAAAACCGCGGATTATTTAGGGATCACCCGTCCAACGCTGTATTCGCTCATTGATAAGTACAAGATGTTCGATTTGCGACCGGCGGATGCGGATTCACCAAAATCCGAATCTGAAGTTGATTCATTAGATTCATAGCTTTTTGGATCAAGTAATAAAAAAACCAGCGTATGTTCGCTGGTTTTTTATGTTCTCTAGAAATTTAGAGTAAAAAAAACCGGCTTTCGCCGGTTTTTTTAATCGAGAATTACAGCTTAATGCCTTTTTTCTCAGCACGTTCTTTCACGTAAGGACCCCAGCTTGCAGCCATTTTCTCTTGACCGTTTTGACGAGCCAATTGAACATGACGGTATGCTTCAGCCATCTTACCTTGATAGAAGTAGGCACCGATTAAATCGACGTGCACTTTACCTTTATCTTTAACACCAACATCTAACGCTTTTTGTAAAGCTGTAACAGCTTCAGCGTTGCGGTTAGCGTTTAATAAAGCGTTACCTTGACGACGATAGAATTCACCATCGTTTTCTGAAGCAGCTAACATACCGTAGTATTCAGCAGCTTTGTCAAAGTCACGTGACGCGCTGTAAGAACTTGCAATACTGCTAAGGATCGCACGATCTTTCTTCAGCAAACCTGACTTCAAGTGCTTCTCTAACACTTCAGCCGCGCGGTATGGAATGTTGTTGTTCACATATAAGTTGGACAACAACTTGATTTCGTTTTCTTTGGTTAAGAAACCTTGCTTATATGCAAGTTCCATAACAGCCAAAGAACGATCATACTGCTCGTCTAAGTTGTAGAAGTTAGCCAATTGAATCCAGAAAGATTTGTCGTCAGGGAACACAGATACTGCGGTCTCTAATACTTCAACGGCTTTCTTAGTTTGCTTCAGCTCGTAATAAGCACCCAATTTCATAGAGTACGGTTCTTTGCGAGGCGTCTTGAAATGCGCGATCGCACGGTCCGCAGGTTCCATTACTTTTTGGTACTGCTTCATCTCGTAGTAACAGTTGGCAATACGCATTTCTACGTTTGGATCCAACTCACCAGTGAAATCTAACCACTTGTTATAGTAAGTGATTGCTTCTTTGTACTTTTTGTTAGAAAGGTACAGGTCACCAATAAGTTTTAAGCCACCAGCTTGATCGTTAAAGCTAAGAACATCTTCGTTCATTGCTTTAATCAGATATTGAGTCGCTTTATCTTGATCCTTCTCGGCATACAGTTTACCGATGAAGTTGTACAAGTAAGCGCGGTCAAATGCTGATGAAGGTTCCAAAGGTAACAACAATGCTAAAGCTTCGCTTTGCTTGTTTTGACCGTAAAGCTCATAAGCTTTTCCGATCGCCTTACCTACTTTTTCGCCAACAGCTTGTGATTTCTTCGCTTTACGCTCAGCAATCTTTGCTTGGTCTGGTGCAGCAACAGCTTGCGACACCGGTAACACCATCACGCCAACGGCAGCGAATACCATCAATGCAGAAGATAGTTTATTCAACTTCATAATTAACCCCCTGCATTATCCAAGTTGAAGTCCAAACGAACTTTGATACCTGGTTGTTTCATTGCTTTGCCGTTTTCGATTTTCGGAGAGTATTTCCAACGCTTCAGAGCGCGGATCGCTTCTTTATCGAAAATACGCTTAGGTTCTGCTTCTATTACTTCTACTTCGTCAACTGAGCCATCTTCCATAATGGAGAAGCGCATGACTACATAGCCGTTAATACCATCACGAGCAGCTTGAACCGGATATTTTGGTTCAATACGCACGATTGGAGTTGCATCACCATCACGCATCATTGCTGATGACGGGTCACCGATACCCGCGCTCACTGGGCCAACATCAACTGCTGGAGGCCCGATACCAATACCGCCGGTATCAGTTGTCTGTGCTTCAGCGACCACCGTTTGCTTTGGAGGCTCTGGTGGTGGTGGTGGCGGTGGAGGCGGCACACGAGTACGAGTCTGCACTTTGGACTCTGGCGGCTCCGAGTTAATTTCAATAACGATTTGTTCCCGTTTGGTGCTTGTAAATGTATCGTCTGCATCTACAAGAAAAGCCATCAAAACGTATAGGAAAAACGTTATTACCGCACCAACTATGAGTGAAAGTAATAACCGGATCATATTACTTGTTCTCCGCCGCAATCACGATCTTCTCGATACCTGCCAGCTTGATTTGATCCATTACAGACACTACGACACCGTGCTTCGACTCTTTATCAGCTTGCACGATAACAGTATCCGTTGGAGATTCAGCCAACATTTTCTCGATCTGAGCGCCCACGCGTTCTACGTCTACAGCACGTTTATCCAGCCATACTTCACCGTTTGCACGGATAGCTAAGAAGATAGTTGCTGAAGGTTTAGACTTCGCTTGAGATGCTTTTGGACGGTTAACGTCAACACCCGCTTCTTTAACGAACGACGTCGTTACGATGAAGAAGATCAGCATGATGAACACAACGTCAAGCATAGGCGTTAAGTCGATTGCTGCTTCTTCGGATTCACGTTTGGTTCTACGTGCCATAAATTACTCTCTATCAATGATGCGGCAGGTTATCACTCAGCTCATGTACAGCTGATTTAACCTTGCTTTCCAATTTAGACGCGATAAACACGCCAGATAAACAGGCAACCATACCGGCCATTGTTGGAATTGTGGCCATAGAGATACCTGACGCCATCAACCGCGGGTTACCAGTACCTTGCAATGCCATGACTTCGAATACGGCGATCATACCGGTAACAGTACCAAGCAGACCTACCATCGGACACACAGCAATCAACGTATTAATAACGTTCAGTCGAGCACTCAACTTTGCTTGGGCTTCAGATACCCAAGCGTCACGGATTTTATGTGCATACCATGATGTGGTATCACTACGTGCATTCCAATCTGCGATGATTTTATCACGCAGCAGTGGGTACTCTTTCGAGAAAAACCACAACCGCTCGATAATCAACACCCACATTGCGAACAACACGAAGGCGACAACATAAAGTACAGAGCCGCCGGTTGCGATAAAATCCCTGACAGATTCCCAAAGCTCTATCAGGTAATACATTACGCCTTCTCCTTCTCCGCGTGAGCGGCGATCAAACCTGTGCTTTGCTCATCCAGGATGTGCAGAACAGAGTTTGCTTTAGATTGCAGCAGTGAGTGGATGAACAGCATTGGCAGAGCACACAACAGACCTTGTACAGTAGTTACAAGTGCCATCGCGATTTGGTCAGCCATGATTTTCGGGTCACCAGTACCGTGTAATGTGATCATTTGGAACGCACCGATCATACCAACAACTGTACCTAACAGACCTAACAGAGGACCAACAGCTGCGATCAGTTTCAGTAAACCGATACCTGTTTCAACAGCTGGAGTTTCGCGCATGATGGCTTCGTCCAGTTTCAGTTCTAAGTTTTCCACGTCAACATTTTTGTTGTCTTGGTAAACTTTCAGGATACGGCCTAACGCGTTGTTAGAGTTTGGATTGTTCAGGTTTTTCAATTGTGAATTGATACCAGACTGCATACCGGTCAGTGCGAAGAAACGCCACAAGCCGATCAACAGACCTAAACCTAACAGTACAGTGATCACGTAACCAACTGTACCACCTTGGTGGAATTGGTCTTCCAGTGATGCTTCTTGAGTTTTCAAACGTAACAAGTTACCGCCAGTTGGGTCGATGTAGACCGCTGTCACAGCACCAGCTGCAGCGTTTTTGAAATCAACAGCGCCGTTTTTGATATGGTCTTCTGGTTGACGAACTAAAGGTTGCATTTCTTTAGTGTCAGCGTTGTATACCAGGTAGCCATCGTCAGAAATCAGGTTGAATGAACCAACGCGAGTGACGTTTGCTTTAGACGTAGTACCGTCCAAGTTAACCACGTTGCCTTCGAACTTAGAAACTTTAGCTGACTCTGTCATTTCAGTTTGCAGAGCAATCCACAGTTCTTCTAATTCAGAGATCGTTGGTAATACTTTAGCTTCAGCCAGCTTTTTCAGCAGGTCTTCACGGCCTTTGTATTGTGCGCTGATGTTTGAAGTACTGATAGCACCGATAGTTTCTGTTGCAGTACCACGAACGATACCGAACATCTCACCTAAAGTACCTTGAGCGTTGATCAGCTCTTGTTCTTTCGCAGCCAATTTGCCTTCGTTGTCAGCAAATTGTTGAGTCAGTGATTTACCACGAGCTTCTTCAGCAGCAAACGCAGCTTTTGCTTTGTTTAACAGCGCTTGTTTGTCAGCGCGATCAGACAGGAACTCTTGTTCACGAGCAGCATCTAATTTCGCATCTGCAGAGCGGTTCTTTTTAACTTGCTCTAACAGCTGGTCCAGTTTGGCAGTGTCAGCGGCGGCATTTAAGCAAACGCCTGCAGACATTGTCACAGCAGCTGCAATTACTAAACCTTTAAACACTTTTTTCATTTATTCTTACTCCGCTGCTAATACTGGCAGTTTCAACAGTTCTGGTGCAGCTTGTTTGCCGGCTACACGTACGGCAAGTTTCACCGATTCCAGGTATTCTGGGCCTAACTCTTCCCATTTGCTGGTTGAACGGTTCCACATCCACGCACGTTTGTTGTCCATTGACTGAGCCAACAACGCCATACGGCCAACATAAACGTAGTTAACAGCGATATCAGTGCCGTCTACGTTCAGTTTGTCAGAGTAAGTGACCATCGAAGTGCCGAGGTCTTTTTCGATTTGGTAAGCTTCCAGAACTAAACGGTATTGTTCTGAAGTGTTGACTTTAGAGTTTGCCATCACTGCACGAAGACGTTCGATACGCTCTAAACGCTTAGTTTGTTCAATTGGCATATCTGCTTTGATGAACGCTTCCAGTGTGTCGATCATACGGTACATCAGAGGAACGATACCTTGTTTGGTCGCTTCGATAGTACCGATTTGTTTGTCCAGAGAAGCTAATTGCTCACCCTGGTCTTTAACCAGTGTATTAACATGATCGTTATACACTTTCAGGTTTTCAGTTTGCTCAATCAGGGCACGGTATTCAACCAACAGGTCTTGTGACTGATCGTAAATATTGTTGATTTTTTCCTGAGATGCGGCTTGTGCTTTCGCGTTATCTGCGCCTGCTTTGGTGATTTCGGCGACAGAAGCTGCGTGTGCAACTCCGCTGACTAAAGTGATGGCACCAGCTAATGCTGACGCAATCAGGCTTTTACGGATATTGTTGTTAGACATAGTTCCCAACCAATAATTGCTGATTAACGTAACCTGTTTTTAGAAGACTAACTTTGTAAAAAAAGAATAGCCTGGTTAGAGGGTAAACCGTCCGCATCATTGCAGCAAAACTGCGGGCTGTCAATACAGGAAAGACAGCCTTCAGCATTTGTAACACTGCAACAATTACTTACAGTTGTACCGCTTTTATTGACGTTTTTGCATCTCTTTCGATTTGTTAAACGTCTATTTATCTTTTTGCTTATTTAATGTTCGGCGTCAGTTTGCCGGCATCATATAACGCAACCATCTGGTCAAGAGACAGTGGCTTGATTTTGCTAGCCTGACCAGCAGCACCAAACGCCTCATAACGGTCTTTACAGATGGCCATCATCGCTTTTACCGATTCTTGTAAATACTTTCTCGGATCAAACTCAGATGGATTGTTTGCCATAAACCGACGGATAGCGCCTGTCGATGCCAAACGTAAGTCAGTATCAATGTTCACTTTGCGAACACCGTATTTGATACCTTCTTGAATTTGTTCAACCGGAACACCGTAAGTTTCTGGGATCGCTCCACCGAACTCGTTGATAATTGCCAACCAGTCTTGTGGAACTGAACTCGAGCCATGCATCACGAGATGGGTATCTGGAATACGTGCATGGATTTCTTTAATGCGGTCAATGGCTAAAATGTCGCCTGTCGGTGGACGGCTGAATTTGTAGGCGCCATGCGAAGTACCACAGGCAATCGCTAATGCGTCCACACCAGTGGCTTTTACGAATTGCGCCGCCTCTTCTGGGTCTGTCAGCATTTGATCATGGCTCAGTGTGCAATCGGCACCTACACCATCTTCTTCACCGGCCGCGCCTGTTTCGAGTGAACCTAAGCAACCTAATTCCCCTTCAACAGATACACCACAAGCATGAGCCATCGCCACGACTTGACGAGTCACTTCGACGTTGTAGTCGTAATCGGCAGGTGTTTTACCATCAGCGCGCAACGAGCCATCCATCATAACGGACGAGAAACCCAGCGCAATTGAGCGTTGACATACCGCAGGTGATGTACCGTGATCTTGATGCATAACCACTGGAATATGCGGAAACTCTTCTACCGCGGCTAAAATCAAGTGACGCAAGAACGGCGCTCCGGCGTATTTACGAGCACCTGCAGAAGCCTGCACGATCACTGGGCTGTCCGTCGCATCTGCAGCCAGCATGATCGCCCGCATTTGCTCAAGGTTGTTGACGTTAAAAGCTGGGATGCCGTATCCAAACTCTGCGGCATGATCCAACATCTGACGTAACGAAATTAATGCCATGACTTCCTCTCTTTTTTGTAGGGTAAAGGTTGGCGGGTTATCGTCTGCACCACGTGTGGGTTGCATCGTCTGCTGTGCAGCGATTTTTTATAACGATAACCTCAGCACTTACTTATAACATTGTTTTTACGCGTTTTTCGCGCGCTGTTCAAGGATCTCAACAGCTGGTAAGACTTTTCCTTCTAAGAATTCCAAGAAGGCACCACCACCGGTTGAGATATATGAAATCTGTTGTTCAACACCGTATTTATCAATGGCAGCTAAAGTGTCGCCCCCCCCGGCAATACTAAATGCACTGCTTTGGGCAATGGCGTTGGCGATCGCCTGCGTGCCAGAACCAAATTGATCAAATTCAAACACACCCACAGGGCCATTCCAAACGATAGTGCCCGCAGACTTCAGAATATCGACCAATGCTTGTGTGCTGTCTGGACCAATATCAAACACCATGTCATCGGCGGCAATGTCCGATACTGATTTCAAAGTGGCAACCGCGGATTCGCTGAACTCTTTGCCACAAACCACATCCGTTGGCACAGGGATGTTGCCACCTGCGGCTTTGGCCGCAGCCATTAACCGTTGTGCTTCTGGAATTAAATCAGCCTCATACAACGACTTACCAACAGAGGCGCCATTGGCCGCAATAAAGGTATTGGCGATACCACCACCGACCACCAGTTGGTCAACCACCTTGGACAAAGATTCCAATACGGTCAGTTTGGTTGACACTTTCGAGCCACCGACAATGGCCACTAACGGCCGTTTTGGATTTTTAAGGGCTGCCGCCAGCGCATCTAATTCCGCAGCCAACAATGGGCCTGCGCAAGCAATCGGGGCATACTTCGCTACACCGTGTGTGGTTGCTTGGGCGCGGTGCGCAGTACCAAATGCATCCATCACAAACACATCACACAAGGCGGCTAATTTACGAGATAACGTTTCGTCGTTTTTACCTTCGCCTTTATTAAAGCGAACGTTTTCAAACACCACGACTTCGCCCACAGCAACGTCGATACCATCTAAGTACTCTGCGGCTAAGCGAACTGGCGCCTTCAACACATTTTTTAAGTAATCCACCACAGGTTGCATCGAGAATTCAGCATCATACACACCTTCTTCTGGACGACCTAAGTGCGAACACACCATGACACGCGCCCCTTTGCTCAGCGCCAACTCAATGGTTGGGATGGACGCTTTTAACCGCGCATCGGATGTGACTTTGCCGTTTTTGACTGGCACGTTTAAGTCTTCGCGAATGAGCACGCGTTGGTTTGTTAAATCTAAATCGGCCATTTTAATGACGGACATGGCGCTCTCCTTATAGATGTTGATTTGAAAGGGTTGCTAAATGCGGCGGTTCCATGGCGAGTGCAACATCGATCATGCGATTTGCAAAGCCCCATTCGTTGTCACACCATACTAAGCATTTGACTAATCGTTTGTGACTGACTCGCGTTTGCGAACCATCCACAATGCAAGAATGTGGATCATGATTAAAATCCACCGAGACCAACGGTTCTTCGGTGTAATCGAGAATACCCGCGGGGAGTTGGACTTTGGCTTGGCGCAGCACTCGATTCACGTCATGCACCGTGACGTCTTGATGCAAGGTGACGGACAAATCCATAGCCGTCACATTCACCGTTGGCACGCGCACAGCGATGGCCTCAAAGCGCCCAGCTAAATGCGGCATGATCCGTTCAATCCCCCGAGCAAGCTTGGTATCAACCGGAATAATGGATTGACTGGCGGCACGAGTCCGGCGTAGATCGGGATGGTAGGCGTCGATCACTTGTTGATCATGCATCGACGCATGGATAGTGGTAATGGTGCCACTTTCGACCCCAAATTCACGATCCAGCACATGCAACACCGGCACAATGCAGTTGGTGGTGCACGACCCCGCCGAGACAATCCGCATGGTTGGGGTTAACTGCGGTTCGTTGACCCCCATAATAATAGTGGCGTCTAAATCACTACCACCTGGATTGGATAACACGACTTTTTTGGCGCCAGCACCCAGATGCTTGGATAATTCAGAGCGCGAGGTATAGACCCCAGTGCATTCCAGAACCACATCCACTTCAAGCGCTCGCCATGGCAATGCTGCCGCGTCATGGCAATGCAGCAGTTGAATCGGCTGCTGGTTCACCTGCAACACGTCACCTTCTAAGCGAACATCCGCAGCAAAACGACCGTGGCTGCTGTCATATTTCAGCAAATGGCAAATCCCGGCGTTGTCGGCTAATTCATTGATGGCAACAACCTCAATCTGCTGCTGCAAACCGCGCTCGACAATGGCTCGAAGGATACTTCGGCCGATCCGACCAAAGCCATTTATGGCGACTCGAATGGTCATCTGTGTTGAATATCTCCAAAAACGACTAACAAAAAGGGGCACTACGCCCCTTTCCTCTTGGCTTACGCCAGCAACGACTCCGCAGCCTCAATCACGGCCTGGGTGGTAATACCGAAGTATTCAAACAACTGCTCGGCTGGCGCTGACTCACCAAAGCTGGTCATACCGATGATTTTGCCGGTTAAGCCAACATATTTATACCAGCAGTCCACAATACCAGCTTCCACCGCGACGCGTTTGGTCACCGTCGATGGCAATACCGCTTCACGATAAGCTGCATCTTGCGCTTCAAACACATCGGTAGACGGGATTGATACCACACGCACCTGATGGCCTTTGGCTGCCAAGGCTTTTTGCGCTTGTACCGCCAGTTCAACTTCAGAACCAGTGGCAATTAAAATCAGCTCTGGCGCTTGCTCAGAATCGACCAACACATAACCGCCGCGACGAATGTCAGCCACTTGCTGCGCGGTACGCGGTTGTTGAACAAGGTTTTGCCGCGTGAAAATCAGCGTTGATGGGCCATCGGCACGTTCAATCGCCGCTTGCCATGCCACAGCCGATTCCACTTGGTCACAAGGACGCCAGTTCATCAGGTTTGGTGTAACCCGCAGGGCTGCCAGCTGTTCTACCGGTTGATGGGTTGGACCGTCTTCACCTAGACCAATCGAGTCATGGGTGTAGACAAAAATCACCCGCTGCTTCATCAGCGCAGCCATCCGCACCGCGTTGCGTGCATATTCCATAAACATCAAAAACGTCGCGCCATACGGCACGAAACCACCATGTAACGCGATACCGTTCATAATGGCGGACATACCGAATTCGCGCACGCCGTAATACAGGTAGTTGCCTGCAGCATCGTCGTTAGACACGCCCTTTGAACCGGACCAAATGGTCAGGTTAGAACCCGCTAAGTCCGCCGAGCCCCCCATAAACTCCGGTAACCAAGGACCAAAGGCGTTGAGGGTGTTTTGGGATGCTTTACGTGTGGCAATAGTCGCTGGGTTCGCTTGCAACTGAGCGACATACGCATTGGCTTTCTCAGTGAAGTCAGCAGGTAAATCGCCGGCTAAGCGACGTTTTAATTCCGCAGCTAACGCAGGGAATGCATTGGCATACGCGTCAAACTTCTGTTGCCAATCTTGTTGGGCAACACCACCTTTGGTTTTAGCATCCCAACCGTCATAAATTTCTTGCGGGATGACAAAAGGCGCATATTCCCACTGAAGGAACTCACGACTAGCCGCGATTTCAGCATCCCCTAGCGGTGCACCGTGGCAATCATGGCTGCCTGATTTGTTCGGTGAGCCGTAGCCGATAATGGTTTTACAGCAGATTAATGTTGGTTTGTCAGTGACACTGCGAGCTTCGTCGATGGCCGCACGGATCGCTTCACTGTCGTGGCCATCGACATCGGCAACAACATGCCAACCGTAGGCTTTAAAGCGTGCTGGCGTATCGTCGGTGAACCAGCCCTCCACGTGGCCATCAATGGAGATGCCATTGT
>CAYTIQ010000066.1:0-19791 GCA_964437935.1 uncultured Rheinheimera sp.
AGCGGGGCTTGGGAAGGTGTCGTTCAAAAAGTGAACACTCATGCTCTCGCCCTGGGTATATACCGACGATCAGAGGGATAAGGCCAAGCCCAATCACCATGTCGCGTGTGGAATCTTGTATTAACGGTGCTGCATGGTCCACTTGAATCGCCGACCAAGCGACGTTTAACACACAACTCAGCATTGTTAAGCAAATCAAACTATGTCTGACATTCACGCGTGTAGGATAAAATTGGCTTGGGGCTGGCGCCTGTTGTAACGCCTCTGCAAGTTGTAGCAGCAATTTTTGCGCTTGTGCCATTTCGGTTTTTAACCAACGATCACTCACGACCATAGACAATACGCCGTTGCCTGCTGAAATTGCTTCGACTAAGGGACGATGCGGTTGTGTCGGATGAGGTAAAGCCAGTAATCGTTGACACACATGGTATACCTGAGATGGTGATGCCCCCGTTTGCAACTGCAAAAGAGAATGCCAATCAGCTGTGGCGTGGCCATCACGGTCAGTATTCAACAGCCAATCATCCCCTAATCCAGCGTTAACATGGTAACGGAATCTGCCTTGGCTACTTTTGGCGTATCGCCAGTGCACTAGAAATTGCGCGTTGGTATGCAATGGGGTTTCTAGCGCCCAGCAACCATGTTCGCGGACGTAACGTGGGTAAGGCGAGGTTAAAAGCTCAGTGATAGGTGTATTGCTGGTGTAAGGGCCTGCACAATGTTTTTCAAAGCGTCGTGGCCAAAATAGCCATGTCAACGCACAACTAAACCAAAGTACTGTCAGCATCACCCATCCTCAATAACACATCAGCCACACCCATACACCCCGACACGGCGGCTGACGGCGTCGGTTGGGCCGATTTGGCAAATAATCGGTTGCTTGGAGAGGCCACCGCGACGGACTTGCACTTGGATGCTGGTGTTGGCTGGGGTAAAGGCCAGCTCAAGCTGGTCGGCGTGGACGTCAACCACGCCGGGGCCATTGGGTTCACGCAATGCCAGCTGTTGGTCGGTCAGTTGATAATAACTGTTGCTGTAAGGCGCGGAGAAGGTGAACTTTCGCAGTGGGTTGCGGCCCGTCTGCAGCGTGAAATGCTCGTATCGGGTTAATACATACCAGCGTTGCGACGTGGCAGGGCTGGCGCTGAGTAGGTCGGCTTCATACAGGGCGAGCTGGCCAACCACCAAATAACTCGGCAGTAAACAAAAGGCGATCAGCAGAATGCGTTTGGCTTGCCAAATCATTCGGCGAAATAACCACAGTGAGCCAACAGCCACCAACAGCAGATACACCGGCAACCCCAAGGCTAAGTAGTGATAGGTCCAAAGATCAGAGGCTTTGAAGCTGGCTTGAAAGGGCACGATAAACTGATAGCTCACGCCGATGACCAAGGCTGCGGCCAGCTGGCCAAGCCACCATCGTTTGGCTTGAAAACTCAGTGCTACCGGTTGGGTGGGGGTCGGTGCTTGTGCCAGCGCAGTGGCCAATTGCTTTAGTTGATGTTGCAGCGCTTTGATTTGAATAAACGGCAAAGGCTCTGCTAAAAACACCGACAACACGCCTTGATGGGCGCGAACCCCCTCGAGTAACCGTTGTGTTGGTTTGTGAGGATGAGTTAACCCTAGCAACGCGATCAACCCCTGTTTGACATCGGTTTGACGGTACAGTCGGTCAAATTGCAGCTGCTGCGCGGAGTAGGGCGCCGCTAACAGGCACCAGTGGGCCAGAGGCTCAGGTAAGGCTGTAAACGCCGTGAACCAGCGCCGTGTGTTGGATAAGGCCTTGCTGGGTTGCAGCGCAAATTGCACCAAGCTGGCGCATTCAATATCCAGCCGATAAAAACCGGCTTCGTGGCCATAATCCGGCCATACCAACTGCGGTTGGGTGATGGTTAAATCGCGGCGGCGTTGAATGGTGTCGAGGGGTTGGCGCTGCAAGGGGCGCTGCCACAGCAGATAAAACCAAAGAAGCGCACATGCTATCCATAGCAAACTAAACATCTAGTCGAGGTTATCCTGTTGTTCGGCTTTGTGATGACGATACCAGCGACGAAACACCGTCACCACCGCCGCAACAAATAAAATGGCGGAGATGATTAACAAGCCTTGCGTCATCAGCTGTTGGTATTTGGCGAATTCAGGGATTTGCAGCAAGCCGACGGAAAAAATACTCAGCACTAAGGCCCAACAAAAGGCGCTAACAAAACTGATGATGGCCACTTTGGGCAGGTGCAAACCGGTCATGCCCATTAGCATTGGCGTGATAATTCGGACAAATGGAATAAATCGCGAGGTAAACATCGCCAGCATGCCGTGGTTTTCCAACAAGGTATGGGCTTTTTCCATGCTTTGCGGCGGTATGACACGGTTCATGTGCACCATAAAACGGGTATGCGCCAGCGCATAACCTTGCCAATAGGCGACGATACTGCCAAGCGCAGCGGCAAGCGGCAAATACAACAGCGGTACTTCGTAGCTAAAAACCCCAGACACCACCAAGCTGGCAGATAAAATCACCAGGCTATCGCCAGGCAGCGGCAGAAACACAAACGCAGATTCTAGGAACAAAATCAGCGCCAAACAGAAGATCAACATACCAATAGCACCAGACTCTGTTAGGTGCGTAAAATCTTGCTGCCAAATGGCGACGAGCATATCCCACATATCAACTCTCACTTCATCAGTTTATGGATACTAGCTGGCAGCACCAAGCGCATGCCAAGGCAGCGGTCAACAAGGCGCCTGTGCCACTGATGAACAACAGGAAACCGCTGCGGGTAGAGGGTTTTAGCCTGTATCGTGTTATGGGTCAACCCAGATGATGGTTGATTGCGGTAAATGTCGGCAAAAAAGCCGTTCGGGCGCGGCGCCGCTACGGCGAACCGATTTGATGAACGCGGCGATGTCACGAGGGTGTGCGCTGGGTTGCGGCTTAGTCTTGCAACAGTTGGCGAAGTTTTCGCCACAGCTGTGCTGCCTAATGTTGGTGCAGCAGTGCAAAAAAACAGCGTTGCTTTGGCACAATTCGGTGCATTTGCATACGTATTCTTGTTGTGACTGCACTAATTTTCGACAAATAGTACCCGTTGCACAACAAAAATGACAGAGGTGTGACTGCGTTGTTGAGTCGCCACTCTGCCAGCAAACGGGGAAACACCATGTTCAACAGCAAGCTCAGTGTGATCAGTTTGGCGCTGATTGCCGCTGGTTTTGTTGCGATGCCCGCAGGGGCACAGCAAGCAACAACCGGCGCCAATAAAGCCAGTGTCAACAACGTCAGCTCGGATGGCAATGCCAAAAAAGCCGGCAAAAAAGAAGACATCGAAGTCATCGAAGTCAAAAGCTACTCCGGTAGTTTGATTAAATCCTTGAACCTAAAACGCTACAACGACACGGTCAGTGAAACGGTGTCAGCCGACGATTTAGGCGCCTTACCGGATGTGTCGATGGCGGATGCGTTAACGCGTTTACCGGGCGTATCGGCGGTGCGTACCGGCGGTCAAGCCTCAGAAATCAACATTCGCGGTATGGAAGGTGGCTTCGTGTTCTCGACCTTAAACGGTCGCGAGCAAGTCTCAACCAACGGTAAACGCAGTATCGAGTTTGACCAATACCCATCAGAACTGATCTCTGCCGCTTCGGTGTATAAATCACCCAAAGCCTCGCTGATTGAAGGCGGTGTCGCCGGTACTGTGGAGCTTGAAACCTCCAGCCCGCTGAAAAATACCGAACAGCACAAATTTAACTTTAACGCCCGCGGCATGTACAACGACCGCGCCAACGAAGTGCCTGACGGTCAAGCCTTTGGTAACCGCTTGAGTTTCGCCTACCAAGGTAAGTTCTTCGACGACACCGTCGGTGTCTCGCTGGGTTACGCCCGGTTGTATCAACCAAGCGTGGCCACTCAGTTTATCGGGTTGGCTTATAACGCCAAGAAAGATGTCGACGGCGCAGCAGGCGACACCACGCCA
This sequence comes from uncultured Rheinheimera sp., assembly GCA_964437935.1. GTDB lineage: Bacteria > Pseudomonadota > Gammaproteobacteria > Enterobacterales > Alteromonadaceae > Pararheinheimera. Next base: position 3,972 of record CAYTIQ010000066.1, read on the forward strand.
CAAGAAGCGCTGTCGGAAGGCTTTGAAATTCAGCACAAAGGTGGTGAAGAAGTTCGTAACGGCTATTTAGCCGCGGTGGAATGGCAGCCCAGCAGTGTGTTTCGTTTAAAAGCCGATGCCTTTATTTCCAAGTTTGATTCCAAAGCGTTCGCCCGCGGTTTTCGGGTGAAATTAGGCGGGGCCAGCACCGCCACTGCCAATACCTTGCTGGATGGCAACGCGGTGGTGGGCGGAACCTTTAACCGCACGTCGCAAAGCTTCACTCGAGTTGAAATCGTCAACGACGATAACCAAGATTTTGACGAAGTAAAATCCTTTGGCTTAAACGCCGAGTGGGACATCACCGACAATCTGAATATGAATTTGGACTTGTCGCATTCAGGGTCCAACAGCGATTTTCGTAACGGTCTGTTGTGGTCCTTGGTGGCAAAAGACGCCAATGCCGCTAAACCGGTGTTTGATGACAACGTGTCCATTGCCTACAAGCTCAATGGCTTGAACTTGCCAGATATCGGCTTTAACCAAGCCGGCGCCTTTAGCGACATCAACAAAGTCATGCTGAGCAAATACGGCATTTACCCCTATATCAACGACGATAAAGTGGATGCGGCGCGTTTAGATTTTACCTACAAGCTGGATAACCCTGTGCTGGCGTCGATTGAAGTGGGCGCTCGTTTCTCCGATCGCACCTACGGCAATGACCGCGCTGTGTATGAATTCGGTAATGACGGTGGTTTCTCTGCCACGCAAAAACCGCTGAAATTAACCCAAGACATGGTCAAAGTGGTTAACTTTAAAAATGAATTCAGTTATTTCCCAAGTTATTTGGCGATTGACCAAAACAAAGCCTTAGCGGCGTGGTTCCCCAATGGCATCCCACAACCGGTGAAAACCTGGGGTACCGGCAGCAAAGGCGTATTGAGCTCACAACAAGTGGCCGGTGGCCCTGATACGGCGTGGTCGGTGCTGCAAAGTGGCGAGGTGTACGAAAAAGTTACTGCTGGCTATCTGATGGCCAATCTGGAAACCGAGCTGTTTAGCATTCCGCTGACCGGTAACATCGGTGTCCGGGTGGTGCATACCGACCAATCGGCGACCAGCCTGACCAACGTCGGTGGCGATGTGCTGCTGGGCGCGCAAAATATCAAAGACGATGCTGGGCTTATCAACAACCAATATGCCCCAGGCATTGATGGCATTACCTACACCGATTATCTGCCGAGCGTGAACTTAAACTTCCGTGTCACGGACGATGATCAACTGCGGTTTGCGTATGCCAAAGTGATGGCGCGCCCGCCGATCAACCGCTTGGCGTCGCAAGTCAGTTATAACATCAGCAACGATGGCATTTTGTCGGGTTCTAGCGAGAACAACCCTTCGTTAAAACCGTTTTATGCGGACCAATTTGATATCTCGTGGGAACGCTATTTCACCGAAACCGATGGTGCTTTAGTGGTGGCGGGTTTCTACAAAGACATCAAATCATTAATTTCGACCTTCTCCATTCCTGAGTTTGATTTCAAAGGCAATGGCTTTCGCGTACCGGATAGCTACACCGATCCGGTCACGGGCGTGGTGCGCACGGTGAAAAACGGCAATTACACCACCGCAGTGAACAATGCCGACGGCGGCTATATTCGCGGTTTGGAATTGGGCTACACCCAAGTGTTTAAATTCCTGCCGGGTATTTGGCAGGGGCTTGGCATGCGCGCTAGCTACAGCTACACCGAAAGTGAAATCTCTCAGCCGACCGACTTAGGCGGTGAGTCCGTCAATATCTCGTTGCAAGGCTTGTCAAAACAAGTGTTTACCACCGAGTTGTTCTTTGAACATGACGGCTTTGAAACACGGATGAGCGCGCGTTATCGCAGCCCGTTTGTGGCCGAACAAGTGGCAGTGAATGAACAAATCGTCAACTACGACCGCGAAGTGGTCGTGGACTTCCAAACCTCGTACGAGTTTAGCGAGAGCTGGAAAGGCTTGTTCCAAATCAACAACGTCACGGATGCCCCGACCAAGAGTTATTTCGGTAACGAAGCAAGAACCGGCACCATCCAGTTCTTTGGTCGTCAGTACTTCCTCGGCGTGTCGTATTCGCTGTAATGCATTGGAGTTATAGAACATGTTAAAACGTAAAATCATGCTACAGCTGCTGACCGCAGGGTTGATGCTGCTGGGCTTAGCCGGTTGTGGTGGTGGCGAATCCATTGAACCTGGCAAGCAATTATTAACTTGTAACGTGCCACAAGTGCCCAACGCGGCTGGCACGGCCTGTGTGGCGCCAGTACCGATTAAATGTCCTGCACCGACAGTACCGGATGCGCGCAACGAAAGTTGTGTGATTGGCGTTGATCCGACCGCGCCAGCACCATCGGTATTCCCGGCGGCCAACCAAGCGGTGTTGTATTTCAAACGCCCAGATGGCAACTATGACGGCTTTAAGCTGCATACCTGGAACAACGAAGCCTGTGACTCGCTGCTGGCCTCGTCGCTGGCTGAAAGCTGGTCCAATGGCTTGGCAATCAGTGGCGTCGATGCCAACTACGGCGCCTACTGGATTTTGAACTTAAAAGATGGCATCGGCGCCAAAGCGACCGATTGCGCCAACTTTATTATCCACAAAGGCACGGATGACGCGGGCAAAGAGCTCGGCGGCGGCGACATGAAAATGCCACTGGGTCCAAAAGAGTCAGTGAAATTCAACCGCATGGGCTGGACCTTCTCCAATGTAGCGTCGGTGTTTGCTTACCCAGTGGTGTCCTTGGGCGTGCAAATCAGTGACAGCGCAGCGCATTGGTTAGATCGCAATACCTTCGTCTGGAATGGCCAAACCGGTGGCGTGGCGAAAGTTGCAGTGCATCACAGCGCTGCTGCAGATTTAGCCATTGATTCCGATACCAAGAAACTGAACGGCAGCGCGGTGGAAGTGATCCCAACCAGCTTAACCGATGAACAAAAAGCCCGCGTACCGCACTTGGCCAACTGGCCGGCGTACAAAGCCAATTTAACCGCCGATCAAGCCAAAGCCATGGTCAAAAACCAGCTGGTGTTAGCGTCTTTTGATTCCAGCGGCAAAATCATGGCGGCGTCGTACGTGCAAATCCAAAAAGTATTGGATGACTTGTACACCGCAGGCGATAAAGACGCCAACGAAGCAAGCTTGGGCTTAAGCTACGATGCGAGCAATATCAAAGCGAGCCTGTGGGCGCCGACGGCCCGTAGTGTCAGCTTAAAAGTGTACGATGCCAGCAAAACCTTGGTCTCTAGCAACGCGATGACGCTGGATAGCGCGACAGGTATTTGGGCATACACCGGCTCAAAAGCGACCTTAGATCGCAAGTTCTACCGCTTTGAAGTCACGGTTTACCACCCACTGACCAAAAAAGTCGAAACCATCGAAGCGACCGATCCGTACTCGGTGAACGTCTCTACCAATGGCCGTTTCAGCCAGTTCGTCAATCTGGCCGATGCCGACACCAAGCCAACAGGCTGGGATACGCATGAAGTGCCAGTGCTGAAGAACCCTGAAGACACCACGATTTACGAAGGTCATATTCGTGATTTCTCGGTACGTGACACCACAGTAACACCGGCCAACCGTGGCAAATACTTAGCATTCACCGAAGCCGATTCAGCACCGGTGAAGCACTTAAAAGACTTGGCAGCGGCTGGCATGAACACCTTCCACCTGTTGCCAGCGACTGATATGGCCACGGTCAATGAAGATGCCAGCAAACGCATTGATTTAGACAGCACCGCCGGTGAACTGTGTAAGTTAAAACCAACCTCGTTGGCGTGCACCGCATCGGCCTCGACCAAACTCATCGACTTGCTGAACAGCTTCCAAGCGTCTGGCGAAAATGCCCAATCGATCGTCAACGATATGCGCGGCTTTGATAGCTTCAACTGGGGTTACGATCCGCATCATTTCTTAACACCAGAAGGCTCGTACGCGTCAACGCCAGAAGGGATTGCACGCATCAAAGAAATGCGGGCTATGAACCAAGCGCTGCACGGGATCGGTATGCGTGTGGTACTGGACGTGGTGTATAACCACACCAGTTCGTCAGGTCTGTTTGATAACTCGGTGTTTGATAAAGTGGTGCCAGGTTATTACCACCGCTACAACCCAACCACGGCTGGCATTGAGCGCTCGACGTGCTGTGAAAACACCGCGACTGAAAACGTGATGTTTGCCAAGTTTGTCAAAGACTCGCTGGTGATTTTGGCGCGTGACTATAAATTCGACGGCTTCCGCTTTGACATCATGGGCCATCATCCAAAAGCCGAGATCTTAGCGGCGCGGGATGCGGTGCGTGCCGTTGATGCCGATACCTATTTCTACGGTGAAGGCTGGAACTTTGGTGAAGTCGCCAACGATGCTCGGTTCGTGCAAGCGCGCCAAGCCAACTTAAATGGTACCGAAATTGGCTCGTTTAACGACCGTGAACGTGATGCCGTGCGTAACGCCGCGTTGTTCTTAGGCGATAGCGATGTGGGTAAACTGAAAGATCAAAACATCATTGAAATTGGTCTGGCCGGTACCTTACGTAACTTCGTATTAAAAGACTACGCAAACAACACTGGCAAAGCCTCAGGTATTAACTGGAACGGTCAAGCCGCCGGTTATGCCGATGACCCAGCGGATATCATCAACTATGTCTCCAAACACGATAACGAGTCGTTGTGGGACAAGTTGCAATTGGGCTTGCCATCGTCCGTGAGCACCGACAATCGCGTGCGTATTCACAACATTGCACTGGCCATCCCTGTGTTGTCGCAAGGCATCCCATTTATGCAAATGGGCGATGACTTGTTGCGTTCGAAATCGTTAGATCGCAACAGCTATGACTCCGGTGACTGGTTTAACCGGGTGGATTTCAGCAAGCAAAGCAACAACTGGAACGTGGGTCTGCCACTGGCGCAAGACAACCAAGGCGCTTGGAATACCATCAAGCAAATTGCCAATAACCCAAGCACCACGGTGTATCCAGAGCATATTAAATTTGCCGGTGATGTGTTCCGTGAGTTCTTGCAAATTCGCAAGTCTAGCCCGTTGTTCCGTTTAACCACCGGCCAAGATGTGATTGACCGCGTGGGTTTCCACAACATCGGTAAAAACCTCAAGCAAGGCTTGATTGTGATGAGCATTGACGATGGTAAAGGCTTAACAGACCTAGACCCAGCCAACGATGCCATTGTGGTGGTGATCAACGGCACCAGCACGGAACAAAGCCATAAAGTGCCAACGGCGCAAGGTTTTGTGGTGCATGATGTGCAGCAAAAATCAGTGGATAACACCGTCTACAGTGCTCGGTTTACCGCTGAAGGCAGTGATGGTCGCTTCACCGTGCCTGCTTACACCATCGCGGTGTTTGTTAAACCACAACAAGGTGCGCAAGGTGATGGCCTCAAAGCCAACGCCACTATGGGTGCACCGGATGTGGCGCCATACGGCTTAACCACCGTGTATGTGCGTGGTGGTATCAATGGTTGGAGTACCGATAACCCACTGGCCTATGTCGGTGCTGGTGTCTACCAAACCACCATTACGATTAGCAACGCCGGCACTCAAGAGTTCAAGATCGCATCCAGTGACTGGTCAACCGTCGACTTTGGTGCCAGCGGCAGCGCTGATGTCACCTTCGGTGTCGCCAAAGCACTGCAACGCCAAGGTGTGAACATGAAAGCGAACTTTGCCGCTGGCAAATACGTCTTCACGTTAAACGCGGTGAACCCACAAGCACCGACCTTAACCGTTAGCGAATTTGTACCTTACGGTGCCACCAAAGTGTTCTTGCGCGGTAGCATGAATGGCTGGGGCGAGACCACACAATTCGCCTTCACCGGCGGGGTGTACCAAGTGGCTGTGGCGCTGAACGCGGGCAACTACGAGTTCAAGTTTGCGTCCGCCGATTGGTCGACCGTGAACTACGGCGCTGGTAGTGCCGGTGCCGACGTGGCGCTGGGTGTCGATAAGCCATTGGCACAAAGCAATGACAACTTGAAGATTGCGATTAGCGAAAACGGCACTTATTTGTTTACCGTCAACGCCGACACACCGACAGCGCCAGTGCTGAAAGTGGTCAAGCAATAACGGGTCACGCTTGCCCCTGCCGGCAGGGGCAAGCGTCTTTCACATACGTGTGATCAAGCCAACACCCTCAGTGTTGGCTTTTTATTTGCGCTAGCGCAGCAAAGGCGCAGGTTGTTAGGATTTAGCGACCTGAGCGGGCTAAAAACAGTGTTGCTGCTTTTGAAACTGCATTATGCTGCAACCATCGAGAATAAAAGTGCGAGCCTGCACAGTAGAAGGAGAGCATGATGAAACGCAGTCTTATCGCCCTAAGCCTGATGGTGATGGCGGGGTGTAGTTCAGTGCCAGATGACTGGCGCGATATGAGTCAAAGCGAAATTGGGGTGTGGCAAGGGTGTGGCTTTACGCCCAAGTTAGCCCAACAGTGGCGCGCGCAGCAGTTTGATGGGGAAAACGCCTGTGCGTGGAAAAATGCCGGCTTTGAGTTAGAGGCCGCCATGGCATGGTCGGCGGAGAAATTCACCGCCGAAGAAGCCAAAAGCTGGTCACAAACCGGTTTTGAGTTAGACGATGCTGTCGAAAATCGCAACAAAGGCTTAGCGCCAATCCACCGCAATTAAGTTGGCCGCCACAGCAGCGCCGTCGTGCTGCTGTGCTTAAATCAACTTGTCTGACCAGTTATCTGCTGGCATGCTAGCAGTCAGCTAGCTGGCCAAAAATCAGCTATACCCAAACACCGGCGGTGGTTTTGTTGCCGCCGCATATTTTTTGTTGGTAAGACATTGTTGGTAGGGGAGAGCGCAATGAAACTCAACGCAGCACAAAGTGCATTGATAATTGTGGACATGCAAAACCGCTTGGCGCCGGCCATTGGCAATTTTGCCGAGGTGGAGCAGCATTGTCGTTGGTTGGTGGAAGTCGCGCACCAGCTGAATATTCCGGTGATTGCCACCGAGCAATACCCGCAAGGCTTGGGCGTGACGGTGCAAAGTTTGTTGGCCCTGCTACAGACCGATCAAATCATCGAAAAAATCCATTTTGATGCCAGCAGCGAACCGGCGTTGCGGGCTGCGCTGGCCGATCATCAAACCAAACAGGTGGTGCTGGCGGGAGTGGAAGCCCATGTTTGCGTACTGCAAACCGCACTGGGTTTGATTGAGCAAGGTTTTTCAGTGTATTTGGTGGTTGAAGCTTGTAGTTCGCGCCGCGATAGCGATAAGCAACTCGCCCTCGCGCGGCTGCAAAGCGCCGGCGTGGTGTTAGTCAGCCGAGAAATGGTGGCTTTTGAATGGCTGCAACGCGCAGGCACCGAGCAATTTCGCAGCTTAAGCCGCGGCTGGTTGAAATAAACTATTCGCGTGGCTGTGAGGTTGGCGTAATCGCTTTCGGCGTTGCTGATTGGTGTGGTTAGGGCCTGGGTGTTGTTGACCCAGACGTCTCCGATAGAGGCGTCGCTGATTTAGACGTCCCCGAATGCGCTGTCCCTGACCTTGGTGTCTCCGAAATCTGCTGCAACCACTGCCACACTTGCTGTTGTTGCGGGGCGCTAAAGCGATGGCCAGCTTCGCTCCACAGCTCAGTGCGAAGTTGCGCCTCGGCGTCAAGCAAGCGCCACACCTGCTGCAACTGCCGATAGCCGTGGAGCACGCCATCGACCGGCATCAGCGCGTCTTGGCCGCCATTGATGAGATACAGCGGTTTGGGCGCGGCCAGGCTGACCAAGTCGGGAATGTCATAACGGGCATTCAGGCCTGGGTGCAAAAAATAAAACGCCGTTTGGCCTTTATCGAGGTTACTGCCAGCCTGCACCATGTCTTGCCAGCGGCCGAACCAGCAAATTGCGGCGCTGGCATCGACTTCATCACTTAACGCCGCTACTTGCCATGCCCGAAAAGCGCCCATTGAAAAACCAAGACTGATCAACGGTTTGTCGGCGCCCAGTTGCGAGCGCAAAAATGCAGCCAGTTGTAGGTCTTCCACCGCAGCGAGCCCAGCCAAACTATGGCCTGTCGCCAGCAGGTGAGCGGCGAGTTGTTGCTGATCTGCATACTGCAACTGGCCGTGCTCGCCAAAGCCGACGCTGTCGGCCACCAGCACCAAGTAGCCTTGCGCGGCTAAGTCATCGGCAATGGCGTGCCCATCAAAATACTTGGCTTGCCAGCGCAAAGCCGCCTTCCAAGGCGACTCTGGCGTGTTACTGGGGCTTGTGGTGGGCGATGCGTGAGAAGACGGTTGAATATGAGATGGCGCTGTGGCGGATGACAGCGGCGTGTGAGCGGATTGCGGAGCAGCCAGCCATTTTTCTTTACCGATCGCAAAAAAAGCGCCATGGTCATGCAGCAACAACACACCGGCGCGAACCTGCGGCGGTCGTAGCAGATAGGCGTTCGTGCGGCTATGCTCGGTCAGTTGCAGCTGGTACAACTCGCGCACGAAACTTGATCCGTTGACCACCTCAGCGCTGGCTTTAGGAGTTTCTGGGGTTTTGCGCAGTGGCATCTCGCCATAGGCCGTGGCGATCACGGGCTCGTTGGCGCTTGAGGCTTGAGTCGGCGTCACCGCCGTCGCGCTCACCTGTTCACTGTGAAGTAACTGAGTCTGCACCTTGGGTAGGTCTGGCCATAACAAGGCGGTGCGATACACCGCCCGAGCTTGTTGCTGCCATACGCGAAAGCGCGCAGCATCTGTGGTAGGCGCAGGGTCGCTGGCCGCTGGCATTGCGATAAAAAAGCGGCTGGCTGGGCTACTTGCTACAGGGCTCATAGCTGCGGGATTGGTTTTTAAAGCAGGGGCTTGCCCCGCCGATGGTTGTTCCGCAGTTGCTAGCGCCGCGGTTGCGTGCGTGGTTGTTGATTCAAAGGTTCCAGCTTTTGAAGCATAAACTGGCGCAGCAAAAAGCAGCACCAGCACCACAGCCGTGCGCCGTTGCAGCTCCGCTCGCGTTTGCCAAGTCGCCCGCATGATAGTCATCCGACATTCCTACTGATCACAAGTTAAGGGTTGGCGCAGGTCGCCCAAGCGTTGATGGCTGGGGTTAAGGTGTCCATCAAGGTTTTACCTTTGACAAAGCTACCCAAGTCACCTTGGCGCGCTAGCATGGCGATATAACCTTGGCCTTTATCCCACACCGGATACGCGCCGTAGGCGCCGGGGCTTGAATAACGCGTCGCGCTGCAGCCAGCGGTTGCACATTCTTGCCAGTTCCCCAGGCCGTATGGCCAATCCACGCCAAAGCCTGCCACGGCCGGCGAATAGCTCACAGTGGCGTTGCCGCGTTGGTTACTGAACATCTGCGCTTGGCTAGCCGCACTTAACAATTGGCCTTGTTGCAAGGCGCGCAAAAAGTCCAAATACTCTTGCCCGGTCCAATGCATACCTCCAGCCAAACGCGGGTTGCTAAGCGATGGCAAGTCATAGCGGCCGGTTGCAAATAGCCCGGTTTCGGCGCGGAACTGATTAAACACACTGCTCCACTGGCTGACGTTGCTGGCGCGCATGGCCATTAAGCCAGCGAGCTGTAAATGCAAACTGTTGTAATGAAAACTACGGCCTGGTGCGTTGCCATTGTTGGCGTTTAGCGCGACGCCGCTCAGCACACAGCTAGCAAACTCTTGATTGGGTAAGTTTTGACACAGCGGCTCGTCGGTTAAGCCCGAGGTAAAACTAAGCAGCTGGCGTAGCGTCATTGCCGACAGGGGGTGGGTCGCAGGCAATGGCCAATCACTCAGGTGTTTGGCGGGTGTATCGTCCAGCGATAACAGGCCGCGATCGACCAAGCGCAAAATGATGGTCGCGCTGACCCATTTCGAGGTCGACGCCGATTCGTACACCGTGACCGGGCTGGAGCTGCCCCGCGCATAACTTAACCGCGCACCATCGGGGCGTTCGACCAGCAGGCTGAAGTCCGTATCGGTGCTGACGGCGGCGGCTTGCTGATACAACGTTTGCGCTAAGGTCGCGCGGCTGCAAGCGCTGGAGGGCGGTGGTGTGGTCGCGGCTGGGCTATCCCCGGCGCCGCCACAGGCTGTCAGGAGTAGCGCGGCGGCTCCGAGCCAGCAGGCGTGCCATGCTTGGTTTTGCATCGGGTGTCCTTTTGAAAGCGCTGTTAGCGGATCAACACCGACTCGGGTTCAAATTGATACAAGGTCACCGCAGTACGCACCTGCTGTGCATCAAAGGCTTCGCCTTGTTCTTCGGCACGATGTTTTAAATAGGTTTTGCTTTGCTCCAACGTCATCGGTTTGGCCTTGAGCTGGCCATAGGCATAGGCGGTTTTCCCCTTGGCGCTGATCGGAAATACCATGTCGCCGTCTTTGACCTTCAGCCGAAAAGTAGGCTGATCTTTAGCGGTGGTAAATTGCATCCAGCAGCCTTTTTTCTGGCATACCGCCTCAATGGTGCCTTGCACCACAAAGGATGTCGACACATACGCGGCAGGGTTGGCCAGCACTTGCTGCACCGTGACACTGTGGCTGATATCAAAGGCCGGGCCAAACTGCTGACTGGGCTGTTGTGTTGATTGTTCGTGTGCGGGTGATTGAGCTTGCGCCAGCGATGGGAGCAGTGGGCTTAAGCACATGGCCAAGACTAGTGCCTTGCTTAATGACAATGCGATGGATTTTTTCATAACAAACTCCTGTGGCTGCGGCCACGTTGATCTAGTGTCGCTGGCGCTGGCGACTTGGCTGCCTACACGAGTTGCTTCCATCCGTAGACAACACAGATCGACAACACGGGTCGACCACACAGGATGACAACAGGGGCAGTCAGCCTATCGAGCCGGTCGCTATCGGTTGCACTTAGTGCTTCAACACATGGGTTCAACAGATGGCCTGCACACATCAGCGCAATACAGCGACACCCGCACGAACATCGGCAGCAGTAATCATGGTTTTCTGCACAGCCTTTGTGGCGAACATCGGAAAGCTCCATCCTGTAAACTTTTGCTGAAGATGTCAACGCCGGCGTGTGCCGGCGATCCTTTTGTTGAGTCAGTCCCTTGGCTTTTGCATGCTGAACCCTGATAGTGTGGGTTTGAGTCCTTCGCAACCGCCAGTGATACCATGACCGAGCAACATCCCTCGCAAACGCCTCTGAACCACTCCTCGTTATCAGACCCAGCCTCGTCGGCCCAGACTGCGACATCGGCAGACTCTGCTTCGGTGCTGCCTGCCGGCAGTACCTTATTGCCAGTAAGCGTGCAGGGTATGCGCTGCATGTCATGTGCTGGCAAGGTTGAACAACTCGCCGTGGCGCAGCCTGGTGTGTTGCAGGCGCGGGTCGACTTGCTTGGGGAGCGCCTGCATTTGCAAGTGGCGGCTGATTTTACCGCGGCAGGTCTCGTGGATGCGCTGGCTGGTGCTGGTTATCAGGTGCCGCTTGTTATGCTGCGCTTTGACGTGACGCCATTAAGGTGCGCTGGGTGTGCGCGCAAAGTGACCACAGCCGCGCTGAGCGTACCTGGCGTGGTGCGCGCCGATGTCGATGTGTTAAGCAAACAGCTGCACTTAACCGCTATCAGCATGGAGGTGGTTGCACCGCTTAGCGAGCAGTTGGCCGCGCTGGGGTATGCCATTGCGCCTGCTGACAGCCTTGTTGCTGGCGTTGAGGCCGGCAGTGCAGTTGCTGACAGTGCCGCGACTGATAGTGTCGAGACAGCCAGTATCGAGACAAAAAGTGCGGCGGCCTGTGAGTTGATGCCAGACCAGGCGCTACCACAGGTAGCCGCGTCGCCCAGTGCGCCCAACACGTCAGCAAACACGTCACAAAACACTGCGCCTAACACTTCACCAAATAAGGGGCCTAACGCCGCGGCGCGGGAGCCTTCGACACCGAGCGCGTCATCGGTGCAGCGACCACAGCCGACGCCCAGCGCCAAGGCGACGCGGCGACCGACTGATCCGCCACTGTGGCAGGTAGTGCTAGCGTTTGTGTTATCGGCGCCGTTGCTGGTGCCGATGCTGTGGCCAAGCTCGGCTGGCCATGTCATGTTGCCGCCGCTGTGGCAATTGCTATTGGCGTTGCCAGTGCAAGGCTATTTGGGGGCGCGGTTTTATCGCGGCGCTTATTATGCGCTGCGAAATCGCTCTGGCAGCATGGATCTGCTGGTGGCGCTTGGCACCAGTGCGGCCTTTGGCTTAAGCCTGTGGAACTGGTGGCAAAGCGACTCGGCGATGCCGGCGCTGTATTTTGAAAGCGCCAGTGTGGTAATTGCGTTTGTGTTGCTTGGCAAATACTTAGAAGACGGCGTCAAACGGCAAACTCAATCAGCGCTCAGTGCCTTAGCGCAGTTGCAGCCGCAGCAAGTGCGAGTTTGGCGCAACAACAGCTGGCAACTGCTGCCGTTAACTGCGGTGCGCCTTAATGACCGGGTGCAAGTCAAACCGGGCGAGCGGGTGGCGCTCGATGGCGAAGTGCTGTCAGGCGAGAGTCAAGTCGATGAAGCCTTTATCAGCGGCGAAAGCCAGCCCCTGTTAAAAACGGTCGGTGCGACCCTGGTTAGCGGCGCGTTAAATGTCGATGGTGTCTTGGAATATCGGGTGCAAAAGTTGGCGCGTGATTCGCGTTTGCAGCAGCTGATCACTCAAGTCGAGCAGGCGCAGTTGTCTAAAGCGCCGGTGCAACAAGCGGTCGATACCATTAGTGTTTATTTTGTGCCAGCGGTGCTTACGATAGCGCTCATCACAGTGCTGGCGACTGGCATGTTGACTGGCGATTGGCAAGCGGCGGTGTTACACGCCGTGGCGGTGCTGGTGATTGCGTGTCCGTGCGCGCTCGGGCTGGCGACGCCTGCTGCCTTGGTAGTTGGCATTGGCCGCGCCGCCCGGTTTGGTATTTTAGTCAAAGACGCCGCGGCGCTGGACGCGGCCAGTCGTATCGATACTGTGTGTTTTGATAAAACCGGCACCATCACGTACGGCGCACCGCAGTTGACCCAATGGGCGATGTGGCAGCCGTCGTTGGCGAGCGATGATAATGCCAGCGCCGCAATCGATATCCACCAGACACCAGACGATGCCGCCCGTATGGCGCTACTGCAACTGGCCGCGTCGCTGCAGCAACACAGTGAGCATCCCCAAGCCAAGGCGTTTTTAACGGCGTACACCGGGCCACTGTTGGCGGTGTCACAGTATCAAGTGTTACCTGGGCTCGGGGTGGCCGCGCAGCTGCCATGGCCATCGGCTTTGCCTAGCGCGGTATCTAATGCGGTATCAAATGCAGAATCGGTAGACGCCGCGTCAAATGAGCCTCAGCGCTTTGCCATTGGCAGCGCCACGTTGGTTGCGCGCAGTGGTATCGCGGTGCCGCAGGCGTGGCAAAGTGCCAACAGCTATTTACTGCAACAAAGCCCACAGCCACAGCTATTGGCGGCGTTTTGGCTGCAAGACGAGGTGCGCGCCAGTGCCAAACCAGCCATTGCAGCGCTTAAAGCCATGGGCATCGATAGCGTGATTGTCAGTGGTGATAAAGCGGCCATCGTGCAACAGGTCGCGGCAGGCTTGGCAGTGGCGGGCTACCTAGCCGAGCAAACGCCAGAACAAAAACTGCAGCATATTCAACAAGCTCAGCGCCAAGGCCAACGCGTGGCGATGGTCGGCGATGGCATCAACGATGCGCCTGCCTTGGCCCAAGCCAACCTCGGCGTCGCACTAACCACCGGCACGCAGGTGGCCGCTGCGAGCAGTGGCATGAGTTTATTAGACGGTGATTTAGCCTTGCTGGTCGCAGGCTTGGATATCGCCCGTCGCACTCGCCGCGTCATTTGGCAAAACCTCGGCTGGGCCTTTGGCTTTAACGTCCTTGCCATCCCAGCCGCCGCGTTAGGCTACCTGACACCGGCCATTGCCGGCGCCGCCATGGCGATGAGCTCGGTACTGGTTGTGTCCAACGCCCTACGCCTGCGCCGCTGGCATCCCGCCGCGCTCGATGGCCGCACGCCAAACACACCTGCAGCACCTAGTCGCGTCGTGCGGGATTTGTTTCATTAAGACTAAATCAATAGGTTAGAAATCAATCGAGTAGAGTTATTGTGGTGGGTGACTTTTCAAAAATAATTAATGCTCAGGTCTGTATTGAGGTCGTTTAACAAGGCGAGAGTGTGTCTGGAAAGTCGATGACCATTGCCGCACCAGGCATCCGATGTGGGAATGTTTATCACGACCCAGTAGCGTTTTGGGTCAAGTGCTTGGATGCGTTGCAGCAGTTGTTTGGCGCCACCCAACTCGGTGACAAAATCATGTAACACGTCATCCCATTCATCATCCTCAGTCATCAGTTTGAGAAGATGCAATTGATGCTCTTGGAAGAACTGATGGCGACCATGAGCATCGCCTTTGGCATTGGCTTCAAAGAGCGATGGAAAGGTAACTGCAATGGCATGAGGATCTTGCGCCAACCCCCAGAGCTTAATGCCAACACTGCGTTGTGACCATAAATCAGGCGTTGTCATTTAGATAGTCCTAAGTGTTAGGGGTAGCGGATATTTACACCGGCCTGTTGCGTCTGTTTAAGAAAGGCGTGTTCTTGGCTGTGGCCAATAACCAGCTGATTATCTGACTGCCAATGCAGTTGCAATGCAGCCTCTGCAGGCTGGCCCGATGCAATGTACACATTACCAGCACCTTCGAGCGGCTGTGTGGCATTAACGATAGAGATGTGGGTACTAAAGCCGGTGGTTGCGCCGCAGCTGCGCTCAAAAACCACCGCTTTGCTGTGTGCGCTTGGGGAGTAGAATTCTTCATACGGTGTATTGATGCAAAGGTCGGTGCTGGGGCTACAGCTTGTTATTTGGAATGCTAGGCCTACCAGCAACAAAATACCGCCGATACTCATCCCAATTCCTAAGTGTTTCTTTGACATAGTGACTCTGCCCCCTTCATCCTTTGCCCTTTGATGTGCTCACCCGCGATTAATGCTACAGGTACAGGTCGCGTGCGCGTACAGTTTGCCTTGGGCGTCGGTTAAGGTTGCTTCGGCAATGGCGATGGTGCGGGAGAGGTTTAACAAGCGGCCTTCGGCGATTAACTCTTGATTGCGCGGCACTGGCCGCACCATTTTGACGTTTAAGTCGACCGTGCCATACCCGACACCAGCGTCGAGCGCGGCGTGGACAGCACAGGCGGTGGCGGAATCTAACACCGTTGCGGCAAAGCCGCCGTGCACGCCGCCAAGTGGGTTTAGATGACGATCATCGGCCGTGGCGATAAATTTTACGTAGCCATGGCGCACCTCAACTAAACGCATCGGCATGGTGTTCGTAATAGACGGTGGCGGCAAGTCGCCATTGGCCATGGCGGTTAACAGCTGTTCGCCGGTCATTTCGTGGAGTTTCATCAGGTGTCCTCTATATGATGGGCTGGCGTTATCAATCGCGGGTCGCGACGTTCATTTTGCATAAAAAGCGAAAGGTATCAGGCGTTTTTATGCAGTTTATGAACCTTGGGGGCAGGTTCTTGTTATCTGTGCGATAGCAAGACATCAACACTGCTACTCTGGCTCACAGTTCTTAAAAAAGGCTTTTGGACGATTGGCCACATTCTAATCGCCAGTGTCTATGTTTAACAACGCAGGATCTAAATGGATGAAACCTAAATCAACGGAATGATGTCCTGAATGAGCACGAAGCCAAAACATATTTAAGTCGCGAGAGTCTTGACCAAGAACATATGTCAATAAGTGCGTTTTATCTTGGTAAACATTAATTTCAGTATGTTGGGTTGGGTGTGAACCCTGATGGATCCCCAGAAATAATCTAACAATATCATGCAATTACCTTCCTGACAT
>CAYTIQ010000067.1:0-18835 GCA_964437935.1 uncultured Rheinheimera sp.
TTACCGAGCTGCGGAGTTTGGCGCCCGATCCATACAACAACAGTTTGAATATGCTGGGTCTGCAATTGCAAGAAAGCATGTTAACCGTCGCCACCCAACGTGGTTATCAGGTCAAAGAATTACGTTTAGGCCAAGCGGTGCAGTTTTATACCGATCATGAGCGCATGTTAACGCGGCAGCTGTCGGAGTTGGCCGCCGAGCAGTCCGTGCGTTATGTCATTGTCGGTACTATGAATCAAAGCGAGCAATACACCACGGTCAATGCGCGGATGATAGACGTGCAGAGCAATCAAGTGGTGGCGGCAGCCTCCGATCTGGTGCCATCGCAAGTGCTTGGTAGTACAGAACAAGTGCAATTACGTCAGCAGCGTCTTTATCGCAATAGTGGCCCAGCGCAGCCTTAGGAGTAACTATGAAATCATTAATTTGGCTTGGTACTGCCTGTTGCATCGTCGGCTGTGCGTCCATGGATAAGTGGGACGCTGAACTTGAAGATCGTGCTAAGTCGCAGGTCGCCCTCGAGCAAGGCATGCCAACCCCTGCGGTCGCATCGTCATCGCAGGCGTATGTCACGCCGCTGGCCTATGATGGCGCAGCCTATCAAGCGACGCGTCAGCAACAGCAGAAAACGGTTGCACAGTATCAGCCGATGATGCAAGTCAACGTCAACCATTATGTGCAAGGCATGATGCAAGATTTAATGGCGAATCTTGATCAGCTCAAACCACAAATGGTGATTGGTGTGACGAGCTTTGTGTATTTAGATGGGGCTTATGATGCCACGGATTTACTAGGCAACCAGCTATCTGAGAGCTTTATGCATGAAGTCCATCAATTTGGCTTAGGCGTGGTTGATTTTAAAACCACGGATTACATTCGGGTCACCCCAGCGGGTGATTTTGTGTTTAGCCGGGATTTTACTGAGCTCAAAGAAGAGCAACCCATTGAGTATGTGCTCGGTGGCACCTTAGTGCAGCATCAAGGCGGCACCTTGGTCAATGCCCGCTTGGTGTCGGTGTCGAGCAAACAGGTGTTGGCAACGGCACAAGGCTTTATTCCACAAACGGTGGTGGATGCCATTCACAGCTCCGGCACGCCTGACAAATTGCTGCTAAAGCAAGGGGAATGACATGAGATCGTGCAGTATCGCCTTGTTGATTTTATTAACTGGCTGCAGTCAATTTTGCCGCTGCGAGAAAGAGCAAGTCGTCCATCAAGATGTGGCAGCTCAACAGACCGCTAGTAGCTCTGCAGATACACAACTGGACGACAAGCCGCCCGCGGATCCCAATGAATTTTACGTCAAACCGATGCGCAGTGCCGGTGAGGCAGAGTATGTGCCACATGCCCCGTCTCAGCTGGACCAGGTGGCACAAGACCCGAACGCTAAACCTTTTCTGGCCGTGACGCCCTCGTATGGCGGCAAGCCTATTGCCAAACGCACCCTGTTGCCATCCGAGCTTGCTGCGGCGCAGCAAGGGTTGTTGCCTGCATTATCGCCAGAAACCCAATTGCCGATGTCCGCCTACCCGCAGCTGCCGCATAGCAAAGTACAGCTCACCGATTATGCCGCGCAACTGGTCTTTAAGTTAGCCAATTTTGGCGAACTGAAGGGGGCGAAGGTTGGTGTGACTAGTTTTGTCGAATTTGACCAGACGCTCGAGCAAAGCAATGCGCTGGGTAATCAATTTGCCGAAGCACTGGCAACTGTGTTGCCGCAATATGGCGTGGATGTGATTGAATATAAATTGACACGTGGCATTCATATTCGGCCCGATGGCGATTTTGCGTTGTCGCGCGATGTGAAAAAACTGCATAACGAAGTCGGCATGGATTATGTGTTAACCGGCACTTTAGTTACTACGCGTCGCGGTGTGCAAATCAATAGCCGGGTTGTCTCGGTGAGCCAACAGAAAGTGATCGCGGCCGCCACGACCTTGTTGCCACATCAAGTGTTGCAGCAAATTCAACCTTAAGCTGTTCTTTCTATTGTTGAAAATTTCAGCGCTTGTCGGGGGCTTGGTTCACAGCCAGCCCCAGCTCTGATATCCTGCCCAGAATTGCCCTGTAGTTAAACTGGATATAACGGGTGCCTCCTAAGCGCCAGTCGTGAGTTCGAGTCTCGCCAGGGCAGCCATTCCAAAGCCAATTAGTTGGATGGGGTGTCTTCAAACGATACCAGTTCTGCATCAAATTCATCGACGATAGGTGTGCTGGGGTTGGCTAAATCTCCCGGCTGGATGTTGGCAAGCAACACGTTATCCACCGACTCGGCCCATGCCGCTTCACTACTTAATTGCGTCACTTTGACGGTGATGTTGGTCTCAGCCAGCAGCGACTGGGCCCGACCAAAGCGATCAGGCATCTCACGTTTATGCACCAATTTAAAGGTATCGCCCACCTTAACACCATGGGCTTTGCCGATACTCAGTAACACCTGTGGGCCATCGACATCCACGATTTCCGCTTGCAGCGGTTCACAACGAATGGCTTCTTCGACATCCATGGCCGCAGCATTAATCACCCGTTCTGCCGCTTGGCCGTAGTCGGTTTGCCAGAAGCGATGATCTTTGGGGTCCATTTTGGTGGTTTTGCGAAAGGTCCACAGCGCAGTGGTTTGATACTTTTGTTCCAGCACCACCCGTTCTTCGGCAAGATCAAACACTAACACGTTCAAGTGATAAAAACGTTCGCGGTCTGCATCACTCCAAAACGTCCAATTGGTACCGTTGCGATCGCCCAGCGACACATCATCTAATCGCGCGGTCAGCACATAACGAGCGCCATATTGCTGCTGTAACGCTTTACGCTCGGCATAACTTAATTGACGCACATCCAATGGATTATTCAGCGGGGCAGGCCAGCTGCTGTGGCCTATTTCTTTGAGTTTGTCAGTAAACATCTCGCCACTGACCACCCCCAAATCAAACAATCCACCAATCACCGCCTGTTCGGTTTCTTTTAACCGAAACGGTGTGATCAGCAGTTTTTTCTTATAGGCAAACGTAGGGCAACTGGCTTTTTCTGCTTCAATATCTGCTCGTATGGTCACTTCGTAATAGCCATTGTGCGTTGTTTCGCTGATCAGCTGGATTTGTTGCACATCGCCGCTAGATTGGACCTGCAAACGTTCTTGTGTCAAAAGTCCGTCAGTCACTTCTTGCACACTGCGCACACTCACCCCAGCAAATAACATGGCACGTTTAACGGCATCCTCTGTTGCTTGTTGGCGTGCTTTTGCTGTATCGCCGCCACGTACCATGGCTTGGCCCGTGGTTTCATACCATTGCGCGGGGGCTGATAAGCTAACCAAAGCCAATAATAATGGGCTATAACGGAACATAACAAAGTCTCCAGTGAGGCGTTGTCGGCATGACACTCCTGACTAACTGCAAACTTCGTGCCTTCGTGTCAAAACCTTGGTTGGTTTGCTGTTTCTTTCTTTAGATTGGCGCAAAACCTGCATAATGCGTAAAAAGCCAGAGCGTGAAACAAATAGGAGACCATTGCCTTGCAGGCAGTGGTGTAACGGTCGGTTCGTGTGGTTTGAGCAATCATGCGTTTTTGCAGCTGAGGTGTCTATGCGATATTTATGGTTAGTGCTTGGTCTGGTGTTGTTGTCGGGCTGTAGCATGTTTTACGACAAAGAAGTGCAATACGAAGCGGTCCCGCCTGAGCGTTTCCCTGTGTTACGAGCCGTAGGCTATGCCCCTTTGGCATCACAAAAAGCCGAGACCGATGAAGAACGCATGCTGATGGCGATGAAAGCCTCAAAGCTTGAAGCCTTGCGCGAATTGGCCGAACAGGTGTATGGCCAGAAAATTGATTACAAGGTTAGTATGCAGCAAGCGGTGATGGGCAATGAGAAGCTACGAGCTTCGCTGCAAGGTGTGATCCGAGGCGCGCGAGTTGTTAAAACCTACCCAGTCGGTGAGTTTTATGCCACTGAAATGGAGTTGGATTTCAAGCAAGTTTATGATTTATATCAAAACTCTCAGCCTGTGCGTCGTATCAAATCGGTTAAATACTATTAATTACACCTTAGGCCATGCCATGGCCAGCACTTGGTAATTCCAAGTGCTGGCATACGTTGTCAATCGCAGCCCAACGCCGGCCAAGTGAACAGCGTTGATTTCTAATCGGTAGCCAACCAAGTCAGGTCTGGCTCTGACACCTTGCGCTTGTGATTGCTCTAATGCCAACATCCTCGAAGATACTGGTTGGCGGCAACTGAGCGAATCCTCAACAGCAACGCGGTCTAGCAAGCTGGGCGAGCGAAGGCTGCGCCCGCGAATCTGCAAGCGTTAAGTGGATAGGGTAACGAAGCAATGCCAGCAAGGGCAGAGGGTTAGCAAATGTCCCTGGACGGTGAAGCCGTATAGAGAACCAAAAAGAGCAAGGCATTGGCGATGCCATGTGTGCGTAAGTGTGAATGTCGATGTGTGTGCTTGGCAACAAGCCAATTGATAGCAAGCGGTTTGCCAGAGTATGTCTAGGTTAGGCTTTAATGCCTTTACCAACCGAGTCTAACGATGGTTTTCCTTTGGCGTTATAGGTCAGGCCAGATTTGCCACGTTGTTGCAGCAATTCATGTTTATACCGTTCTATTACTAACTGACTTTGCTCGACCGCTTGACGGTTGACTTCGTTTTGTTGCTTGCAGCGCACCAATAACTCATCCAGTTGAGCCACACATTGACGAAAATCTGCACGGTTTTTTGCTTGAGCTAATTCGCTGTGATTGGCAATCTGCAGATCAATCTGTTGGATAGAATCCAGCAACGAGGTTTTTTTCGTGGTGTTTTGATCTAATGCCGCAGTATCCCGCGCCGAGATAAAGGAAAGTTCATTTTGTAGAAGCAACAAAATGTGATTGACATGACCGAGCAAGCCGCAAATAAAACCATGGATGCAGTTGAGTCTTGTCTTCCTATCGCTGACCGTTTGAGTACTGATTTGTCCCATCTGATGCCTGAGTGGCAGAAGTTAATGACAAGGAATCTTCAACTCGGTGAATTTAAGGCCTTGTGTCATAACTTAAATGGCTTCTTAACCGACTCTCTTGCCAATGCTAATGAATTGCAAGGTTCGTTAACTGAAGTGTTGATGGCACAAGGGTTCCAAGATCTCACCGGCCAGATCCTACGTCGGGTGATTGAATTAGTCCGTCAAGTTGAAGAAAGTCTAATTGGTTTACTGACCGCATTTGGTCAAACAACTCCCCACACATCTTCGGATGACCGACCTGCGGCTGCTCGTAAGCCAAAAGCCGGTCACGAGGCGGAAGGCCCAATTATTGATGCTGTAGGACGAAATGATGTCGTGCAGGGGCAAGATGACATGGACGATCTATTATCAAGTTTAGGTTTCTAAGAGAGGTAAAGCGGCATGGGCTTTGATGTTGATGAGGACATTTTACAGGATTTCCTAGTCGAAGCCGGCGAGATCCTAGAAGCATTGCAGGAACAGTTAGTCGAACTAGAAAACAATCCAGACGATTCTGCTTTGCTAAATGCGATCTTCCGCGGTTTCCATACGGTCAAAGGTGGTGCAGGTTTCCTGTCATTGACTGAACTTGTGGATGTCTGTCACGGCGCGGAAAACGTGTTTGACATTCTAAGGACAGGCAAACGTCGTGTCACGCCAGCCTTGATGGATGTCATCCTTCAAGCATTAGATGCCGTGAATGAAATGTTTGTGAAGGTGCAAAACCGAGATCCTTTGGAGCCCGCATCTGCCGATATTCTTGATGCCTTGCATCGCCTCAGTCATCCTGAGTCAGAGGAAGAACATCATGCTGCAGCCCCTGTCGCAGCACCTGTAGTCGCAGAGCCTGACATGAGCTTAGATACATTTGATGCGGCCGTGTCGTTACAAGTGGAAGCTGAGCCTGAAGACGTCTCTGGCAACTCGGTGGATGATATCACCGAGGATGAATTTGAGCGTTTACTGGATGAACTGCATGGTGCAAGCGCACCAGGACGTAGCGAAGCCCCGAAAGTTGCAGCGCCTGTTGTTGCTGCACCTGTGGTTGCCGCCTCAGATAGTGGCGACATGACCGATGAGGAGTTTGAAGCCATCCTTGATCAGTTGCATGGCAAGGGGTCATTCATACCAGGCGAAAGTGCAGCGCCAACGCCCGCACCAGCTCCTGCTGCAGCTCCTACCGTGAAAGTAGGCTCTGACAGCGATGATATTACTGATGATGAATTCGAGTCGTTGCTCGACCAGTTACATGGGAAAGGCAAAGCACCTTCTGTAGTTGCAGCAGCGCCAAAAGTTGAATCCACAAAATCTGCGCCAGCTTCGAGCCCAGTGCCTGCAACGCCAGCAGCACCAGTGGCGAAGGCAGAGCCAGCAAAAGCGACCGAACCAGCTAAAACGCCTGAGCCTGCCAAAGTCGCAGCCCCAGTCGCCGCGGCTTCGAAAGATAAAGACAAAGACGCTGGTGACGCAGAAGGTAAAGGCGCAGCTCAAGCGGATACAACAGTTCGTGTCGACACCAAACGTTTAGATCAAATTATGAATATGGTCGGTGAATTGGTGTTGGTTCGTAACCGTCTGGTTAGCTTGTCAGCCGCGACCCAAAACGAAGAAATGAGCAAAGCGATTGCCAATTTGGATGTCGTTACCGCTGATTTGCAGGGCGCTGTGATGAAAACGCGTATGCAGCCGATTAAGAAAGTTTTCGGCCGCTTCCCTCGCGTTGTACGCGATTTAGCGCGTTCGCTGCAGAAAGAAATCAACCTTGAGCTTGAAGGTGAAGAGACAGATTTAGATAAAAACTTAGTGGAGGCTCTTGCCGATCCACTGGTGCATTTGGTTCGCAATGCGGTTGACCACGGTATTGAGATGCCAGATGTCCGGGCCAAAGCGGGTAAGTCTCGTATGGGCTCTGTCAAATTAGCAGCGCAGCAGGCAGGGGATCATATTCTGTTAACTATCCAAGACGATGGTGCAGGTATGGATCCGGAGAAGTTGAAGTCTATCGCAATCAAACGCGGTGTGCTTGATCCTGATGCTGCTGCACGGATGTCGGATACTGAGGCATTCAACCTTATTTTTGCACCAGGTTTCTCAACCAAAGAGCAAATATCTGACATCTCAGGCCGTGGTGTTGGCATGGATGTGGTGAAAACCAAAATCAACCAATTAAATGGTACTGTGCATATCCACTCGAAGTTAGGTCAAGGCTCGTTGCTGGAAATCAAGGTGCCTTTGACGCTGGCCATTTTGCCAACCTTGATGGTTGTTGTTGGTAAACAGCCGTTTGCATTGCCTTTGGCCACGGTCAACGAGATATTCCACCTCGATTTATCAAAAACCAATATCGTGGATGGTCAGTTAACTATCGTTGTTCGCAATAAAGCTATCCCACTGTTTTACCTCGAGCATTGGTTAGTTCGTGGTTCAGACAAGAAATTACGCCGAGAGCAGGGCCATGTTGTGATTGTCCAAATAGGTACGCAACAAGTCGGTTTTGTGGTGGATTCTTTAATTGGTCAAGAAGAAGTGGTTATCAAACCGCTAGATGCGTTGCTGCAAGGGACTCCGGGTATGGCGGGGGCAACCATCACATCCGACGGTAGCATCGCGCTGATTCTGGATGTGCCAAACTTGCTCAAGCATTACGCGAAAAAATCAAAAATTAAATTTGATCGCTTTCACAACTTAGCATCATAAGCGAGTTTTTATGTCTATCAGGGTTTTAGTTGTTGATGACTCCAGCTTTTTCCGTCGGCGGTTGACCGAGATACTTGCAGCAGATACTGAGCTAGTTGTCGTAGGGACGGCCAATAACGGGCAAGAAGCCATACAAAAAGCGCAAGAGTTAAAACCCGATGTCATCACGATGGATGTCGAAATGCCTGTCATGAATGGTATAGAGGCTGTCCGTCAAATTTTGAAAATACAACGTGTGCCAATTTTAATGTTTTCATCGTTGACACACGATGGGGCGAAAGCCACCCTAGATGCGCTCGATGCCGGTGCTGTCGATTTCTTACCCAAGAAGTTTGAAGACATTGCGCGTGATAAATCAGAAGCAATTGATTTATTACGTCAACGCGTCAAAGCTGTTGCTACAAAACGTTTGGCTGTTAAAAGCAATGTCGCGACCACTACTGCTGTTGCATCAGCCCCAGTCACAAAACCTGTCAGTCCTCCGATTGCCCGAACTCCGGTAGCCCGTGCTGAATTGCTACGTCAACCCTCAGTCGCCAGTGAGCTCGATAAGCCGTTTAGAGTCAGTGGAAAGCAGTACAAGTTAGTTGCTATCGGCACCTCGACGGGTGGCCCTGTGGCTTTGCAAAATATCATTACTGCCTTACCCGCCACATTTCCGGTACCCATTATTTTAATTCAGCATATGCCAGCTGCTTTTACTGGTGCTTTTGCTCAACGGTTGAACAGCTTGTCGAAAATTGAAGTGAAAGAAGCTGCAGATGGGGATGTATTAAAGCCGGGGCATGCTTATTTGGCGCCTGGTGGTAAACAAATGCTGTTGGAAGGTAATGAACACGGTGCACGTATTCGTATCAAGGAAGATGATTCTCCTCGTATTACTTTCAAACCCAGCGTCGATATAAGCTTTGGTAGTGCGGCAAAAGTATTCCAAGACAAAGTTCTGGCCGTGGTTTTAACTGGTATGGGGTCGGACGGTCGTGATGGCTCTCGTTTGTTAAAACAATTTGGTTCACGGATTTGGGCGCAAGACGAAGCGAGTAGTGTGGTTTATGGCATGCCTCAAGCAGTAACGGCTGCCGGCTTGACCGATGTTGAAGTGAGTTTGTCCGACGTTGCACAAAAATTACAAGCGGAAGTAACGAATGGATAAATTGTCGTTTCTTGGGCTCATTTTAGGGATCTTTGCGGTTGCCAGTGGCTATACCTTACACGGTGGCAGTATCTCAACCTTATTCGATGTGTCCGCTTTAGTGATCGTGCTCGGTGGAACTCTTGGGGCCGTCATCTTTCAAACGCCGTTGCCGACATTTACTGTTGGTATCAAGATGTTAGCGTGGGTTTTTAAAGGGCAATATATGCCTTTAAATTCTACGGTTGAGCGTTTGATCAATTGGGGAACATCAGCTCGTGCCAATGGTTTTTTGTCGTTAGAGGCTGATGCGGTTCAAGAATCGGATCCTTTTTTGCACAACGCATTGAATTTGCTGGTGGATGGTGTCGAACCAGTGACCTTGCATCGGACTCTGGATAATGAGTTGTGTTTAGAGCGCGAACGTTTGATGCGTTCAGCAAGGATGTATGAGTCAATGGGTGGGTATAGCCCAACCATCGGTATTCTTGGGGCGGTGTTAGGCCTTATTCAAGCCATGCAAAATATCAAAGACCCTGAAATGTTAGGCGCTGGCATTGCCACCGCATTCGTTGCGACTATCTACGGTGTCGGCTTTGCAAACCTGATTTTTATCCCCATCGCCAACAAGTTAAAAAGCGTGATTATTCAACGCAGTTTGTATCAAGAATTAATTGTCGAAGGTGTAGTTGCGATTGCCAATGG
The DNA here is from genome assembly GCA_964437935.1 of uncultured Rheinheimera sp. GTDB lineage: Bacteria > Pseudomonadota > Gammaproteobacteria > Enterobacterales > Alteromonadaceae > Pararheinheimera. The sequence goes on from CAYTIQ010000067.1 coordinate 9,521, forward strand.
CGAAAATCCTCGTGTGATCGAGCGCAAACTTGCTGCTTATCGGGTAAGTTAAGATGCAGCGCCAACGTTTTCGGCACGGAGATAATGATAGTGAGCCACTTGATCGCTGGCTCGTTTCTTATGCCGATTATGTCACCTTGATGTTTGCTTTGTTTGTTGTGTTGTACTCAATCGCCATCAACAAAGAAGAACAATTCAAAACCATTTCTGACACTCTAGCTCAAGTATTTGAGAAGCCGGTAGAAAAGAGCACTGGAGTGAAAGCTGATGCGGTGTTAACTGATAATCAACCACGCAGTGATTATCAACAATTTGGTGCTTCTCTTGAGACGCCGACCGGTCCAGAAATTATGGCCGATGCCAAAGACAATCCAATTCAAACGAAACCTCAATTCGGTAACCCTTTAGTCTCATTGCAAGAACAGTTGACGCAATCATTGGCTAATTTGATTGAAAAAGGGGTAGCGAAAGTTGAGAGTGATGATGAATGGATGCTCATTCAACTGAACAGTGGCTTGTTGTTTCCAAGTGGCTCAGGTGCTCCGACCAAAGGAGCCGATCTGATTTTGGCTGAAATCGTCACGGTGATCAGTCAAACAAAAAATTTGGTACGCGTGCGTGGATATACCGATAACGAAGCCATTCACAATGAAATATTTGATTCAAACTGGGAATTGTCGATGACAAGGGCCATGGCTGTCTTACGTCGTTTACAAGACTTAGGGATAGCGCCCGAACGACTTGCCGCGGAAGGATACGGTCAATATTCGCCCTTTGACGATAATGCAACACCGCAAGGACGCTCGGCGAACCGCAAGGTTGTCATCGCTGTGTCAAAGTTAAGAAGTCCCGTTGAACGCTCGGTTCCTGTGACCAAGGAAGCGTTAACCAACACCGATTCTGTAACGCCGAGTACAGCGGACCCAGAGGCTGGATTGCCTTTTGATACCAATGCGGATGGTACTATTAAAATTATTCGTTTACCCAACGGTGGCATCAAGATTACGGCGAATGAACCTAGTTCAACGCCACAACAGCAAGAACAGGATCAATGACGTGGTAGTTTGGACTATAGCGAACCAAAAAGGCGGTGTGGGAAAGACCACCAGCACAGTGACGTTAGGCGCATTATTGGCTCAACGTGGCTCGCGTGTCTTGTTAATCGACACAGATCCGCATGCATCACTCACTTATTATTTTGGGATTGATGCAGAAGAGCTAGAAAATAGCGTGTATGACATTTTTATCCGCGGCAAAGACATCACTAAAGAAGAAATCTTACAATCGCTTTGCCCTAGCGGTATGGATAATTTAGATATTCTGCCATCCTCAATGGCACTTGCGACTTTAGATCGCTCCTTAGGTGACAAAGGCGGCATGGGTTTAGTGCTGAAAAAAGCACTCCATAAAATTGCCGATGAATACGATTATGTGTTGATTGACTGTCCACCCGTGATCGGTGTGTTGATGGTCAATGCGATGGCCGCATGCGATCGGATCCTCATTCCCGTTCAAACCGAATTTTTGGCGTTAAAAGGCTTAGATCGGATGTTGGCGACCATGCAGTTGATGCATACGCCAGGTCAAGCGGGTTATCAATTCACTATCGTGCCGACCTTATACGACAAACGGACAAAGGCCTCTTTAGAAGCCTATAAAGAACTAAAATCCAAATATGGGGATGTTGTTTGGTCGGCAGTTATCCCAGTGGATACCAAAATGCGTGACGCGAGTTTAGCGCAAACACCACCGCCAGTTTACGCGCCTAAATGCCGTGGGGTCGTCGCCTATAACACCTTGTTGACTTACTTGTTGCAATTGCAAGGGGAAACAGCATGAGTGACTTGTTTGCCAGCAAGGCGGTTATGCGCAGTTATTTAAACGCGCTGCTGACGGAAGAAGAAGAACCCAAAGCAAAACCAGCACCAGTCGTAACTACAGAGCAAAAGAAACAACTGAGTGATTTGTTGGCCCAAGCATCACCCGTGCAAGCCGCGCCTCGTGTAGTACCCCAACCAAAGGTTGTTACGACGACGCCGGCCCCAGAGCGCGCTCCTGTGGTTGCCAAACCTGAGATCGTTGTTGCGCCGCCAGCTCCCGTGATCCAGGAGGTTGTCAAGCAGACTCCACCACCAACGCCTCCTGTAACGACTGTAGTCAAAGATTATCGACAAGGTCGCTTTCAAGCTTTGTTTTTCGAGGTTGCGGGCCTGAAAGTTGCGTTGCCGCTAAAAGAACTGGGTGGTATTCACCAAATAGGTTCCTTGAATACGCTGCCTGGTAAACCCGCCTGGTATAAAGGCGTTATGTTGTATCGAGAGCAAAAAATCAACGTTGTGAATACAGCAATGTGGGTTATGCCAGAAAAATACGATCAAACACTGGCAGAAAAGCTAAACTATCAATATGTTATTATGTTAGGTAAGAGCTCTTGGGGTTTAGCCTGCGAAACGCTGGTAAACACCATGACGTTGGAACAAGATGATGTCAAATGGCGGGCGAGTGATACAAAGCGCGCTTGGTTGGCTGGTTTGATTAAACAGCACATGTGTGCTTTGTTAGATGTGGATGCCATGATTTCGTTACTTGCTCAAGGTTCGGGCAGCGCTGATTAGGCATAAGAATTTCGGTTATAGGAGCTTCTGATGAGCAATTTGTTGGCACAATCTGGAAAAGCTAAAGAAAGCAACGATCAGGTTCTGCAGTGGGTGACTTTTAAGCTGCAAGAAGAGACGTACGGCATCAATGTTATGCAAGTGCAAGAGGTGCTGCGTTACACCGATATCGCACCGGTACCAGGCGCGCCAATGTATGTTCTTGGTATCATTAACCTGCGTGGTAACGTTGTCACTGTCATTGATACTCGTGCGCGTTTTGGTTTGCCACCATCGGATGTAACCGAGAATAGCCGTATCGTTATCATTGAGGCGGATAAACAAGTCATTGGCATTCTAGTAGATAGTGTCGCCGAAGTGGTTTATTTGCGTGCATCAGAAATTGATACAGCACCAAATGTCGGCACTGACGAGAGCGCCAAGTTTATTCAAGGCGTTTCGAACCGCGATGGCGAATTACTGATCTTAGTCGATTTGAACAAACTGTTAACCGACGAAGAGTGGGAAGAAATCAACAGTATTTGAGTTTGTTGTGGCTTTCACTCTTTCACATTTGATTTTGTTTGTTGTACCAGCAGTAGCGATACTGCTGGTTGTTTTTGTTATTTGGCAACATCGATTGCAGTCCAATCGATTGCAAGACGTTCTTCAAGAGCAGCAATTGCTTGGTCAGCGTTACCAACATTTGCAAACGGAACTTGAAGAATTACGCAGTGGTATGTTCGGTTTAGGACAACGCGTCAAAAACGACCAACAAGACATCCAACAGCTATCTGAAGCTCTCCATGCAGTCGCCGCTGAAGTGAACCAATTAATGGAACAAACACAGAAAATTGAAATGTTTGATCCAGAATCCAAGCTCTACAGCAGAGCGATGAAGATGGTACAATTAGGCGCCAGTTTGGATGAGATTATCCGCGAATGCGAGCTGCCTCGAGCCGAAGCTGAGTTGCTGTTTAATCTGCATGTCCAGCAGCGCCCAGCGCGCTAAACATCACAAAAATGGAAGTTACCATGTTAAAAGTATTAAGCGTGTTTGGCACGCGTCCTGAAGCCATCAAAATGGCGCCCTTAGTGAATTTGCTGAAAGCCGACGCAGCGATTGATAGTCGTGTCTGTGTAACAGGTCAGCATCGCGAAATGCTGGATCAAGTGTTACGTCTGTTTCATATCACGCCTGAATACGACTTGGCCATCATGAAAGCCGGCCAAGATTTGTATGACGTGACAACCAGTATTTTATTGTCGATTAAACCAGTGCTACGTGATTTCAAACCTGACGTTGTCTTAGTTCATGGTGATACCAGTACCACATTTGCTGCGGCGTTGGCCTGTTATTATGAGAAAATTCCAGTAGGGCATGTGGAAGCTGGTCTGCGGACAGGAAATATTTATAGCCCTTGGCCAGAAGAGGCCAATCGTAAATTAACGGGTGCTATTACTCGTTTCCACTTCGCACCGACGGCAACCTCGCAGGCCAATTTATTAGCCGAAAATACCCCTGAACAACATATTTATGTCACAGGCAATACCGTCATTGATGCCTTGTTGCAGGTGGTGGCGAAAATTGATGCAGATAAAGCGTTGTCTGCAGAATTTGCAGCAAAATTCCCGTATGGCCAAGATGGCCGTCGTTTGATTTTGGTGACGGGACATCGTCGTGAAAGCTTTGGTTCTGGTTTTGAAAATATCTGTGCAGCGTTAAAAGATATTGCCGAGCGCTTCCCGGATGCGGATGTGGTTTATCCAGTGCATTTGAACCCAAATGTGCGTGAGCCAGTGTTCCGTTTATTATCGAACTCGCCGAATGTGCACTTAATTGAACCTCAAGATTATTTGCCATTTGTCTATTTAATGAGCCGCAGTTATTTGGTTTTAACAGACTCAGGGGGCATCCAAGAAGAGGCGCCATCACTTGGTAAGCCGGTGCTGGTGATGCGTGATACCACTGAGCGTCCAGAAGCGGTTGCCGCAGGTACGGTGAAGCTTGTAGGGACTGACTGCAGCTTGATCGTCGCTGAAGTGTCAAAATTGATGACCGATCAGGCTTATTATGATGCCATGAGTTTTGCGCATAACCCTTATGGTGATGGGTTAGCCTGCCAGCGTATCATTGACGCTCTCAAGCAAGAGATCAGCGTCTAAGCCAGCGTTGATAAGTCGAACCTTCTCAAAAGAGGCGCACCCCAGGTGCGCCTTTTTTCATTGATGCTAACATCATTCTGACTCAATTTATGTCGATTTAATGACATTCAGCCTACGTTTATTTTAGCGTCGTCTATACTGCCATTCTGCTGATTAACAGATCACCAATCCTTGCATCAAAGCAAAAACGATTAAGTTAGTGTTCACCCTAAAAGCCACGGGGTGTCGTAGATCGATAGCCGTTGAATGAAGCAAAAGGAGTTGAGGCATGTTAGGTTTTTTGTTGTCCTTGCCCAGAAACGCCAAAAAAACAGTGTTACTGACCAGCGATATATTTGTGTTATCCCTCTCAGCCTTCATGGCGTGTTGGCTGACCCAGTTGCAACCATGGCCAGCCTTTGTTGCAATGTCGCCGCAGCTGCTATTGACCATACCGCTGACCTTGTTGGTGTTTGCAAAATTAGGGCTCTATCGCGCCGTGATCCGTTTTATTGATGAGCATATCTTATCCGCGGTGATCTTAGGCGTCGCCCTGCATTCAGGGCTATTGGCATTGCAATTGGCGTTGACGGAGCAAGCAGGCTTCAACAAATGGTTAGTGGTGTATGGCTTGCTCTGTGTGTTGGGCTGTTGCTGCAGTCGTATCGTGGCGCGAATGCTGTTGTTTCCGCGCAGCACGGCACAAAAACATAAGCAACCGGTGTTGATCTATGGCGCAGGTTCATCAGGCCGTCAACTGGCGCAAGCACTGCTAAACGGTGAGCAGTACCAACCCGTTGCCTTTGTCGACGACGATCCGAAACTGCAGCGTTCTACCATCTTAGGGATCCCTGTGGGATGTCCTGAGCAAATCGTCAGTGTTATCGAATCAAAACGGGTGCAACGAGTGTTACTGGCGATCCCATCCGCCAGTCGTTGCCGACGCACCGCTGTAATGGACTCGTTAGCATCCATTGCCATCCCTGTGCAAACTATCCCCGGTATGGCCGATATTGTGAATGGCCATATGCGGATTGATGATTTGCAAGATGTACGAATTGAAGACTTACTGGGGCGGGACCCGGTAGCGCCTATTGATCAGCTGCTGCATGCCAATATCAAAGGCAAAGTGGTGATGGTAACCGGAGCAGGGGGCTCTATCGGTGCTGAACTTTGCCGGCAAATCATCAGAAACAATCCCAAGGCCTTGGTGTTGTTTGAGATCTCCGAATATGCCTTGTATAGCATTCACCAAGAGTTGTTGGCATGGATCCAGTTAAATCAGTCGCCAATCGATGTGTTTCCGATCATCGGTAACGTGCAATCAGCAAGCCGCGTCAGTGCCGTGCTTAGAAAGTATCAAGTGGCCACTCTGTACCATGCCGCAGCCTATAAGCATGTGCCGATGGTGGAATTCAATGTGATTGAAGGGGTCAAAAATAATGTCTTTGGCACTTGGCGTTGTGCTGAAGCGGCGATCCATGCTCGAGTTGAAACCTTTGTACTAGTGTCGACGGATAAAGCGGTGCGTCCAACCAACCTGATGGGTGAGACCAAACGCCTTGCCGAATTGGTGCTGCAAGGACTTGCCGCCAAGCAGCAAGTGACCCGGTTTTGTATGGTTCGCTTTGGAAATGTATTAGGCTCTTCGGGGTCGGTCGTTCCGCTCTTTCGCGAGCAAATCCGCAAAGGGGGCCCAGTCACAGTCACTCATCCGGATATCTATCGTTACTTTATGACGATCCCGGAAGCCGCGCAGCTGGTGATCCAAGCGGGCGCACTAGGCAAGGCTGGTGATGTGTTTGTGCTGGATATGGGGGAACCCGTCCGTATCGTCGATTTAGCGCTACGGATGATTCATTTGATGGGCTTAACAGTTAAAGATGCGCACCGACCCGACGGCGATATCGACATTCAGTTTACTGGGCTTCGGCCCGGCGAAAAATTGTACGAAGAATTGTTAATTGGCGACAAGGTGCAGCATACCATCCATCCAAGAATATGTGCTGCTCAAGAGTGTTCGATGCCATGGCACGACGTCAAAAATCTATTGTTGCAACTACAACACCATTGCGAGGCATCGGCAGTGACTCAAGTGGTGGCCTTAATCAAAGATGCACCGACTGGATTACATCATCATCAAGTGATCCGCGACTTAGTTGACCTTGATAGTAAACCACTCACCGATGTGGTGACGCCTATTCGCACGCAACAGGGACAACATGGCGTCGTGACATCGTTTGAGCAACCAATGCCGACGCCGTCATTGTCATCCGGCTAACGTCATTACCAGACCAGTGCTTTGAAATGTTGGCGGCACATCGAGACATAACTGTCATTGCCGCCGATCTGCACTTGATTGCCACCTCGAGCCGCATTGCCATGCTCATCTAACCGCACCACAAAGTTGGCTTTACGACCGCAATGGCAAATCGTCTTTAACTCCACCAGTTTATCTGCCCACGCCAGTAGAGCTTGGCTGCCGGGGAAGGTTTCGCCTAAAAAATCGGTACGAAGACCAAAGGCCAATACGGGGATCCGAAGATTATCGACAATATCGGTTAACTGTTTCACTTGCTCTTTCGTTAGAAACTGCGCTTCGTCAATCAGCACACAATCTAACCGATCCTGTTGCAGCGCCTGTTGGCAAAATTCGGTGAAATGGAACTGACTATCAAAAATATGGGCATCCATTTGTAGCCCAATTCGTGAGCTGACTTTGCCGATCCCAAAGCGGTTATCGATAGCGGCAGTAAAAATCATCACATTCATGCCACGTTCTTGATAGTTATAGGCACTTTGCAAGAGTGACGTCGATTTGCCGGCGTTCATCGCAGAATAATAAAAATACAGCTGAGCCATGGTATATCCGCCAAAAAAATATCAGTATATCGAAACATCCAAACAACTGCAGCAGTTGCCCACCGAAGCAGGGGCCGCAGTTTCACAGAACAATGACGATTGATGAGGAAGGGGACATGGATAAATGGCTAGTACTGATAATGGCATTGCAAGTGCTGTTAACCAGCGGGATTATGGTGGTAATGGGGCGGCGACGCTTTAAAGCTGCAAAAAATCAAGAATTTCACTATCACGCGTTTCGGACTATGGATTTGGCTGGTGCGAATGAGGGTGTGATCACCGCAAGTCGAAATTTTGACAACTTGTTTCAAATGCCGGTGTTGTTTTTTGTTGGCGCGTTGACCGTCTTACATTTTCAGCTGACTGACTTTATCTTTGTGGTGTTAGCAGCGTTGTATGTTGCCTTACGGTTATTGCATTCGTTAGTACATGTCACCAGCAATCATGTCCGTAAGCGCTTTAACTTGTTTTTATTCAGTTGTGTGGTGTTGTGGGCGTTTTGGATTCGACTTTGCTGGGGCGTGTTTGTTGCAGCATGACGGATCTTTGGCACCCTGTGGTAGGGCTGTGGCTTAGCGCCTTTACCAGCGCTAGTTTGTTGCCAGGCAGTTCAGAAATTGTCTTAGCGTATTTGTGGTTTCAACAGCACAGTCCGTGGCTATTATGGCTAGTCGCCACCTCGGGAAATCTGGCAGGCAGCCTGCTGAATTATTGGCTCGGCACCCAGTTTCACCGCTTATCGGGGTATTCATGGTACCCGTTGCAACAGGTCGAACAACTGCGGGCGCAAAGGTGGATGGAACGATTTGGCCCTTATACGCTGTTGCTGAGTTGGCTACCTGTGGTTGGCGATCCACTGACCTTGATGGCTGGGGTGTTTCGGCTACGTTTGTGGAGCTTTGTGCTGTTAGTTGCGCTGGCTAAAGGTGGCCGTTATGCAGCCATGCTGCTGTTTGCCGATGCGTTGTTATTACCTTGGGTTCAATCATGAAAATGAACATCATTCGACTTTTTTGTTGTGTCACTGCGCTTTACTTACCCACTGGGCTCGCCCATGCGCCCAAGGACTGGATTGATATTCCGCAACATCAGTTAGCGTATTTACAAACGGAGCAGGGCACTGCCGTGTTGTTACTAGCGGATGAATTTACGCCACACAATACCGCCCGGTTTCGTCAGTTAATTGCCCAAGGGTTTTATAACGACCTTACGTTCTACCGAGTGATCGATCAATTTGTGCTGCAAGCGGGCTTGATGGAAGGGGAGTCGCACCCGAGGGCGTTGACAAAACTAGCGCCAGTGGCCGCGGAGTTCAATTGGCCATTGCCCAAAGACGACAGCTATCTGAAAGTCCAAGCGCCAGATTTATTGGCTGCAGAGACGGGATTTCGCCGCGGCTTTGCGGTTGGGCGTGATGGCACGCACGAGTGGCTTATTCATTGCCCGAATGTGGTGAACTTAGCCCGAGGCAATGATGCAGATAGCGCCACCAGTGATTTTGCGATCATGCAAGGCCAGGCTCCAAGGCACTTAGATCGCAATATGTCCATCGTAGCGCGAGTGATATGGGGCCAGCCTGTGCTGAACTCAGTCAAGCGCGGTGCCATGGCTGATGGCGGCATCATCGAAAATCCAGCCCAGCGTAGCAAGATTATTCGAATGAATCATACCGGGTTTGTCGGAGGCTAATTTTCTTGAGAGAATTAGCATATGA
>CAYTIQ010000068.1:0-18638 GCA_964437935.1 uncultured Rheinheimera sp.
CCCGTATTCACCTAAATTATTGTTTTATCTATACAACTTCTGGGGATACCTCAGGCCGCACGCACTAATTCCTGCGGGCAATCGAGCATCACTTGCAATGTTTTCTCAAGGCAAGACGGCTTTTTCAGCACGATACCACGCGCATAGTTTTGTAGGCCGTCATCGGTGCTTAGCAGCACCGCCAGCGCCAGCACTTGTTGTTCAAAGTCATTTAAACCAATAACACGCCCAAGCTCAGCAATTTTCTCCGCCAAGTCATACGGAACATGCGTTGAAGGCTCACGCGCCAGCTCTTGGCATTTGTGCTTTAAAAGAGGGCTCGACGGGATTCTGAATTTATTTCACAAAAAGCAACTTAACCAATTGTTATTAATTAATATTTAAAAAAATTAGCTAACTTACTGCTTGGTGAATGTTCAACTTCCTACAGTTGAGTTGGGGTCTTAACTTTGCCATACTCTACAATAACTGTTAGTTAATAGAATCGTCCCTTTTCTCTGACGTTGGTCTAATTTTTGCTGAAGGAGCTTCAATTGGAAGCATTTTTGAAGGTGTGGGAACCATACTTTAAAGAATTGTTTTGGTTCGTCGATTATGAGCTCTCGAAGTACTTTGAAGGTACTGGTCTGCCAGAGGAAGATTCTGGTATGAAAACCAGAAGAGAATTTATATTTTCTCAGGTTTCAGTCATCCAAAAGATACTGCTCGATGTTGACGAAAAACACTTGGTCGTCGAGCCCATGTACCATTGGAATGAACTGAGAATAAAATATCCACAAATCAAGGATATAGGCTTTAAGACTCCTTTCAGCTACCTAACCCATTGGGTATCTCTTCCTCATTTAAAACAGCTTGTAGAAGAGCAAGGTTTTAGAGAATGTCTTTTTATTTCAGTGTTTTATCTCGAATTACTTAAACATGCTACAATTGGCAACCAATCGAAGTAAATACGTCGTAAGCAGGGAATGCGCTGAAGAATGGGGGCCATGATACCGATACCCCATAGGTTATTAGTAGAGATGTCTCATTCAAACAAGATTGCTTCTATCCTGGCCAAAGCTTCATCGACGATGTACTGAGGCACAGTCTCCTTCAGCCTTACATTTCGTGCTCGCCAGTCCATAGATTTCAATTGGTGGCAATGCACAGCACCTTGGGTCTCAGTGCCAGCCCCCATCAACGTAACTACCGTTCCGTAAGTTCTGGCACCCATGGCTGCACCCTGCGAAATCGGGCAAATCATTGCCAGCCCTTGTTGATTAAATACTTTTCCACTGAGTACAAGGCCGAAGTGCGGGCCTTTCATCTCCTTACCGGAGGACGGATCAAATTCCAGATGCACGATGTCACCGCGGCTGGGTACATACGACATTAGAATTTCTCCAGTCCGACTGGTTCCATGTCGTCCCAGCCTTCAATTCGCGGCAATCCTTCTGGCATTTCTGCCATCAGCTCAGCCAGTTTGTAGCGTGGGCGTGTTGGGGCCTCAACAGTCATCTTCTTCCCCATAAGATGGAGTTCAACCTGTGAGCCTTCCCCGAGTCCATTCTGCTCGATAAATACTTTGGGTACTGTCATGACCAGCGAACCACCCGCTTTGCGCAAAGTTTGAAGCATACAAACCTCCTAAACTAATCATAAATCCTATTTTAGTATAACAAAAAGTGTCACTCAAGTAGTGATATTTCTTGAATGATTAATTGTCGAACTCGCAAGTAAAGTGCTTCCATGTTTTGGTTATGGTTCAAAAAAATTATTTGCTACCAACTTTTCTGGAAATATCCAAATGCAAATCCATTGGTTCTATCGGCCGGTTGACATCAATGTTGTAGTCGCCAAACCGGTTGATGTACGACGTCCAGTACGGCGCTAGACACCCAAGCAACTCCTGTGTGATCTCATATCCCTCAGCAGTGAGCTGCTTTAAAATCTGAGTCATTTTTGCAGTCGTGTACAAAATCACCATATTGGCCACCAGTTGATTGTACTTCACAATTTTTTGCTGCTCATAGCGAATATTCTCAGCGATGATCCGCTCCCCACCAAAAAACAGCCACTTCTTGTACTGGTGAAACTCTTCCGTTTTGTTGGTTTCCGCATGGATCGTCTGGCGCATGATGGGGTCATCCATGTAGTTCAGCAAGAAAATAGTCCGGATCACCTTCCCCAACTCTTTGAAGGCAAAATACAGTTTGTTTTTGCGGCTGTACGTACCTAAACGTTTGAGCAGTGTCGAGGGGGTGATCCGCCCTAGCTTGATGGAGACCATCACCCGGAGCATGTCTGGCAGGTATTTACGAATAAGCTCAAAATCGATACTGCCGCTGAACAGTGAGTCAATGTGTTGATACTTGGCGTTTTTGTCCGGTCTGAAGAACCGCAAGTCGTGAATATTGCGGATGCGGGGCATCAACTTGATCCCAAGGAGATGTGACAGTCCAAATACGGTGTAGCTTTGCGCGTGAGTATCACCATGCAGTGTGTCGGGCTGAATATCCGACTCATTTTTTTGCAGAACATCGAGGATATACACCCCTTCATAGGTGCCGCATGGGATAAAGTGGCTGAACAAAGCGATGTACGTATCCGAGACATGGTAATAGCCGATCCCGCCATAGCCACCGTAGCGAATGTGGTACTGAGACATCATGTTTTGCTCGTACAGATCCCATTTGGTGCCATCGGCGGATGCATGACTACCGTCCCCCCAGAATTTGGGCAGATCAAATTGATTGTACGCATTGATCACTTTGGTACTGGCTTTCTCCAGCTTAACCTCGCTCACCTGTTTGATATTCAGCCAAGCCACCTGACGCGGACTTAGCCCTTTGATGGATCTCGCCGTCTGAGTCGGGCCAAGGTTACAGCCAGAACAAAGTCGTTATAAAGCGGTACTGAGGGTTGTCCAACCGGCTTTTGTTACCTGAGTGTGGGTAGATAATCTTATGCAGATCCAGCCAGTGCTCGGTGTCTGTCAGGATATCGACGATACTGGTGGTTTCTAATTTTCCGCTGATGAGCTCCTTCAGCGCTTCCACTTCATTGTCCGGCCGATCTTTTTTGCCTTTTTTCAGACTCAATCGTCCGGATTTGAGTGTGGCACTGTCGTTGGCCGGAAACCGGGCATCCACCCGTTGTGCTGTTTCGGTCAACAGGCTTTTCAACTGCTCAATAAACTCATCCGGATTGTTCACCGGCAGCTCTATTTCCTGCGCGTACCGGTCGATTTCCTGCAGGTACTCTTCAACGCTGACAAATTCTTCGCGGTGGTCGTAGTATTCCTGACCATGAAGAACATGCAGATCCCCGGACTCAAGTTCCTGCTTGATCAGTGTCCATATCGCCAGCTCCAGATACTTTCTGTGGTATTTCACATCATCGCTGCCGTTCGTTGGCGTGACTTTAACAAGCTTGACCCATTGGGCAGGAAATAGTGGTGTGGGATCAGAATCACAGTACTCCAGCACCTGCTTCTCGGAAATAAATTCTTTGTGACTATTTCGCAAGGCCAAAAGCAATCGCAGCAGCTGCAGCGTACTGTCATCGCTGGTGGCACTTTGCAGTTGTAGCACATCCAGACAGCGGTACATCAATCCGCGTTTTAATCGGTACGAGGTCAGCATAAAGGGATAAAAATTGTTGCCTGAGTACGCCAGATATTCATCACATCGTGACATCATCAGCGTACTGCCGGGCTTCAGTGCTTCACCGACCGCATCCAAACGCTCGGTTTCAGAGCTATCCATTTCATACGCCACTGTCACGGCCCGAAGAGTCTGGATCAGATCCGTGACCTTTTTCTGTTGCTTTAGGATGTACTCATCCAGATTTTTCTGGGCCAGACTCTCCATTTGCCGCAACATCCGGATGAGCATATTGGTGACATCGTCTAAAGCTTTGCCTTTTTGCCCCCGGATCAACAGTACAGCCAGCGCATAGCGCTTGATGGATTTGAGTTCCCGCATCTCCCGTACATCCAACGCCTGCGCTTCCGTCAGAAATTGCTTGAGCTTGACCGCGGGGATCTGCACGTCCGGCATTTTTTCGGACAAATTGAGCAGCCAGGCGACATGCTGCAGATAAAAGTTAATTTCCTTGGCACCGGGTTTCTTTGGCTCCCGTTTGAGCTGCTGCCAGGCGCTGTAACTTTGCTCGGTGTCTTTTTGCAGGAGCGTATCAATGTGCAGCCGGGCCTCGGTGCTAAGACCTTCGGTAATGGTTTTAAAGTAGGCCGTATTGACCTGGTTGCGGATGAGGCGGGCAATGCGTTGCAGCTCAGAAAAACCTGGCAGTTCATAACAAAAGCGAACCAGTTCTTCCAGCATCACGTTGATAATGTCTGACACATTGTCTTTGGTTTGCGCTGCTTTTCGTGCGACGTCCATTAACCATGGTTCATCTTCATCGGTGTACCGCCGCACACCCCGAGTGGCCCGAATATCATCCAGTTGCTTATAACGACTAGCGGCGGTGCTGTAAGTGGACCACTCGGCCTCAGTGGGCAGGCTATGGGCCCCAGCAAATTTCATCAAAAAGCGGACCAGTGGCAGTGGGAACTCTTTGGGCACCACAAAGTAACCCATCCGCTGGAAAAGCTTCAGGTGAATGAGAAAGCCGAGTCGGTGCAAAGGCTTGCGGTAGCTGCTGGCCCAGTTCAGTTCCAGATCGGTCGGTCGATAATGCTTTTCCAGTAAACGAGCGCTGTACTGCGTATCTAAGACGGGATACGCCGTATCCTGATAACCACCCTGCATCCGATGCACACTCCTTCGTTAATCCCAATAACGTCCTGACGCTGGCTCCGTCAGGGTGATCTCAATCATGCACTGATGATCCTGAGCCATGTGATAGAGGCTGGCCAAGAGGTCATCAACACGTTCATCCAGTTCCACGTCGTCAGCGACCCGCAATGTCAGACGGTAACGATGATCCACTTCATCGATGCACTCGGCGCGGAGTGGTTTAAGGCAAAAACGGTCTATTTTTTGGCGGACTTTCACCGGATCACGGCTATTTTTGTGGTAGCGCTGCAGGCTATAGCGAAGTTCGAGCTCGTGTGTACTCAACGTCTGCACAGGTGCTGGCTCCACCTCGGTGGGGACAGCTGGCAAAAATGGCACAGGGCTATCCATATAACGCATGGCAGAATTCAGATCTTTCCAGCCCACGTATTCCATCAATGCCTTGAGCGACCAGCCGCTTTGACCGGCCCATGTGGCAAAGCCACGGCGTAAGGAATGGGCGCTGTAGTGTCCTACATCGGCCACCCCGGCGGCGATGAAGTTTTTGCGTAGCAGTGGCACAATATTTTTAGCCGTCAATGCCGCTTTGCCAAGATGACCCCAGCGGTTGATGCTGCGAAATACTGGCCCCTCGGTCAGCCCAGCTACGGCCAGATAACGCGCCAGTGCCTGCACAGGACACAGCTGCGCTAAGGCAGGTAAACGATAGACTTCCCCTCGGTTGGCGCGATCCGTTTTGCTTCGTCGCAGATAAATGTGCAGTCCTTCTCCTTTGGCCAGAACAAGATGCTCCACGTCCATCCGGCACAGCTCATCGCCACGAAAACCCCGCCAGAATCCGACCAGAACAAAGGCCCGATCCCGGCAGCAGCGTAGTAACTCCGGTTGGTCATTACGGTCAATCGCCATGGCTTCTCGCTGATCCAGACTTCGGACGATGTGAGCCAACGTCTCCAGCTGCAGGGGTTTGGCTTGTTTTTCCCGGACGGGATGCAATTCACGAATGCCTTTGAGCACCTTTTTCACCATCGGCGCTTTGGTCGGATCGACAAAACCTTGCTCACGGTGCCAAGCCGATAATCCAGATAGCCGCTGCTTGAGTGTGTTGAAGGTCAACGACGGTGCGTATTGGGCCAGGTAGCGGCAGATCTCCGCGCTGGTCGTGGGCAGTAGTCCGCCAAACTGGGTTTCAAAATGTTCAACCGCCGCTTGATAACTGCGTCGGGTGTTGTCCCGTGTTGCGGCCTGCAGATACTGATCAATGGTGTTCACTGCGTAAGTTGTCCCCCCATACGGTGCCTCTGGTTGTTTTTTGTACGCTCACTATACGGACTCGCTCCGATGCTCCGCAAGGGGTTCTGTACGGAGTCTGAAAAATACGTATGGCGTAGGCCTACAATTGGCGTGGCTTACAGCCTAACAAGTAATAATCCATAATTATCACTTGTTATAAATGATGAAATTTTGATTATTTTTATTTTTGATTTAGTATGTATATACATATTACGTATTAGTACGAAATGGAGTAAGACATGGCCAGAACCGGGATCACCAAAGACGATGTAAAAGACGCCAGACAACGGCTGATGGACGAAGGTCAGGCGGTCACGCTGGATTCGTTACGTATTGAGCTGGGCAATACCGGTTCCCGGTCAACCATACAGCGCTGGCTCAGAGAGCTGGAGAATGACGATTCGACCTTGTTGCATGATGAGCAGCTTCTGACGGAGTCGATCAAGACGACGGTGCTGCAATTGGCCAGGCGACTGCAGGAAGAGGCTCTGGCTCAAGTGACGCAAGCTGAGGCGATGCACAAGGCTGCCCATGCGAATTGGGAGCAGTTGGCTGACAACCTGCGTACACAGATCCAGGATTTGACGGCGCAAACCGATGACCTGCAGCGAAAGCTCTTATCAACTGAGGACAGCAATAAAAAGCTTCAGGAAGCCAGGAAGCAAGATGCACTCACCATGGCGGAACTCTCCGGCGAAAATGCTCATCTGAAGAGCCTGCTCGCCACCAAAGATCAGCATATTAGCTCTCTGGAAGACAAACATCAGCATGCCAGACAAGCGCTGGAGCATTATCGTGCTTCTGTCCAAACGCAGCGAGAGCAGGATGTTCAGCGCCATGAGCACCAGATCCAGCAGGTACAGGCAGATCTTCGCGTAGCACAGCAAAATGTGATGGTGAAACAGCAGGAAGCCAGCACTCTGCAGGCGCAGGTACAGCAATTAACAGCCACGCTGCAGCATGCAGAGACTACATCCGAGCAGTTGAAGGAACAGTTGGTGAGTCTTCAGATCGAGCGCCGTCAGTTGGAGCGTCAACTGGAGCATCGAGACACACTGTACGCGGAGCTACAAAAATCATTTGATGCAAAATGCCATGATGTACAGCAATTACAGGCTCATTTTACGAGCGTGAAAACACAAGAAACGACCTGGTTGCAGGAAAAAGCCGCATTAACCGCGTCCTTGGCCACTTTGCAGCAACTTTGGCAGCAGTTTTCACGCAGTTCAGCAGCACCTGCATCCTGATCATTACTATTACTTAGGCGTTGTATTTATGGCCCTGACGGATGAACAGTCACAAGAACTCATGGACGCCATCATAGAAAAATGTGAAACCATGGCGCTATCGCCAGAGGAAATCATCGATGGTTTAGGGCGGGCGCTCATGAGTGCCACAATGACTTTTGAAAAGCAGTCAGCGTCCATAACAGTAGAAGGCGTAGGCTACTGTGATGTCGTTTTAGAAACCGCAAATTCACTGTGAGTATGAAGCCAAGACACCGAGTGAATGCTATGCCACGGTGACAACAGCAGCACGGATTAGGCGGGCTTATATTTCATGATGAAATTATCTTAGCTCCAGGCAACTATGACTTAAACCCCAACAGTAAATGGCCACACTTTAAAACTACCCAGCTAAAATCGCAGTCTCCAACACCACAAAACATTTCCCGAGATATGTTCAGGCGTATTCAACCGAGCCAAAAGAATAGCGCCAACGTGAACGATCATGACGAAATTCAGTCTTTGCCGACAAGACCGGGTTGTTATGCTGTGATCCGTGACAAACAGGTTCTGTACGTCGGTGCCTCGAGTGATCTAAGAGAACGATGCTATCGATTCATTGGCAAAGGGAAGAGAGCTGACCGGCGTTACTTCTGGATCTGTCGCTATTTTAAAACGTCACCCCAATTTACCACCACGATCACACGATGCTTACCACCAGTTGCACTTTCATGTAACCACCAGTTTCAGCCATCCAGTTACTGGATCTTCAGCTTTGAGCAAAAAGTTACCGCAGTTTTATGCAGACGCATTTGTTCAATCAGATCGATATAGACCCGCAAAACACCCATTTGCCGGCATGTTCTGACGGACAAAACCCACGTCTTGTCGGGCAAGACTACGAGCAGCGTATTGCTGCTGCTGGCGGTATCGATTTACAAATCCTCGGGATCGGCAGTAACGGTCATATCGGCTTTAACGAACCAACTTCTAGCCTGGCTTCACGTACCCGCTTAAAAACATTGACGGCACAAACCATGGCGGATAACAGTCGGTTATTCCAGCCGGAGGAAGTGCAACCGACGATGGCAATGACCATGGGCATCGCGACTATCATGCAAGCACGTTATGTGCTGTTGCTTGCCACCGGCCGGGCAAAAGCTGCAGCTGTGCAGCAAATGGTCTGCGGACCGGTTTCAGCATATTGCCCTGCGTCCGTGCTGCAATTCCACGAACACGCTATCGTGGTCTTGGATAAAGATGCGGCGTCATTGATCGCGGATCAACAATACTTAAAAGTAGCGGAGCAAGAAAATCAGCGGATGATCGATTTGTATGGTCTGCAATTGATTGCTGAATAAGATCCTCTGGCTGCGTTACCAAAAATTTATCTGCTGTAATCGCGGTCAAATAGACGGAATGAAGATTGTCAGATTATTTTACATTTTTTTATTTTGTTAATAGGGTTCTATCTTAAAATGTTGTTTATTATGGTGTTTTTTTTGTGGCGTAATATTTGCTTATTTAATAAGGAGTAGTCAACCATTTAACTAATATCAAGCTAGGGCATGCTAAATATATGAAAAATTTTGTTTTATTTTGCTGTTTTATGTTCGCGATCAATTCTGCAAATGCATCAATCATTCCACCATCAACTGAAACCATCGATGTCGGAACGCATGCTGGAACCTATACGGGAAACACTCGGGGATTTTGGTTTACTGCACCGGTAGATTTCTGGATTACTGGAATTGACGTACCGACTGATGCATCAACGGCAAATTTTTCGACCTCTATTTTAAGGCTGCCAACAGCTCCTTCATTTTATAGCGCAACCACAAATTTGTTTGATATTTTGTTTGAAGAACGCAATCAAGCGTCTGCAATTACTGGTTTAGCAATCAAAATTAATATTGGCGATGTGATCGGAGTGCTTGGCAGCAGAGGAAATGCAAATTCATATGGCAGTTCTCCGTTTATGACTTCGATTTTCGGTAATGCGGTAACGCTGACACGATTTGGTACGCAAAATGTTATTGGCAACTCAACAACTGTTGCCGGTATGCAAGTTTGGCAAGAAAGTCGCGGTAGTATCAGCCGATTAAATTTAACGGTGTCGAATACCAACCCTGTTACTGCAAGTGTGCCAACACCTGCGACCTTGCCCATCTTATTCCTCGGTATCTGTGGTCTTTTGATAGTGCGTCGTAATAAAAAACACCGCTAGTCCTGATCTAAAATTATGCCCCCCCGGTGGCAATACATCGGGGTTTTCCTATCGCCACATCGCCAACAATGCCAACAGACATCGAAAAACTCGAACGTCGGTAAAGAACGTGATGCGGACATTTCGGCATAGACCCGTTTACCTTCGCGCAATTGATGTTTTGCAAACGGCTTTTAAAAGCGTTTCGCCTAAAGGCGAAACGCTCTTAAAAAGCCGTCTGCGAAAGACTAACCAAAGCCACGGGGCATTGGCGAATGACCGCTTTTGGCACAAAACCACGCTCCGACGAAGTGGTACTTTCCGTGAAAGTGGCGGTGCGATTAATTTGCAACATGTGGTAAGGAGCCATTGCAATGAGGTGGTAAATTAAGTGCAATTAATCACTATCCGTATTCTTTTGAATACATATTGATTTCGTTCCTTGCACCAAAGGACAACTGCCACGGTAAGTACAATAAGTTTCCGGCTATATGCGCTTGGAACGGTAAATTCAGAGAAGAATTGGATT
Source organism: uncultured Rheinheimera sp. (assembly GCA_964437935.1). GTDB lineage: Bacteria > Pseudomonadota > Gammaproteobacteria > Enterobacterales > Alteromonadaceae > Pararheinheimera. The sequence continues at coordinate 9,997 of CAYTIQ010000068.1, forward strand.
TTTAAATTGTCTCGAGAAAGCAGGTTTAAATCAATTTATATATTAATAATATCAATGGATTAAGTGACTTTTTGTGAAAAAAATTCAGAATCCCGTTGGACCCTCAAGAGGGAAACGACAATGAAGTGACTGCAGTGATCACTGTTCAGCTTCAAAGGATTGCTGAAAGCGATGTGACAGTGAGTTACAAAACAGAAGACGGCAGCGCCAAAGCCGGGAAAGACTACATCGGCATGGTTGGCAGCATGGTGATCACAAAAGGCAGTCGCTCTGCGACGGTAAACCTTCGGGTTAAATCCAATACGGTATACCAGGATAACCGTGATTTTGTTTTTTCCATTGATGCCGTCAGTGGGGGCAACGCACAAAAAGGCTCTACGACATCCGCCCGCATTCAAATTGAAGATGATGATCCAGAACCCATTGTGTCGTTCAAAAATGCAAAAACAATGGTTTCAGAAGCTGCTGGCACATTCAGCGTTCCTATCGTCTCCGATCGCTTATCTGAAAAACCCACCAACGTGAAATTGACGTTAGGTGGGCTTGCTGTTCGCGATGTCGATTATCGAATCGACAAGCTCGACTACGTCATCCCTCCCATGGCCACAGGAGTGGATGTTAACGTGACGATCCTCGCTGATAAACTAGTTGAAGGAACTGAAGATTTACAACTCACCATTGCTGGAGTCCAAAACGGAAAAGCCGGCGGGAATGTTAGCAGTGTTTTTATTTCAGGTGATTTAAAACTTCCGGACACAGGGTATACGAAGTTTTACAACAATGGTCAGTACCAAAGTAACTCGCCAGGCAGTGCCCATCCCTATCAGGATGCAAACTATGGCCTTGATACGGATCCACTGTATGCGAACAACGGCTATGGCGGGATGTTACTGCAAAAAATCGACAATGATGGGAACCCTATGCGAAATGACGTCGTCAATCACAGCTGCGTCACTGATAATCACACGGGGTTAAGCTGGGAGATCAGGACAGAAATCAACGAACGTCAGTGGAGCGACCTAAAGGGTGCGGCTCTTTGGGGCAGTGCGAATTGGCGAAGCAAAGCTAACACGTACCTTTGGTACAGCCGAGATTCGAAGAATAACGGTGGTCAGATGGGGGGAACCAATTCCAAGGAGTGGTCAGATAATGTTTACGTGTCAGAACACTGCTCTTTTCCGGATAAAGATAACCCTCTTTTTGCATCGGCCAGTGAAGGATGCACAACGAAACAGTACATAGAAACCGTAAATCGTGCGGGGTTATGCGGCTTCTCCGATTGGAGGTTGCCTTCCATGATGGAGCTGAACACGATCGTGGTCTACGAAAGCCAAAAAGGCCTTTTGGACGAGTCATATTTCATCGACGAAAACTACCAATTTTTAAACGGCGATAGCCAAGTGAGATACCTATCCTCGACACCGTCCGTTGACAACGATGCAAGCGTTTGGTGTCTCAACGCAACCACTAAAAGCGCAGAACTTTGCAACAAAACTTCTTACAACTACGTCAAACTCGTTCGGGGACCGAAGCTATGAAATCCAAACTACTCATGACCTTCTGTGCGCTTTGGACATTTGGTGTTCATGCCTATGAATGCAAAAGTACATCCATTCAGGAAACGACAAACCCAGCGCATTTCTTAGACAACAAGGATGGTACGGTGACCGACTTGCGATTCGGATTAGTCTGGTCGGTCTGTACCTTCGGGCAGACTTTTGATAAAACGGACCAAACGTGCAAAGGGGAGCCAAAAGCAGCAAACGACTGGGCTACGGCCATCGCTACCCAGGATGAAATTAACGCTCAAAAGTTTGCCGGACACTCGGATTGGCGATTACCAAATATCAAGGAGCTCAACTCCATTGTGGAACGGCAATGTCGTCAGCCCAGCATCAAACTGAGTATTTTCAAAGGCACGATTAATAGCCGCTACTGGTCGAATACACCCGATGATTTGGTGAATCCAAGCTTCCAAGGGCGCGTCATTGACTTTAGCGATGGCGTTGAATTTGCTCGACCTACGACCAACACAAGCTACGTTCGGCACGTCAGGAAGATTTAACTCCGATGTCACAAGCCTCAAAAGTCATTGCTACGTTTGGGGCTTTAATTACAACCCCTACAATCAATCGAAAATGGATAATTGAAGGTCCAGTTCTAAAAGGCACCCTTTCGAGGTTTTCGTCTTGAATGACAAAGGTGACTTCATCGGAATTTTTAAATGTTGAGAATCACCACACTCATTGTTTTTGTACCATAGATAAAGGTACTGCTCATCTGTAATAAAAACAGACCAGGAATGTTCGTCAATTTTATAGCTAGGCCCAAACGCAAGTTTTGCCTTTCGTCCGGCCCCTACAATAATCTCGTCACCAATTTTGATTTCAGTATGTTGGCTAGGAACCGGTTCGGTAAGGTGAACATTTTCGCCAAACATTACATCGCCAGTAGCATTTTTGACCGTCAAATCACCACTGTACATTGAGCTACTTGCGTAAGTCAGTGGCACAAACGCGGACAACATAATACACGCTAGTTTATTCATTCTTGGATTCCCTTCACTTCAATTATGGTTCAATTAGACGAGTTTTTGCCATATGCGGCCACATCGCTAAGCACCGGTCGGAAGATGTCTACCGATGTACCCTAGATACAACCGACCATCCTCGATGACAAAGTGGACTCTCAGCTGTTCCTGTTCTTTGTTGCTAACACCAATTCTGAGATGAGGTTCGCAGGTGAGTCGTTTTTCTGTGCCGCCTTCGATAAACGTAAACTCTCGTTGAGCGCGATACTCGGCGTTGCTCATCGTGGTGACCGACTCTTTAAACGACAGCTGAATTTTCGTAAAGAACGAAAATGTACCCTCACTCCCCTTCTGCTGATGCGTTTCTATGAACGCGGAACTGGTTAGCTTGTCCAGGTGCGTCATAAAGTCAGGAATTCGCGAAAATCCTTTTATTTCATTCAGCTGCTTTATGAGCGAGGTTGACAATATCACCCACGGCCTTTTTGATGCTAGTAACGTCACAAAAGCGACCAAGGGGTTTTTCTCTCCTAGGACAAAGATCGCATCATCTAGGCTATAGTCAGGTTTTGGAGATATTGCAGAGTCGGAAATGGATTGAGACGAAAGAGGTTTCTCTGTTTTTTGCGTCAGTAAGTCAATATCACGCAAAAGAGCATCCATTTCATGATGTGCTGCATCAAGTCGACTTTGCAATTCTGTTTTTTCACGTTCCTCAGAGCTGGAATCAAACTGCTCGATGGCACCATTGATGAGGCTATTGTAATTGCTGATTGCTTGTTCAATGGAATCACGTATCAACTGTTGGCGTTCTATCTGTCTAGCTTGGAGCTCATCTAACTCCTGTTTAAGGGCTTGTAGCTTAGTTAGATTTTCTAGTGGAGTTTTCGCGAGTTCCACGCTTTCCTTATGGATATCGTCAATACGTAATTGGGCATTACGGCATTCATCCTCAGTGGGAATAATTTGACGAAAGCTAGCCCGATGGAAGATTGCGCCTACCTTGGTCATGAGCACAAGCAAATTGGAAATTGGAACTCGATGTGCTTTTGAAATAGATGCAATTTGATCACGATTTAGTTGGTATCTCCTCGCAAACCCAAAAGCGCACTCATTGACGCTGTCAATGACGGTCTGTTCAGGATCTAACCTAGGCTCATGAAGAACCTGCAGCAGTTGAAGGTAGACCAGCTTATTGCTCCGTCTGGTATCATCAAATATCTCTTGAAGTGCACAGAGCGCAGGCTCAAGCTTCACAAAGTTGTCGTACATGCTGCCAGCGAAGCCGTCTGTGTGAATAGCAGTGTGAAATGGCAAGAAGATTTTCAAATTAACCAAATGCCCAGCTTTTAACTTGATTGCCTCCGCAAACTCACTCAATATCGCTAAATAGATTTCATCGGCAGTCTTTAGTGCCAGCAGCCATGCTGCGAGAACTGCTTGTGGTACGTCTCGTTGCTCATGCAAAGCAATGAAAATGCAGGCCAGATGCTTCGAATCCTCATGCTCCGGGTATCGGACACCATAATCCGTCATAAAATGACACAGATCATCAAAGGCATGTGCGTGCTCAGGAATCAGCAAGTCAACGAGCTCAGCTGGGGTGCACTCAGGGAGTTGATGGGATGTTTGTAGATAACTCCATTGCTTGGCAGTGAACTCCTTGAGCGTCTTGTAAAACCAGAGTGACTTGTAACGCTGCTTATTGGATTGGGCGTAAAAGGTGAACTCGCTGTAATAGAGGCCGAAGTGGCCCAACACGATTCTCTCTAAATCTTTTGGTTTTGTGGCTCTATCAAGCTGGTGTTGCAAGTGCTCTGTATAGAAATTCATTAGCTCAGATTGAGCATCCCCTAGATGTGGAAACTGACTCATATCGGCGCCAAAATAGTCGTAAGCAACTTGTGATGGCTCTATTGGCGGCAAAAAGTCGCTGAGAGGGTACCCATGCTTACAGCATTGGTTTACAACTTTTTTAAACATTTTAAAGTTGTTCTTTATGTCGGTCGGAATCGTGCTGCTAGGTTCAACCCAGTACATATCAAGTGATGGATTAAAAGGTAAACCGAAAATGGTGATCGGTGAGTACATGGATTCATCCTTATCTGAAAACGATATCCTTGAGTCCAATCGGACATGGAAAACTCATCCATCGATTATCGAGGCTCATGCGGAAAGCATGATTAAAACGGGTTCGATGAAGCAAGCTGTGCAGAGTCTAAATATCGCATGAAAGTAACGTGGTTAGCTAATCATTCACAACGCTCTCGACAACAGAGACGAGCGTGACATCTAAATTTAATGGTCTGAGAAGCTCTTTGATAAGAGTTTTTTGACTCCGCTGCATTCGATCCCGCGGTGCCTTGACTTCAAGAAATTTAACTTCGCCCTGTTTCCACATAGTGATGTCAGGCCAACCATTGCGATATGTGTAGGGATCCTTTGAAAAGATTGCTGCAATTGAGCAGATAGTTTCCTGGCCAAGAGCATCGAACAAAGCGAGGAACATGTCTTTTGCTAGATGCGGGAAATAGTCAAGCATGGATGACTGGTAACTCATTCGGAATGCACCGAAGTCTATCGTGTAAGGTTCCCTGGAAAACAGGGTTTCAAGATTTGTTCGAACCTGATCACGGGTGGACTTTTTTACATTACTCAGAAGCCAATCACAATTGAATCGGTCTTCGTTGAAGCTCACATTTTGCGCATATAACGCCTCAATAAATGTCGATCGGTGTCTGTTTTCTAAGGTGGGAAAGGACATAGCTTTGATTAGGTTAAGAATTAATCCGCCTTCACCTGAGTAACCATCCCACCCGTCAGATCTAAAGTGGTCTAATACGGCCTCTTCAACCGATACCGCCCCCAGAGTCATTGGGCTAATCCATTGATCCTTGTTAAGTCCTCGTGATAGGGGAAGCTGCATGCAACGGATCCCTAATTCATTGCAAAGCCTTTCGTGTTGCAAGCGGCGCTCCTATTGATTTGGTAAATGTGGTGAATTTACCTGAATTCACCACAAGCGGACAATTCTTTGAGATCAGAGACCGGAAACACTTCGAATGGATGCATTTTTATCAATTTACACAGAGGGTACTTTTTTAGGGGGGTCTATCAAAATGACGGTTCCTCACATGCTTTAGAATTGCACTAAGCACTTTGGAAACCAAACAGGATTTATCGTTTTATGACGCAACAACTAGTTTTTAGAGGATTCTCTCATGCTGACGATCTGTTGATTGGTAATACTCTGCAAACACAAGGAAGTGATGCTCCATGGAATTTGCTTGCTGCAGCATTACAAAAACCCGATTACGTGATTATTCAACGAGCATTTCAGCTTGGCCACGTTAAATATTGCGACTTCAACCATGTGTTACTGTCACACAGACCAGACGGATGGCGCAGTGATGAGCTAGATTTTCTGATCTCAACGCATGCCTCCTTGAGTGTCAAAGAGATTTCACTTCAACTAGGTCGGTCACCTTCATCAGTACGCAAGCAAATTTTCGAATTTGGTTTATCTGGGTCTACACCGCGCACATGGAATGAAAACGAGTTGGAACTGTTATCCAAAATCCATGATATCGGTGTAAATCGCTTTGCACACCACTGCTGGCGAAGCCCGCTAGATGTCAAACACCAAGCCATCAAACAAGGGTTCAGCCTTGAGGGCAGTGCACTGACAAAATTCCCAGGCAGGGCCGGCGGTGGTCGTATAGAAGCTGTAGGAAATTAACCTATGGACATCATGATTGCTTCAGCTGAAGAATACTTCTCAAGACCCCTTACTATGGGCGAAATTAAAAATTTGCGATTAATGCAAACGAAGTGGAGCGAGTATGAACGCCGTTTCTCGCTTGGGTTTCTTAGCTTACTCGCTGCGGCGCAACTGGGGATGATGTTAATTGATGACACTTGGACGACGTTAAGCTGGGATCATCGTGGCTAACATGGCAAAAAACATAGCCGCTATCTGGCTTTTAGTAATCGTTGAAGCTAAAAGCCCCAAGCCTGTAGCAATAATGCAATATAAAACAGCTGCAAACAGCAGGGTGATAAAGCTACCGGTAATGGGCACCTCAAACAAAGTAACAGCCAGCAAACACATTAACAAAAAATTGATTATCGCCAAAGCAACATAGGGTAACTGCTTACCTAGCATAAACTCTATTTTTGTTACCGGGGTAACATACAAGTTGAGAATAGAGCCCAGTTCTTTTTCCCGCACTACTGCCAGCGCCGTTAGCATTGCCGGCATCATCAGTAACAACAGCGGAATAATGCCGGGCACCATCGCTGGCAGGCTACGCACATCAGGGTTATAGCGGTAACGAGTTTCTATACCTACGGCACTACTCACGCTATTGTTAGTTCGCAGACGGGCCTGCTCCGTCAGCCAATGTTGATGTATGCCTTGTACATAACCTTTAACTGTTTCGGCCCGTTGTGGCATAGCGCCATCTACCCAGGCTCCAACCGAAGTGGGGGTTCCCCGTTCAATATCTCTAGCAAAACCAGACGGTATCTCCAACACTAAAGCAAGCTCGCCACTACGCATTCTATTATCAAGCTCTGCATAGTCTCGTAGTGGCTCCTGTTCTAAGAAATATCGGGATCCCGACAAGCTAAGGGTGTAATTCTGGCTTAATACCGTTTGATCTCTGTCCAATACGGCATAGCGTAAATCTTCTACATCCATACTGATGCCAAAACCCATTACAAATAACAGGATGAGTGATCCGACTAAGCCAAGGGTACTTCTTACCGGATCGCGGCGTAACTCTAACGCTTCGCGCCACATGTAACTGAGCATACGCTGGACACTAAAAAGTTGTTTTGGCGAGGTCAACACTTTGCTCTTGGCTGGTGTCGTAACATCAACTATTTCAGGCTCTGCTGCTTGACTGTCACCGCTGGCTTCAATTAAGTAATCAATAAAGGCCGCTTCTAACGTTGTTTTACCGCGTTTTTGCATCAGTAGCGCAGGCTTATCACTGTCCAGCACTTTTCCGGCATGCATCATCGACATTCTGTCGCAACGTTCAGCTTCGTTCATAAAATGGGTAGAAATAAAAATAGTCACCTGATCCTGCCTGGATAAAGTAATCAGCAAGCGCCAAAAATTATCCCTGGCAATAGGGTCAACGCCAGAGGTCGGCTCATCCAGGATCAGTAACTCTGGCTTATGTACCATAGCAACAGCCAATGACAAGCGCTGACGGATACCAAGAGGTAAGCTTTCCGGTAGTTCATCTGGCACTGCAGTTAAATCAAAACGCATGATCATTTCGGCTACCCTGCCAGGAATATCTTGCTCCGCAACATGGAACAGCCGGGCATGTAACACCAGATTTTGTACTACTGTCAGTTCACCATATAATGAAAACGCTTGTGACATATAACCAACGCGTTTACGGGTGTTGATATCTCTGGGATCGACTTCCTTACCAAATAACCAAGCCTTACCTTCGGTTGCTGGTATCAAGCCGGTAAGCATTTTCATCGTAGTAGATTTACCACAACCATTTGATCCCAAAAAACCAAAAATCTCGCCACGACGAATACGAAAACTGACATTATCAACGGCAGTGAAGTCGCCAAAACGCATCGTCAGCCTCTCTGCTTCAATAGCGATATCAGTTGTATCTCCGCTAAGAGGTGTTATTTCGACTGGCTTGTAGCCACGTTTCTTTTCTTCCGGTAGAAGTTTAATAAAGGCATCTTCCAACGAAGATGATGAGGTTCGGACAAGTATTTCCTCTGGAGTCCCGGTAGCTAGAATTTCACCATTATCCATGGCAACCAGCCAATCGAAAGCGGCAGCTTCATCCATATAGGCGGTGGCAACAACCACACTCATCTGCGGATAGTCTTGTTTAATCCGGCTAATCAACTGCCAAAACTGACTGCGGGCGAGTGGATCTACACCTGTCGTCGGTTCGTCCAGAATTAAAAATTGCGGGTCATGGATTAGTGCACAACACAATCCAAGCTTTTGTTTCATGCCTCCAGATAATTTACCCGCAGGGCGGTCAAGAAACTTATGTAGCCCTGCTGAGGTATCCCCAGAAATTCTGTAGTTAAAATAAAATGTTAGTTGATTGGGGAA
>CAYTIQ010000069.1:0-18570 GCA_964437935.1 uncultured Rheinheimera sp.
TTATACCTTGTTGCTATGCCGTTCATTTTTCACTCAAAGATCAACAGCCTCTAGCGCTTCAGAATATCATTTAAGGAATAAGATATATCCTTTGGTTATAAGAGGCGTGCAATGGATAAACCAGCAGAAATTTATTTGGATAACAACGCGACGACCCCTGTGTTGCCCTGTGCTGCTGACGCGGTGATGCATTGCATGCAAACCAGTTTTGGTAACCCCAGCAGTAGCCATACCACGGGTATCAAAGCCAAAGTGGAACTGGAAGCCACTCGGCAACTGGCTCGGCAAGTGATTGGTGCCAGTACCGGCCAAATTGTGTTTACCTCCGGTGCGACCGAAGGTATTCAAACTTCGATTGTCTCGGCGTTATTGGATGCGCGTGCTCAAGGCTTAACCGGGCCTGATGTTTTGTTGCTGTATGGGGCGACCGAACACAAAGCCGTGCCAGAATCGCTTAAACATTGGAATCAGGTGTTGCAGCTAGGCTGCACCATTCAAGCTGTCCCGGTGGATCAACATGGTATTTTAGATGCCGCAGCGCTGGAGGAGCTGGTGCCACAGGCTGCCTTAATTTGCACCATGGCAGCGAACAATGAAACTGGCGTCAAACAAAATCTATTGCAATTGGAACAGTTGATCCGTCGATTAAACCCCAAAATCCGCTGGATGGTGGATTGCGTGCAAGCGCTTGGCAAGATGTCGTTAAATATTGCCAACACCAGCATCGATTACGCGCCATTCTCTGGCCATAAGTTGTACGCCCCGAAAGGGATCGGCTTTTTGTATGTGCGGCAGAACACGCCGTATCAGCCGTTTATCGCCGGGGGGGGGCAAGAAAGTGGCCTGCGTTCAGGCACCGAAAATCTGCCCGGCATTGCGGCGCTGCACGCCATTTTTGTTGAACTTCTTAAAACCGAGCAGTCGGTTTTTCAAAGCGAAGCCACCTTGTGGCAATATCGCGAGCAATTGCTAAGCGCTTTGGTGGATTTGTTTCCGCAGCTGGTGTTAAACAGTGATGCGCCATACATAGTGCCGACGACCATCAACTTTGCGGTGCCTGGCTTTAGCAGCAAAGACATCATGGATCTCTTTGATGCGGCGGGTATTCGCGTGAGTTCGGGCTCGGCTTGTAGTTCAAAGATCCCCAGTAGCTTTGTGTTAAATGCCATGGGGCTTGAGCGCTGGCGCAGTGAAGGCGCTATCCGCTTGTCGTTTGGTCCAGCCATGCAGCCTAACGACATCACTCGTGCCTGTGAGGCTATCCGTAAGTTAATTCCTGTGGTGCAACAATGCTGTTTAGTGTTATCCGATGTGCAAGTTCAACATGATGAGCTGGTGCAAGGCCTGACACAATTCAAGCATGAGGATTTATGTTCATACCTGCTGGTGTGTGAGCAAGCGCGCAGTGCAGTGATTATCGATCCGGTGGATGCCTTGGCCAATCGCTTAGCCAATATCATCACAGGTCATGGTTTGACGCTTGTTGCAGTCCTTGATACGCATAAACATCAAGACCGTCGTTCGGCACGAGATGATTTAGCCGCTTTACTCACTGTCGCTGAGCGGCAGGTCGATGCATTGGGATGGCCTGTTGCTGCAAGCTCGTTGCATTGTGGTCAATTTCATTTGCAAGCCATCAAGACACCTGGGCATAGCGCAGACTCGGTCAGTTATGTGTTATATCAACAGCAGCGACTGCTGGGGGCCTTTGTGGGTGACTTAATCCTGCCAGGGGGCACCGGCCGGGTGGATCTGGCAGATTCGAATGCCGATGATTTTGCGGCAAGTCTGTGTCAGTTGCACCACATGATGGCCGGACAAGGCTACCTGTTGTCGAGTCACGATTATGGCCAACGATTTACCACGACCTGGGACTTAGTGATCCAAGAGCAACCCGTTGTGCGGGTCATGTTGGCCAAGCAACCAAGCACGGCATGGTTGCAAGAATTAACCCAACAAAGCTTGCAGTTGCAGCGACATAGCCAGTACCTGTGTGGCGTGGTGGATGTCAGTTTGTCCGATGCCAAAGCCTTAATTGAAAGTCATCAAGTGGTGACGTTGTTGGCAACCGATCCAAATTTGTTGGTGGTGGATGTGCGTGAGCCACATGAGCAAGGGGCGGGGGCGTTAGAACAATTATTGCCAGCGGATGCCAATGTGGTGCATTGGCCATTATCGCGGTTGGTATGGGCGTTAATGACCGCACAACTGATGGACACACATCGATTGTTACTGGTGTGTCGTTCAGGCAACCGAAGTTTACTAGCGGCGAAAGTGTTAAATAGACTTGGTTTTATTGATGTCTATAACTTAAAAGGTGGCACAGCCTTATTAAGTTAGGCGGCTAAGTTTGACCACCTGCATAAAAAAAACGGCCGTTTGGCCGTTTTTTTGTAACAACACTCGCAACTAATAAAAGAACCGTTGCAACGGGTTTAGTAACCGCGTCATACCTTCGGTGAACGTTAATGGCGCGCTTAACACACTTAAGCACAAACAAGGTTCTTCCCGCACGTTTCGCGGTGTATGCGTGTGATCAGGCGTTGCCACAATCAAATCGCCTGCAACATAACGGCCATTTTCATCCTCAATTTCCCCTGCCAAGACCAAGGTCATTTCGAGGCCTTGGTGGGTGTGCTGCGGCACTTGAGTTTGCTCACTGATGTACAGCAAGGAAATATGGTGAGGGTCGCCAGACGGCAGTCGAGATGTCGCAATACCGCCTAGCGTCAACCACTTACTACGTTTGGCAGCTAATCGCTGCAATGAGCGAGGTACCACAAACTGATGTCCGCCAAAGTCCAAACTTTTCACTTTGGAAAAGGTGTCAGACGAAGGCGTGTGGACAGCAGGTTGTGCCATGATGTCCGCCAACATATGTTGCATCGCTGGAATGGCATCCATCGACATGCTGCCGTTGTGCGAAGCAGACCCTGGCATAAACCATTGGCTAGCGGCATCAGCTTCAATATCGTGAGTCAGTTGTTGGCAATGTGGACACAAATCAATGTGTGCAGCGACCACCAGAGCGACTTCAGCGGTTAAACTGCCATCACAATACTGCTCCAGTACGCTAAGACTTGGGTGGTGTTTAACGGTGTGTGGCATCTAACGCCTCTCTTAATCTTTCTAATGCCAATCGAATACGCGACTTGACCGTACCAAGGGGCAACCCTAGCTCGTCAGCAACTTGCTGATGCGTGCATTCATCGAGATAGACCTTTTCCATGACCAACCGCTGAGCGGGTGGTAAGGATTCAAAATGAGGCGCAATTTTTTCAGCAACAATCCAAATATCCCAACGTTCCGATTGCTCATCTTCCATGTCTGGATAATCACCGTCGGCCCATAAATCATCGGCTAGGATGTCATCTTTACGGCTCATTTTTTTGCGCAGCATGTCAAACCGAACATTACGTGCGATCGTAAATATCCAGGTGGATGCACAGCCGCGACTTGGATCGTAAAGATGGGCTTTTTGCCAAACGTTTAACATGGTGTCTTGCACCATTTCTAACGCTTGTTGCTCATTGCCAAACATTCGCATGCCAAAAGCACGCAATCTGGGCGCAAAGAAGTTAAACAACGCGCTGTAGGCTGACTTGTCACGTTTCAACGCGACAAGCGCTAATTCTTGTCCCCATTGCTGGGGCGGCGGTGGTATAGCATCGGTCATGAACGAGCTCGTGGAGTCTGTCGAGTCGTTATCATGCAGTGCTGTTGGCGCTGCTGTCAGCATAATTCACCCTCATTTGGTTACATGCCTTAAACGGTGGCCGTACACGCGTGGTTCTTTGCAATAAATCGAAAGGTAGTTGTTATATTTTCAAATATACGTTCGATTATATCGTTGTTAATCTGTTCCTATCGCAACAGAGGAGTGACATCATGCCCAACGTATTATTTGTTAAAAGTTCAGTCAGTGGTGATGCGGGTCAAAGCTCGCAACTGTTAGCCCATTTCGCCGCGCAATTGCCCAGTTCAGTTCAGCAGCAGAGCATTGATGTCGCGGCTGCGCCAATGCCACATTTGGCCATGGCGGAGATGGGCGCGTGGATGACGGCTCAGGCCGAGCGCAGTGCAGACCAACAAACTGCGGCGGCGTTGTCAGATCAAGCCATTGCCGCGGTCACGGCGGCCGATGTGCTGGTGGTTGCTGTGCCGATGTACAACTTTGCGGTGCCATCGCAGCTCAAAGCCTGGTTTGACCGATTAGCGCGTGCCGGCATCACCTTTAAATACACAGCTGAAGGCCCAGTCGGCTTGCTGGCGGATAAGCCGGTAATTTTTGTGTTAACGCGCGGCGGCAAATACCAAGGCACTGCGCTGGATTCACAAACGCCATATTTACAGGCCTTTTTTAACTTTATTGGTCTCAAGCAACAGCATTATGTCTATGCCGAAGGTTTAAACATGGGCGCCGAGGTGGCAAGTGCGGCGTTAAGCGCCGCCAAAGTTGAATTAGAGCAACTGGCTCGACGCGTTATCGCCTAACGGTGATGTCGTCGTCCACCGCACTGAGGTGGGCGACGACGTAATCCTCTTGGGGTGTCTGCTCTTTCCAACATACCCTCCGTTAGTCCTACCCATCATTGTGTTAACCGCAACTGTTTGAAATCTGCCGCATCGCTTTGTATAACAACTAGGTTTCTTTTAAAGGTGCCTAATGATGCATACATTTCAACGTTCGTTGCTGGCGCTGTGTGTCGCCGCGACCATTCAGTTTCAAGTACCGGTGTTTGCCAACACGGTCGATGCGCCGTATCAAACCCAAGTGGTTCAAGTACAAGCCCCAGTGGGGACCACGCCGATGACGATGGAACAGGCCATGGCTCATCAAGATTGGCTTGGTCGTCAGCCCGAAGGCGCTTATTGGTCTGCCGATAGCGCACAGATCGTTTATCAACGCAAACAACAAGGCAATGAACTGCGAGATTGGTTCACGGTGGATCAGCAAGCCACCAGCCGTGAGGTATCGCTCAAACAACAAGATGATATGGGCTCGGCACAGCAAGTGTTTAATCGCGCTCGCAATCAAGTGGCGTGGATTTTTGCCGGTAATGTCATTGTGAAAGATGTACGCACCGGGCAATCCCAGCAGTTAACCCGTGATCTACAACAACGGCAAGACCTGCAGTTTTTAACCGATGGTCGACTGAGTTGGCGTCAAGGCTGGGATTTTTATGCCGCAGACGTGAACACCGGCAAAGTACAGCTCGTCGCAAGTTTAAAAAATGCCGAGTCACCGGCCGCGCCTGATGCTCCGACTGGGTATCTGGCCAAAGAGCAACATCAATTAATTCAGTTTGTTGCCAAAGAGCACAAAGACGCTGTCGATGCGTTTCAGCAACAACAGGCGTTAAAAACCAGCAGTGATGCGGTGGCTGTGGCCCCCATTTTCCTGGCCAAAGACAAAGAAGTCCAAGCGGCATCCTTATCGCCCAATGGGCGTTACATCGTGCTAGCCCAAGGCGACAAAACCAGCTGGAATGATGAGCGCGACATCATGCCAAACTACATTACCAGCACTGGCGAAATAGCGGCTGAACCCGTGCGCCGGCGCGTGCATGACCAAAAGCCTGAGCCACAACAATTCTTTTTTGTCGATTTGCAAACGCAACAAGTCATCGAGTTAGCACAAAAAGACTTGCCAGGTTTTGACGAGGATGTGCTGGCGGATGTTAAAGCAGAAAACGCCAAGGCCGTTGGTTCTAGTTATAAATCGGTGCGTAAAGCACGTGATATCACGCTGATGAATGATTGGAGTTGGAACCAAGCTGCTATCCGTTGGAATCCAGCGGGGGATCAAGCGGCGGTGATGCTCAAAGCGTGGGACAACAAAGATCGGTGGTTAACCACCATCAGCGCGAAAAAACCGCAGTTTGTCACCCAAGATCGCTTACATGACAAAGCCTGGGTGGCCTATGACTTTAACAATTTCGATTGGGTCGATAACAGCAGCTTGTATTATTTGTCAGAAGTCAGTGGCTATGCGCATTTGTATGTCAAACCGCTCACTGGCAAAGCACGCGCCTTGACCGAGGGACGCTTTGAAGTCAGCGACCCCGTGCTTAGTAAAGATGGTTCCACCATTTATTACCGCGGCAATGAAACACATCCAGGCATCTATAACATTTACAAAGTGAGCGTATCGGATGGCAAGCGTCAAGCGCTGACCAATTTAACCGGCAATCTGACCTTTGATCTGTCGCCTGATGAAAGCAAGTTATTAGTCCGTTACTCCACATCGTTACAACCTGAAGAGCTTTACAGCATGGCGAATCAGCCGGGCGCTGAGCTGAAACGGTTAACGTACACCGTGTCGGACAAGCTCAAGCAAATGGCGTTGCAAGCACCGAAAATTATTGCAGTACCCTCCAGTCATGGTGAGCAACCTGTGTATGCCAAGTTGTATTTGCCAAAGGATCACCAGCAAGGTGAAAAACGTCGGGCGGTGATTTTTAACCATGGCGCTGGTTATTTACAGAACTCCGATGCCGGTTGGTCGAGCTATTACCATGAGTTTTTCTTCCACAATTTGCTGGTGCAACAAGGCTATGTGGTGCTGGATATGGATTATCGGGCATCCAAAGGGTATGGCCGTGATTGGCGTACCGCGATTTATCGCAATATGGGCACCCCTGAAATTGAGGACTTGGTCGACGGTGTGAACTATTTGGTCGAGCATGCCAATGTCGATCGTAACCGCATCGGCACCTATGGTGGCTCCTATGGCGGTTTCATGACCTTTATGGCGTTGTTTAAACAACCAGATCTATTTAAAGCAGGCGCCGCTCTTCGTCCTGTTGCGGATTGGGCTTATTACAACCAGCCTTATACGTCGAATATTTTGAATACGCCAGATATTGACCCGATTGCTTATCGCCGCAGCTCGCCGATTTATTTCACGCAAGGGCTAAAAGCACAGCTGCTGATCAACGCGCCAATGGTGGATGATAACGTGTTTTTCCAAGACACCGTGCGCTTAGTGCAGCGCTTGATTGAGCAAGAAAACAACAATTTTGAGACCGCGATTTTCCCAGTAGAACCACACGGTTTCCGCCAACCCAGCAGTTGGTTGGATGAATATCGCCGGATCCTGAAATTGTTTGAACGGACGTTGTAACAGCTGCAGTTGCCGACAATCATGCCAAGATTGGATTGGTCATGCACACGACCTGTCCCTTGGCGGTCAAAAGGGCTTGTAACGCAGTCCGTTGCAAGCAGGTAACGATGTCGACATCAACAAAAATGCCAGTGTTAATCCACACTGGCATTTTTTTTGGGCGCGGCAACAGCTGCGGCTGAGTTGCAACCTCTCTACGAGGATGAATGGGCTAAAAAATCCAGTGTGGGTAGCGGATTTGTTGCAAACAACGCCAAATCTAAAGGCGCTGTAAGCTCAAGCCAAGTCTGCTGGTAAGGTTGACGAAAGCCAAGACGATAGGCATGCAGCAACAACCGTGGCGCGTGTTGTGAAGGGCTGGCATACAATGCATCCCCCAGAATAGGATGTCCCAACCAAGCCAAATGAACCCGCAATTGATGCGCGCGCCCAGTGGTAGGCCACAGCGCCACCAAGGTGGATGGCTGGCCTAGATAGTGGTCGTGTTTTAACACTTCATAATAGGTATGGGCCGCTTTGCCGGCCGCATCGACGCGATTGCGCGGTGGTGCCATTGGATCGGCCGCTAACGGTGCGTTGATGTCACCGCGGGCTGTATCTAAATGACCGGCCACCCGGGCAATATAAATTTTCTTGGTTTCGCGTGTTGCAAATTGCTGTTTTAAATTGGCTTCTGCTTTTTTACGCAGTGCAAACACCACCACACCACTGGTTGCCATGTCCAGCCGATGCACCAACAGCGCGGTCGGCCATTGCTGCTGCACACGACTGAGCAAACAGTCGGCGAGCAATTCACCGCGCCCAGGGTTGGTTAACAGACCGCTAGGTTTATCAAAGGCGACCACATCTTTGTCACCATACAAGGCGTTGAGCGGGGACGCCGCAGGGGGTTGGTAAATAAATGCATCTTCCATTAAGGCTTACATCGACTAAAGCAGAGTTCAAAGGACGACATTCTAGCCAGAATGGCCATGGATTGCAGTATAATGCCGGTTTTTACCATAAGAATGCGGTATGACTGAACTCGACGAATTAGCTGTATTGCCAGCAACCACAGCGCCTTGGCACTTGGTTTATCAAGACGATGTGTTGCTGGTGGTCAATAAACCTGCGATGTTGTTGACAGTACCTGGACGACATCCCGCCAACCGTGATTGCTTGATCAGTCGAGTGCAGTGTGAGTTTCCACTGGCGCAAGTCGTCCATCGGTTGGACTACGACACCTCGGGGCTGTTGGTATTGCCACTGACAAAAAAAGCCTTGTCCGCCATTAGCATTCAATTCCAACAACGACAAACCAAGAAATTTTATCAAGCCTTGGTGGCGGGAAAGTGTGACGAGCAGGGGATGATCGATAGCCCAATCGCCGCAGACCCGCTGCGTCGGCCACTGTATAAAATCGCGGATGATGGTAAGCCGTCGCAAACCTTGTATCGCCGGCTGAACTTTGATGGGCAAAACAGTCGGGTGCAGTTAGAGCCTGTGACAGGGCGCTCGCATCAATTGCGCTTGCATATGGCCAGTATTGGCCATCCGATGCTTGGTGATCTGTTTTATGCGCCACCTGCGGTGCTGGCGCAAAGTCCACGGTTATGTTTGCACGCCGCCAATTTGGGCTTTTTTCATCCCCAACATGGCCGCTGGCTTGAATTTAGCGCCGAGGTGCCGTTTTAACGCGGGTCGCTATCATTGGCGATGGGCGCGGTGTAGGGCAGTGAGCTACGACGCAGATAGACTTTGCGAACCATCGCCAGCATGGTCAAACCAAATAGCACCACGCCGCTGCAAGCGCCCCACAAATGAGCGTCTGTGGCGACCTTGGCGTTAATTAATTGCTCGGTAAATCCTTCGGCGCCATGCCATTGTTCCCAGCCCACTTTTGCGGCAACGCCGGCCAAAATGAGCCAACCGCTGGTAAAGTGTCGACGGGTGTCGACTAAAGCGCCCCAGACCAAAATGGCATGCAACCAACCGGATAAGCCAACAAATTGGAAACTAGTGGCTGAAAAGAAATAACTCTGTAGGCTTATCAGCGGGAAACCGATAAACAGCAACATCGAAAACGTCAAAGGACGGTAATAACTGCCATGCAAATAGGTCAGCACTGCGAGCGCAGCGATGTTCATCAGCAGGTGTGGCCAATTGGTATGAATAAGATAAGGCGTCCACAAGCGCCACCATTGCCCTTGTGATAACCCTTGGTGCTGGTAACTCAGATAGGGATCGAGCCAAGACGACAGGCACTGCAGCAGTATACAAAGTACAACGAGAACAACAGGTAACCGGTATTTGGGGTGACGCAGTAACATTTCGATCGACATTCGTTTGTGAATTCCTTCCATTGAGCGTTGTTAGTCTACCTTAGAACTTACAAAAATTGATCTCTTGAGATCGATTAAGTTAGGCTGCAGGTTCATGAAGTGAAGTTGGAACCCAGTTATGTCGTTTTGGCGTGTATTGTTGTTATGTCTACCCTGTGTGTCTTTTGCCGCACAGACAGATCCGGAGGCGGCGACTGGCCTGCAAAAGAAGTCGGTGGTGCATGCCAAACATATGTTGGTGGTGTCTGCCAATCCATATGCCACAGACGCAGGGTATCAGATGCTGGCCAAAGGCGGCACGGCCGTGGATGCCGCCATCGCGACGCAATTAGTGCTTGGCTTAGTCGAGCCGCAAAGCTCAGGCATTGGTGGCGGGTTATTTTTGTTGCATTACGATCAACAGACCAAGCAACTGCGCAGTATTGATGGCCGCGAAACAGCCCCCAAAGCTGCCAGTGCCGATTGGTTTCGCGAAAACGGTCAATTGTTGCCTTGGAATCAAGCATTTGTCGGGGGGAAGGCGGTAGGTACACCTGGCGTGATCCGCGCGTTAGCCTTGGCTCATCAACAGCATGGTAAATTACCTTGGCCTGAGCTATTTCAACCGGCTATTCGCTTAGCCACCGCAGGTTTTGTGGTTTCGCCCCGTTTAAACGCACTGCTCGCGCAATCAAACCATCCTGCGTTTAGCCAGTTTCCAGCGACACAAGCCTATTTTTTTCCAGCGGGGCAACCGCTGGCTGTCGGTTTTACACGGAAAAACCCAGACTATGCAGCGCTGTTAACTCGGATTGCCAACGAAGGTCCAGCGGCGTTTTATCAGGGGCAAAATGCACAAGCGATTGTGGATGCGGTGAATAACGCACCGCTGCACGCTGGGCAAATGACCTTGGACGATATTGCCAGTTATCAAGCGGTAGAGCGTGAGGTGATTTGCCGGCCTTATCGCCAGTTGAAGGTCTGTGGCATGGCGCCACCATCCTCTGGCAGTTTGGCGGTGTTGCAGATCCTTGGCATTCTCGAACATTTTGAGTTAAAACCGTTAAAGCCGATGTCCGCACAATTTATCCATTTGTTTAGCCAAGCCAGTCGTTTAGCCTTTGTCGATCGCGACCGGTATATTGCCGATCCGGCGTTTAGCCCAGTCCCAGTGGCGGGGTTGTTAGCCAACGACTATTTGGCTGCACGCGCGAAGTTAATCGACCCACAGCTAGATACACCAACGTTTGTGGCTGGTGCACCGCAAGGGGCACAACCGCTGGGTGATGCACCGGCACTTGAATACGCCAATACCAGTCATTTATCGGTGGTGGATAGCAAAGGTAATGCAGTTAGTTTGACGACCAGTATCGAAAATGCCTTTGGTTCTGGCTTGTTTATCAACGGTTATTTGCTAAATAACCAACTGACCGATTTTTCGTTGGATGCGCGTAAAGACGGTAAATGGGTGGCCAACCGAGTGGAAGCGGGCAAGCGGCCACGTTCGTCGATGGCTCCGATGATGGTGTTTAATGCAGCTGGCGAGCCGGTGATTATCGCGGGCTCGCCTGGCGGCAGCCGCATTATTGATTATGTCGCGTTAGCGCTGATTGGTATGCTTGATTTTAACCTGTCAGCCCAGCAGGCTGCCGAGCTGCCGCATGTCACCCATCGGAACGATGTGTTGGCGATTGAAGAAGGCTCTCCTTTGACATCCTTGGTCGGCGAGATGAAAGAACGAGGCTACAAAGTGCAAGTGACCGACTTAAATAGTGGCTTGCATCTGATCCAAAAAACCGCAACAGGCTGGCAAAGTGGTGTTGATCCGCGCCGAGAAGGCAGCGCCAAAGGTCAGTAGGAGTAAAACATGCACGTCGTGGTTGAACAGCAACATCATGTGTTGCAAGTCCAGTTAAATCGACTGGATAAAAAAAATGCCTTATCTGGCGATATGTATCGCGCGTTAACTGCAGCGTTGGCGCAAGCAAGCGCGACCCCGAGTATTCATGTGGTCGTGCTGTTAGGCCAGCCTGGTAGTTTTTGCGCCGGCAATGACCTCGCGGATTTTATCCAAGCAGGCACGCTAGACCATGAACATCCAACCGTGCAGTTTTTGCATGCCTTAAGTCAGTTTGACAAGCCGCTGATTGCGGCGGTCGATGGGTTAGCCATTGGCATTGGCACCACTGCGCTGTTGCATTGTGATTTGGTCTACGCGACAGCCGGTAGCCGTTTTCAAATGCCATTTACCTCGCTTGGCTTATGCCCTGAAGCTGCGTCCAGTTTGTTGCTTCCTAAACTGGTCGGGTACCAAAAAGCCGCTCAGTATCTGTTGTTAGGTGAGCCGTTTACCGGCGTCGACGCTCATGCCATGGGGTTGGTGAATCAATTGGCGGAGCCGGAAGATGTTGCAGTGCTGGCGTTACAAAAAGCGCAGCAATTGGCAGCATTACCACAGCAGGCAGTGCTTCGTAGTAAAGCCTTATTAAAACAACCACTTCGCGCGCAAGTACAACATGTGTTGCATCAAGAATTAGCCGACTTTGAACAGCTGTTGCACAGTGACGACTGTAAAAAAGCGCTGGCTAAGTTTTTCCAGCGCTAATGTGTATCGGGGAGTCAAATGCCGCTTCGTGCAAACGGATCGGCTTTGATATCGCCGACCTTCCAGTGGCCATTTTCTTCCAGCATCACCACTTCACGAAATGAGTTCACTTTGCCGCCGTCTTTTTCGCCCATAAAGTTTATCACTACGACAGTTCTGTCTTTGTAAAACTCACGCACACTTTGATTGCTGGTATCGACGGACACCTCGACTTTATCGAAGTTCATATTCAGCACTGTTCTGGCATAGGACTTGGCGCTGCCATACCCCGCCATAACACGACCGACACTGCCGGTGGCGTATTTTTTGGCTTCATTCATGTTGTTGTTCACCAACAACGAATTAAAAAAGTGCACTGCAACATCTTGTGGAGATTCAGAATCGACCTGCTCGGTTGCTGCTGTTTGGGAAGAGCTGCTATCGCCACCGCAGCCCATCAAACTTAGAAACACACATAAACAACCAACATAAAGTTTCATAGCAACTCCTTTTTTAATCAGTGTGACAAACAACGCTTTGGGCTGTCAATGGCATAAAAAAAGCTGCACTAGGCAGCTTTTTCTACAGCGTTGGGCTGTTATTGGTTCAGCTCTTGCTCGCTAAACACATCGGCAAACAGAGGGCTGGATAAGTAACGCTCAGCCGCAGATGGCAGAATGACCACAATGTTTTTGCCTTCATTTTCAGGAAGTTCAGCCAAACGTTTAGCCGCAACCACTGCAGCGCCAGAGGAAATACCCACCAGGATACCTTCTTCTTTCATCAGACGGTGTGCCATGGCGATGGCCTCGTCGTTGCTGACGGTTTCAACATGGTCGATGATCGATAAATCTAAGTTACCTGGGATAAAGCCTGCGCCAATGCCTTGAATTTTATGCGGGCCAGGTTTGATTTCCTGTCCAGCGCGGGCTTGGCTAATGACTGGCGAATCTGCAGGCTCCACTGCCACCGAATACAGTGGGTGATTCTTTTCCTGTTTGATGTAACGGCTCACACCGGTAATAGTACCGCCGGTACCGACACCTGCAACGAAAATATCCACCTTGCCATCGGTATCATTCCAAATCTCAGGACCCGTTGTTTCGAAATGGATTTGTGGGTTAGCTGGGTTCTCAAATTGTTGCAACAACACATACTTATCTGGGTTGGATGCTTGAATTTCTTTCGCCTTTTCAATGGCGCCTTTCATGCCTTTCGGGCCTTCGGTCAACACCACGTTAGCACCTAACGCTTTTAACAGCTTACGACGCTCAAGACTCATGGTCGCAGGCATGGTCAGAGTCAGTTTATAGCCACGGCTGGCTGCAACGAATGCTAAGGCGATACCGGTGTTGCCTGAGGTCGGTTCGATCAGTTCTTTATCAGGGCCTAGCAGACCTTTTTTCTCCGCGTCCCAAATCAACGCCGCGCCTAAGCGGCATTTCACGCTAAAGCTCGGGTTACGAGCTTCGATTTTGGCGTAGACATTACCGCCAGTGACACGGTTTAATTTGACCAGAGGGGTACGGCCGATTGACAATGAATTATCGCTAAAAATTGCTGACATGATGGACTCCTGATGAGTTGATTGGGCACAGCATAACGACCCCAATTAAAAACGAAAGTTACCTTTTAGCATAAGTTATAGCTTTTTTAGTTATAAGCGGATGTCTAAATGGCGGCGATAAACCCTGTCTGTGTTTTGCAACTGCCACACATGGACGTTCATGCCAACCACAGTGTAGTAAAAGTTGCAGTCAACACCTTGTCTGCAGCTGTTGTTCAGTGCAGTGTGCTCTGGAAAGGCTGGTGCTAGGTCGTTGTTTGCTTGGCGGTTCTTTCCCTGTTATGGCGGTGATCTAGCGGTGCTCAGCGCATGCAAAGGGTCAGCTCTGTCGCCAAGCGTTTTTTCTAACCCCGATGAGGTGATATGAAGTTTGTAAATCAAGATCATTATATTGTCAGTGCCGAACTGGCGCTGGCGGTGAACGCTGCTGTGACCTTACAAAAGCCGTTGCTTATCAAAGGAGAACCAGGCACAGGCAAAACCGAGTTGGCAAAAGCCTTAGCTAAACAACTGGATACTGAGTTGCTGCAGTGGCACATCAAGTCCAGTACCAAAGCACAACAGGGTTTGTACGAATATGACGCTGTGTCGCGGTTGCGCGACAGCCAATTGGGCGATCCGCGGGTGCATGACATCCGTCACTACATTCGCCCCGGGAAATTATGGCAAGCCTTTACTGCGGCCAAGCGGCCGGTGTTGCTGATTGATGAGATCGACAAAGCGGATATCGAATTCCCGAATGACTTGTTGCATGAACTGGATCAAATGAGTTTTGACGTGTACGAAACTGGTGAAACCATTCGCGCTAACGTTCGACCTATTGTCATCATTACTTCCAATAATGAAAAAGAACTGCCTGATGCGTTTTTACGACGTTGTTTTTTTCATTACATCAATTTCCCCGACACAGATACCTTAAAGCACATCGTCGATGTGCATTTGCCAGGGATCCAAAGTCAGTTGGTGGATGAAGCCATCAGCTCCTTTCTGGGACTGCGCGGCCAAAGTGGCTTGAAGAAAAAGCCCTCGACTTCGGAGTTGATTGATTGGCTTAGGTTGCTGGTGGCCGATGATTTAGCACCGGAACAACTGAAACAAAGCCGGGAAAAAGGCGGCTTAATGCCGCTGTTTGGTGCCTTATTAAAAAATGAACAGGACGTGGCACTGCTGGAGCGTCTGGCCTTTATGACGGCGCGTCGCTAATGCTGATTGGTTTTTTTCAAACGGTCCGGCGCTATGGTGTGCCTGTCTCTATTACTGAATGGCTGGATTTGCTTTCGGCACTTCAAGCAGATCTGGTTGCTGTCAGCATGGATGATTTTTACCAGCTGTCGCGGTTGTGCCTGGTGAAAAATGAGCAGCATTACGACAAATTTGACCGTGCCTTTGCTGAGTTTGCCAAGGGCGTCGAGTCGCTGGATTTAGCCGATTTAGTCCCTGATGATTGGCTGACACCGGACTTTATCCGCCAGTTATCAGACGGAGATAAAGCCAAGTTGCAGGCGCTTGGTGGCCTTGAGGCGCTTCTCAAAGCCTTTCAACAGCGCTTAGAAGAACAGCAGGGTAAACATGCAGGCGGCAATAAATGGATTGGCACGGGGGGCACCTCAGCCTTTGGTGCTTATGGCTATAACCCGGAGGGTATTCGTCTTGGTCAGCAAGGCTCTGGGGCGCGCCGTGCGGTGAAGGTTTGGGATGCGCGGCAGTTTCAATCCTTAGATAGCGATGAAGAACTGAACAACAGATCGATGAAACTAGCGCTACGTCAACTCCGTCGTTTTGCCAGATCGGGGGCGCGGGACGAGTTAGATCTTGCCGAGACCATTCGCGCCACCTCCAAGCAAGCCGGTTTGTTAGATTTGCAGTTTGTGCCAGAGCGGCACAATGCGGTGAAAGTACTATTGCTGTTAGACATCGGCGGTTCGATGGACGATTACATTGTGCAATGTCGCCAATTGTTTGCCGCTTGTCGCAGTGAATTTAAACACTTAGAGATTTTTTATTTCCACAACTGTATCTATGAGCATGTCTGGCGCGACGTCAAGCGACGCCCGCAAGACGCCGTACCAACGCCGCAGTTGTGGCAAACGTATGGCGCAGATTATCGACTGATTTTAGTGGGCGATGCGACGATGGGCCCGTACGAGATCAGTTATCCCGGCGGCAGTGTCGAGCATTACAACAGCGAAAGCGGGGAAGTGTGGTTAAACCGCGTGTTGAGTCATTTCCCGCGTGCGACATGGCTCAATCCGCAACCGCGCGAGTGGTGGCGAACCTATCCGTCGATTATACACATTGAACGCCTGCTGCAGCAGCGGATGTGTGAGTGGACCTTGGATGGGCTGAATCAAGCCATTGCCTGGCTGAAAAAAACAACAAATGGTTGATTGCCCTTTATAAATCATCAGGTTAACATCAGGGTAACATTGGTTTCCAACGGCGTAAGCGGGATTGCTTTACGCCCCATGCCACAGAGGTTTTATGTTACATCCTGATACTCCCGAATTAGACCAACCTTTGGCGCAAGGCCGGACTGGGGCGCCGCTCACCCGAAAAGAAAGTCGTGAAATTGTCACACCTTATGCGTTTGAGGTGGATCATGATTTATGGGGCGTGCCGACCGCGTCGCCGTTTCGGCGGTTGTTCGCGATGGGCATTGATACGGCGATCATCAGCGCCATGGCCAATGCTAGTTTGTTCGTTATCGCCATCGTGATGAGCTATTTGATTTATTGTCGCGTGTTGGCAAAAAAGACCTGGCATGTGGTGTTGTGTGTGACTGTGGCCGTCGTGCTGCTATCCACCGCCTATTATTCGCCGAGCTTGCTGATTGATGATCAAAACCAAGCCACTGAAAATGAACTTGTCGCAGGCACTAAAGCCGGGGCTGCGGCTGGAGCGTTGATGAAGGCAGGTATTGCCATGCGAAAAGACGAGTGTACTCAGCCTTGTATGGATCAACACCTTGACAAAGTCGTGACAAAATTTGCGGCCAAGGATATCGATAAAGTGGCCGCAGCAGAGCTGTTAGATGGTTTAATGGATGGCACAGATTACCCTGCTGAAGCATGGCCAGCGCGACGTGAACAGTTGTTAAACCGTTTACCTGAGCCCAAACCTGTGGTTGAACCTAAGTCCGTGGCTGCGACGCCTACAGCTACCCAGAAAGCATGGTATCAGCCGCCTGAAGGTGTGCACAGTGTGCTGGAATGGGGCAAAAGTGTGCTGACCGATATTGGCTTTGGAGTGGGCTGGGCGATTTTTTATTTCACCTTTTTAATCTATTGGTGCCATGGTCAGACCTTGGGTAAAAAACTGCTTGGGATTAAAGTCATTCAACTGGATGGCCAAGAGCTGAATCTTTTTGCCGCTTTTAGTCGTCAAGGCGGCTATGGCGCAGGTTTTGCCACCGGTTTGTTAGGGTTTTTACAAGTGTTTTGGGATCCGAACCGCCAAGCCATTCAAGACAAGGTGGTATCCACCGTGGTGATCCGTGTTGGCCAAGCGAAACGGCCGTTAACTCACTAACTAGGAAAGCCCCCGCGTTAGCCGTCTGCTAACGCGGCCGGGCTCGTCGACCAATGCTGTGCTCTGCGGGCCAAGGCCTACAAAAGCGACACATGGGACCCAAAAAGGTGCGTAAGCACCTTTTTTGCGCCATAAAGCCGGTGCAGCAAAAGACCATATCAATGGCAAGGTTTTGCCAAAAGGCGGTTCTGCGATATACTGCAAGTCTTTTCACCTGTCAGACCAGTTGGTCAGACTCTGTTTAGTAACACGCATAGCGTGGGAGTTTCGATGAAAAAAGTCCTGATCAGCGGCAGTGGTGTGTTCACACCTGAGCAAGTTATTAGCAACGATGAGTTAGTTGCGGCCTTTAATCAATATGTCGACTTATACAATGCGGAAAATAGCGCCGCTATCGACGCCGGTGAACTGATTGCATTGGAGTATTCCAGCAGCGAGTTTATTGAAAAAGCATCGGGTATTAAATCTCGGCATGTGCTTTATAAAGACGGTATTCTTGACCCCTACATTATGCAGCCGGTGTTTCGTAAGCGTGGCGAAGACGAACACCCAGAAATGGTCGAAATGGCCATCGCTGCTGCCAAGCAAGCGATGGCGCAAGCCAATAAAACTGCAGCAGATATCGATTTAATCATCTGCGCCGCGTCCAATATCCAACGGCCATACCCAGCGCTGTCGATTGAATTACAGCAAGCCTTAGGCGCAAAAGGTTATGCCTTTGATATGAATGTGGCTTGCTCGAGCGCCACTTTTGCGATCAGCAATGCGGTGAACGCCATTCGTGGCGGTACTGCCAAGGTGGTGTTGGTGGTCAACCCTGAATTTGCATCGCCGCAAGTGAACTACACCAGCCGCGACAGCCATTTTATCTTTGGTGATGTTTGTACCGCGACCATCATTGAGGCGGCCGATACCGCGACGTCTAGCGATAGTTTTGAGATCTGCGGCATGCGTTTAAAAACCGAGTTCTCCAATAACATTCGTTGTGATGTTAGCTACACCGATCATTGTTACCCAGATTTAGACAGCGATACACCGTTTTTCCGCCAGCAAGGCCGCAAAGTGTTTAAAGAGTTATTGCCGTTGGTGGCTGAGGTGATAGAAGGCGAAATGGCGGCTTGTGGCTTAACGGCTGCGGATTTAAAACGGCTGTGGTTACATCAAGCCAACATTAATATGAACATTTTCGCCGTGCGTAAGATCTTAGGCCGTGAGCCTGAAGCCGGCGAAGCGCCGTTGGTGCTAGACACTTATGCCAACACGGCATCTGCCGGCTCTATTATCGCCTTCCATCAACACAAGACTGGCTTGTCCGTTGGAGATCACGCGGTGTTGTGTTCCTTTGGTGCTGGTTATTCGATTGGTTGTTTGATTTTGCGTAAATTTGCTTAATCTGCTGCCAGTAATTTAAAAAAAAGGTGATATAAAAATGTATGGTCCGCCCCGTTGTTGCAAGTACAAAAAA
>CAYTIQ010000070.1:0-1958 GCA_964437935.1 uncultured Rheinheimera sp.
GGCCATCATCCGGGTTGATACCAAACTGTACGTTTGAACCACCGGTTTCAACACCGATCTCACGCAATACCGCCAGCGAGGCGTTACGCATGATTTGATATTCTTTGTCGGTCAGGGTTTGCGCTGGAGCGACGGTGATGGAGTCACCAGTGTGCACGCCCATCGGGTCGAAGTTTTCGATAGAACAAACGATGATGCAGTTGTCGTTTTTGTCACGAACCACTTCCATCTCGTATTCTTTCCAACCGATCAAGGATTCGTCGATAAGAAGTTCTTTGGTTGGTGATAAATCCAAGCCGCGGTTACAGATCTCTTCGAATTCTTCGCGGTTGTACGCGATACCGCCACCTGAACCACCCATGGTAAACGATGGGCGGATAATACATGGGAAGCCAATGCGCTCAAGCACCTCGTAAGCTTCTTCCATGGAATGCGCAAGGCCAGAACGTGGACAGGCTAAGCCGATTGAACGCATGGCTTTGTCAAAGCGGCTGCGGTCTTCTGCTTTGTCAATCGCATCGGCAGTCGCGCCGATCATTTCGACATTGTACTTCGCCAGCACACCTTGACGCTCAAGCTCAAGCGCGCAGTTTAAGGCGGTTTGACCGCCCATGGTCGGCAGCACCGCACATGGACGTTCTTTTTCAATGATTTTTTCTACCACTTGCCAGTGAATTGGCTCGATGTAGGTCGCATCGGCCATCTCTGGGTCTGTCATGATGGTCGCTGGGTTTGAGTTCACCAGAATAACGCGGTAACCCTCTTCTTTCAGCGCTTTACAGGCCTGAGCACCCGAGTAGTCAAACTCACAGGCCTGGCCGATCACGATTGGGCCGGCGCCCAGGATCAGGATACTTTTAAGGTCGGTACGTTTTGGCATGGCTCGTCTCTTGTCCTGTTATTTGGCGTTACGTTGTTGCATCAGTTCGATGAAATGATCGAACAATTCACTGGCTTCGTGCGGACCTGGGCTGGCTTCTGGGTGACCCTGGAAGCTAAATGCTGGCTTGTCCGTGCGATGAATGCCTTGCAGTGAACCATCGAACAACGATTTGTGCGTGGCGCGTAAGTTGGCTGGCAATGTCGATTCTTCCACGGCAAAACCATGGTTTTGCGCGGTGATCAACACCTTGGTGGTATCCAAGTTCTGCACTGGGTGGTTACCACCGTGGTGACCAAACTTCATTTTTAAAGTCTTTGCACCGCTGGCAAGTGCCAACAGCTGGTGACCTAAACAGATACCAAACACCGGAATATCGGTTTCCAAGAAGGTTTTGATGGCAGCAATCGCGTAGTCACATGGTGCTGGGTCACCAGGACCGTTGGATAAGAAAATACCATCTGGGTTTAATGCCAATACGTCAGCGGCAGGTGTTTGCGCTGGAACTACCGTTAAACGGCACCCACGATCAACTAACATGCGCAAAATATTGCGTTTGACGCCAAAATCGTACGCAACGACGTGAAACTTGCTTTCTGGCGCTGCACGATGGCCTTCGCCTAACTGCCAGCTGCCTTCGTTAAAGCTGTAGGACTCTTTTACGGTCACTTCTTTGGCTAAATCCATGCCAGATAAACCTGGGAATGAACGTGCCAGCTCTAACGCTTTTGCTTCGTCGATATCACCGGCCATCAAGCAACCGTTTTGCGCGCCTTTCTCGCGCAAAATGCGAGTCAGCTTACGCGTATCGATATCGGCGATACCTAAAATGTTGTTGTCTTTAAGATATTGACTAAGAGAACGTTGATTGCGGAAATTTGAAGCGAGGAGCGGAAGGTCACGAATAATCAGGCCCTTGGCCCAAATTTTTCCGGATTCTTCGTCTTCATCATTGGTGCCGGTGTTGTGCGTGCGTTAGTTCCGCGAATGTAACGGTACAACGGCATTCCGTAGAAGTTTGCCGCGGCTTTAGCTACTGCAAGCGAAACACCCAGAATTGCGTTAGCCCCAAGTTCGG
>CAYTIQ010000070.1:1968-17939 GCA_964437935.1 uncultured Rheinheimera sp.
GTTGCCAATGTGTGGATAGGTCAAGGTGACCATTTGTTCTGCATATGAAGGGTCAGTCAGGATTTCCTGATACCCGGTCATTGACGTGTTAAAAACAACTTCACCAACCGACACACCTTCAGCGCCAATGGCTGTACCACGAAATACGGTGCCGTCTTCCAGTACGAGCAGGGCGGACTTAGTCAAGATAACCTCCAAACAGCAAAAAACGGGCGGCTACTCTTGGGGTATACCGGCCCGTTTTGACCCAGAAACTGTGAAATCAGGTCTGCCTAGGCAAACCTTAGCATTCTAGGTCATTTGGCGGTTTTGGTCTAACTATTTTTTTGATTTTTGCAAAAATAGCGGTTTTGCAGCAAAAAACAGCGCAATATCGCAAAAAACTAAGTTAAGTCAGCTAAACCCAGCACTTGCTGCATAGAATAAAGTCCAACCTGTTGATTTTTCAACCACAGTGCCGCACGCAAGGCCCCTTGCGCAAAGGTGGTCCGACTGCTGGCTTTATGGGTGATTTCAAGACGCTCACCGAGGTCGGCAAACAAGGCGGTGTGGTCGCCAATGATGTCCCCGCCACGCACTGTGGCAAAACCGATGGTTTGCTGGTCACGCTCACCTGTGATGCCTTCACGGCCATACACAGCAACTTCGGATAAGTCGCGTCCAATCGCTTTGGCAATCGAATTACCAATGGCCAGCGCAGTACCGCTTGGCGCGTCTTTTTTAAAGCGATGATGGGCTTCGATGATTTCAATATCGGCAGTGCTGCCCATCACTTTGGCGGCAGTTTGCACCAAATGCAGTAACAAATTGACGCCTACACTCATATTCGGCGCCCACACAATCGGAATATGCTGTGCCGCTTGTTGAATTTGCGCGTATTGCGCATCGGATAAGCCTGTGACGCCAATGACCATCGGCGTTTTGGCCGCGACCGCCAGCTGTAAATGTTCCAGCATAGCCTCAGGCATGGTGAAGTCGATCCACACCTCAGCCTCAGCCATAGTATTGGCCGACGTCGCAGCAAGTTGGACCTGATTTTTACCAATTCCAGCCAATTCGCCACTATCAACGCCGATCAAACTAGAGCTTGCGCGCACCGTCGCCGCAGTTAATACGTGCTGTTCGGTGGCAACTTGCACCAAAGCTCTGCCCATACGGCCATTTGCACCTAAGATCCCAACCTGAGCCATCAGTCACCCACTTTGCTTTATAAGAACGTCAATTTTTAAAAATTGGCGCATTAAACCAGAAAAATATCACCACCACCACGCATTTTGTAAATCATCAGCGGCTAGCAGACTGGTCGATCGTAAACTCACTGATCAGCGGTAGATAGCATGGTAATCAAGATCGCATTTTATTTCAGCGAAAAAAAACGCACCCGAAGGTGCGTCGATAAGGACAATCAGCAACATTCTTTCTGTCGTATCTAACAACAGAAAAGTTTAAAGTCCTGCGGTTAACTGGCTAAAAATGCTAGCAGTGTCGACTCTTGCGCCAGTAAGTCCTGATATAAACGGAACTGATTGGTGGCTCGCTGCAAATTGTGATCGGTGCGATGGACATGGAAATACACATCGCCATTGAGATGATCGGTTAAAAAACGAATGCCAATCATTAAACACATGGCTTTTGCGCCTATCCACAAACTTTGTCGTTCAGCGGCAGTGATTTGGCGATCTAAACCATCCAGATAACCCCGCGCAAGCGCTGCAAAGACATCAGGACGTACCTTAACCTTGTCATGTTCAAGTGTATCTTCGGCTTCTGGCGAGCAACAGGTACGCACCATATCACCAAAATCAAACAGCCAATAACCCGCCATACAGGTATCCAGATCGATGGCGGCAATGCCACGCTGCAGCGCATCTGAATACAACATGTTGTTAATTTTCGTATCGTTATGACACACGCGGATCGGCAAGGATGCACAACAGGCTTCCAACTCATCCACCAAGTGTTGCTCTGTTAGCACCCAATCGACTAAGGGTAACACCTGCTGTAAACGACCTGCTTTATTCAACGCGATCGCCTCTGTTAACTGACCATAACGCATCCGCAAGTTATGAAAATCTGGGATGACTGTCACCAATTGTTTGGCATCAAAGTCGGCCAGGGCTGCGGCAAATTGACCAAAGGTGAAGGCTGCTGCATAGGCTTGTTCAGACGTCTCAACTACTTCAATGCTACGGCCGCCAGGGATAAATTTCAGCGCTCGCAAGTCATTATCAGCACCTGTCAGATAACGATGGTCGATGGTTGGTTGCTGCTCCAGGATCTCCAGCGAGTACAGGCCTTGGGCTTTTTTAGCTTTCAAATGGTGTTCGATGGCCAGTGCATTGTTGACCATCCCTGCGGCATCAGGAAACACATGGGTGTTGATGCGCTGCACAATCACCGGGGGGCTCGCATCCAGCATATAGGTGTAATTAATATGGCCATTGCCAAAGCGGCGAATGGGCGTATCGGCCGCTAAGCCATAATCGGCTAGCACCAAAGCGGTAATTGGAGTCTGTGACATGCCTTATTAACCTTGATATTGTGGCATTTTTAGTTCGAAGATACGGGTAATCAACGGCAAATCCGCCGCATAGGTAACGCCGTACCAATGTTCATTTGAGGTGTAAACCAGTACTTGTTGCTGCTGTTTGATAGCATGATCCACCACTGCGGGTAAATAGCATTCCCCTTTGGTCCCTGGACCCGCTTGAAAAAACTGCTGCAAGGCGGTTTCCAATTGCGGGATAATCGCCGGCGTAAAGCCCCAGATGTTCATCGATACCAATTGCGAATCAGGCAACCGACTCGGTTGTTGCATGGCATTTAATCCAACGAGGCCCGCGGCTGTTTGTTGGATCTCTGTCCATTCCGTGACGGTTCGTAAGCAACCATCCACCACCTCACAGCAACCTCGATTCACACCGCCATGGTCACTCAAGGTTGCGGCGACTGGGTACGCCACCATCGCCCATTGGCTCGACTGTTGAAAATGTTGAACTAACAATGTCATCGCCGCAGGACCGTAATAATCATCAGCATTGATCACAATAAACGGGCTGGTGAGCTGTTCTCGAGCCGCCCACACCGCATGTGCGGTACCCCATGGCTTTTGCCGACCGCTTGGCAAAGCAACACCGACAGGCAGGTCATTGAGCCGCTGGCAACTCACATGCACTGTTAAATCATCAGGAAAATGTGGCAGTACTTGCTGCTCGAAGGCGGCAATCAAATTTTCGCGCACCACCAAATGTAATATCCGAACACCGGCGCGATAGGCATCGAGCACATTAAAATGCAACAGTGTTCGTTCAGTTGTCCCCAAAGTTGCGAGCTGTTTATCGCCCCCAAATCGGCTTCCCATGCCACCAGCAAGCACCAATAATGCGACAGGTTGTTGCAACATCCATTCTCTCCGAAACAAAAACGCCGGTGTTCCGGCGTTTCAAATACTTTCGTAATGTACCATGTGGCTCACGAACTGTCAGCTGTGTACTGGCTATAATGCTGCCCGTAAAATGGCTCGCACCACTTCAGGCGTGATGTCACCATGCTCACCAATCTTCACCAAATGATTCTGCTGTAAATGCTCTACTAAAATGTCCACTGCGTCTGCAGGTATTCCATATTCAGACATCCGCGTCGGTACGCCCATGTGCTC
Source organism: uncultured Rheinheimera sp. (assembly GCA_964437935.1). Lineage (GTDB taxonomy): Bacteria > Pseudomonadota > Gammaproteobacteria > Enterobacterales > Alteromonadaceae > Pararheinheimera. Next base: position 5,627 of record CAYTIQ010000070.1, read on the forward strand.
GAAAAAGGCGCGGGTGTGACTGATCGCTTCATCAATCAAACGCTCTTCGTCCTGATGATGCAAACCAAATACGCGCTGACCGTATTGCAGCAATTTCTGACGTTTTTGCTGGCGCTGTTGCTGTAATAAAGCCGGCAATACGATGGCGAGTGTTTGTGCGTGGTCTAAACCATATAACGCCGTCAACTCATGCCCAATCATATGGGTGGCCCAATCTTGCGGAACCCCAACGCCAATAAGCCCGTTAAGTGCCATGGTCGCTGCCCACATTAAATTGGCACGCACGTCGTAGTTGGTGGGTTGTGCCAATGATTTTGGACCATATTCTAATAACGTTAACAGCAAGCCTTCGGCAAAGCGATCTTGCACCGCAGCTTCGACTGGGTAGGTCAGGTACTGTTCTACAATATGGACAAACGCATCCACAGCACCATTGGAAATTTGCCGAGGTGGTAATGAATAGGTCACTGTTGGGTCAAGCACCGCAAACGTTGGATAGACGTGCGGGCTCATAAACGATAACTTTTGCTGAGTGCTGTATTTAGTGATCACAGAACCACTGTTACTTTCGCTGCCTGTTGCTGGTAACGTCAGTACACATGCCAGCGGTACAGCTGCTTTTACTTTGGCTTTACGGGTTAAGATATCCCACCCATCGCCGTCGTAACGGGCTGCAGCGGCAATAAACTTTGCGCCATCAATAACTGAGCCGCCACCAACCGCCAAAATAAAATCAATCTGTTGCTGTTTTACCACCGCAACAGCCTTCATGCAGGTCTCATAAGCAGGATTGGGCTCAATACCGGCAAACTCAACAACATCAAACCCGGCTAAGGCTTGGATAACTTGGTCATACACACCATTTTGCTTGATCGAACCACCACCATAGGTCAGCATGATTTTACTGCCCTTGGGCAAAAGTGGTGTAAGGTTGGCAATTTGGCCTTCGCCAAACAGAATTCGCGTCGGATTGTGATACGTAAAGTTAAACATTATGGTGCAGACTCCCAATGGTGGATGCAAAGGATATGGGCTGTTGTGGCGAGGCTTTCAAGGTCCGTGCGACTAAAGACCACCTTTTTCTGCTATGCATCAGAACAAAAACGAATAACAGCAAAATTGACAGGACTTCTGGACGTCCGTATATTTCGCGACATTATTAAAAGAAAAACTTATATAAGAATTTTCGCCAAATTTGGCGACTAAATACCGAGGTTAACCATGTCAGTATCGCCATCAGGAGCAAAACGTTCGTTATTGCCCTTGTTGTTGTTTGTTACGTTATTTTTAGGCACAGGGCTTTATTTACAAAGCCAAGGTGTCGCCTATGCCTTTTATCAGCTACCGGGACCTGTCACGATAATCCCAGCCTTGGTGCTCGCAGTGCTACTGTATCGTGGGCCCATCAATGATGCCATTGATGTGCTGGTGAAAGGCGCAGGCAATAGCAACATCATCATCATGTGTATCATCTACTTGCTGGCTGGTGGTTTTGCCGCCGTGGCCCAAGCAACCGGTGGTGTCGATGCCGTGGTCAACGCCGGTCTTAGCATCGTGCCTGCGAGCTTATTATTGCCCGGTCTTTTTATCATTTCCGCCGTGGTTGCCACCGCCATGGGTACCTCCATGGGGACTATTGGTGCCTTGGCTCCAATCGCTGTAGGCCTTGCTCAACAAGCGAATATCGAACCGGCTTTGATGGCAGGCGCCTTGTTAAGTGGTGCGATGTTTGGCGATAACTTGTCGATTATCTCAGACACCACCATTGCTGCCACTCGTACGCAAGGGGCTGAAATGAAGGACAAATTCCGTGAGAACTTGAAAATCGCCGCCCCCGCCGCGTTGCTCACTGTGTTGCTGTTTAGCGGCTTAGCCACCACAGACCAAGCCGCCGAGGTTAAGCCGTTCAGCTGGACTGGCGTTGTGCCCTACGCAGCAATCTTGATCCTCGCTGTTGCTGGGGTGAATGTTTTTGCGGTGTTGTTACTGGGTATAGTATTAGCGGCAGTTCAAGGGGTGTTCTTCGGCGCCTACGATATATCCACCCTTGGCAAAGATATTTTCAAAGGCTTTGGCAGTATGCAAGAGATCTTCTTGTTATCGATGTTTGTCGGCGCGTTGGGAGAATTTGTGAAGCAACAAGGTGGCTTACGTTGGGTCGCCGACGGCATCGACCGGCTAGCCAATAGCATTCGACTCGCCGGTAACAAAGCACAACAACTGGCGATTGCCGCGTTAGTCTTTGTCTCCAATTTGTGTATCGCCAATAACACGGTGGCCATTGTGATCTCGGCCGATGTTAGCCGTGATTTGGCAGAGCATCACAACATCAGTCCTCGTCGCGCGGCAAGCCTGCTGGATATTTTCTCATGTATTAGCCAAGGCCTCGTGCCGTACGGCGCCCAAGCCTTGTTGTTAGGCGCTAGCTTTGGCTTATCGCCGTGGGATGTAGTCACGCAAAGTTACTACTGTATGTTATTGGCAGGGGTTGCCTTAGCATTTGTGATTTTCCAACGACAGACCAAGTCGGTCTAGTCGTCGATAAAAAAATCCCGCTACGGCGGGATTTTTGTTTGAAGCCATTTACGAGCTACAACGAACTGAGCCGCCTTGTTGCTTTTTATTTTGATACAACCCCACAGCATCCGTCATGTGCTGTTGCAGCGCTTTAATCCGATTCTCAGGCACTGGGTGAGTGGATAACAATTGCGGTGTACCGCCACTGCCATTTTTCTCCATATTTTGCCAAAGCTTGACCGACTCTTGCGGATCAAAGCCGGCGCGCGCCATTAAGTCCAAACCAATTAAATCGGCTTCAGATTCATGCGCACGGCTGTATGGCAACATCACGCCGACTTGCGCTCCAACCCCCAAAGCCCCTGAAATTTCATTTTTATAACGCGCATTCATTGCCGTTAACGCGACATCGGCAACATTCATAATGCCTTCGACGGCCGTGCTACTGGACAGACGCTCATTGGCGTGTTCTGCCATCACATGGCCTACTTCGTGGCCAATAACGGCTGCAAGCTGATGTTGATTCTCTGCCACTAACAACAAACCGGTATAGACACCGATTTTGCCTCCGGGTAAGGCAAAAGCATTGACTTGATCATCGTCAAACACCACCACTTCCCAAGGGCTGGTTTGGTATTTATCCGGCGTCGCTTTGATGATCTGATGAGCAACACACTGGACATATTGATTGAGCTTTTTGTCTTTATTGATTTTGCTTTTGTCTTTGAGCTCAGCAAAACTTTGCAGCCCCATCGTGTCGACCTTTTTTTGGTCAAACATCAAAAACTGGCTGCGTCCAGTGGGCGACTTGGCACAACTGACCAGCGTTAATGTGACAAGGCCTGTAATTAGGAGTTGACGAACCTTCATGGCTTACCTGCGTTTTGTATTTCCAAATTGTGGCACTATTGTTTCGCAAAGAAAAACTGCCAGCAAGCTGGCAGTTTCAAATTAACCGGTTAAGTCGTCAAAAAACTTCTTCACACCGTCAAAGAAGCCCTTGGATTTGGGCCTGTGGGTCGCTTCGCTGTCGCCGCCCCAACTTTCATCAAGTTGACGCAGCAAGTCTTTTTGCCTATCCGACAAATTAACAGGCGTTTCAACGACCACTTTACAAACCAGATCACCGACACCGCCACCACGCACCGACTGCACGCCTTTGCCACGTAAGCGGAACAATTTGTCGGTTTGCGTCTCCGCTGGGATCTTCAGTTTGACGCGACCATCTAAAGTCGGAACTTCGATTTCACCGCCTAATGCTGCGACAGAGAAGCTAATCGGTACTTCACAGGCTAAGTTGTTGCCATCACGAATAAAGATCGGGTGATCTTTCACATGAACCTGCACATACAAATCGCCTGCTGGCGCACCAAACATGCCCGCCTCGCCCTCGCCCGTTAAACGGATACGATCGCCGGTGTCAACGCCTGCAGGAATTTTCACCTTCAGCATCTTGGTCTTTTCAACACGACCTTCGCCATGACACTTAGTGCACGGCTCTGGGATCACCTTGCCGCGACCATTACAGGTTGGACAGGTCTGTTGGACCGCAAAGAAGCCCTGACGCATGGTGACTTGGCCATGACCGCCACACGTGGTACAGGTTTTGGCTTGCGTGCCTTTTTTCGCGCCTGAGCCATCGCAGACATCACAGTTAACCAAGGTTGGTACTTTAATTTCCAACTCTTTGCCTTTGACTGCTTCTTCGAGTGACAACTCGAGGTTGTAACGCAAGTCGGAGCCACGCTGCGCGCGTGAGCCGCCGCCACGACGACCGCCACCAAAAATATCACCAAACACATCACCGAAGATGTCGCCAAAATCGGCCCCACCGCCACCAAAGCCGCCGGCGCCACGATTTGGATCAACGCCCGCATGGCCATATTGGTCATACGCAACGCGTTTTTGGTCGTCACTTAAAATCTCGTAAGCTTCTTGCACTTCTTTGAATTTTTCTTCCATGTCTTTATCACCCTGCGTACGATCTGGGTGATATTTCATGGCAAGCCGTTTATAGGCCTTTTTAATTTCTTTGTCGTCGGCGCCTTTGGCGACCCCCAACACTTCGTAATAATCACGTTTTGACATAATGCTTCTACCGTATCGGGCTAGCGCATAGACAAGCGACCGCCGAAGCGGTCGCCATCAAACAAGGTTCAGGAGCATCGCAGCTTACGGCAGCGGCGCCCCTGAGACAACGATTACTTGTTGTCTTTGACTTCTTCGAACTCAGCATCAACAACGTCGTCGTTGTTGTTTTTCGCACCAGACTGACCTGCGTCAGCACCTGGATTGAATTGCTCAGCAGCGCCAGCCAGTTTCTGGGCGACTTGAACCAGCGCTTGAGTTTTGGCTTCGATGTCGTCTTTGTCGTTGCCTTTTTTCGCTGTTTCCAGCGCGCTGATGGCTGCTTCGATATCGGCTTTATCGTTAGTCGCGATATCTTTGGCGTCTTCCAGTTGCTTGCGAGTCGAGTGGATCAGCGCATCCGCTTGGTTACGCACAGTCACTAACTCTTCAAACTTCTTGTCTTCCGCCGCGTTTAATTCGGCGTCACGTACCATGCGTTGGATCTCGTCATCTGACAGACCAGAAGAGGCCTTGATGGTGATCTTCTGCTCTTTGCCAGTGTCTTTGTCTTTGGCAGACACGTGCAGGATACCGTCGGCGTCTAAGTCAAAGGTAACTTCGATTTGTGGCTCGCCACGACGTGCGGCGCGAATACCTTCTAAGTTGAACTGACCCAGTGACTTGTTGGCAGACGCTTGTTTACGCTCACCTTGCAGCACATGGATAGTTACCGCATTTTGGTTATCTTCAGCGGTTGAGAAGGTTTGTGACTTCTTGGTCGGGATCGTCGTGTTCTTCTCAATCAGCACGGTCATCACTTGACCCATGGTCTCGATACCCAGTGACAGTGGGGTAACGTCTAACAGCAGAACGTCTTTCACGTCGCCTGACAGTACTGCACCTTGGATAGCCGCACCAACTGCTACCGCTTCGTCAGGGTTGACGTCTTTACGAGCTTCTTTACCGAAAAACGCAGCCACCGCTTCTTGCACTTTTGGCATACGGGTTTGACCGCCGACCAGAATGATGTCGTCGATGTCGCTGACGGACAAATCGGCATCTTTCAGGGCTTGTTTCAGTGGCTCGATAGTCCGAGTGATCAAATCTTCGACCAGCGACTCTAACTTGGCGCGCGTCACTTTGATGTTTAAGTGTTTTGGACCTGTTGCATCTGCGGTGATGTACGGCAGGTTCACTTCAGTTTGTGACGCTGACGACAGTTCGATCTTGGCTTTTTCGCCCGCTTCTTTTAAGCGTTGCATCGCCAGTGGGTCATTGCGCAGGTCGATACCTTGTTCTTTTTTGAACTCTTCAACTAAGTAGTTGATTAAACGTGAGTCGAAGTCTTCACCACCTAAGTGGGTGTCACCGTTGGTTGACAATACTTCGAACGTTTGCTCGCCGTCGACATCGTCGATTTCGATGATTGAAATATCGAACGTACCACCACCTAAGTCATACACCGCAATTTTGGTGTCGCCTTTTTTCTTGTCCATACCGTAAGCAAGCGCCGCGGCAGTTGGTTCGTTGATGATACGTTTCACTTCTAAACCCGCGATACGGCCAGCGTCTTTGGTCGCTTGACGTTGCGCGTCGTTAAAATACGCTGGAACCGTGATAACAGCTTCAGTCACTGGCTCACCTAAATAGTCTTCGGCTGTTTTCTTCATTTTCTTCAGAACTTCAGCAGAAATTTGTGGCGCAGCCAGTTTTTTGCCTTTGACTTCAACCCAGGCGTCGCCGTTGTCGGCTTTAGCGATGGTGTAAGGCATTAATTTGATGTCACGTTGCACTTCGGCGTCTTCAAAACGACGACCGATCAAACGTTTGATCGCAAACAGGGTGTTACGTGGGTTGGTAACCGCTTGACGTTTTGCAGGCTGGCCTACTAATACTTCGCCATCGTCGGTATAAGCGATGATTGAAGGGGTGGTACGCGCGCCTTCGGCGTTTTCAATAACGCGAACTTGGTCGCCATCTAAAATAGCCACACAGCTATTCGTTGTACCTAAGTCAATACCAATGATTCTGCCCATGATGTACTCCGCTCAAAATTTGCAAGATTGTTTTGTCTGTTGTCCGGTTAATAGGGTTTACCCTTGTTGCTTTCAAGGTTATTGCGCCAAATTTTTTTAAATTTTTCGCAATCCCCCGCCGAACCTGACACCGTATCTATGGTCGTTTGGTTCCTATTCAAGGGCGTGGCAGTTATAATCCACGTCAAACCGTATAAAGGAGGCTTGTGATGCCATTACTGGATAGCTTTACCGTCGACCACACCATTATGAAAGCACCGGCGGTGCGGGTGGCGAAAATGATGAAAACGCCAAAAGGCGATGACATTACTGTATTTGATTTGCGTTTTTGTGTACCAAACCAAGAAATTCTGTCGGAAAAAGGCATTCACACGCTAGAGCATTTGTTTGCTGGTTTCATGCGTGACCATTTAAATGGCAATGGCGTAGAAATTATCGACATTTCGCCGATGGGTTGTCGCACGGGATTTTACATGAGCTTAATTGGCACGCCAGACGAAACTCGCGTGGCTAACGCCTGGCAAGCAGCGATGAACGACGTGTTAAAGGTCCAAGATCAAAACCAGATCCCCGAATTGAACGTCTACCAATGCGGCACCTATGAGATGCACAGCTTGGACGAGGCCAAACAAATCGCCCAAAACGTGGTGACGCGTGGCGTGGGCATCAACCGCAATGATGAGTTAAAACTTGCGGCTGAATTTCTACAAAGCAAAAACTAATTTCGACGCGACCAACAAAAAAACCAGCTGTTTGCTGGTTTTTTTGTCTCTAGATTCTGCCCACACCACCACCGCAAGTCACGGTGCCAAGGCGGTTTAACCGTGCATCGGCGACTTGCGCAAGTTGTCCTGCAACAACTGACGCAAGCCCGATGGCGCTTTGGCTCGCGTGGCCGAGGTCGCATAATAATTCGAAGTATCATTCTTCACGCGGTTTAAGATCACCCCGCCAATCTGCACACCAGATTGCTCTAACAATTCCATTTTGGCGGCAAAATCAACCAGCGGTGTTTTCTTCACATCCACCACTAACTCAAGTTTACCGACACATTTTGCCACGATCATCGCATCCGATACCGACAGGATCGGTGGACATTCGATGATCACGCGATCGTATTTCTTGGCGAGCACTTTTAAAATGGCATCAAAGCGTGGCATCGATAAAAACAACAACGGGTTCATCGGACGAATACCGGACGGTAAGACATCGGCATTTAATTCTTTGCTGTAAAACACACATTGTTCAAAGGTATGGGTTTTTGCCAACAAGTTAGTGAGCCCAGGCCGATGCGGATTTTCACCCAAGGCTTCGGCTAAGGCAGGAAAACGTAAATCGCGTCAATAATAATCACGCGTTCCAACTCGGAAAAACTTTTGGCTAACTGCAAACAGATACTGGATTTCCCTTCATTGGGTGAAATCGACGTAAGCGCCAATAAACGCTGCTGGCTCAGATGTTTATCCAACAAAATATTGGTTCGAAGTGAACGTATGTATTCCTGATACAAGGTGTATTGCTTACCTTTTTGGTAGATCACCGGCAAACTCTTATCAATGCCTTTGACCCGGATCTGTGGCACGACCCCTAATAATTTATAACCAAATCGATTGGCGACATGCCGATACTTGGAGGTGACGTCGGCAAAGAAATGCAACACCAGCACCACAAACACCGACAACACAAAACCGATGATCAACGCAGCAGCTGACAATAAAGTCTTCTTAGGGCCAATCGGCACTGTTGGCACGGCGGCAGGATCAACCACAATGATGTTGGCGGTCTTGTTGACGTTTTTCATCAAGTCCGTTTCTTTCATTTTCTCGGTCAGAGTGTCAATCAGGTGCATATTGGCGGAGATCTCCATCTCAAGCTTTTTATGGGTCTGAGCCAACAGCACCATTTTTTCTTGTTTGGAGGTCGCTTGCGCGGTTTTTTCTTGGTTTTCGGCCAAGCGGCGAGTTAATTCTTGTTGCTTCACTCGCAAATTACCGGTCAACTTGCCAACTTCACTTAGCAACTGTTTGGTCGTTACTTCTATTTTGCGATTGGCAGCAATGTATTTCGGATGTTTCTCGAGATAGCTCAATTTCAGCTGTGCGAACTCAGCTTGTTGTAACGATAATTGCTGCTGCAAATTTGCAATCACCGGTAACTGAGCAACGTCAGAGATTGCAATCATCTCATCGAAGTTAGTGCCAGCTTTAAATAACTTTGCTAACAGGTTTTCAGTCTCTTCCGCCTGGCGCTCCATTTGGCGTTTTTCACTGTAGAGCTGGATAATTTCCTGCTTGAGCAGTTCCACATCACTGTTGATATCGATGATATCGTTGTCTTGCCTAAAACGCTGCAGTTTGGCTTCGGAAGCGGCGAGCTTGTCGCGCACCTCATCGATACGTTGCCTGATCCAATCATTGGTTTGGTAATTTTGTTCCTGCATTAAATTCGTTTGGTAACTCATAAAATGCTCGGCAACCAAATTGACTAAATTCGCCGTCAACGCTGGATCTTGATGACTAAAACTAATCTGGATCAAGGAGGTTTTCGGTACATTTTGTACCACTAACCCGGAAAGCAGCACTTGGGCATCGTCCGCACGTTTGTCAGCGACGCGTCCTAGCTGATGTTGTTCTGGTAAAAGCTTGACGACCTCTTCGGCAAACTGTACCGAGGTCAGCAACTTAATCTGTGTATCCATCTCATCGGCGTTATTGCCACCACCTGGCAATAAGCTTTGCAGCGGATTGGCGTTCATTGCCCCTTTCAGCATCAAAGTGGTACTGGCACGATACATCGGCGGTAACTGAGCCACAAAACTGGCCACACCGGCAAACACGACGGCCGTCAGTAGCAAAATCAGCCAGCGGCGCGCGGACAAAATAGCAAAAATGACCCCGAGTTCGATCACATCATTGTCTTGGTGAGAACGAGCTTGTGGCGTAGTCATCAAAAGAAGCTCTTCTCAATTTTCAGGACATCGCCTGGCAATAAAATAGTATCGGCAACCGCGGGGAAGGTTTTTTTATCTTGACCGCGTTGAATGTTCCACTCTTTGCGGGACGCCCGGTCTAACAAGCCACCAGCAAGGGCTAAGGCTTGTTCCACAGTAATATCGGGTTGATAGGCAAAACTACCTGGGCTTCGAACTTCACCGTAGATAAAAAATGGCCGATATTTATCCACCGTGATGGATACGCTCGGCGCCACCAAATAGCCGTCGCGAAGGCGTTCTTCGAGGTATTGTTTTGACTGTTGTTGCGTCATGCCAGCCAATTTGACGCTGCCAAGCAACGGCAAATCAATAAAGCCTTGTTGACTGACCTCGGCTGTCACCGATAAATCCGGTTCTTGATACACGGTAATTTTCAACGTATCGCCAGGACCAAAGGTATATCCCTGCAGCGAGGATTGAGCCTGCAGTTGAAAACAGATGCACAACATGCCGAATATCATTCGGCGCAACACCACTACCACTGCCATGCGACTCCCAGACTAATCACGTTCTGTTGCACATCCTGCAACCACTGCGAGTCGTCCAAGGCTCTGAATTTATAGGAAGTCGCCAACTGCCACTCATCGCTCAACCGCCACTGCCAATCCGCTCGCCATTGGGTGGTATCACGTTCGCGGGCTTGTTGCTCTAAGGCAATACGACGTTGTTGCACCGACAGCGCAAAGCGATGTTGCTGCCAAGGCTGATATTGCAACGTGAGCTCATGTTGAGTTTCAAGTTGACTCACGGTTTGAAGTGCGTAAGACAATAAAGAATGACGGGATGAAGCGGCAGTAAGATTCCATTCTGAGGTGAATTGCCAGCTATTGGCAGCCTGCCAAAACTGGCCAGTTTGCTCACTCTGATCGTCTTGACTACGACGGAATTTACCGATGATGGCTTTGAATTCTTGCGCGCCGGTCCAACGATAAGACATGCCAGCGCCAAGCTCAACCAATTGACTATCAATGCTTTGAACTTGTTCGTTTCGATAGCCGGCAGACAACAAAAAGCGACCATTTTCGGAAAACAACACGCCATACTCCAATTGAGCAACACGAGATAGTTGTTCGTTTTGTTGTAGCTCTAATTGATAACGTTGCTGTTTTTGACGGTAGATATCCAGCGTGACATTTTGTAAGTCCGGCGCATGACCAATTTGCATGGTGACGCCCACCAACTGATTTCGCACTTCAGATTGTTCATTGCTTAGTGCGAATTCCGCGTTGTCATCCCCAGCTAATAAGTAGTCGCGTGACAATACGCTATGCACACCGACTTCAAAGGAGGGCGTTACAAAGAATTGCAATGCTGGACTTACACCATAGCTAGTGGCGTTTAGCTGCGATTGCCCCGAAAAGGTATTGTGATCAACCCGCACAGGCGTGTGCAGGCCAAACCCTTCATAAAGGCCAAGCCAGTCATATGCGAAACGAGAGGAGATTACAGTTGACCCTGTTTTCTCTACAGAATTAAACAAATTGTCAATGCGTTCTGCGGTGGCACCAAGTTGGCCTTCACTGCGTTCCTGTTCCCAATTGTTGGCTACAACGTGCGCTGAAAAACATAGCATTAACGTTGAAACACTCCGAAAAAACGACATCTTCATGTATAAAGCTCTTGAAAACAGAAATTTCCATATTTCTTTGTTCTTATTATCCTTGCAAACCCATGGTACTGGGTTTTTATTAAAAAACAAAGTCCTTCCACATCACTGTAACTGTAAACAACTAAAATCATTTAATTAGCAGATTTGTTAGCAAAAAACAGGTACTAGTCAATACCTGAAAAAATCGTTTAAGCTGTATAAAAAAACACCAAGGCAATTCAATTATGCGTTTGTTTTTCATCATATTTTTACTATTCCATGCGCATTCAATTGCCGCACCACGCACCTTAAAATTCGTGTTGTACTTTCCGCAAGTGCCTCCTTACATGTATACCAATGACCACAGTGCACAGGTACACGGCATAGTGCCCGAATCGCTAGCGGAGTTCTTTGAAAAGCAACAGATTGACGTCAGGTATGTGATTGATAATCGCAAAGGCGCAGAACATCGGCTTTATAGTGGAGATGTTGACGCTATGCTGCTTGCAGCCAATTGGGCTGAACAACCACAGCGACTTATTTTTTCAGTGCCATTACTGACACATCGGGATTATCTCTACAGCATGAAGCCCTTTGCGGCTGGCAGCGATTTGGGGCAGTGGTTACCACAACGTGCAGTCTGCACACGCCAATACTATGTGTACGAGGCACTGCAGCCCTTCTTTGATGCCGACACCAAACGAATAGATTCATCCAGTGAATTGGCGCAGATGCGGATGCTACTGAATGGCCGCTGTGAGTATGTCTATATGAATGAGCATGTCGCCAGCTGGTTGCAATTCAACCAATTCCCAACAATGAAGTTTTATCAATCGCCGCAAAGCTTTGGCAATGTTGGGCTCACCATTGCGTTTCACCCGAAATGGCAGGCCTTGCTACCCGAACTGAATCGCTACTTGCTCGAGCAACAACGTTCAGGGCGATTCGAGAAAATTTTACAGCAAGAACTTAAGAAAAAAGGCCAGTTTTCACCGGCCTTCGAAACGAACTAACACAACGACATCGGCTGAACAGTTTAAATCCTAAACTGACCAACTGTAGATTCAAATGGTCAAAGCAACAGTTTTACTAAAATACTGATTTGCATGA
>CAYTIQ010000071.1:0-2180 GCA_964437935.1 uncultured Rheinheimera sp.
GGCAAAGCGATTGCGACTCGCAATCTATGGATCTCGATCCCAAGCCTTTTGTGTGGATTTGCGGTATGGATGCTGTGGAGCATCTTGACAGTACAAATGATGAACTTGGGCTTTCCCTACAGCGCTAGTGATCTGTTCTCACTTACAGCGATTGCAGGTCTAACAGGGGCGACCTTGCGGATCCCGTCGAGCTTCTTTGTGCGGATGTGTGGTGGACGTTACACCATTTTCTTAACAACGTCCTTGTTGATGCTACCGGCTATTGGCACAGGTCTGGCTTTACAAGACAAAACCACGCCATTTTGGGTATTCCAGTTGATGGCTCTGTTGTCGGGTATTGGTGGCGGTAACTTTGCGGCTTCCATGTCCAACATCAGCTTCTTTTTCCCTAAGAAGCAACAAGGTTTGGCGCTTGGCCTCAACGCCGGGTTAGGTAATTTTGGTGTTACCACCATGCAAATCTTAGTGCCATTGTTTATGACATTCGGCGCCTTTACCTTTGCAGGTGGCGGTGATGCGATGATCCTGCAAAAAGCCAGTGGCACTTTAATAGGAAGTATTCCGGCCGGCAGCGAAACTTGGGTTCAAAACGGCGGTTTTGTGTGGTTGTTATTGTTAATCCCGTTGGCGTTTGCCACTTGGTTTGGCATGAACAATATCAATACAGACGAAGTAACGCCAAAACAGCCTGCTGCGTTAGTCTCGTTTGGAATTATCTTGGTGATGTTGCTAATTGGTTTTGCCACCGCTATTGCCGGCTTGTGGCTGATGCTTCCAGCGGCCGTAAACGGTTCAGGCTTTGGCGTGCCAAAAGAATTAGTACTCGTCGGCGTACTGTTCAGCACAGTGTTTTTATTAAAACTTTTGCCTGGCGCTATTCGCACCAACTTAGATCGCCAATATAAAATTTTCTCGAATAAACACACGTGGGTAATGAGCGTCTTGTATGTAATGACCTTTGGATCCTTTATTGGGTTCTCGGCAGCATTTCCGTTATCCATTCAAGTCATTTTCGGCTTTAGCCATACCATGGTTGATGGCGTGATGACCCACACAACAGTGAACCCGAACGCACCGAGCGCGCTCACTTATGCGTGGATCGCGCCTTTTATTGGTGCTCTGATCCGCCCGGTAGGTGGCTGGTTGGCCGACAAACTTGGCGGTGCCTTTGTTACGCAGCTGTGTTCAGTCGCCATGGTCATTTGTGCACTTGGCGCGGCGTATTACATGCAATTGGCGTATCAATCCACCACTCCAGAACAATTCTTTATGCCGTTCTTTTTGATTTTCTTAGGTCTGTTTGCTGCGAGCGGTATAGGCAACGGCTCGACCTTCCGCACCATCGCCGTGGTGTTTCCAAAAGAACAAGCTGGCCCTGTTCTGGGCTGGACGTCTGCGGTAGCTGCCTATGGCGCGTTTTATATCCCTCAAGTGTTTGGCGAGCAAATTAAAGCGGCTACCCCAGAGTATGCAATGATCGGGTTTGCCGTGTTTTATGGGCTTTGTCTGGTAGTCAACTGGTTGTTCTACTTGCGCAAAGATGGCGAGTTTTACAACCCATAGGCCCAGTTGAGATACAAACCATGCCCTTGTTGTGACCGACCAACAAGGGCTTTTTTGTTGGTTGGAGGTTTTTGATGGATGCATCACAGGTGTTACTAGCCGTCAGCGCAGGTTGTGTCATGCTCGCGGCTGGTGGTAAGTGTGTTCGCGCATGGCTGCGGCTACCTAAAAATCGAACCATGCAAGTTGCGGGGCAAGATGCCGTCAATTCATTAGCATCGCTAGAGCATGGTTATGCCTTAGGATTGTTATTTTTTGCGTTACTGCAGTTGTTTTTTGTGTGGGTGGAGCCGCACCTATGGCGGCAATCTGGACTCTTGAAACTAGCAAGTCTTTTGATGTTAGTGCTTTATGCCACCGTCAATGACGGATTGCAGGTCACCAAGAGCCGCATCTTAATGCAAGCCGCTATGGTATTTATGCTCACCGCTATGGTTGCGACCCTTGCTTGACACTGATTCGTTGTGAATACAACAGATTATTACGGGCTAAACCACGGCGAACACCAAGGCACATTTTGCCAAATCGACGCAACTGATCAAATGTCGGCACAACGCCTCGGGCGATAGCATGCTCCCAGTAATTAATTTCACTGTCGACCATCTCTAGCAGCTTCT
>CAYTIQ010000071.1:2190-17702 GCA_964437935.1 uncultured Rheinheimera sp.
CTTCTTTGGGCAACCTTGGCAATCGGTATTTACGCCGCAGATAAAGGTAGATGGTTCGTACAGTGGGAATTCCGCTTTGACTTGGCTGATTAACTGCAACATGGCAGTTACCCGATCAGGTTTGCGGGCCGATGGCACCGCACAATCGTTCAGGCCACAAGCTACCGATAGCTTTTCTTCTCCCAATGGCATACTGACACCTCCTCCTAGTACGCAAACATCAGGGCTAAAGTTCTTCGGTAGTTGAGGTTTGAGTCTGCTGTTCTTGGTGGATTAACTGACTAAACCGCGCCACCGCTTGATTTAAGCGTTGAATGTGGTCAATCAACATCTGTTGCGAAAGTACAAGGCGTTGTTCTGGGTTCTCGCAACTAGACAAATCAAATTGCAATTGTTTGTAAAGTTGCTCAAGACGTCGTTTTTGCATCTCAGTGCAATTTCGTTCGTGGATCAACAATTGCAATTGCTGTGGGCCGAATTCTGGTGTTTTTTCCATGGTAATAAAAAAGGCACTGGGATAGGTGTCATCACAATGCCTGTTCTTTGCGCATAGAACTATTGCCCTTTAGAGGTAGTTCCCGACTATTCGTTGGATCAATTTCTAGCGTGCGGCGGCCAGACTAAACTGGGCAACCAGCCGCTGCAACTCTGCCGCTAACCGCGCCAGCTCACCTGCCATATCCGCTGTTTGCGCGGCTCCGGTACTGGTCTGTGACGACACGTCACTGATCCTCGTAATATTGATATTGATTTGCTCGGCGACGGTGCTTTGTTCTTCTGCAGCAGAAGCGATTTGTGTCGTGCGGTCGTGAATAGTTTTAACACCTTCTACTATTTCATTAAGTAACGTCGACATCTGCAACATTTGTTGATTTCCGACATTGGCTTTTTCGACACTGACTGACATCGA
Organism: uncultured Rheinheimera sp.; assembly: GCA_964437935.1. Lineage (GTDB taxonomy): Bacteria > Pseudomonadota > Gammaproteobacteria > Enterobacterales > Alteromonadaceae > Pararheinheimera. Next base: position 3,101 of record CAYTIQ010000071.1, read on the forward strand.
TTGCACCGATTGTTTTGCTGTATGTTGCAAATCTTCGATCATCCGTCGAATATCGATGGTGGATTGTTGTGTTCGTTGCGCCAAATGCCGTACTTCGTCGGCAACCACGGCAAAGCCACGGCCCTGCTCGCCTGCTCTAGCAGCCTCGATCGCCGCGTTCAGCGCCAGTAAGTTGGTTTGCTCGGCAACACCTTTGATCACATCCAACACACTGTTGATGTCTTGGGTATGTTGGTACAAGGCATCAAGCTGCTGACCCGTATCCTGCACTTGATGAGTTAACTCATCAATCAGTCGGCGAGTCAATTGCAGCTGCTGCTGACCGGCGACCGTACGCTCTTGAATATGATCGGCTTGTTCGGCTGCCTGGCTGGTACTGCTAGCGACATCGGCAACGGTCGCAGACATTTCATGCATCGCTGTGGCGGCCTGCTCAGTGTCTTGTTGTTGTTGTGCAACCCCTTGTTGAGTTTGCAAAGTGATTGCTGATGCTTCTTCGGCTGCCGCCGCGACTTGGTCGGTGGCAGAGCGGATCTCTAGCAATACATGATTCAATTCACCAGTGACTTGGTTCAGCCCCTCGGATAAATGGCCAAATTCATCGCGACTATCCACTTGGCTTCGCTGGGTTAAATCATGAGCCATCAATCGTGACATCAAGCGATCTAATTGTTCAATCGCTAGCCGAATCGAGCCTGATATTGTCAAGCTGACCCAGACGACCAAAGCAATGAGTACGGCAAGGCTACTACCAATAACCGCGACCCGCGACATGGCACTATTGACCTCGGAGTTTGCTTTGTTTGCCAAAAGTTCAACCATGTTATGTTCTAAACCTTGTAACGCCTGCAAGCGACGGCTCGCAAGCTCAAACCAGCTTTTAGCATCACCGCTCATCAGCTGCCCCACCGCGGTGGCTTGCAACTGGGCTATTTGTGCTTGATAAACTGCAGGTTCAATGTCGGACATAGCAATAGATAAATTGGCTGCTTTTAGCCACGATGAGTCAATCACATGCTGGCGAAATGCTTGTTGCTCACCAAAATTTTGCGCCCATTTACGAAGCAGTGGCTCGGTGAGTTGCTGATTGGTTAGGATCAAACTCACCATAGCGCGTTCTCGCCCGGCACGCTCCATCCATTGCATTAGATTGCTAAGCTCGACTAAGCCCTGCTGAGAATATACATCGTCGACTTGGCTGACTCCTGCATCAATAACCACAAGCAGCTGCATAATGCTGTTGGTATATGCCTTAGAAACGAGATCCAACTCGATGCTTTTTTGGTCAATTTGACTGCGCATTGCACTCAGCTGTTGATAATCCGCATCAACTTGGCTGCGAAGCTCAGTTGTTAACTGTGCACGTTTTTCATCGGTCGCTTTGCGTGCTTGCTGCATCAAGTCACCAAAACGCTCTCCTCGGCTGGCTACAAATACGCCACTGCTACCCCGTTCAGCTTGTAATTTAGTCACATAATCCGCTAGGTGCTGTGACCGTTCTACCATGCTTTGTACATGGAGCGCCGTCTGATAACGCTGCCACAGCTGAAGCAATTGTTGGCTGGCTAAACCTAGTACCAGTAGCATTGGCAGTAGTAATAACACAGCCAGCTTTTTACTTATGGAAAAGTGTTTCATAAAGTTCAACATCTCTATCCCTCGTTAGTAACATCACCTCAAGCCTGAACTTGGCGTAGGTATTCGGGCGTGAAGCGGAAGTAAACGCCTGTGCCACCTTGCGGCCGTCGTTCTATCGCCAGCACTCCATACAACTGACGACTACGTTCTTGCATTATGGCCAAGCCATAATGGTTTAACTTTTCTGCCTTATCTGGAATGCCTACACCATTGTCTTCAACGGCCAGTTCAATACGGTGGTCCTGATGTTGTTCTAGGCGAACCAATACCTCAGTCCCTTTGCTATGATGAACCGCGTTTTGACTCGCTTCGCGGATGATCTGCAACAAATGAATTTCTTCGTGGGGAGACAACGGCACATTAAATAGCTGGTATTGCAAGCGGAAATGGATCCCTGATTGCACTGTTAATACGTCAATCGCTTGATGAATGGCTTGCTCAAGGCCCCCACCTTCAACTTTTAATCGGAAGGTAGTCAGCAATTCACGTAACTGCCGATACGCATTATCTAAACCTTGTTTAAGTTCGGCGGTAACATCCATTAACATAGCTTCGTCATGTTTTGGGATCGCTTTGTTTAGCCGACTGACCTGGATCTTTAAATAAGACAAAGCTTGCGCTAACGAATCATGCAATTCACGAGCAATCACGGTGCGCTCTTGCATCAGCGCAATACGGCGAGTTTGTTCATGCTCACTTTTTAGTCCCATTGCAATGGCAATATGGTCAGCGACGGTACGAAGTAACTGTTGTTGCCACTCCAGTAGTGGTTGCAAGGACGCTGATCGTACAACGAGCACTCCGTAATAATGATTGTCGCGTTGCACTTGATAACGATAGACGTAACCATCGTCGCGACACTGCCCCTGCTCGTCAGCCTCAATGCACTCATGGCAACTTTCGCGTTCACAAGGGTCTAGTTGGTTTTCCGGTTGGATTTGCAGATAAGGCCTGTCGCCTTGCTCAGTAAGTAGACACAGCTCAATATCTTGTACTGCAACAACGCCATGCAGCTGTTCGATAATTGAATCTAGTTTCGCTTTATCAACGGTATCGATGGTTAGATTGCGCATCATTTCATACAAAAACTGTAATTTGGTATTGGAGGTTTGCAGCGCTTGGGTTTGTGCATCTACGCGTTTTTGTAAGTTGCCGTACATGGACGCAATCGCATCTGACATCTTGTTTAATGTGGTGGCTAAAACGCCTAGTTCGTCAGGCTGTTGTTGAACCAACCTCGTAGTAAAATCACCTTGCCCAATGCGATGAGCTGCTCTCGTCAGTTCAGTGAGTGGCTGCTCAACCCGATTACGTAACCAATGCAGCACGATGGCGGCTAACAACACTGTGGCAAACAAGGCGGACACTTGCACTGTACGTAACAATCGAACTTTGTATTCCGCATCGGCTTGGATTTGGCTAACCAGTTCATCGAGTAAATTCACTTGTGACGTGGCTAGCAAATAACGCTGATCCAGCGCCAGCGTTTCTAACTGAGCATCAAGCAGTACCCAGGCAGATTTACCCTGATTGAACAAACTGCCTATCGCGTTATGTTCGACGTTTAAACGCTTAAACACTGGGTGACGCCAACTTTCTTGCAGTTTCAACCGCGCTTTTGAGAACTCAGGGTCAGTGGGCGATGCCGAAAGCATAGCGACTTTATACGTTTGCATACGCAGCGACCCAGCCACATTAATTGCTAATGCATCGCTGTCCGCCCGTTCTGAGATCCAGTACGAGATAATCATGGTGCCAAGCGCCAGCGCAACGATTAACGCCAAGGCTACCCCAATTCTGGTCACTATCGAAAATTGCATCTTATCTCTAACACTATCGTGTCGTTTGCCTATCATGGTTCGAGCCTACTTGGTTTTAATCGAACTTTCCTGTTTTTAGACCCGAACACAGGAGCTACCCCCTTTGTTCCAATCGACGCCATCATCAAAGTAACCCCTGCGATTTAGCACTAAACCTTCATTTATTATCAATGAGTTACAAAAATAAACCGCTACCTCTTTGTGGGTATTTTTACTGCCACGTACCCAATTCTAGCACGTAGAAAGCTTAGTTTAGATCAATCATGATTCCACTCGGCAATCCTACATTGCAGGCAAGTTCAGCACCGATTGACGTTCTAAAAAACCACGTTCAATCGCCAGCAGGAGTAAAACAATGAGTCACTTGCTCGACAAGTTGCGTTTTTTCAAAACACGCACCACCCCATTCGCCGATGGTCATGGCGTCACTACCAATGCCGATAGAACTTGGGAACAAGGCTACCGGCAACGGTGGCAACATGACAAAATCGTGCGTTCGACCCATGGCGTAAACTGCACCGGCTCTTGTAGCTGGAAAATTTATGTCAAAGACGGCTTAGTTACCTGGGAAACTCAACAGACTGACTATCCAAGGACACGCCCCGATTTACCAAACCACGAACCACGTGGTTGCCCGCGCGGTGCCAGCTATTCTTGGTATATCTACAGCGCTAACCGTTTAAAATACCCGAAAGTCCGCCAGCATTTGATGAAACTGTGGCGTGAAGCGCGGGCTGTCCACCAAGACCCTGTGTTGGCTTGGCAGTCGATTGTCCAAGATCCGAATAAATCCAAGACATACAAAGAACGTCGTGGATTGGGTGGTTTTATCCGTGCTAGCTGGGACGAAGTCAACGAACTGATCGCCGCAGCAAACATCTATACCGCAAAAACCTACGGTCCAGATCGAGTCACCGGATTTTCACCCATCCCTGCAATGTCGATGGTTTCATATGCCTCTGGCGCACGTTATTTATCGCTGATCGGCGGTAACTGCCTAAGTTTCTACGACTGGTACTGCGATTTACCACCGTCTTCACCACAAGTGTGGGGTGAACAAACCGACGTGCCCGAATCGGCCGACTGGTACAACTCCAACTACATCATCGTTTGGGGTTCTAACGTGCCCCAAACCCGTACCCCTGATGCACACTTCCTGTCTGAAGTTCGCTACAAAGGCACCAAAACCTGTGTGATCACTTCGGACTATTCCGAAGCGTCCAAGTTTGGTGACACTTGGCTTGCTCCAAAACAAGGCACTGACGCCGCCCTGGCGATGGCCTTTGGCCACGTGATTTTGCGTGAGTTCCACGTCGAAAATCCAAGCAGCTATTTTACTGACTATGTTCGTCGCTACACCGACATGCCAATGCTGGTGATGTTAGAAGAGCAAGACGGCAAGTTAACCCAAGGCCGCTTCTTACGCGCTGCAGATCTCGTCAACAATTTGGGCGAAGCCAACAACCCAGATTGGAAAACCATCGGTATTAAACAAAACGGCGAATTGACCAGTCCAAATGGTTCGATCGGCTATCGCTGGGGTAAAAAGGCTGAAGAGCCTGGTAAATGGAACCTCGAGCAAAAAGACAAAGATGGTGAAGTCGAACTGCTGTTGTCGTTAGTGAAAAACCACGACGAATTTGCTGAAGTCGCTTTCCCATATTTTGGGGGCGCTCCGCACGAATATCAGTATTTCCAGCACACTGAACACGACGATGTACAACTGCGCAAAGTCCCTGTGCGTCGTATTCGACTTGCCAATGGCGAATACGCCTTGGTAGCCACAGTATTTGATTTAACTCTGGCTCACTATGGCGTCGATAACGGCGTGAACGACAGCAATCGCGCGCAAAGTTACAACGACAATGTGCCCTACACGCCAGCGTGGCAACAAGCCATCACAGGGGTCGCACCGGACGATGTGATCCGTGTTGCTCGCGAGTTTGCGCGCAATGCCGATAAGACCCGTGGTCGCTCTATGGTGATCGTCGGTGCGGCATTGAACCACTGGTATCACATGGACATGAACTACCGCGGCCTGATCAACATGCTGATGATGTGTGGTTGTATCGGTCAAAGTGGTGGTGGCTGGGCACACTACGTCGGTCAAGAAAAACTACGGCCACAAACCGGCTGGGCACCGCTGGCGTTTGCTCTGGATTGGCAACGCCCACCACGTCATATGAACGGGACTTCGTTTTTCTATAACCACTCCAGTCAATGGCGTTATGAAAAACTCGACATGGCCGAGGTAATTTCACCGCTGGCCAATAAACAAAAATGGACAGGTTCAATTATTGACTTTAACAGCCGTGCGGAACGCATGGGCTGGTTACCGTCAGCACCCCAATTAGGCACTAACCCGCTGCATATTGCCGCCAAAGCCAAAGCTGCCGGGCTTGATGTAAAAGACTATGTGGTCCGTGAGTTAAAATCCGGCGCTATCAAGTTCGCCTGTGTGGAACCTGAAAATCCACAAAACTTCCCGCGCAACATGTTTATTTGGCGTTCGAACTTGCTGGGTTCAAGCGGCAAAGGCCACGAATACATGCTCAAGCATTTGCTGGGCACTAAACACGGTTTAATGGGCAAAGACTTGGGCGAGTCTGGTGGCAAAAAGCCTGAAGATGTAGCTTGGGTCGACCAAGGCGCCGAAGGCAAAGTGGATTTGTGGGTCACTTTAGACTTCCGCATGTCAACCACCTGTTTGTATTCAGACATCGTGTTGCCTACCGCCACATGGTATGAAAAAGACGATATGAATACCTCGGATATGCATCCGTTTATTCACCCACTGTCTGCCGCAGTTGACCCTGTGTGGGAAGCCCGCAGTGACTGGGAGATCTTTAAAGGGATCGCCAAAGAATACTCGCGCTTGTGTCCAGGGCATTTGGGTGTTGAAACAGACGTAGTGACAACCCCAATGCACCACGACACCCCTGCCGAATTGGCGCAGCCTTATGGTGTCAAAGCTTGGTGGAAAGGTGAATGTGAACCAGTACCGGGTATTAGCATGCCACACATCAATGTGGTCGAACGGGATTACCCGAACACCTATCAGCGCTTCACATCACTAGGCCCCTTGCTTGAAAAGGCCGGCAATGGCGGCAAAGGGATCGCCTGGGATACCAAAGAGGAAGTGAAGTTCCTCAAACAACTGAACCGTACCCATGTCGCCGAAGGCGTGAACAAAGGTTTGGCCCGCATCGAAAGTGCAATTGACGCCTGTGAAGTGATCTTATCGCTCGCCCCTGAGACTAACGGCCATGTTGCCGTCAAGGCATGGGAAGCACTCTCGAAAATCACCGGTCGTGACCATACCCATTTAGCCACCAACAAGGAAGAAGAGAAGATCCGTTGGCGCGACATCGTCGCTCAACCGCGCAAGATCATCTCGTCACCGACCTGGTCTGGTTTGGAAGATGAACATGTGTCGTACAACGCTGGTTATACCAACGTGCATGAGTTGATCCCATGGCGCACCATCACCGGCCGGCAACAGTTCTACCAAGACCACGAATGGATGCGCGACTTTGGTGAACAACAATGTGCCTATAAACCGCCAATTAACTTAAAAACAGTACAACCTGTGCTGCAGAAGAAGCCAAACGGCAACAAAGAAATCGTGTTGAACTGGATCACACCGCACCAAAAATGGGGGATCCACAGTACTTACACCGACAACTTGTTGATGCTGACCTTGTCACGCGGCGGTCCGATTGTCTGGATCAGCGAATTGGATGCCAAAGCCGCCGGCATTGAAGACAACGACTGGATCGAAGTGTTTAACGTCAACGGCGCAATCGCTGCCCGTGCCGTCGTCTCGCAACGGGTACCAGAGGGTATGAGCATGATGTATCACGCCCAAGAACGGATCGTGAACGTGCCTGGTGCTGAAACGACTGGTACTCGCGGCGGGATCCACAACTCGGTCACCCGTGCTGTGATGAAACCAACCCACATGATTGGTGGGTACGCCCAACAAGCGTACGGCTTTAACTACTACGGCACCGTTGGTTGTAACCGCGACGAGTTCGTTATCGTCCGGAAAATGGCCAAAGTTGACTGGTTAGACACGAAATAAGTTGGAGTATGTGAAATGAAAGTCAGAGCTCAAATTGGCATGGTCCTCAACCTCGACAAATGCATCGGCTGCCATACCTGCTCCATCACGTGTAAAAACGTTTGGACGTCGCGGGAAGGTGTCGAATACGCATGGTTTAACAACGTTGAGACTAAACCTGGGATCGGTTTCCCGAAAGAATGGGAAAACCAACAAAAATGGCATGGCGGCTGGGTGAAAAACAGCAGTGGCCAGCTCGAATTACGCATCGGTGGTAAACGCCGGGTGTTGGCGAATATTTTTGCTAACCCCGACCTGCCTGAGATCGATGATTATTACGAGCCGTTTGATTTCGATTATCAACACCTGCACACCGCCGCAGACAGCAAGCATCAACCAGTCGCAAGACCGCGCTCGCTCATCACCGGCCAACGGATGGAAAAAATCGAATGGGGACCTAACTGGGAAGAAATTCTCGGTACCGAGTTCGAAAAACGTAAAAAAGACCAGAACTTCAACGACGTTGTACAAAAAGACATTTACGGTCAATTCGAAAAGACCTTTATGATGTACTTGCCACGTTTGTGTGAACACTGCTTGAACCCTGCGTGTGTCGCGGCCTGCCCGTCTGGTGCTGCATATAAACGTGAAGAAGATGGCATTGTGTTGATTGACCAAGACAAATGCCGCGGCTGGCGGATGTGTGTCTCGGCCTGCCCGTACAAAAAAATCTATTACAACTGGAAAACCGGTAAATCTGAAAAATGCACGTTCTGCTTCCCTCGAATTGAAGCAGGCATGCCAACCGTCTGTTCTGAAACTTGTGTCGGTCGTATTCGCTATTTAGGGGTGTTGCTGTATGACGCCGACCAAATTGCCAACGCCGCTGGGGTTGCTGATGAAAAAGACTTGTACCAAGCACAGCTGGATTTATTCCTAGACCCGAATGACCCTGCAGTCATTGCAGCGGCCAAAGCGGAAGGGATCCCAGACAACTGGATCAAAGCTGCGCAGCAAAGCCCAGTCTACATGATGGCGATGGAATGGAAAGTTGCACTGCCGCTGCACCCAGAATATCGAACCTTGCCGATGGTGTGGTACATCCCGCCACTGTCACCTATTCAAAGCGCGGTGCAAGCTGGTCATGTCGGCAGCAATGGCGAGATCCCCGACTTGAAATCGCTGCGCATTCCACTGCGTTATCTGGCGAACCTACTGACCGCCGGTGACGAAAAACCTGTGGTTCGTGCGCTTGAACGCATGATCGCCATGCGCGCCTTTAAACGTGCTCAGCAAGTGGATGGTGTCGAAGATTTAGCGGTGCTCAAACAAGTGGGTCTCACGGCTGTACAAGTCGAAGAGATGTATCGCTACATGGCACTCGCCAATTATGAAGATCGTTTCGTGATCCCAACCAGCCACCGTGCTTATGCTGAAAATGCCTATGACTTGAAGAGTTCATGTGGCTTTAGTTTTGGCAATGGCTGTGGCGATGGCAATAACCCGGTGAACTTGTTCGGCGCCAAAGCCAAAGGCGTACGGCAAGTGATCCCAGTTGAGATGAAGGACTAAGCCATGCAACTACTACAGGTCATTTCATTGTTGCTGGACTATCCAACCGAAGACGTGATGCAAAGCCGTCTGGAGTTAGAGCAAGTCATTACGCAAAGCCCTGTGTCAGAGACCTGTCGTCAAGCGCTGCTGCAATTTTTGCAGCAGCGCCTAGATGGCGATCTGATGGAATGGCAAGCCGATTATGACAGTCTGTTTGAGCGTGGTCGCTCGTTGAGTTTGTTGCTATTTGAACATCTGCATGGCGAATCGCGCGATCGTGGCCAAGCCATGGTCGACTTGCAGGCGCAATACAAATCGGCTGGATTGGACATATCGCTTAATGAGCTACCGGACTACCTGCCGCTGTACCTTGAGTTTTTATCGACGCAAGGTGATGAGAACGCCCAGTACGGCCTACAAGAAGTAGCACCGATCCTCGGCTTATTAACAGCTCGGTTAGTACAACGCGACTGCGACTATCACGTGTTGTTTCAAGCACTGCTTGAAGTCGCCGACGCCGACATTGATGTGGCTGATTTATTAAAACAAATCAGCAGCGAAGAACGCGATGATACGGCCAAAGCACTGGATAAAGTCTGGGAAGAAGAAATGGTCAGCTTTATGTCCGCACAATCGGAAAACAGCTGCCCAAGCAGTCAACACAGACCTAGCGAGGCTCAGCGCCGCGACCAATTTATCCCGCTCAATCTCGACTTATTAAACGCATCGTCGCTAGCTCGCGATGCAGGAGTTACATCATGACGCATTTTGATACGTTCGCCTTTGGCATCTATCCCTATATCGCCATGGCCGTGCTGTTTATCGGCAGTTGGATCCGCTATGACCGCGAGCAGTACACCTGGAAAACCAGTTCTAGCCAACTGCTGGAGAAAAAACAGCTGCGAAAAGGCAGCTATGCGTTTCACATCGGTGTCATAGCGATTTTTTTCGGTCATGGAGCCGGTCTATTAACGCCTCCTGAAGTCTGGCACCTGTTGGGGATTGATGCTCCAACCAAGCAATTGATTGCAATGGGTGTGGGTGGTTTCTTCGGTGTTATTTGTCTGTACGGTTTAGTGACATTGCTAAATCGTCGCTTAAATAATCCACGCGTTCGTGCAACCAGTTCAACCATGGATATCGCTATTTTGTGGTTGTTGCTGGCTCAGCTGTTATTGGGCTTGGGGTCTATTTTTGTCTCAGCAGGTCATTTAGATGGCCATGAAATGTTGAAACTAATGGCGTGGGCGCAAAATACTGTGACCTTTGATAGCGCGGCTGCGGTCACTGCAATTGCGGACGTGCACTGGATCTACAAAGCCCATGTGTTTTTGGGGATGACGCTGTTTGTGGTATTCCCATTTAGTCGCTTAGTGCACATGTTCAGTGTTCCACTGCAATACATTCGTCGGCCACACCAAATTGTGCGCCAACGGTTTGTTCGCTAAGACATGTCGGGCCGCTCTGTGCGGCCCTATTTCCCCGATTGAAGGAGTCATCATGATCACGGTGAATCAACAGCAGATCTCTGAAGCCGAGATCTTTGCCGAAATGCAATATCACCCTGCAGCGAGTAAACGCCAAGCGATGGTCGACGCGGCGCAAAGCTTAATCATCAGCACACTGTTGCAACAACAAGCGGAGCAACGTGGCCTGACAGGCGATACCGATGCCGCGATAGAACGTCTATTGGAAGAAGCGGTGGTCACTCCGCAAGCGACGGTTCCCGAATGCTACACCTACTATCAACAAAACCTGGCCAAGTTTACCAGCTCGCCGCTATTGGAAGTTCGCCATCTGTTACTGGCATGCGCAGCTGATGATGCCCAAGGCCGCATTGATGCTTTAGACCAAGCCCAGAATTTGATTAAGCAACTGCAACGCGGGCATAGCTTTGCCGTGTTGTGTCAGCAGTTTTCGGCCTGCAGCACCAAAGATAGCGGTGGTTTGCTTGGTCAAATCAGCAAAGGGCAAACCGTACCCGAACTTGAACGCGTCATGATGAAACTACCTGTTGGTCTGCATCAACAGCCACTTGAAAGCCGCTATGGCATCCATCTTGTTGAAGTATTAAACCGTGTCGAAGGTCAACAACTGCCCTTTGAAGCGGTACAACAGCGGATCGCGGACTATCTGAATGAAAAAGTAAAACGTAAAGCTACCGCACACTATATTCAGCAACTTGTCGCGACAGCGAGTATCGAAGGGTTTGATTTCAACGTGTCCACGTCCCCATTGATGCAATAAACCATGCCGAACCAGCACATTGTTCGATATGATGGCGCCTTGTGAACTAGCACGGCGCCTCTAATGCATCAGTTACCGTTTGTCCAACGCGTGTTAAAACAACTTGGTTTTATTGCTCCCAATGAGCAGCATATTTCGGCTATCGCCTTTAAAGCGCGAAGTAAAGTTGCCATCGCAGCATTTGTCGCCCTGTTTGCAGTCAGTTATTTAAGTTATTCGTTCTTAAATACAACATCTTATATTTTCTTGTTAGCGTCTATGGGCGCGTCGGCAGTGATTCTATTTGCCTTGCCGAATAGTCCGTTAGCCAGGCCATGGAGCTTTATCGCCGGTCACTTGATCCCAGCCTGTATCGGTCTTTGGTGTGCTCACCATATTTCATCAATCCCACTCATGGCAGGGGCGACCATTGGCATGGTGATATTTGCCATGTACATGTTTGAATGTATGCATCCCCCAGGGGGCGCTACAGCGTTGGTACCTGTGATTGCAGCAGCCAGCGGCCCCATACCTGGCTGGGAGTTTTTGGTCTTCCCAGTTACGTTAAATGTGCTCATTATGGGATTTTCAGCGTTCCTTTTACGCCAATTCTGGCTGGATAGTTCAACACTAACAGGCCCTGGCTTGCCACAAACCCAAGACAAACCTCCGCTGCGACGATTTAGCTTGCAGGATGATGATTTAACGCATGCCTTAAATAGTCTAAATAGTGTGTTGGACGTTAGTGAGCAGCAACTCGTAGAACTTTACAGCATTGCCCAACAACATGCGTTGCAACGCGAACTGGGTCAACAACACGACCAAGGTTTCAGCTGCGGTGATTTGATGTCGCGAGATGTCATTACGCTCAGCCCCGAACAAGATATTGCCACAGCGTGGCAACTACTTCGGGCACACAAAGTCAGCATGCTGCCCGTGGTTGATAACAAGGCCATGCTTGTCGGTGTTGTGAGTTTGGTCGATTTTTTGAAAGACCAACATGATTCTCATGGGATTCGCTCACTACGTCATCTCCATCGATTAGTGCCCAATGCCTTGAAACCGAGCCGTTTACATCGCACTGTTGCAACAATCATGAGCCAACAGGTTGTCTCCGTGCAGGCAAACGCGAGTATTACCACCTTGGTTCCCTTGTTCGCAGAGCAAGGTTTACACCATGTGCCTGTGCTTGAACAGCAACGTTTGGTTGGGGTTTTAACTCAATCCGATTTTATAGCCGCCCTGGTACAGCCGCAGGTGCGCACACAGCTGGCATCGACCAAGGTTTGACAGAAATCACTCAGTAGCCTCTGACAATGGCGCCCCTATCAGCTCAAGTGTCACCCACTTGGGACATCTAAGCTGAGGTGGTTACCCACAAAGAGGGGCTGGTCGAACCCAAACCAAGCCACTACTATGGCGATGTCACTGCAGAACTGCTGCAGCGGTGCAACCCAACGTTTGAACCTGTCTCCTCGGCGCTCAACTTTGCACTTGCTATAGCAGATCTAAGGGCTTGATTGACTATCCTTGGAGTACCTGTGACTTGAGGCCGCTTTGCAAAAAGCGGCTTTTTTTATCACCTACCCCTTTGGCAATACTCGCTGTGTATCAGCCCTTACCCACTCAAGCGTATCCCTATGAATTCATTGGTATTTTTAATCAGTTATAGGTCAGCAGAGTTATACTCGCAGCCAGCAATAGTCCTAAAGGATCCATCCAATGAAAGCGCAACGTTTGTTACTTCCTCTCGCCCTATTCAGTGGCCATTGTTTAGCGAATTCTGTGCAGCAAGCTCTGCAAGACACTCAAGTCAAACTGAATTTTCGCTACCGCTTAGAACAAGTCAATCCAGATAATACGCAAGAAACCGCGTTAGCTTCGACACTGCGTAGCCGCGTTGCATTGCAAACGGGGGCATGGCAAATAGCAGACAGCCAAGCGGTAAAAGCGCTGGTCGAATATGACAATGTCAGCAGTATCGGGGGGGAGACATACAACACGACCACAAATAGCAATACCGGCTATGCCACAGTTGCGGATCCAACTGGAACTGACCTCAACGTGGCAGCACTGCTATACAGCGTGGGCGATTCAACCCTCGTCACGCTTGGTCGTCAACGCGTGAATTTATTGAATCAGCGATTCGTTGGCAGCGTCGGTTGGCGTCAAAACGAACAAACATTTGATGGTATTCGCTTAGAGCAGAAATTTAATTCACAGTGGCAGCTGGATGTCGCATCTTTGCACAATTCAAACCGTGTGTTTGGCCCAAGTGGCTCCACCGCTGATCTCCATGGCCGCTTTAATACAGCCCAACTGGGTTGGAGTATCACTCCGAAACACGCGGTGACTGGTTTTGTCATTGATTTGGATTTCGACACCTTGGCCAGTCGCAGTAGCAGAACGAGCGGCTTGGATTACCAGGGCGGGATCGACGCGTGGAAATGGCAATTGAGTGTCGCCACGCAAAAGGACGCTCATCAAGCGCCAACAGATGTCGACACCAATTACCACCGTTTTGAGGCAAGCTACGCCTTTAGTAAAGTGACGGTTAAAGCCTGGCAAGAGCGTTTGGGTTCAGACGGCAGTAACGCCTTTCAAACCCCACTGGCGACACTGCATGCATTTCAGGGTTTTGCAGACTTGTTCCTGACCACCCCGAGCCAAGGCCTACGTGAAAATGCACTACAGGTTTTAGTGCCGATTAACACCGTAAAAACAACTATCAGTTATCACCAGTTTGATGCCGACGTAGGCGACGCTAAGTTAGGTAGTGAATGGGATGCAACAGTCAGCTACGACCTAACTAAAAACCTGCAATTACTTGGCAAAGTGGCGTTTTATAACGCCGATAGCTTTCAAGTCGACACCAACAAGTTTTGGTTGATGGCAACCTATCAACTTTAACCTTGCCCTGCTCTTGGGTTCCTAGCGAACCCAAGCGTCTCTCCCGACAACTCCACGTCGGCTTTTAGCGCCAACTCCGGCTCGGTTGGCGCTTTTTTTCTTGCTTAATGAATTTGTCGATGCAATAGAAACACTGAATTTAATCAATGCCATGGTTCATTTGTGTTTCATCAATTGTTTTGGTTGTCGATTGGACAACGAGGTACGCAATTAGTAAGGCAGTTCTATTTCAGCTGGTGTGTCGGCTTTGAGTAAATAGCGGTTGTTCAGATCAGGTGCTCACGAAAAATCGAATATCTGCTTTGCCTTATTTGCAAACATTCGATTTTTCGAGAGCCTAGAGGCTGTTGATCTTTGCACATATTTTGCTCAGCAATGCATCGGCAGCCAC
>CAYTIQ010000072.1:0-17662 GCA_964437935.1 uncultured Rheinheimera sp.
AACCGCATTGAGTTCCCGTCTGCAAGTGATCTACTAATTGGAACAGTTATTTAGAGGCAACAGTCTTCATCTTTATGTCCAGCTCGACAACATGTTGCTTTGTTGTTACATTTCCAACCCTATTCTCGCAACAGTGCCGCCGCAAAACTTAGTGGTAGTCTGTGCTAAGTTATTGTTTACCAAAGGATGTGGTATGCGCTTTTTGGAAGTATGCGCGGTTCTTCGTCGTGGTGTGGTAGCACTGGTGCTGCTCTGCGGCATCTGGCAAGGTCTGGCGCTGGCAGACACACCGCGGCGTGTACTGGTCAATGGTTATGAACAATTCAGCGAAGCGACCTGCATCTTGCTGCAGCAAGAGCACGACCGTTTAGCCGGCAATGCCGCCCAGCAGCGTCGAGCCGCCAGAACCATGGCGCTGCATTGTCAGCAGCCCCAACCTTACCAACCCCCTCAGTATCAAGACCTGCCTAGCTCGACGCTGGCCGATGGGGTGTTACAACAAGCACAACAAGACTTCGTGGCAGAGCGCGCCGCCGCGCGTTCCCACGTCACGCCAGTTACCGAGGTGGCAGCACCTGCGGGTTCAACCCTGTTGCAGCGCGCGTTTACAGATGCCGCCTGGCAAGCGTGGGGGCATGTCAAAGCTTCGTACCAGCTGCACAGCGCGTGGTTTCAGCTGCTGTTTGGCTTGTTTGCGGTGTTGTTGATTTTAAAGGTGTTAGCCAGCAAGTTGCTGTTTGGCAGCGCCGTTTGGATTGGCAGAAAGGCCGAAAAATACCTAGCGAAACGGTTAAAACAGCAACTTAGCCCCGAATTTGAGCATTACCACAATTTAGTGCTGCCGACCGAGCAAGGTGATTTAACCGAACTGGACCATCTGGTGCTAAGCCCCTATGGCTTGTTTGTGATTGAAGTGAAAAACCACCAAGGCTGGGTGTTTGGTCAGCGCGATCAACTGCAGTGGACAGTGCAGCATTTTCGCCGCAAACACCGTATCAACAATCCGCTTCGGCAAAACTACAAACATATCAAGGCACTGCAGTATGTGTTGCACCAGCTTTCTCACAAAGTATCGCCCGAGCAGTTGCATTCCATTGTGGCCTTTTCAAACCGCGCCCAATTTAAAAGCGAATTCCCAAGCAACGTGATGCATCTGCAAGACGTCGACAGCTACATTTGCCAACGTATTGATGCACTAAACCCTGCGTTTAGCGACGCGCAGCTGGCGCAGATTCGGGTGTTGTTGGACAACTTCGCAGCACAAGCACCGCAGTTACGAAAGCTACATCTGCAGCAGGTGAAGGCGGCGTAGGGGAGGGAGACGAGCAGTAAGGCGTTATGTGCCAATCACACCCACACCCTCACCCCAGCTGGCCACGCCAAATGTAGGGGTCTATGTCGGCTAAGTTCGCCACCACGATTTGCTGGGCGGTCGGGCTTGGGTCGGTGTGATCGACGTCGATATTCAGTTGTTTTAACACATACATCACCAGCGCACCGCGGGTGGGGATGACGAGCGCGCCTTGTTGCATATGGTAGTCGTGTTCGACGATGGCGCGTTGATAGTCGGAAAGGCGCGGGTCGGCTTTGACCACAATATTCACTTGGGTGTTCCACCAGGTGTCACCGGCTTTGCCGTTGGCGCTTGGGCCTTCGATGTCGTTGATGCTGCGAAAGCGGCTGAGCACAAAGTCGCGATAGCCACGGTTTTTCTCACAATACGCCCGCACATGCCAGCGCAGCGGCGTGCAGACTAAGGTGTGCGGCGTGATGATGCGGCTTTCTTCATCAGGTGATGTCAGCGACACATAACCCAAATCGATTTTTTGCTGTTTGCGGGCGGCCTGCACAATCACCCGTAAGATCTCGGGGTCGACTTGCCGGCGCGGCGGCTGCAGCATGTGCGTCTGGTGAAAGCCTAAATCCAGCCCGGTGAAAGTTTGCGCGATATCGGCTTTGCTGCTGAGCGCTTGTAGATACTCTTCGGCCACGCCTTGGGTAAACAACGGCTTAAAGCTGGAGGTTGGCTGATAGCCTTTGGATTTGGTGCAATACACTAAATTGCCGGGCGCCAGTTCACGATAGCGGCTGAGTACTTTCGAAGCCTGCGCCCGCTGAATTTGGAAGTTCTCTTGCAGATGGTTGGTGGTCAAGCGACCTTCCCATAATGCGATGATTTCAATTAAGCGATAACGCATCAGGCTATCCCAAGCGTGAGGGATAGGCCGCAGGGTGTCCGTGGTCATACACAGTTCCTTGTGATCAAGACAAAACCTAACAGGAACAGGACTTTAGATTGTTCCCCATTTGAGGTCAATAGCAGGTTGATCATTGCTGGTGTGACTCTGCCAAGGCCGCTGCTATGGCGGTGAACCGTGGCAATGACGTTGGCGCATGTTGGGCAATCAATGCCAGAAAATGCGCTGCATAGCTTGGATGCAGCTCGAGGAGCGCCAGTTTCGACCAATAACGATGGGTCAACAGCAGCCGGTGCAGCTGGGTTAAACTACTCGCCGTTTCATCATCCGCCGCTGTGTTTTTTATCTCAGGCGCTTCGCTTTCGATCTCTAGCGCAACGCGGGTGTCATCACCAGCAGCCAGAGTTGTATCCTGCTCTTCATCCAGCAACTGATGCAGCAGCACTGAATTGCGACGAAGCTCATAGTGGCTGTCGCCGCTGGCCGTGACGTGCTGCAGCAACCTCAGGCTGCCGCCTTCGCCGCCAAGCAGGGCGAGGGTGATGGTGTAGGGTGGTTGTAACGTATCCATATCGTTCCTGTCGTTTTAGCCTATTGTTTGCACGTTCGTGAAGTCGCCGATGCCCGCTTAAACACCAGCACCAACCCCAGCACCAAGGCGAACGCCAGTACCGCCGCTTTTACGCAGCATCTGTTGCAGCAACGGTGGCACTTTGATGGCGGCTGCTCGGCCAGACACACCACGAGCCTGTCCCCTGCTCATCGGCGCCTGCACTTTTAACCGCACTTGCAACTGCTGCGCTTCGGCGTTGCCGGCTTGGGCGGCGCGTTGTACTAGCTGCTTTGGGTTCAGCTCAAAATCGAGCGGGCTGTGCTGCTCTGCCAGGTGCAACATCAAGCGGGCGATATCCAGTTGGGTTTGTGCCAGCTGCGCCTTGTTGGCGTAATGCTGCTGTTGTTGATACGCCCGCTTGGCGAATTGACCTGCCAGTGGCCACAGCTCTGCGGCCATCGCCGCCTCAAAGGTTTGCACATCCGGCCGTAAATGCGCCGCAACATGGCCAGCACCTTGTGCCAACAACGGGGCAATAGCCGCCCAGTCTGCTGGGCTTATCTCAGGGGCTGTTCGTAGCAGCCACAAGCCTTGCAAATACGGCAGCGCCGGCACGCGGCTAGCCTTGGCCAGCAGCAATAAACGAGGGACTTCAGCCAACGTGTCTGCCGATAACGTTGCGGCCGCACCTGCATCCATATCGAGCAACATCAATAACTTGGTTTGTAATGCCTGCGGGTGTTTGTGCTGTACGCCCACAGCCAGCAGCTGCTGATAGTCATGCTCGCTTAAGCGTTTGTGTTGGCTCAGTAGCTGTGAGATAGCCCGCGTTTCACCGGCCATCGCCGCACGTTTGTAAAGCTGCACGGCTTTGTCGTGGCATTGCAGAGCATCGGCCAACCGCGCTAGCTCAAAACATTGGCTTGGTGTGGGCTTGGCCGCTAAAAACTGCGCCAGCAGCTGTTTGAGCTCGGCGCTGCTAAACGATAGGGCTGGCAGTTGGCCTTGTTGCCAAGATACTACCGCTTTTAGCGCTAACTCTGACCCTGCCGCCACGGCTTTTTCAAACCAATAACGCGCATCCTTGCCATCGCCATGGCGCTGCAATTCGATCTGCGCCAACTGACAACAAGCGTCGCCATCGCCGGCAAAAGCTTGATTTAACAGCAGTTGCAAGTTGAATTGCGGGTAGGCTTGATAGGTTGGCAGCTGCGAGTCGGGTTTGACGTAGCGCACATTAAACAACACCAAGTTATAGATGCAGCTGAGCGCATTCAGTTGTTGCGAGCGGCTCAGTGAGTCTTGGATCACATGCCGGCCGCGAGCGTCCCGCTGCAAATGCAGCCCTTGATTGCAAAGCTGACGCAGCGCCGACAGCTGCGCTAGGTAACATTCTGGAAAATGCACATGGCTGCTAAGCAGCTGCAGCTTGTCGGCCAGGGTTAACTCTTTGTCGAGTTTGATACCGCGCAAGTCGGCAAAATCGTGGCTCCACAGCTCTAAACTGAGCCGAAGCTTGAGCAAAAAACAGCTGGCATCGCCGCCTAGCAGCTGCTCGGCGTGGCTTAACTGAGTAAACAGTTCTGGGTGATAGTGACGAACAAATTCAAAATTGCTGTGTTGCATCGTGCGACTCCAAAGGCTAAAGGATTGAGTTGTTCGCCAGCGGCGGCGATAAAACCAAAAAGGCTGAATCAAAAAGGGTGGGCATCCATGCCCGTGTCGTCCGTGCTCGAGTCATCCCAGCTCGTATTGTCCATGTCCGTCCATGTTGCGCTTTCCCTAACCACACATCCTGTGGCGGCGTCCATCTGCTGTTCCGTGCCAGCGTCCATGCCAGGGCATCCTGCTCTAAGCATCCTGCTAAGTGCGTCCCTGGCCTCTTATGCTACGGCGATTTTCTGAGCGCACCAGAGCTGTATAAATGCTCATGTATGACAAAGCGACATATCCTGATCGGCCAAGAAAGGTGTTGATTTATGTGTGTATTTTCCAGACATGTACGGTCATACAGTATTGGCCTTATGCCACTGTGCGCGTAAGGTTGCGATTAGCGATTAGCGATTAGCGATTAGCGATTGGCAATGGGGTTTCGCCAATCCGCCACGCCAGCGGGTTTTCTATAACGCCCGCGATAAACCCAAAGCAACAACCAGACATGAACCCAGAAGGACTTGTGACATGGAATTATCCCCGTTGATGTGGGCGCTGTTTCCCACCTTATTGCTGCCGTTGGCGTATGTGCTCGGCACCCGCAAAGCCAGCCAAGCCTTGGCCGAACAAGATCTGCTCAAGCAGCAACTGCTGCAATTAGAGCAGCAATTGCAGCAAAGCCGTGCCCAAGAAACCGCCTTAACGGCCAGCATGCATCAACTAGAAATTGCCCAGGGCAAAACCTTGGCCGAACGAGATTTCATCCAAGTGCAACGCGTCGAATTGCAGCAAAGCGTTAAGCTACAGCAACAAGAGCTCGAACGCCTGCAAAGCGAACTGTCGCAGCTCCATAACAGCTGCACCGCCGCCCAAACGGAATTAACCAGCGTCAAGCAACACGCCAGCGCCGAGGCGCAAAAGCTACAGCAGTTAGAGCGCAGCCTGCCTGAGGTTCGCGCCGAATTGGCCAGCAGCCAACAACGCATGGCCGAAGTACAAACCAGCCTAGACGAACGCAGCCGTGTGTTAACCGAGCGCACAGCAAGCCTGCAAGCCAGTCAAGAGCGCCTTAACGAGGCAAACACCGCGTTGCAACAGCAAGGCGTGGCATTTGGTGAATGCAGAGCTGAACTTGATGCGCTCAAACAGCAATGCAGCCAACTGTCGCAGCGGCTACTTGCCAGTGACCAAGCGCTTAGCCAAAGCCGCAGCCAGCTAACGCAACTGAGCACCGACTGCAGTGCTGCCCAAGCGGCGCTTACGGCCAAAGACCAAGCTTTGTTGGAATTACAACAACGGGTGAGCCAGCTCAGCAGCGAGCTGGCCGACAGCCAGCAGCAGTTCCACCAACTGAACCAAACCCACGCCGAGCTCACCACGCGCCTTGCGGAAAAAGAGCAGCATTTTGCCAAGCAGCTGCAGCTGTTGCAGGACAACAAAGCCGAGTTCAAGCGCGAATTTGAAGTGCTGTCGAACGAGATCCTGTCGCGCAAAGAAGAAAAACTCAAAGAGCTAAACCGTGAAAGTTTGGCCGGCATCATCAACCCCATCCATGAGGAATTAAAAGGCTTTAAGTCCAAAGTGGAAACCATTCATCAGCAAGAAACCGAACAACGGGTCAAGCTGCGCACCGAGCTTGAGAACCTGCAGAAACTCAATCAGCAGATCACCGATCAAGCCGACAAGCTGACCAAGGCGCTCAAAGGCGAGAAAAAAGTGCAAGGCAACTGGGGCGAGTTGATGCTGGAAAACGTGCTGGATAGCTCGGGCTTGCGCCTTGGCACCGACTACCAACGCGAAGTGCATTTAGAAGGCGATGACGGCCGTTTCCGCCCCGATGTGGTGGTGCATTTGCCGCAAGGCAAACATATGGTGATTGACGCGAAAACCTCGCTTAACGCCTACACCCGTTTCGTCAATGCCGACGATGAACTCGAGCGCCAGGCGGCATTAAAAGAACACGCCAACGCGGTCAAAGCCCGTATTCATGAACTGGCGCAAAAAGACTATGCCCGCTTGGCCGGGCTGAATTCGCCAGAAGTGGTGATTATGTTTATTCCGATTGAGTCGGCTTATGTCGAAGCGCTGCGCGCGGACGAAACGATTTTCCAAAAAGCCATCGAACAAAAGGTGCTGGTCACGACGCCCACCACCTTGCTGACCAGCCTGAATATTGTGCGGCAGTTGTGGCGCTTTGAAGAACAAAACAAACACACGGCAGAACTGGCCAGCCGCGCCGAGCGTTTTTACCAAAAGCTCAACAACTTCTTAGAAAGCATGATGAGCGTGGGCAAACAAATCGACAAAGCCAAAAGCCATTACGACGACGCACTAAAACAGCTGTACACCGGCCGTGGTAATTTGATTCTGCAAGCCTCGCAATTTAAAGAGCTCGGCGTGGCGGTGAGTAAAGAGTTGCCGGCCGAACTGGTGAAAGCCGCGCGCTTAGAGTTAAACCAAGGCCAGCATATTACCGCGAGCAGCAGCCACGACACCGAACCAGAGGTAACCGACGATGTGGTTTGATCAACTGACCGGCTTTGCCGAAAACCCGACCGATGTTGCCCGTTACTTGCAGCTAGACGGCACCACCTTATACAGCCACGCCAATGGCCGAACCTTCGCGTGCGGCCACTTTGCGGCCGTGTCGCTGGCGTCATTGCAGCAGCAAATTAGCGAGCAGCAAATGAGCCAGCCACACAGCGCTAGCCAGAACAAAGCAAATAGCAAGCGGCTGACGCTTCGCGAGTGGGTAGGGGATGTGCAGCGCCTGCACGCCGACAGCCGAAGCGCCGGCGCCTTGTTTCAGGTGGCGTCGCAGTTTAATGCGCTGGAGATGCCATCGCCAGACATCAGCCCCGACCACGGCATCAGCGACTACCAATACGACCGCACCCAAGGCCCGGCCTGCGCCATCGCCTGCGGTGCCGGCACCTTGTATCGCCAGTACTTTTTGCCGTTTGGTCAAAGCCCCGCAGCTGGCGATACCACAAACACGGCGGCTGACCCAGTAAGTTCCAGCACTCTCACTTCAAGCCAGGTCAGTTCAAGCCACTTTCCAAGCAGCCATTGGCCGACCAGCCAGGCCACAGCCCCGCTTGCCGCCAACACCCTGCGCGGCCAGACGCGCCACCGCCAATTGGACATGGCGGCGCCACTGCATCAAGCCTTGCAACACGCCCTAGGCTGCGGCCCCTTATGGCGCATGCAAAACGGCTATTTGCTGGCCGACGAACCCGCGCTTCGCGCCATCAACCACTATTTGCAACACGCCAGCGAGCCATGTAAAACCGAGCTTAGAAAGCTGCTGCAGATCGGCATGCAATGGCACACCGAAGTCACGCTAAAACCCCAAGCCGCGCCCGACTTTATGAAGGGCGAGTCTGCTCATGCAGTGCAAATTTCAGTTCAACACTCGGACCAAAACTCAGCGCCAGCTCAAACCAAAACCCAAACCCAAACCCAGGCAGGCCACTTAGTCAGCCAAGCCTACTGCTCCGCGCTGCCCGTTGCCTACAACGACCAAAGCGCCGACCTGTGGCAACCGTTCGCCCAGCTGGTGCTCGACGCCGCCTACGAAGCCACCCTAGCCGCCGCCGTCATCAACGCCCAACAAACCGGCAACAACACCGTGTTCTTAACCCAACTCGGCGGCGGCGCCTTCGGCAACCGCAGCGACTGGATCTTCAACGCCATCGAACGCGCCCTGCGCTTGTATCAACACTATGATTTGGATGTGGTGATGGTGAGTTATGGCAGGGCGAGTTGGGAAGTGGCGCGGTTGATCGAAAAGCTTGGCAATTCAAACACTTCTTGTTAGTGTTGTACCGAAAATGGATTTAACCTCGCATAAGGATGTGATGTTTATTGAAATGCTCTGGCCTATACAATCCGTAGGTTGGTTTTCAATATCCTCAAGTGTTTCAGAGCTTTCTGTTCAGTCGCGTTAATCCTTGCTGGTTGAATTCATAGTTGGTGTAGCCTTCAGGGCGGAAAACGTTCGAATTCTAACTATGGAACTTTAAATGACTCGTTTATTACTTGCGTTCGCTCTACTGGGCAGCCATCAAACTTTGGCTTTTGACACACAAGCGGCTAATGGGCTGGTAAAACGTTACGCTGAAACTGTTGCGTGTAGTATCAATCTTGAAGCTTTTAAGGCTGTAAAAGTGTCAGGTGAGCCTAATTCCAGCCAAATGGGTGACGAATATGCTGTGTATTGGGAAGGCGATATGGGTTGCGCAGGAGGCCGTGGTTCAGTCGGTGCGCAATTAACCATCGTCAGAAAAAATGGGCTTGAAGAACCAGTGGTTGATCCATTTAAGAAAGCTTCAGATCTCAATTTAGTATGCGCAGATCAAATTTCAGTAAAAGACGGAATCATTATCTTATCAGGCACCACATATGGCGCTAATGATCGCCAAAGCCAGCCTAAAAAACCTGTTGAAGTGTCTCTTAAAGTTGGATTTGACGACATCAAAGTTGTTGCAGTGAATACCAAACCAGCTGTTCCTGCTTTAGGTTCTTGTGTGAATAATGTTCGTTAATACACACATCATGAGGCCTGCTACATTCAAAAGTTTTTAAGCGATGAAAAGGGATATTGCATTTCGCTTTAAATAATTGGGCTGTTGCTGTATCACAGCCCTATCTCGCATCCAAGTTCCCAAGCTTTAACCGCATAACGCAAGTAATGGCTCGCTCTTGGTTTCAAACTACGGTACTTATGCCATTCTGGCACTACTTCCAAAGCATTGGTTAATCCAAGCCCATGTTCCCAATAGGAAATATAACTGTAGTGCTGTTCAGCTGCGTAAAATTGGCCATTACCAGCGGCGCAATCCAACGCATATTGCCAATTGTTTTCACGCATACAAACGCCGTGGATGGGGTGAGGCCGCTGCGACATACCCGTGATTAATTCAATCGAACGAGTATCCAGCGGACGATATGCAGCTACGCGCAATTGGCCGCTTTCTGTTGCGCAAATTGCTGCGAGCAACAAATTGTCACGTTGCACAGTGATTAGTTGCTTCGTCAGATCGACAGCACCCACTTCAAACCACCAGTTTTCACCACTTAGTTCGCTGGAAGGTTGTTCACTGTCTGGAAAGTCATCTTCGCTTTTTGCTAAAAACTCCTCGAACGACAACCAATGATCTTGTGCTTTTGCCGTCCAGCGTTGAAACCACATGAGTTGTAACTCTTCAGGGACACCTTCGTCCTCAAACTGATTGTAAATCCGGAGTAAGTCGTCGTGTGCTGGTTGCTGCATGGAACGTCCTTGGGCTAGCGGTATTCACGTTAGGATAGTTGGCAAGTGATCCTGTGGGTAGTGAACATTAAAGGTACATGCATTAATTTCATACACTTAGAGACTGATTGTTGCTCAAGCCACTTGTACATCGTCCCGAAATAAGAGAAACTAATTTTGGGAACATCCGCTCACAATTTTTACTCATGGACAGAGTAACACGACCCAAAATAGCTCTGTCCGTGGCCTTTTAGTTGCTATTAAAGGAACGCCATGGAAGCCTTCTTAAAAGACCTAAACCCTGATTCACTGACGAATGTCTTTGTATTGTTTACCATCGTTTTATTTGCTTTAGCAGCATTCAAAAAACATAAAAACGAGTGGCACAACTTCACCGATTACGCCCCGACATTGCTCACCTCTTTGGGTATTTTGGGTACATTCCTTGGCATAGTTGTGGGCCTGTTGAATTTCGATGTGAAGAACATCGATGGCAGCATTACATCTTTGTTAGCAGGCTTAAAAACCGCGTTTGTGACCAGTATTGCCGGTACGGGCCTGGCGCTTATCTATCGCGGTTTTTTAGTGCCAATTTTCCAAAAACAGGCAGTTGAAGGAAGCGGCCCTGAAGAAGTGACTGCATCCCATTTACTGGGGGCGCTGCAACAGCAACAAGAGAGCTTGGAACAGCTTCGTAAAACCTTAGGTGCAGACTCTGAAAGTAGCCTGATTGGTCAATTAAAATTGTTGCGTTCAGATATCAACGACAGTTCGAAACGGATGCAGCAGCTGATTGAACCGGTAGCTAAGTCTTTAGAATCTATCCAAAAAGATGCCACAGAGCAGCGAGCCGCATTTAACGAATTTGAAAACCGTTTGTGGATTAAGCTACAAGACTTTGCGGACATGATGTCCAAGTCAGCTACAGAGCAAGTAATTAACGCCTTAAAAGACGTCATTAAGAGTTTCAACGACAATTTAATGGAGCAGTTTGGCGATAACTTCAAACAGCTTAATGCTGCTGTGGTTGAACTGGTGAAATGGCAAGAAAACTACAAAACCCAAATCGCTGAGATGACGGAGTTGTATCGTTTGGGCGTGCAAGCGATTAGCTCAACCGAAAAGTCTGTCGCTGAAATAAGCACAGAATCTAAAGCCATTCCAGAGTCGATGGCCAGCCTGAAACAGGTGATTGAGCTGAACCAAGGTGAGTTGAGCAAACTAGAAAACCACTTAAATGCCTTCAAGGATATCCGTGACCGCGCTGTTGAAGCCGTGCCGGAGATCCGCCGGCAAATTGATATGACTGTGTCTGAGATCACCAACTCAGTCATTGCCGCCAACGACCACTATAAAACGCTGATCACCGAGTCTGACAAGTACGTGCAGCAGCATATTCAAGCCTCCAATGATTTGTTAGAGCGCTTTGTCACTAATACCAACACAGGTGTAGAGTCCATCAGTAAGAGTCTGTTGGAAAGCTCACAGAAAGTTGAAAAAGCCGTGACCGAAGGCGCCGATGAATTCCGTGCCCGTGTGACTGAATCCAACAGCACCTTGCAGCAAACCGCCAATGAATTGACCAACAGCACTGAACAAATGCGTGATTACCTAAATGACGCAGTGGCGGACATGAATGAAAACATCCGCGACATGGTCAACGGCCTGGTGCAAGAAGCGCGTGGCATTTCACAGACACTCAGTGACGCAAACAAGACGCTGGTCACAGACACAACTCAAGTACGCGATGCCGTGACGCAAGGTATCGACAGCATGCAGCGCCGCTTGGAATCGGGCGTTGAAGAGTTGCTGGCAAACGTCAACCGTAACCTCAACAACGCCTTTGGCAATATGGATTCAGCACTTCGGGAGCAAGTCGCTAAGACGGGCACTTCGATTGATAAACAAATGGGCATGATGGACGAGGCGATGCAGCGTGAACTTGAACGTGTGATGTCGTCTATGGGTAAAGCGTTAGCCCAGATCAGCAACCAGTTTGTTAACGACTACGGCCGCTTGGTCTCCAAGATGCATGCCATCGCAAATAGGGCTGATGCGTAATGTCGACCTTTAATTCGCTGTTTAGCCCCAAGCCAAGCAAAGACGACGGCGAACATTGGCTGTCGGTTTCTGACTTGATGTCAGGCTTGATGATCGTATTTTTGTTTATTGCCATTGCCTTTATGCGGCATACACAAAATGAAAAAAAGAAAATTGAAGATGTCGCAGTGGCTTACCAACAAAACCAAGTGGCCATCTTTAATGAACTCAACCAGGAATTTGCCCAAGACCTGGCCAAGTGGAAAGCCTCAATTGACCGCGAAACCTTAAGTTTTCAGTTTAACGCGCCTGAAGTGCTGTTTGAAACGGGCTCAAGTAGCCTCAATGGTCAGTTCAAAGCCATTTTGGATTCGTTTATTCCACGGTATTTGAAAGTGCTAGAGAAGTTCCGTGGCAGCATCGACGAAGTGCGAATTGAAGGACATACCTCATCGGAGTGGGATGACAAAACTTCCAGTGACTTGGCCTACTTTAAAAATATGGAATTGTCGCAAGACCGCACGCGCAGTGTGCTGGACTATGCCTATTTCAATACCGCTATTGATGCCACCAAGCGAGAGTGGATTAAAGGCTCATTTGCTGCCGTTGGCTTATCGTCATCACGATTGAAAAAGGATGCGCAAGGCCAAGAAGACCGTGAGCGCAGCCGCCGCGTCTCGTTTCGGGTGATCACAAACGCCGATATTCAGATTCGCCAAATTCTGCAGAGTAGTGCGCCATGAAACTGAACGTCGATTTGTCTGATTTATTTGCTGCGGTCAGCCGGATGGGCGCGAAAGACGTAGACTTTGTGATTGGACTAAACCAAGTGCCGCTAGACCCTATCGACAAAGAACTGGCTGATGGCGGTATTGAAGTCCCATTTAGTGACATCAATTTCGATACCGGTTTAGCCAGTTACCAAGGGCGACAGGTTTTACTGTATATCCGCGACCATGGCGGTCGGGTAGGTGAAGCGCTGCAGGACCCAGATAAAGGCAACAAGTTTCACGTTGCAGATTGCTCAAAACTGGATGAAATGCGCAAAAAAGGCCGCATTGAGCGATACGTGGTGACCAACAATTTATCGGGCACTTTCCGAATTACTGGTGAAGACTGGCAAACTCGCAGCGCTGTTGAAGGAGACGCCGCACTCAACGTTTGTAAATTATGTCTTCGTCATTTGAACTACAAAGGCTACAACAACAAGCCGAAAGGCCCAATTTTTAACAGCTTTAGCATTGGTGAGTTCTTCGAAACTTACAGCTCGTATTTCAAGTACATGCCACAAGGCTTTGCCGCCACGCCAAATCAATACACTGCTGATTGGGGAGATATCTCACAGCAACTTCGCCAAGCCGTTGATTATGAATGCCAGCAATGTGGTTTAAAACTCTCGGAGCATCGCAACTTATTGCATGTTCATCACAAAAATGGCGTAAAAAATGACAACCGTCGCGACAACTTGGCTGCACTTTGTGCCGACTGTCACCGCAAGCAGCCCGATCACCAACATATGTTTATCTCACACGCCGACAGCAAAAAGATTGCCGAACTGCGTCGTATGCAAAACATTGTGGTCCGCAATAACTGGCGTGATGTTTATGCCTTAGCCGATCCGGCCATGCACGGTGTCATTGACCAGCTGGAGAAATATCAATTACCTATCCCAGAAGTCGGCTATCGCATTGAGGGCGACCAGCAAACCTGCCAAATCGAATTGGCATGGCCGCGCAAAAAAGTGGGTATCTCGATCGAACGTGAAGACGCCGTTGCAGCCCACCGCTTAGGTTGGAAAGTGCATAGCATGCGGATGGTTCTCACCGAGTTAGAGGCATTTTTTCAGTTGGTGAGGTAGCGGGTTGGAGTTAAATCCACCGTGGTATTTACCAAACATGTGTATCAAAACAGCACATGTATTTAATTACAGTGATGTTAATTTTTATAACTTTGTTTAGGGTAGTTGCAGTTGTCAACTTGGTTCAAAAACTAGAACAAAAATGCCATGCATTTATTTGATAAGGATGTTTTATGCCGGAAGTCAATTATTCAAAACTTGCCAGTAATACTATTAGTACGTTAACGGCGGTCGCAGATTTTGCTCGTAGCAAGCTTTCTCATATTCCTGGTAATCCAGCCGATTGTTTTGCATTGCTAAATTCTGTAACAGCATATCGTGTGGTACATGATTTAACTGTGGCAAGAGACCTGGTTCGTAAAAGCTTAGGGAAGTTACTTCAGGAACCATTTGTTGTTTATTTATTGGTCGAAGATGATGACTCTGGTGTTCATGAACTCTATATCACACGTAGCACGCCACCCCAACTTAATACCGGCAAGTTGTTTGCGAGCTACCAGACGGAAATTGGCCAATTGGCTGAGATTTCTGTTGGGGACTACAAAGAGGTTGAATTTAAAGGGAGAAGGCAGTTCGTCCGAGTCCTTCAAAAAGCTGGATTAAGACCTATTGAAAGAGCAACAAGTTGGGATTCTCAAGCAACCCGTTTTATAGATGCTGAGCACAAAGTTGATAGATTTTTTGACTCCCTACTCCCGCTATTAATCGAAGAACATTTTGAAGAAGTCCAAGACCTGGATGCGCTTTTAGCGAAACATGACGTCAACGATGAACCAACTGCCGGTTACAAACACGAAGCACTCGTTGCAATGGAGTTGCGTGACCAGCCCATTTTGGACCAGTTCCAAGGTGAAATTTTCCGTTTGCCACTTGATAGCCGACTATTAATCCTAGGGCCGCCGGGCACGGGAAAGACAACTACGTTGATCAAGCGATTAGCACAAAAGACAAACATTTTGAGTTTGGATGCGTCGGAAGCGGAATTGTTTAGCGATGAGGCCGCGTTATCGAAGCAACGCTCCAGTTGGATGATGTTCTCGCCATCAGATTTATTAAAACAGTATTTAAAAGAAGCGTTTAATCGAGAGCAAATACCGGCGGGTGATACGAACATTCGGACATGGAGTAACCACCGTGATCGACTGGCACGTGAACATCTACGAATATTAAAAACAACCAATGGCGGCAAATTTGTGCTGCGCAACGGGCTCGATTCGTTGAAGCCAGGTGTTGATATTGCAACTTGGTACTCAGCGTTTGCTGATTTTCATCAACTTACAATCAAAAGCCAATTGTCGGAAGGATATCAAACCGTTGTTCGACTCGGGAATACCAATGAAATTGCTACGGTAGCAAGCCTTGAAATATTCTTTGATACCGAATCAACGTATTCACTTGTAGATTTGCTCATTGCAGTTGAACAAAAAGAGGATTCGGTCAAAACACTGCTTGAAAAGGTCAAAACAGCAACAGACCTACTAATCAAACAAGAACGTGACCGAGTATACAAGCTGGACAGCACTGTCTTTACAAGGCTAGGTGCACATCTTCGGACATTGACGCAAGACCAAAACAGTGACGATGACGATGAATTTGAAGGTGATGAAAGTGATAGTTCTGATCAGACTAATGATCTAAAGCTTGGTGTAGTAGCCTTTGTTGGTGCATTAAGATCGATTGCAAAGAATGTGTTTCTTAAGAAATCAATGCCAAAAACTGGGCGTACAGCCGAAGTTATCACCTTCACACAAGATAAATTGCCTGACAATGATGTCCTGCAGCAGCTGGGCAAACAGCTGGTGTATCAAAGTGCACTGAGACGCCTGAGCAATGCACATCGCCGATTTGTAGAAGATGTATCAACGAGCTACCAGCGGTTTCGGCGAGATAAAAACGTTAAAGACCAGTTCTATGTTGAGGACGTTATTTCTGCAACGGATATCTCATACCCTGAGCTGGACGCGATTATTCTTTTGACGCTTAGAAATGCTCGTCAGTTAATGCAGCAAGCCGTGATCAAGCGGAAAATGCTTGAGGTTAAATTTGATTACCTTACTGACATCCGCAGCTTATTCAAGAATCAAATCATGGTAGACGAAGCAACGGATTTCTCTGGCTTAGAGCTTGCTTGCATGGAAGCTTTAACCTCGCTTGAAACAAAATCCTTTTTCGCCTGTGGGGATTTCAACCAACGTATCACGACAAAGGGCCTTCGCTCAGAACGCGATTTTGCTGCGCTGATGCCGCGACTGGATATGCGAAGAATCAATTGTGTCTACCGGCAAAGCAAAAAGTTAAATGATTTCTCCCATCAGCTTATTCAATTGCAGTCGGGAGACATGACGACGCTTGGGACTTTGCCTTCGGACAAAGTACACGAAGGTGTTGCTCCTTTATTGCTTGAGTACGCAGCGGATTTGGAAAGCAATGCACAGTGGTTAGCCGAACGTATCCGTGAAATAGATAACGGCGTGGATCAAATTCCAACAATTGCGGTATTGGTTAATCAAGAAGCACAAGTCATACCCATGGCCGAGCTGTTAACGCAACATCTGGAAGATATAAGTCTTAAGGCCGCCGCATGCTCTAACGGGAAAATTCTTGGTGAAGGGAATGAAATCAGAGTTTTTGATATTCAGCACATCAAAGGCTTGGAATTTGAAGCCGTATTCTTTGTGGGGCTCGATGAACTCGCACAGCGAAAACCAGAATTGTACGAGCGTTATTTGTATGTGGGCGCGACTAGGGCAGCAACGTATTTGGGCCTAACGTGCTTGGAAACGTTACCAAGCCAACTCGAGCCATTGCGGCAAGTTTTTGTTAGCGATTGGACGGCTAACGGCTAATTCCTGTTGAGCTGAAGTAGTACTGTCGTTGCTTGCTATGTTGCGAGCAACGATTTGTTATGTAACCCAAGGAAGAATCGGTAGAATGCAAAATTTAGCTGTAGCGCCTGCATGGGCGTTGAACATGTACTCTAGCGAGGATGCCATTCCTATGGTTGACGAACAAAGCCGAAGCCAGCTTGGATTTAAGTTTGGCTTAAATGGTGCGCATGCCGCGCGTAGCATGATGCTTGAAGAGTTGAAGTTGTTATTTGCCGGTCGGCCGGCTGACGCCGAGGTTGCAGACTACCAACGTGACATTGTGGAATTTAACGTCCTGCACAAAACCAGCGAAAACGCCCGGAAACTGACGTTTCGTCACTTGGTCGATTTATACGGCCTGTCGCCAAGCATTCCATTGTTTCGGGTGTTTCGCCAGCTGTGGGAATTATCCGAAGCGGCGCAGCCGTTGTTATGTCTGCAAATGGCATTGGCGCGTGACCCGTTATTGCGTGGCAGTATGGAAGTGATTTTACCGCTGCAGCTGGGCGAGTTATTAACCCGTGAACAAATGGAAGCGCACTTAGCAGCGCCAAACCCTGATCGTTTCAGCCCGGCGTCGCTCAAATCGTTTTCGCAAAACATCAATGGCAGTTGGACCCAAGCGGGTTACTTAAGCGGTAAAGCCAAAAAATACCGCGACCAGCCCAAAGTAACTTACGTCAACGTCGCGTTTGCCCTGTTTCAGGCCAGCTGCGAAGGTTTTTCTGGCCAGCGTTTGTTTACCAGTAGCTGGTGTAAGTTGCTGGGCAAAGATTTAATGAGCATTTATGACCTTGCGCAAAGTGCCTCGCTGCGTGGGCTGATTAACTTCAAGCACGCGGGCGAAATAGTAGAAGTGAATCATACCGGGTTTGTCGGAGGCTAATTTTCTTGAGAGAATTAGCATATGAACAAGAGAACAACATATTCAGCAGAAGTCCGCGAGCGTGCAGTTCGCATGGTTTTGACCTCAGAGCATGATCACCCATCCCGGTGGGCGGCACTGGTGTCTATTTCATCAAAAATTGGCTGTACACCTGAGACATTAAGGGCTTGGGTTAATCGAATTGAGGTGGATTCAGGCAAAAGGCCTGGAGTCACCACCGATGCCGCAGCCAAGATCAAACAACTTGAACGAGAAAATAAAGAGCTTAAGCAGGCTAACGAAATCCTGAAGAAAGCTGCTGTAGATTCAAATGGTCAAAGCAACAGTTTTACTAAAATACTGATTTGCATGAG
>CAYTIQ010000073.1:0-17507 GCA_964437935.1 uncultured Rheinheimera sp.
TCGAGCGATCCCGGGGCTGGTTTCTTTGGGTACTTTCTTTGCCAGCAAAGAAAGTCCCTCGGCAACGCCGAAAGCCTTTAAAACGCTCGCCGCAAAGGCGAAATAGATTTGGAAAAAACAAAACCAGCGTGCGAGACCATTCCTGCGGCAGGCAAACACGCTCGCCGCCCAGGCGAAAATCATTTAAAAACGCTATCAAAAACCAGCGTGCGACCCCAAACCTGCGGCCAGCAAAGAAAGTACCTCGGCAACGCCGAAAGCTTTTAAAACGCTCGCCGCAAAGGCGAAAAAGATTTGGAAAAAACAAAACCAGCGTGCGAGACCATTCCTGCGGCAGGCAAACGCGCTCGCCGCGCAGGCGAAAATCAAATTAAAACTAATTCCGAAACTCAGCGTGCGATCCAAAAAAAACCAATGACAAATGTCACCCCCATCAGTGACAAACCTCACTGCCGCACTGAGCGGCTCGCTGCCATACTGGCTCTATCAACACAAAGGAGCTGGACCATGAAAACACTTGACCAACAATTACAAGAATTCCGCGCCCAACGTGGCTTGGCTATGCCGCTGTCGGGCATGCTGGTGTGGGCCCTGATTGGCGTATTGTCATTCGTGCTGACACCGTATCAACAAGTGATGGCGGTGTTTATTGGCACTGGGTCGATTGTCTATATTGCGATGGCAGTTTCTCGCCTGACTGGCGAAAACATCAGTTTTAAAAAGAAAGCCGAGCGCAATTTCTTTGAAACCTTGTTTTTATCGGCCGTCGGCATGGCATTTTTGGTGTATGCCGTGACCATTCCGTTTTTCTTAGAAAATTACCTGGCTTTGCCATTTGCGGTGGCGGTGCAAACGGGGTTGATGTGGTTGGTATATGGCGCCATCGTCGGCGCGCCGGTGGCGATTGTGCATGCGATTGTTCGTACCGCAGCCTGCACCGCTGCTTATATGTTGGCACCGCAAGAAAGTTTTTGGTTACAACCGCTGATTGTGGTTGGCTGTTACGCCTTTAGCATTCCAATGCTGGAGCGCCGCTGGCGCCTCGAAGTGGCGAAACAAGCGGCCACATCAACCACCCAAACGCCAGTGTTAAAGGCGGCGTAAGATCAAACCGAACCGTCGAATTGTGTGGCAAAAACAAAGGGAGCCAAGGCTCCCTTTGTGTATTGTCGGTTGTCGTACACAGTTGACTGCGGTCAGTCCGGCGACAACAAGCTGTGATTTACATCCAACGGTCGTTACGACGACGACGCGGCATAATGGCCGGCAAAATCAAGCCAAACAAAATCCCTGCGCCTAAAATGCCGCCGCCAATCACCATTTTATTGTTGAGTAATTCTGGGTTTTCTTCAGCCAAACGGGCCGTCAGTTGCTCGGCAGTTTTTTTCGCCAATTCGGCCGTTTTGACCGCTTCATCCCGCTCGGTTTCTGCTTTCGTCACTGCGGCTTGCAGTTGTTGGCGTTCTTGATCAAACTGCGCCACCATCATTTCTTGTTGGCTCAGTTGTTGTTTCAATGCTTCTAAATTGGCTTTCGGGCTGGCGGTAAAGGTGACGTAGTCGCCTGCTAACCAGCCTTCGTTGCCTTGTGCATCACGGATCTTTAAAAAACCGTTGGCCGGGTTGTCGCCAATCACGCTCACAGCCTCGCCTGAGCGAATGCTGGAAATCGTTCTGTATTCGTTACCTGGGCCTGAGCGCAACGCGGTCGACAGTGTATCGACAATAAACCCCGGTTTTTCGGTAGCTGCAGGTGTCGTTGCTGGCGTGCTTGCCACTTGTGGGGCTGGAGTTGTGGTCGTTTGCGGCGCTTGTTGCGCAGCCGAAGAAAACCCAACCAGCACACTGGCAGCCACTAAACAACGAACAAACTGAGACATATCGCACCTACACCCTAAAGCCTGAATAATGCATGGATCATAGGGAGTCGAGGTGGGTTTGACAAGTAAAAAGACTTGCTGCTCAAGGGCGTATCTTCTAAGGTTCGGCATGTACCTCGTTCGCCCTGCACACTTGGCGTTAGGGGGATGGCTGGATAAAGGCACCCATTTTAGAAAAAGCACTGAGAATAAAATCTGATGGCGTTAGAAATCGAATTAAAACTGTTGTTAGCAACGAAGCAGCCCCAACACACTATCGCGGCCTTGGCAGCCTTTGTTCAGCGTCTAGGCGCGACGCTTGGCGAGCCGGTGGCGTTACTCAACGCCTATTTTGAAACGGCAGATCACTGGTTTCGCCGTCATGACTGCGGCTTACGGACTCGGCAAAAACATAACCGTTTTGAACAAACCATCAAATTATCGGGCCAGCAGCAAGGTGCGATGCATGTGCGCCCTGAATACAATGTGCCATGTCAGGGTGTCGTGCCACAGTTAGCGGATTTTCCGCCTGATATTTGGCCGCAAGACACCGATGTAAGTCTGTTACAACGCCAATTAGTCGAAGTGTTTCGTACCGATTTTCAGCGGCGCAAAGCGCTGATAAACCGTGAGGGTAGTCAGATTGAGCTGGTGCTAGACCTAGGTGAGGTGATCGCCAATGGCCAGACCGAAGCGATTGCTGAGATTGAATTAGAGCTTATCGATGGCGTGCCACATCATTTGTTTGTGGTGGCGCACGAGCTGCTGGCAACTTTACCACTGTTGGCTGGTTTTCAATCCAAGGCGGAACGTGGTTATCGCTTGGCACAGCAACAACCACTGCAATGGCTTGATGTATCGCAAGCCAGCAGCAGCGCCGAGCTGGTAAAAGTACTATTAACCAATCAACTGTTGGCTGAACGCTCGGGGGCGATAGATAGCTTGCTTCGCGACTGGCAGGTCGCACGCCAACGGCTTCTATCCGATGCCCAGTTGGCTGAGCCGTTGCGTCAACAGCTCGCTGCCCTGGCTGCAGATGCTGACCTTGCGGCGCGGCAACATTGGTTGTTAGCGTACACCCAAGCCCAATTAACACTGTAGGAAGTTGTTTATGTCAGACGATGGACGCGCAGCAATTCAGGCGTTGCTGCAAGCGAAAGGGGTGCCCAATGATGAACTTGCGCATGAGCTTGCGGTATTGCAAGCCGATTTGCAGTTGGATGAGACCACGCTTGAGGCATTGTCAGCGCTTGCGATCAGCAGTCCTTTTGCGATGCGCACCATACGTCAACAGCCGCAGTTACTGCCTAGTTTTTTAACGGGGCATAGTGCGCAACGTCCGTCATTGTCGTTGTCTGGCTTGTCAGAAGCCGAAGCGATGCGCGCGCTGCGCCGCTACCGCAATGCGGTGTTGTGCCAAATTTTGGCGGATGACCTGTTGCGCCAGCAAGACATTGACACCTCGCTTGCTCAGGTTTCAGCCTTGGCAGATGAGACTATCAATGCGGCGTATCACTGGGCGTGGCAGGAACTGACCGCGCAATGGGGGGCTCCGCTGGATAGCGATGGTACACCGATGCCGCTGCTGGTGCTTGGCATGGGCAAACTTGGCGGTGGCGAGCTGAATTTTTCCTCCGACATCGACCTGATTTTTATTTATCCAAAAAATGGCGACACTGCCGGCGGTCGGCGCAGCACCGAAAACTCGCAGTTCTACACCAAGCTTGGGCAAAAGCTGATCCAGCTGCTGAATCAAAATACCGCCGATGGTTTTGTTTATCGGGTGGATATGCGTCTGCGGCCGTTTGGCGATAGCGGCCCCTTGGTGATTAGCTTTGCTGCGTTTGAGGAGTATTACCAAGAGCAAGGCCGCGATTGGGAACGCTATGCCATGCTCAAGGCGCGGGTGCTTAACCCAGATGGCCATTACAGCGCTGAACTCAACAGCATGCTGCGGCCCTTTGTCTACCGTCGTTACATCGATTTCTCGGCCATTGAATCACTGCGCCGCATGAAGCAATTAATTGAACAAGAGAACCGCCGCCGCAATCGCGTTGACAATATCAAACTGGGGGCGGGTGGCATTCGCGAAGTCGAATTTGTGATTCAAACCTTGCAATTGATCCGTGGCGGGCGAATTCCGGCGTTGCAAAAACCATCGATCTTTGCCGCGTTTCAAGCGTTGGTGCAAGAAGGTTTGCTAGAACAGGACGTTGCGACAGGCCTTGAGCATGATTATTTGCTGCTTC
The DNA here is from genome assembly GCA_964437935.1 of uncultured Rheinheimera sp. GTDB lineage: Bacteria > Pseudomonadota > Gammaproteobacteria > Enterobacterales > Alteromonadaceae > Pararheinheimera. The sequence continues at coordinate 4,108 of CAYTIQ010000073.1, forward strand.
GTAAAGTGGAGCATCATCTGCAAGGTATTGATGATCAGCAAACCCAGACGTTACCAAGCGACACCTTGTCACGCCAACGGTTGGCGTTTGCATTAGGCGCGGCAGATTGGTCGGTGTTACAACACAAGATCGTCTCGGCCATGCAACGTATTCATCAGCAATTTCGCTTGGTGATTGCCGCCGAAGAGCAAAACGACCAAAAAGAGTTGTCTTTGGGACGGCTGTTATGGGACAGCGAGCAGCAAGCCGCTGAATTAGCAGAGCATTTGGATTGGTTGCCAGCTGCGGATGCCGAGATTTTGGTCGCGCAGCTCCAGCAATTCCGGCACGATTGCCAAAAACGCAGTATGGGCCCGCGCGGCCGTGATTTGTTGGCCAAGTTGGTGCCGTTATTGTTATGTTTTGTCGAGCGCGAGCAAGTCGGCAGCGAAGTCTTAAAGCGCGTTCTGGCGGTGTTTCGGCAAATCGTCAGCCGCACCGCGTATTTGGAACTGTTGTTTGAAAATCCGCCGGCGCTGCAGCAATTGGTCAAGTTGTGTGGGCGCAGTGGTTGGCTCAGTGAGCATTTAGCGCGATATCCGATGCTGCTCGATGAGCTGATTGACCCCGAGCAGCTGTATCGGGTGGCAACCGTTGCGGATTATCAAGACCGGCTGCGTGTGCAGATGTTACGGGTGCCAGACGATGATTTAGAACTCGTGATGGAAAGTCTGCGTCAATACAAACAGGCGCAACAACTGCGAATTGCCGCGGCCGATATCACCGGTATCTTACCCTTGATGAAAGTGTCCGACCATTTAACGTGGTTAGCCGAGGCGTTGGTTGCCAAAGTTGTGGAGATCGCATGGCAACAAATGGTGGATAAATACGGCTATCCCGAAGGCACAGGGCCTGGTTCGGACAAAAAATTCGGTGTCATTGCTTACGGTAAACTTGGCGGCTTAGAGCTTGGTTACGGCTCAGATTTGGATTTGGTGTTTATTCATCAATGTGACTCGTTAGCGCCAACCAGCGGTGAGCGTAGTATCGATTCCCGGCAGTTTTACTTAAAGTTAGTGCAGCGTATTTTGCACATCTTTACCACGCGGACTGCCAGCGGCGTGTTGTACGACGTTGACACCCGGCTTCGCCCCTCAGGCAGTGCCGGATTGTTGACCGTGCATACCCACACCTATGATGATTATCTGCAACATGAAGCATGGACTTGGGAACATCAAGCGCTGGTGCGCACGCGGCTGATTTATGGTGATGATCCGATCCGCGCCGAGTTCATGCGCATTCGTAGCGCGGTATTGGGTAAGAGCAGAGACATTGCCGCGTTAAAAGTGGATGTCACGGCGATGCGGCAAAAATTACGTGATCATCATGGCGTGCAAAGCCAAGAGATAAAACATCGCAGCGGTGGGGTGGTGGATTTAGAATTTATAAGCCAGTACCTGGTGCTAGCGTACGGTGAAGTGTACCCGGCACTGTATGAATATCCCGACAACATCCGCATTTTGGATGCAGCGGCCAGTAGTGGTCTGCTTGACCTGACACAGGCACAGCAACTGCAGCAGGCGTATCAGCAACTGCGCGGTGTGAGCCATCGCCACACCTTGCAGCCAGCCGATAACTCGGCGGAGCTGGATGTACAACAGGCGGTGCTTGCGGTTGAACGGTGTTGGCAACAGGTGTTTGGTACACCATCAGCCCCCGCATGACGGGGGCAATGGGCTGGTTATCCCAGCCCATTCGCGCTGCTTATTTTTTCTTCACCTTGACTTCAGCATTGAGCTGCTGGCAATTGACCGCCAAATGTTCATTCAGTTTGTCTGTGACAACGGCGGCACGTTCTTTTGGACAAAAATACACGCCGACGGGGCTTTCAAAATCACCTGAGATGGCGGTCACCACATCACGCAGCGTGGTTAAATAATCCGCATCGCTTTCAAAATAATGTTTGACGATGTAATCACGTGGCAGCGTCCAATACAGTTTGATCCCTTCGATGTCCGCATACGCCATCATCTGTTCACGCACTTTACTGCCTTCGCTGAATTTGCGATTGACCTGCTTGCTTTTCCAATCGACGGGTAATGCCGGTACTGCATCGGTGCGCGCCGTTAACGACTGTTGCAAGTCTTTGCTGGTGTCTGGCAGGGTCACGATATAATCTTTGGAGCTTTGATTGCCGCTATCCAATGAATAACGCAGTTGCTCGTAAAAAGTCGTGAATTTTTGCGCTGCACTGGAGCGGGCGACCTCGGTTTTGGGTTGCTCCGCTGTGGATGAGGAACCCGCCACCATGCCAATCCATTCTGGATGCACCAAGATCACAAACGCCAAGATCAACAAAGCGACAGCAGCGATGATATGTTTGATCCAAAATCCCATACAAAACCCTTGGTAGCAACGTAGTCACTGAATACTACCCAAGGCTTTGCTGATTTGTAAACAGCGCGAGTGGTGCTCGCGGCAAACAAGATATTTATCGGTACAAAGACGGGCTGTTCTCATCGGGGCGAGTTTTAAAACGACGGTGCAACCACATGTATTGCTCAGGATGCTTCAAAATAGCGGCTTCCACCCATTGGTTGACGCGTGTGACATCAGCTTTGTTATCGCCGGTTGGGAAGTCATACCAACCTGGTAAGGCTTCAATTTGGTAACCTTGATTATTGGGTAAGCGGCTGCTGTAAATTGGAATGACGACACAATTGGCGGCATTGGCAAATAGCAAGGTGCCTGTGGTGGAAGCGGTTTCTGGTACGGCAAAAAATGGCACAAACTCGGCGCGATTGCGGCCATAGTCTTGGTCGGGTAGATAAAAACACACTTCGCCTTCGTTGAGCGCTTGGATCAGACCTTTGACATCGCGTTTGCCAATCATGTACTTGTTGCTGCGGCTGCGGCCGTGATACATGAAATATTCCATAATGGGGTTGTTATGCGGCCGATAGAAACCCACGCTTGGGTGAGTAAAGCCAAAGGTCCGTCCGGCGGTTTCTAGATGCAACATGTGAGAGGCCAGTAATAACACGCCTTTGCCTTGTGCTCGAGCGGCTGCGATGTGTTCATACCCGACAAATTTGGCCAATGGCCGATAACGCCAATCCGGCCACCACCAGGCAATGATGGTTTCAATGGCGGCGCAACCGGTTTCCTCGGCGTTTTTCCAAAGCAGTTGCTGACGCTCTTGCTCTGACATGTCTGGGAAACATAGCTCGAGGTTACGTTGAGCGACTTTTTTGCGTGATTTCAACACTTTGAAAGTTAAACGGCCTAAACCGCGACCAAGCGCCATTAATGCAGGGTAGGGCAACCAGCTGATCACATAAGCGATGGCTAAGCCAAACCATAACAACCAGAATCGAGGGTGTAAAAAACGAAGTTCAAAGGTTGGCGCTTTAATCAAAGCAAAGTCCTCAAGACGACAAATCGGGCTATTTTAGCGAAAAACCATGAATTAGACAGCGTTAACTGGTCTGAGAAGCCCGAAACAAAACAGGGGCGCAAGGCCCCTGTGTCGTTTGGGTGATTGGTTAGTTACCCAGTGCGGCGTTGACTGTGCTCAAGTCAGCTTCGGTCAAGGTACCTGCCGCTTGTTTTAACGACAGTACCGCTAAGATGTAGTTATAACGGGCTGTTGATAAGTTGCGGCGTGCTTCAAACAGGTTACGTGTGCTGTTTAACACTTCCACGATGTTACGAGTACCGACTTCAAAACCGGCTTCGGTCGCTTTTAACGCACTTTCAGCAGACACCACGGCTTGCTCCAACGCTTTGATTGAGGCGATAGACGCGCCAACGTTGTTGAAGCTGACACGAATTTGTTTGAGTACCGCACGATGGGTCAACTCTAAATCTTCACCCGCCGACACATAGTTTGCACGTTGCACATCGGCATTGGCTTCGGTTGCGCCACCTGAATAAATAGGCACATTGAGGTTAATACCGACCGAGTCTTGGTTAAATTGACGGCTGTGTGAGGTGTCAGACAAGGTTTTGGTGGCGTTAAGATTTAACGTTGGGTAATGGCCAGATGTCGCGATATCGATGTTGTTATCTGCGATTTCCAATGCCAATTGCCGCACTTTCAGATCTAAGTTGTTGCTTTCAGCAATGCCAACCCATTCACTGGCGACGCTTGGCTGAGGCGTGGTCGCTTTAAATTTGTTGGTGTTGAGCGGGCTTAGGTTGGAATAGTACTCGCCAGTAATTTGCTGCAACGACTCCCGCGCATTTTCTAACGCGTTGGTGGCGGAAATTTCACGAGCCACCACGCTATCGAATTGTGCTTGCGCTTCATGGACATCGGTAATGGCTGTTAAACCAACATTAAAACGTTGTTTGGTTTGTTCCAATTGACGTTCAACCGCGCGTTTTTCGGCGACCACAAAGGTCAGATCATCCGATGCACGCAGCACGTCAAAATATGCTTGAGATACACGGACAATCAAGTACTGCAGTTCGGCGTTGTAGTTGGTTTGGCCTTGTAATGCTTGTTTTTCGGCGTTGGATAAGTTTTCCCAATCAGCCCAATCAAAAATGCTTTGGTTGATGGTTAAGGTATTGCTGTAACCAGTGCCCCAGGATGACATCGCATCAGAAACACCTTCGCGGCTTTTGCCTACGCGGGAGTTCAGGCTGATGTTCGGTAAAAATTGTGCGCGGCGAATATCAATCGCAGCGGCCGCGGCATCACGTTGTGCTGCGGCTTTTAATACTTGAGGGTCTTTTTTAAGGGCCGTTTGATACACGTTTTGCAATGTTTCTGCAGATGCTGCACCACTTAATACCAACAATGTTGCGCAGACTAATGAACTAATTACAGTTTTTTTCATGACCAGGTTCCATGGAAAAACAAAAGATGATCGGATAATACAAGCTTCAGGTACACTTAGTCGAACCAATCGCGTAAAAGTTATGCCGCGAAGTGTAACAGAATGTGAGTCCTGTCATGGCTGAAATCAAGTCTAATTATTATCCAACGTATCAACAGCAAGATGTTGAAATTCTCGATAAAACCACGTCTTTCCGCGGTTTTTTCACCATCAACACCTACAAAATTAGGCATCGCTTATATAATGGCCAATGGAGCGGGCCTGTTACAAGAGAAATGTTTGAGCGAGGCCATGCTGCGGTGGTGCTGCCGTACAAGGCCGATACTGATGAGTTAGTGTTGGTGGAGCAGTTTCGACTCGGCGCACTGGCGACCAAATCATCGCCATGGTTACTCGAGGCTGTCGCAGGCATGTTTGGCCCGGATGAGTCGGCCGAAGAGGTGGCGCGGCGAGAAGCACAGGAAGAAGCGGGTCTGACGCTTGGCCGTATTGAGCCGATGCTTAGTTATTTGAGTAGTCCAGGGGGAACCACAGAGCGTATTCACTTGTTTTTGGGGGAAGTGATAGGCGAGGTTGTGCCAGGGATTTATGGTCTTGCTGAAGAGCATGAAGATATTCGTGTGCAGTTAATACCAAGAGAAGATGCGTTGACGTTATTGGCAGAGGGCCTGATTGACAACGCCGCCACTGTGATTGCACTACAATGGTTATCTTTGCATGGCGACACCATTCGCCAACGTTGGAACCAGGTTGCTGCAGGAGCCCAGTGATGCCGAACTTGGCGCGTAAACGCGTGTATCAGCCGTATGTGCCAGACTTTTTAAGTCTGTGTGAGCGCAATTATGCGCAATTGATGCCACTGTTGCCGGCGCATCGCGAGCTGGGGGCTTTAGTCAGTATTGCGGTCACGCCGTTTGAAACCTATCAAATTCGTATTACTGAACTGGGTAAATTCACCACCACGGTGCGTATCGAGCATCAAACCGAGCATACCTTGCGCTGGTTACGACCTGAATTTGATGCCCGTATTTATCACGACGCTCAACTGGCGGAAGTGATTGCTTGTCAGAAAGTTCGGCGTTTTAAAGCCGTGTACGACTACCCAAACACCGAGATGTTACAGCCGGATGAAAAGCGCCAAATCAACTTGTTGCTGCGTGATTGGTTGTCTTTATGCCACAGGCGCGGTCGTCGTGCCGATTTTCAATTTGTGCCGAATTAACCCTGCTTTGCGAAGCCCTGACTCGCCAATTCATGACGTGCACACCGCCACTTCGCACCACCGCTTTACGCGCGGTGTTGTCGCCAGCTGACGTGTCGGGTCAAGACAGCATGACAAATTCGCGTTAGCATGATGGACCTGTCTGTTGTGGATGAAATGTCGTGTTAGAGCAACAAGTGTGCTGGCAATGGCCCAGCCGAGCCTTACTACAAATCAGTGATTGCCATTTGCTGTCCGAGCAAAGCGCGCAGTATCGGGGTGTACAGCCTTACAATCATCTCGCCCGTCTGTTGGATGCCTATCGTGCGGCCCCTTTGCCGTTGGTGCTGACGGGGGATTTATCCGAAGATCACAGTGTTGCGTCCTACCAACGCTTACACGAATTGCTTGAGGATTGGCCGGCCCCCGTGTACCTATTGCCTGGCAATCACGATGATTTGTCGCTGATGCAGCAGCTGTTTACGCAAGCGCCCTTTGTGTTTGCACACAGCGTCGTGGCTAGCAACTGGACCTTCTTGCTGCTCGATACGTGCAGTGGCACGCCGGCTGGTGCTTTTGATGCTGCTCGACAACAGCAGCTTGCCCGTTCCTTGGCCAATCACCAGCAAGCGCATGTTTGGCTGTTTTGCCACCATCATCCCAAACCGATTGGTGGCATCATTGATACCATGGGGCAACAGGATGCCGATGCCTTGAATCGCATATTAGATGCATCACCACAGGTCAAGGGCTTGTCACATGGCCATTGCCATCATGGTTATGTGCGGCAACAAGCCAATTGGCAAATTGTTGGCTGTCCCGCCAGTTCTATTCAGTATTTGCCGGTGAACGATTGGGTCTCTGTCAATGCAGGGCCGCAAGCTTGTTATTACCAGTTTAAAGATGACGGCGCCGTGCAGATCCAATTTATTGCGCTAGCCGCAGAGTCCGATCAATAACCATTAGGAACACGAGTTGAAACCCAACGTGATTTACCTGCATGGCTTTGCCAGTTCCTCGCAAAGCGATAAAGCCATGTTAGTCAAAGAGTTTTTTGCCCGTGAATTGCCAGACGTCAGTTTGCATGTGCCAGATATCCCTTATACGCCACGCGAAGCTTGGCAGGAGTTAACCGCCTTGTGTCACCAAACGAAGCCAGTGGCATTGATTGGCAGCTCGTTAGGCGGCTTTTTAGCGACCTGTTTGGCGGAGCGTTATCAAGTGCCCGCGGCGCTGATTAACCCCGCCGTGAACCCACATTTGTTGTTACGCCAGCATCTCGGCCGCTATTATCACCCGGTGCGCCAGACCCACTATGACGTGACGGCCGACGAGTTGCCGCATCTGGAAGCCTTGGTGCCTACCCAATTGCACTATCCCAAGCACTATTTGGTGTTATTACAAACGGGCGATGAGGTGTTAGATTATCGTCACGCGCTGCAGTTTTATGCAGACAGTCAGCTGGATGTGCAAGAAGGCGGCAATCACGCTTATCAGAACTTGCAAAGCCGGCTGTGGGATATTGTCAATTTTTGCCAATTAGCGTAAAACACTGGTTTTTGATACAGCATTTTTTTACCAGCGCGCCTATTTGCGCTGGTTTGCCACCGCCGATACGGAATACGCAATGACAGAACAAAGCTATAACGCCGATTCCATTGAGGTGCTGACCGGGCTTGAACCGGTACAGCGCCGCCCTGGCATGTACACCGACACCACCCGTCCAAACCATTTAAGTCAAGAAGTCATCGACAACAGTGTCGACGAAGCCTTGGCCGGCCACGCCGATACCGTGCATGTCACCTTGCACGCGGATCAATCGATTGAAGTCATTGATAACGGTCGCGGTATGCCGGTGGATATTCACCCAGAAGAAGGGGTGAGTGGTGTTGAGCTGATTTTATGTCGCTTGCACGCCGGTGGTAAGTTTTCCAATAAAAACTATCAGTTTTCCGGTGGTTTGCATGGTGTGGGTATATCGGTGGTGAACGCCTTGTCGACACGAGTCGAAGTGGCGGTGCGCCGCGACGGTAATGTCTACGAAATGGCGTTTGAACATGGCAATAAGGTATCGGAATTAGCCATTACCGGCACTGTTGGTAAACGCAATACCGGCACGCGCGTGCGGTTTTGGCCCGATGCCAAGTACTTTGATTCACCCAAATTTTCGGTTAGCCGCTTGCTGCATGTGCTCAAAGCCAAAGCGGTGTTATGCCCTGGCCTTACCATCAAATTCGACGACAAAGTTAACGAACAAAGCTACCAGTGGTGTTATGAAGCGGGGATCCGCGATTACTTAGCCGAGTCCGTCAGTGGTTTTATTGCGCTGCCAGAACAGCCGTTTGTCGGCACTTTTGCTGCATCGACCGAAGCGGTGGATTGGGCGGTGTTGTGGCTGCCTGAAGGCGGCGAACTGATCACCGAAAGTTATGTCAACTTGATCCCAACAGCCCAAGGCGGCACGCACGTCAATGGTCTGCGCCAAGGGTTGCTTGAAGCGCTACGTGATTTCTGCGAATTCCGTAACTTATTGCCACGGGGTATTAAGCTCACGCCAGAAGATGTCTGGGATCGCTGCGCTTATATCTTGTCGCTGAAGATGCAAGAGCCGCAGTTTGCCGGCCAAACCAAAGAGCGTTTATCCAGTCGCCAAGCGTCTAGTTTTGTCACCGGTGTGGTCAAAGATAGTTTTAGTTTGTGGTTAAACGAACACACCGATATCGCCCAAGCCTTAGCTGAGTTTTGTATTTCCAACGCGCAAAAACGCTTGCGGGCGGAAAAGAAAATTGTCCGCAAGAAAGTCACCGCGGGCCCCGCGCTGCCAGGCAAGCTGGCGGACTGTTCCGGTTCGGATGTCAGTCGCTCGGAATTGTTTTTAGTCGAAGGGGACTCAGCCGGTGGGTCGGCCAAGCAAGCACGCGACCGCGAGATCCAAGCGGTGATGCCACTGCGCGGTAAAATCCTGAACACTTGGGAAGTGGAATCTGAGCAAATCTTGGCATCGCAAGAAGTGCACGACATTTCCGTGGCCATTGGCCTAGACCCGAATTCAACCGATTTGTCGCAACTGCGTTATGGCAAAATTTGTATTCTTGCCGACGCCGACTCGGATGGATTACACATCGCCACCTTGTTGTGTGCGTTGTTTATGCAGCATTTCCGCCCACTGGTTGCTGCAGGCCATGTGTATGTTGCCATGCCGCCGCTGTACCGTATCGATATTGGTAAAGACGTGTATTACGCGTTAGATGAAGACGAGAAAAACGGCATTTTGGACCGGCTTGAAGCGGAGAAAAAACGCGGTAAAGTCAACGTACAGCGCTTTAAAGGCTTGGGTGAAATGAACCCATTGCAGCTGCGTGAAACCACCATGGACCCAAATACGCGTCGGTTAGTGCAACTGACCATCGATGATGTGCAGCAGACGCTTGAAACCATGGATATGCTGTTAGCGAAAAAACGTTCCAACGATCGCAAAGAGTGGTTAGAAACCAAAGGCGATAAAGCCAACTTGGCTTGATTTGCACCCTGCGCCGAAACTGATTAGTCTAGGCGCGCAGATTTATGCGCAACGGATGAATATTTATAACAATGAAACTACACGCGCCTTTGCTGTTCTCTCTCTGTTTAAGCCTGACGGTGTGGCCTGTGCTAGCCGATGCTCCGGTCACCACGGCGACAACGGGGGTGTCCCAGCCAAACCAAGTACCTGATTGGCTGTTGCAAATCGAAAAACAAAAAAACATCAAGACCAACGCCATGTTGCAGTTGGCGCTGGATCATGAAGCAGACTTTGCCAACTGGCCGGTGGATATTCAGGCCAAGTACCTCAGCGAATTGTCGATGATTTATGAGTCGCTTAGCCGGCATCGCGAACAATTGTCGGCGGCGGAGCGTGGTTTGGCACTGACCCAAGATGCCAAAAATGCGACTCGGGTTGAATTGTTATTCAGCATGGGCTTTGCGCTGGAAACCCAACAAGAATTTGCCCAAGCCAACGAATACTACAAAAAAGGCATGGCACTGGCAGAGCAGATCAATGACGAAAAGTTAATGATCCAAGGCTTGTTAAACTTAGCCGCCATGCGCACCGAAGCTGTGGAAGACCAAGAAGCGTTAGTGTTACTCAAAGACGCCTACCAACGGGCGACTAAGTTGGGTGATAAAGAAATGCTAGCGCAGGTCAACGCGCAGCTTGGCCTGACCTATATCAGCTTAAGTGATGATGGCGAAGGCCAAAAGTTGCTGGAAACCTCCTACAAGCTCTTTGATGAATTGGGCTGGGCAAAATACAAAATATCGACCTGGTATAACTTAGCCATCACGTTAAGTTTCCAAGGCAAACCTGAACAAGCGCTCGATTTATTCGACAAAATGCTGAAGGCCGCGTTATTGGAAGAAGACCCGGTCGATATGTATTTTGCCTATGTTGGCCTTGCCACCAGTAGCCGCAAGTTAAAGCGTTTGGACGCGGCGGTTAGTTACATGGAAAAAGCCGAAGCGTATTTGTCGCACATTGAACCCGTGTATTACAAAGCCGATCATCACTTCGAAAAGGCGTTAATTTACAAGGCCCTGGAGCAAACCAACATGGCGTTGCAAGAGGTCAATGTCGCCGAAGAAGTGCTTGGCACCCAAAAGAACATGTCTGAGAAATTCTATGCTTTGAATTTCCAGCGGCTGAAAGCTCAGCTGTATGCCGATGCCGGTGATTACGAAAAAGCCTACAAAACCTTCGATGAATTTTTCAGTAACTACGCGCAGTTGCAAGATGACAAACGCGACATGCAAGTGCAAAAAATGCGTTTAGGATTTGATGCCGAGCGGCAAGAAGCACAAAACGAATTGTTGAAGAAAGATCTCGAATTAAAGGCGCTGCGGTTACAAGATGCAGAGCACAACAAAAAAATGCAGTGGATTTGGACAGGCTTATTTGCTTGCACCTCCATGATCTTCTTTGGTTTGCTGGTGCGCCAATGGCGTCGCAGCAAAGCAGTCTCTAACACGGGAAGCGTATGACGGATATTATCATCAGTGCCGATGGCGTCGAACAACGACCGCTCAGGGCCTTCACTGAAGAAGCGTACCTCAATTATTCGATGTACGTCATTATGGACCGAGCTCTACCGCACATCGGCGATGGTTTAAAGCCAGTGCAGCGTCGCATCGTGTATGCGATGTCAGAGCTAGGGTTGTCCAACCAAGCTAAATATAAAAAATCAGCCCGTACGGTCGGTGACGTGCTCGGTAAATTCCACCCGCATGGCGACAGCGCCTGTTACGAAGCCATGGTATTAATGGCCCAGCCATTTAGCTACCGTTATCCGTTAGTGGATGGCCAAGGTAACTGGGGGGCGCCGGATGATCCTAAATCCTTCGCCGCGATGCGTTACACCGAAGCCAAATTATCCAAATTTGCCGAAGTTCTGCTGCAAGAATTAGGGCAGGGTACGGTCGATTGGATGCCAAACTTCGATGGCACCTTAGATGAGCCGCAGGTACTACCGTCACGGTTACCGCACATTTTGTTAAACGGGACTACAGGTATCGCGGTGGGGATGGCCACCGATATTCCACCGCACAATGTGCGAGAAATGGCCGATGCTGCCTGTCATTTGTTAGACAATCCAGCGGCGCCGGTGTTGGATTTACTGCAATACGTGAAAGGCCCAGATTATCCAACGGAAGCGGAGATCATCACCCCAGCTCACGAAATTCAAGCCATGTACGAGACCGGCCGTGGCAGTATTCGCATGCGGGCTATTTATGGTGTTGAAGATGGCGATGTGGTGATCAGCGCGCTGCCACATCAAGCGTCGGGGTCGAAGATTCTTGAGCAAATCGCTGCCCAGATGAACGCCAAGAAGTTACCGATGGTGTCAGATTTGCGCGACGAGTCGGATCATGAAAACCCAACCCGTATTGTGATTGTGCCGCGCTCCAATCGCATTGACGTTGAGCAGTTAATGCAGCATTTGTTCGCCACCACGGATTTGGAAAAAACCTACCGGGTGAACATGAATATCCTTGGCCTGGATCAGCGGCCACGGGTGAAGAACTTACGGGAAATTTTAACCGAATGGTTAGAATTCCGGCGCATCACGGTGCGTCGTCGTTTGCAACACCGCTTAGACAAAGTGTTGGATCGCTTGCATGTGTTAGAAGGTTTGTTGATTGCCTTCTTAAACATCGATGAAGTGATCCGCATTATTCGCCAAAACGATGAACCAAAGCCGGTGCTGATGGCACAGTTTGGGATCTCGGATCGCCAAGCTGAAGCCATTCTCGAATTAAAACTTCGTCATTTGGCCAAGCTCGAAGAGATGAAAATTCGTGGCGAGCAAGACGAATTGAATAAAGAGCGTGAGTATTTGCAAGGCGTGTTAGGCAGTGCGGCCAAGATGACCAAGTTGATCCGCGATGAAATTCAAGCGGATGCGAAGAAATATGGCGATGAACGTCGTAGCCCTATCGTGCAACGTGAAGAAGCCAAAGCGCTCAGTGAAAAAGAGTTGTTACCCAGCGAAGCTGTCACTGTGGTGTTATCGGAAAAAGGCTGGGTTCGTTGCGCCAAAGGCCACGATGTCGATGGCAACAGCCTGCAGTACAAAGCGGGGGATGCGTTTAAAGGCAGTGCAATTGGCCGCAGCAATCAATACGCCGCTTTTATCGACTCTAGTGGTCGCAGTTATGCTGCCGAAGCGCACGATTTACCATCGGCGCGCGGGCAGGGAGAACCACTGACGGGCCGTTTTACCATTGTCGGTGGTGAAACCTTCGAACACGTGTTGATGGCTGAAAATGACACCCAATTGTTACTCGCGAGTGATGCAGGCTATGGTTTTGTCGCCAGTTTTGAGGATTTAATCAGTCGCAATAAAGCCGGTAAAGCCTTGTTAACCTTGCCTACCGGCGCCAAGGTGTTAACGCCGCAAGTGATTAAATCGCCGGAAACGGACCAAGTGGTGGCTATTTCGAACGAAGGCCGGATGTTGGTTTTCCCAATTTCTGAATTACCGAAGTTGGCCAAAGGGAAAGGCAATAAAATTTTGAGTATTCCATCGGCGCGGGCGCAAAGCCGCGAGGAATACGTCAAGATCTTAGCGGTCGTGCCGCAGGATACCGGCATTACCTTAGTCGCGGGTAAACGTAAAATGTCGATTAAAGCGTCAGATCTCACCCATTATGTGGGTGAGCGTGGCCGTCGTGGTAACAAATTACCGCGCGGCTTGCAGCGCATCGATGAGTTATTGGTCGGCGAAGATGCCTAAGCTGTAGCGCGTTGAAAACAAGCCACCTGTCGGTAATGCCAGTCAGTTAAGCGTCTTTAATGCAAACCCTTAGCTAGTTTTGCGAGAGCGGCAGCGGTAACA
>CAYTIQ010000074.1:0-17277 GCA_964437935.1 uncultured Rheinheimera sp.
TTGAATCTACAACCGCTCTCTTGATGTCGGACTCGCTGAACAATTCACGATAATTGCTCAGCTCAAGCAGAGTTATGCCGTGGCGCAGTTGTGCCGGGTGTTTGAAGTCCATCGCAGCAGCTTTAAGTATTGGAAAAAGCTCAAACCGGTTCGGCCAGAACAGGTTATCCGGCTAAGCAAAGTCCGTGAGTTGTTTGATGCCAGCAATGGCTCGGCAGGCTCTCGCAGCATTGCAACGATGGCAAGCGCACAGGGCGTTAAAATGAGCCGTTACCTGGCGGCTAAGTGCATGGAAAAGCTTGGGTTTATCAGCTGTCAGCTGCCGTCGCATTCATATAAAAAGACCGGCAATGAACGGATTGATATCCCAAATTTGCTGGCTCGCCAGTTTGCCGTAACCAAGCCAAATCAGGTGTGGTGCGGTGATGTGACTTATATCTGGACAGGCAACCGCTGGGCCTACTTAGCGGTAGTGATGGATTTATTTGCAAGAAAACCAATTGGTTGGGCAATGTCATTCTCGCCTGACAGTGAATTGACCGGCAAGGCACTCAGCCATGCGTTTGAATCCAGAGGCAGACCTGAAGGCGTCATGTTCCATTCAGACCAAGGTAGTCATTACACCAGCACCAAGTTCCGGCAATTGCTGTGGCGCTGCCAAATTCGGCAAAGTATGAGTCGTCGCGGTAATTGTTGGGACAATAGCCCGATGGAGCGCTTCTTCAGAAGTTTAAAAACAGAATGGGTACCAACCGTAGGTTACAGCTCATTTGCTCAGGCAGAGCGCGAGATATTGAATTACATGCTGGGCTACTACAGCCAGCTTAGGCCGCATCACTATAACGGTGGTTTGGCTCCGAATGAATCCGAGCGCAGATACTGGCTTGGCTACAACGATGTGGCCAAAATTAGTTGACCACTACAACCGTTGCGGTCATGTGATCGATGATATCGGCACGCATTTGCAATGCGATCATCGATTCTTGTTCAAAATCAAGGTCTTCGGTGTAGTAGGCGTAGTCGTAAAAATCCACTTGGAATTCTTTTTCACCCGATGGATCTTTTTCACCGCTGATCACTTTGCCTGCGACTAAAGACCCATAACCACTGATTGAGACTTCCGCGGATGCGGAAGCGCAGGTGCACAACAATGCACCGAGCAAGATCTGGAGTTTCATCGCGATCTCCTAGTATTTTGCAATGACTTTGACATCAGGTGTGACAGCGCTTGCATCGACAAATCCAATCATATTCGGATTGGTTGCAACGAGTTTTAGCATCTCGTCGTGACTGATATCTTTGGGGGGCGTGCCTTTGCCGGTAAACAGCACTTTGGACCAAAATGCTTTTAACTGGGCATCGGTCTTGCCTAAGACTTTGTTGTTAAATTCAGAGCGATTACTATCGCCTTCCTCAAGGCTTAATAAGATAGCTGTTTCACCACTGCTAAAGGTTTTTTGTCGGCCTAGATAAAAGTTTTTGATATCGGTGTCTGACACCGTGGATTGATTGGTTGGGTGAACAATCACCGCCACATCGGCTGATGCGGGGGCTGTAACTGCTAAAAGGACTATCGGTAGAGAGTAGCGAACAAATCGGTACATCAAACACCTCCATCACGAGCATCACAGGCTACCAGTCAAGCGTAGGTAACAAGCGGGTAAATGTCCAACTAGAACCTCCGACTGGAACCGTTCAACTGGAACTGTCGGTATGTATTGCATAGGTGGTGTAAGCCTTGCCGCAGTCCCAACAGCGATGGACATCAAGTGGCAGTTAGGGGGCATCGCCGCTGTTGCGTCGTTAAAAAGGACTTGAGAATCAACTCAGTTCACGTCAGCATGACCACTGTTGTCTAAAAGGATGTAGTCATGCGTGGGTTGCTTCTTATCATTATCAGCTGTGTGTTTATGCAGGTGTCATTGGCGTCAGAGTTGTCGGTCGTGGTGGATGGACACGAGCAACGCATGTCCTTGGCAGACCTAAAACGAGTGTTACCGGTTCGTCAGGTGACCATTCATGATCCGGTGTATCATCAAACAAAAAAATTCCAAGCCTTTGAGCTCAAAGCGTTGTTATCGCATTTCAACGTCGTATTAGACATTAACAAACATGAGCTGGTGATGACGGCGTTGGACGGCTATGCTCCCCCAGTGTCCATTCGTGCAGTGCAGCAGTATCCCGCCTACTTGGCCTTTGCCGAGCAGGGAATGGCTGATTTTCTGTTCAGCAAAGTTCAGTTTGGTAAATCCAAAGTCAGTCCAGCGCCTTTTTATTTGGTATGGCAAGTTGACGGTCAGCTGGCGGATACCTTGCCTTGGCCTTTTCAAGTGGTGAAAATTGCCCGAGTCGACTTGGCAGAGCAATATACCGCGATGTACCCAGCGCCTGCCCAAGATTCTGCGCACGCCGCGGCGATTTTTCGCGGGTTTCAGCTGTTTCGACAGCAATGTGTGCGTTGTCATTCGATTAATCTGCAAGGTGGTGTCGTCGGGCCTGAGCTAAACGCGCCCAAAAACATTACAGAGTATTGGGATGACAGCCACTTACGAGCTCTGATAAAAGACGCTTCTAGTTATCGATATCGCAGCAAAATGCCGGCATTTCCAGACTTATCAACCCAAGATGTTGACGATTTGCTGCATTATTTACGACAGATGTCGACTCAGAAAATCGCGGCGCCTCAGGCGCCTTAGCGAGGCGTCTGCAAGGTCGTGGCGGCTTGACCCAGTGCGTGGCTAAACTGCGGTAAAGATTGCTTATTTAAGCTTGGCTATACAGCATAATTTGACCGGCGACTTGCTCAAGACTAACGATATGCACAGCGGCGTTGCGTTTGATTGCCTCTTTGGGCATGCCAAACACCACCGAACTGTCTTCATCTTGAGCGTAGGTGATAGCACCGGCTTCACGCATCTCCAGTAAGCCACGTGCGCCATCGTCGCCCATTCCGGTCAGTTGAAAACCGACCGCATTTTTCCCGGCACATTTCGACACGGAGCGGAACAACACGTCCACGGACGGACAGTGTCGATTGACGGCTGGGCCGGCTTTCACTTGAACATGGTAAAAGGCGCCATTGCGCACCAAGGACATATGCAAGCCGCCTGGGGCAATTAACGCCAAGCCAGGACGGACGCGGTCGCCGTCTTTGGCTTCACGAACCTCAATCGCCGACAAGGAATTGAGGCGTGCGGCAAAAGCGGCGGTGAACTTCTCAGGCATATGTTGCACGATGACGATCCCTGGGCAGTTGGGAGTCAAATGGGTCAGGATTTGTTCTAGCGCGAGGGTGCCACCGGTCGAGGTGCCGATGGCGATGACTTTTTCGGTCGTCCTACTCATCGCCGCTTGTGGGGCATTGTCCTGAGGAAGCGAGGTCACCGCGGCTGCGGCAACGCGTTTGGTTTTGGCGACGTTGGAGACGGCGGCTTCGCGGATCGCTTGCAGAAATTCCTGCCGGCTGGATTGTAAAAAATCCTTCACTCCCAACACCGGTTTGGTAAAGATGGCTACCGCACCGGCCGCCATGGCTTCCATGGTGGTTTCGGCGCCTTTTTCGGTTAAAGAGGAGCAAATCACCACCGGCGTCGGTCGCGATGACATAATCTTGCGTAAAAATGTCAGTCCATCCATCCGAGGCATTTCAACATCCAGTGTAATCACGTCGGGCCATTCGTCGCGCATCTTATTGATCGCAAACAGCGGGTCCGCCGCAGTGCCAATCACGTCGATATCGGGTTGCCCTGATAACATCGAACTTAATACTTGGCGGACCACGGCCGAATCATCGACAACTAACACTTTGATCTTCTTGGTCATATATGTCCCCCGTTATGTAGCGGTGTGACGTCTACCTCACCGGACGAGGTGTGGAGTTTTAACTTTAGACTGAATTCACTGGCAACCTGTTGCGCACAGAGTGTGATGCCATGCTGCTGACAAAATTGCAGCGCATAAGCACTATTTTGTCGACCTACTTGAAAGGATGGCACTAACTGCGAGGTTTGCACGGAAACCGCGCCGCCATACAAGCGGGCTTGGAGATTAGACACCGTTAACTTGCGTTGCTGTAACAGCCGCAGCATGTAGGGCAGAATTTGGTCACCATACCGACCGTCAGGCGTTTGAATCATGGCGCGGCCTTGGTTATTGCTTACGCAGACAAAATGACACATTGCGTAAAAAAGGCTTGGCGGATGCCATAACACCAGTGAGATACACGAGCCCAGCACGGTGATCACCTGTTTATCGCCACCACAGCCGCTGACGAACTCCCCTGGAGCTAGATGAATGGTATTTTTTAACAGCGATGGTTTCATGGCTGAAACCTATAGCAGGCGGTTTTTAGCTGCTGCAAACGCGCGTCATAGCCGTGAATACTTTCAGAGTGGCCAACCAGCAGAAAGCCACCCGGTTTGAGCGCGTTCAGCATGTGGTTCACAATTTGTTTTTTATCCGCCAGTTCAAAATAAATCAGCACGTTGCGCAAAAAGATCAGATCGAACTTTTTGCCCAACTCCAGCGGCTGCATTAAGTTGTGTTGCTGAAACTGAACGTGCTGACGCACTTCGGGGCGGATGCGGAACCACCCCTCATCTTTGCCTTTGCCGCGAACACAATATGCTTTGAGTAAATCCGGTTTGATTTTGACACTATCTGCCAGCGGGTAGATGCCACTGCGAGCATGGTCCAGTACTCTGGTATTAATGTCGGTGCCGGTGATTTGCCAGGATTCATGCAGTCCAAAAGCAGCCGCAAGGCTTAAAGCGACACTGTAGGCTTCTTCGCCACTGGAAGCGGCTGCACTTAATACCTGGGCACGTTTTGGCAGCAGGTGTTGAGCTAATAACTCATCGAGAAACTGGAAATGTTTCGGCTCGCGGAAAAAATAGGTTTCATTGGTGGTTAATAAATTTAATGCCAGCTGCGCTTCGTGTTCTTGACCTGGCTGTTTGACCAAGCGCAGGTAGGCATCAAAGTTATCGACATTCAACTCGAGCAGGCGTTTGTGTAGCCGTCCTGTGACTAGACTTTTTTTACTGGCATTCAAGTGGATGCCTGAGCGATGGTATAACCAATCACGCATGTGTTGGAACTGTTGATCCGTGATGCCCCGTGTTTCTTTCATCAACAGTCCCGGCCATGCACAGGTTTAGAAGTTTTCGAAATCGAAATCATCAGTGTCCTGTTCG
The DNA here is from genome assembly GCA_964437935.1 of uncultured Rheinheimera sp. Taxonomy (GTDB): domain Bacteria; phylum Pseudomonadota; class Gammaproteobacteria; order Enterobacterales; family Alteromonadaceae; genus Pararheinheimera. The sequence continues at coordinate 5,196 of CAYTIQ010000074.1, forward strand.
GCTTTAGTTTTACGCGGTTTAGTCACTGCGGCTGCGGCAATGGGCCGCGGTTCTCGTGCCTTGGGTTGATGGTGGCGTCGGCCCGAGCTTATTTGAAAATAGGCAATCAATTCCTGCAGTTGCATGGCTTGATGCGTTAATTCTTCCGAGGTGGAGGAGAGCTCTTCGGAGGCCGCAGCATTTTGTTGAGTCGCCATCGTAATTTGTGAAATCGCATCGTTGATTTCGCCGGCACCAGCGGATTGTTCATTACTGGCCGCGGCGATCTCTTGCACCAATTCAGACGTGCGTTGAATCCCAGGCACGATTTCATCCAGCAAATGACCCGCTTGCTCGGCGAGTCGTACCGACGATGTGGCGACTTCACCGATTTCTTTGGCTGCCGTTTGACTACGGGCGGCCAATTTGCGCACCTCCGCCGCCACCACGGCAAAGCCACGACCATGCTCACCGGCGCGGCCCGCTTCAATCGCGGCGTTTAGCGCCAGTAGATTAGTTTGATAGGCGATGTCATCAATAATGCTAATTTTTTCGGCAATTTGCCGCATGGCGAGAACGGTTTCACCGACGGCTTTGCCACCGCGGATGGCTTTTTGCGCGCTTTGTCCGGCAATACCTTCAGTAATTTTGGAGTTGTCGTTGTTTTGGCTGATTGAGGCGGACATTTGCTCCATGGCTGCCGATGTTTGTTCAATGCTGGCGGCTTGTTCGCTGGAGGCTTGGCTAAGTGACTGTGACGTGGCACTCATTTGTTCCGATGCTGACGACAACGTGTCGGCCGACGAGCGTACTTCGGCGATGATCTCCGACAATTTACTGACCATCTGTGAGATAGCAAACAGCATGGAGTGCTGATCATTGGGATGCAATCGCACTTGCACGGTCAAATCGCCGGCGGCCACTTTCGTGATCACTTCTTCGGCATACGCCGGTTCGCCACCGAGCTGGCTGGTTAAGGAGCGGCCAATTAGGAAGCCCAAACCCAAACTGGTCACAATCGCAATGGCGATAATGAATAGATTGATGGTGCGAGTTTGCTCATAGTTGTCACTCGATTGATGATAGGCCGCTTCTGCCACCTTGAGCTGCACATCGACCAAGGCTGAAAAGAGGGTAGAGACGGGGTCAATGCTGCGATAAAGCTGAGTTTTGACAAAGCTGTCTAAGCCAGCAACATCTTTGGTCTGCAGCAGGTTTTTCAGCGTAGCCACCGCTTTGTCGGCATCATTGAGCAAAGGTTTTAATTGATTGACGAGTTCTTTTTCTTCGGGCACCAGGGCTGTGGCTAAATAAGCGTCCCAGCGAGCGTGGATCACTTGAGAGGCTTCATCCACATTGACCAAGCCTTGGGCAAAATCTAATTCATTGTTACGGACCTTGTGCGCCGTATCGACGATATTGACGGCATACATATCGGCGATGCGTTTGAGGTCTTTGAGCGGGATCACGCGATCGTTGTATACGCTGGCCATCGCCTGATTTGAACTTTGCATGCCCGAGATGCCAAGTATTCCAATCAGTAAGATCAACGCAATCATCGATCCGGCCAGCAAGGACAGTCGGACTGAAACCTTCATGCGACTAAACATTTATTCACCTCGTCCCATCTGGGGTTTGACGTTTTCTATCAACGACGCTAATTCATCGATCGACAACACCTTGTCGCCGTGCAGCAGCACCACAAAATTTTGTTCTATATTGACAACACCTTGAATAAATTGAGCTTTTAACCGTGCACCAAAACTTGGCGCGGGTTCTACTTGAGAGGCATCAATATCCAAGACTTCATTGACGCTATCGACAGCAGCACCGAGCACGACGTGCTGTCCTTCAAACGGGATCTCCAAAATAATGATGCAAGAGCGTTTATGCACCGCCAATGCGCTGCGACCTAAACGAATCGACAAATCAATCACCGGCACAATATCACCGCGCAGATTAATCACGCCTTTGACAAAGTCGGGCATCAAGGGGACGGCAGTGAGTTGGCCGTATTCGATGATTTCACGCACAGTGACAATCCCTAACCCAAAGCATTCGTCGCGCAGCAAAAAGGTTAAATATTGCTCCGGGCCTGTGCTAGCGGCCATTTGATTCACAGGGTTCTCCTTAGTGATGCAGCGTCGTACGGCTGTTGTTCGACCGCACAGGCAAACTCAATAAGCTGCGGTATATCGAGAATAAATCCGACATCGCCGTTGCCTAAAATGGTCGAGCCGCTAATGCCTTGGCTCATCCGAAAGATAGGCGCGAGTGGCTTGATCACGGCCTGCAGTTCGCCATGCAAGGTGTCGACAATTAAACCAGCACGATTGCGACCATATTGCACCACCACCACGTTTTCACGCACCACGGCGTGGGCGGGTAACCGAAACAACTCTCGAATGCGGACATACGGCAACACTTCGCCACGCAAATTCATGTAGTGGCGGTCGAGCGATAAGTCGCTGCTATTAAATTCCAAACACTCTTGCACCATGTTGACTGGCAACACCATGTGAGTGTTAGCAACGCTAACTTCAAAGCCATCAATGATCGCCAACGTCAGCGGCAATCGGATGCGAAACCGCGTGCCGTGGCCTAGTTCAGAATCAATCAGGATTTGACCGCGCAGTTCTTCGATGTTGCGCTTGACCACATCCATTCCAACACCGCGACCGGACAAATTGGTGACTTGGGCAGCGGTGGAAAAACCAGGTTCAAAGATCAGTTTGAAGATTTCTTCTTGATTCAGCACTTGGTCGGGGTGGATCAGGCCTTTTTCCAGTGCTTTGGCGCGAATGCGGCTGGCATCTAGACCGGCGCCGTCATCGTTAATTTCAATCACCACCGCGCCTGCTTCATGATAGGCCGCCAATTTAAGTTTGCCTTGGGCGGGTTTGCCACGATAGGTCCGCAGATCTACAGCTTCAATACCATGATCAAGCGCGTTACGCACAATGTGCATCAGTGGGTCGGATAACTTTTCCACCATGGATTTATCCAACTCCGTGTCTGCGCCCTCCATGGTGAGTTCGACGTCTTTGCCAAGCTCGCGCGATACATCACGAACAATACGCTTTAGCCGCGCAAACGATTCGCCGATTTGCACCATACGTAAACTCAAGGCGCCATCGCGGATTTGCTCAATTAACATCGAAATCGATGAAAAGGCTTCTTGCAAACGTTCGTCGCCCGTTTGTGAAATAAGTAGTTCATTGGCAGAGCCTGCAGTGACTAGCTCGCCGATGAGCTTGATCAGACTATCGAGCTTGCGCGCTTCAACTTTAAGAACTTGATAATCGTTAGCGCGTTTATGCTCTTGATGGGCTTGGCGATGCACGGCGGCTTCCACCACCGCCTGTGGTACCGCGCCTTGTTGCACCAGCAGTTCACCAACCGTGGCTTGATGTTGCTGTTTTTGCGCCACCAGCGCTTGCTCTAACTCGCGTGGCGTCACCACACCCGCATCGACCAGCAGTTGCCCCAATTTTTCTGGTTGGGGTGGTGTTTGGGCCAGTTGCTGCACCACATCCAGCGGCGCTTGAATATGCACCTCGCTGGAGTCTTGAATAAACTCAAAGACATCCTCGATCTTTTGTTTCGGGGCATCGGTTTCTAGTAGCAATTGCAACTGCAAATAACAGGATTCTGGATCAAAATCTGCCGGGAATTGATAGCGTAATTGCACCTCGGATACCGTGCCAAACGTGCCTAAATAACTGAGTTGCGATAGGGGGTCCATGCCATCGCGAAACACATCCACACCGTACTGCACTTGAATGGCCCAAGCATGCTCAGCAAGTTCGACTGGCGCCGCGTCCGGCACTATGCTGGGCTTTGCTGGTTCAAGATAACTGGCTAATTGCGTTAATAAAGCCGCGCCCCGATGTTCATCATAACCTGCCGTAGGGTCGTGCAGCGCTTGTACCATTTGCAGGGTTTGATGCTGGCAATCCAGCAGTAAGCTGAGCAGTGGTGGGTCGAGTGCTAATTTTTGATCGCGAACCTTATCCAGCACGCTCTCCACACTGTGGGTAAAGCCCACAATATGATCAAAGCCAAATAAACCGGCGGAGCCTTTGATGGTATGCGCGGCGCGGAAGATGGCCGCGATGTGCTGTTGCGCTGTCGCGTCGCCTGCTTCAATCTCCATTAAACAGGCGTCCATGACGTGTAATAAGTCGAGCGCCTCATCAATGAAAATCTGTTCCGCTTGCGCCATATCCATCGTTACAGCTCCTTCGGAGGCAGATCGTTGTCCTGTGACAACGACAGCCGAAATAAGCGTGTGACCTTGCTGATCACCTCGTTGTCGAGCCCTAACCACTGGATAGGCTGTGTGGTCGGAAGATGTGCTCTGATCCACAGCAGCAGTTGTAAGCCGGCACTATCAAAGTCGCCGATTTCGCTGAGATCTAACATCAGCTTCGAGATGGCTTCGTGTTGCAAGCATTGCAACGCTTCAAAATCTTCTTTGACCGTGAAAATATTCAGCTCAGGACCAAACCTAAGCAGGTGAGTGTCTGCGGTTCGTTCCACTTGCAATGCCATGGCATGTCCTTAAGGCAAGATCAATTTATTGACCGCATCTAACATTTGCTCTGCTCGGAAGGGTTTAACGACCCATGCTTTGGCACCTGCCGCTTTACCGGCGGCTTTTTTCTCGTCAGACCCTTCCGTCGTGAGCATGATGACGGGCGTAAACTTGTACGCCGCGATTTTTTTTAACTCGGTGACGAAGGTAATGCCATCCATGTTCGGCATGTTGACGTCAGAGATGATCAAATGAATTTTTTGACCGTCGCATTTTTTAAGGCCATCAACGCCATCCACAGCTTCTAGCACGTCAAAACCTGCGCCACGTAGCGCGATGCCAACCACTTGCCGAATCGATGCGGAGTCATCGACGATCAAAATTGTTTTAGCCATACGACATCCCTAAAAAAACGTGACTTGAGAGGACGCAGGTGCTTTTTGTTTCTGCCGTCCCGTATGCACCGCAACCTGTTCCAGCGTGGTGTAGGTTTTGGCTATAGAATCGAGCCATTTGCGGCTATCGACTTGCTGCAATGCATTAGGTTGTTGTAACAGGTCGGCAAGTTTGTCGATGTCTTGGCTGACATGACTAAGAATTTGGCAGACACGGTCTTGGAACTGCAGCGCCGTCAGGACGTTGCTGATCTCCTGTTGCACTGCAGTGCTGCTGTCTTCGAGTTGCTGCGACGAGTTCAAAATGTTGCTGGCGACTTGTTTAAAGTTTTCCAGCACTGTGGTGATACTTCCTTCCGATTGCTGCAGCCGTTGGTCATCTTGGGTCGATAATTCAGCGGTGCGAGCCAGTGTCCGTTTCAGCATTTCGTTGACGTCGTCGATCCGCTTGGTGATCCGGGCGCCGGTTTCGCCTGAGCGGGAGGATAAGGTCCGGACTTCATCGGCGACCACTGCAAAGCCGCGGCCTTGTTCACCGGCCCGAGCCGCCTCGATGGCCGCGTTTAACGCCAGTAAGTTTGTCTGGGAGGCAATGCCTGCAACCTCGGCGCCCATATTTTTCAGTTCATCGGTCACTGAGGCGAGCGCTTGAATTTCATGGAGTAATTCATTGCGAGTACTGATGGCCTCTTGCAGCTGTTGCACGATGGCGTTGAGTTGGCCATCGGATTGTTGCACCACGGCGGCAAGCCCTTGATGACCGCAGGTTGCCGCGCGTGACGTTTGGATCGACTGTTGCAGCTGTTGATAGATGCCATTGAATTGTTGAACTAAATCACCGACGGCGGTTTCCAGTTGATGGGCAGCGATTTGTTGTTGTTCACGCCACACCGGCAGGACTTGGCTAAAAAACTGCCGCTGTTTTTCATCGTTGTCGATCAACTCTTGCGTTTGCTGCTGCAACTGGCGTCGCTGTTGGTCTGCGTCGGAGGAGCCTTGTTGATCGCGTTGCTGGCCTTGCCACAAGGCCCATGCCACCGCGGCCGCTCCGATTACGCCCAAGCCAACCCTCAATGCCGCAGACTCTGGAGTAAGCACTAAGAGTGCAACCAGCAACGCCAAGGCTGCCAAGCCTACCCACAACGTGGTTTGTTGATTTTGCATAATAACCTCCATGACAGCGTCGTCGTCAGAGCGTGCCACAGCGGAGCTAGTTGCATCGTGTGAACTGTAACTTTATGAACGAGCGACAATATTTATCAAGTTAATAGAAATGTAAGTACTGATGTTTATCTGACAAATTGCGAATGCCGTGAGCGTATTTGCTAAATCTAGGCGTTGCTTTTATGAACGGCAACTCGACTTGCATGAATCTGGCAAACTTTTCACCACAACCGCATGACTGGACGCTTTTTTTGCAGTTATCTCTATATTTTGTTGATTCGCCGCAGGTTTTGCGGCGGCCCGCCCCGTTAGAGCGTGCTGGCCGCGCTTCGATGCTGCGTGGCAATGTCACACAGCGCTTGCACGCTGCGCTGATGTTGTTGGTTTTTATCAAAGGCTAAGACTAATTCACGTTGTAGCAGTAAATCGGCAATCGGTCGGTATTGCAGATCTGGCCGTAACTTTTGCATTTCAAACCCAGGCAGCAACGCACAGCCGATGCCTGCTGCCACAAGGCCTATCGCGTATTCGATGGTGTGAATATTGGCGCGGATTTGCGGTTTGATGTTGGCTTTGTTCAGCGCCAGCGCCACTTGCTCCCAGGCTTCACAGGGCGTGCGTTTAATCAGCGGCATTTTCTTAAAATCGCTGAGTTGTATTTCTGCTGCGGCGCATAGCGGGTGCTGCGCTGGCAGCGCTAACAGATAATGGTCGTTCCACAGCGGTTGATACAATTCGCCGGCTTTCAGTTGCCGAATGTTGATAATTCGCGCATCACACGGCTCGTCGGGTTCCACCAGATGCAGCTCAAGCCCAGGCACTTTGCTGTTGAATTCTTTGAGCAGCAGGCTCATCCGCTCCACGCCCAGCGCCCTTACCAGCCCTAAACGAAACTGCACTTTGCGCGTGGGCTTTTTAAACGAGGCTTGCAGCGCTTGCAGCTGCGACAACAACTGACAGGCTTGGCTGTACAGCCGCTCACCGTCGTCAGTGGGGGTTACCCCTTTGGGTAGGCGGTGGAACAAGGAGCAGCCAAGCTGTTGTTCGAGCTGGGCAATGGCGCTTGACACCGATGGTTGGGCCACTTGGCACTGACGCGCCGCAGCACTGATGCTACGCTGCTCATAGACGGCGACAAAATAAGCAAGCTGGCGGGTATCCATAGTTAAAACCTATAGGTGCAACAGTTTCTATATGATTTTACTTTACATCGACGCTAAATAAGATAGCAACCAACAGGTTATGGCAGAAACACACTGCCTAACGAAACCCTACAAAAGAGACATAGCATGAGCAGAACCCAATTCGACTGGCAAGATCCGTTTTCCTTCCAAAGTTTGTTAACCGAAGAAGAGCGGATGATTAGCCAAGCCGCCCGCGATTATTGCCAAGACAAGTTGATGAGCCGGGTGCTTCTAGCCAACCGCCATGAGCATTTTGACGTGGAAATTATGCGTGAACTCGGCGCGCTTGGTTTACTGGGCGCTACGTTGCCAGAAAAGTACGGCTGCTCCGGCGTCAACTATGTCAGCTACGGTTTAGTCGCGCGCGAAGTGGAACGCGTCGACAGCGGTTATCGCAGTGCCATGTCGGTGCAATCAAGCTTAGTGATGCACCCGATTTATGCCTATGGCAGTGAAGAACAACGGATGAAATACCTGCCGAAACTGGCGACCGGCGAGTGGATTGGCTGCTTTGGTTTAACCGAACCAGACGCTGGTTCTGACCCGGCCAGCATGCGCACCACTGCTAAAAAAGTTGACGGTGGGTACGTGCTTTCGGGCAGCAAAATGTGGATCACCAACAGCCCCGTCGCCGACGTGTTTGTGGTCTGGGCCAAGCTTGATGGCGTCATTCGCGGTTTTATCTTAGAAAAAGGCTGGAAAGGCCTGAGTGCACCAAAAATCGAAGGCAAATTCTCCTTACGTGCGTCTATTACCGGCGAAATCGTCATGGACGAAGTGTTTGTGCCTGATTCGCAACTGCTGCCCAATGCCAGCGGCTTGTCAGGCCCCTTTGGCTGCTTAAACAAAGCGCGGTACGGCATCGCTTGGGGCGCTTTGGGTGCGGCGGAATTCTGTTTCCACGCTGCCCGCCAATACACCTTAGATCGCCAGCAATTTGGCCGGCCATTGGCGCAAACTCAGCTGATCCAAAAGAAACTGGCGGATATGCAAACCGACATCAACTTAGGCCTGTTGGGGTGTTTGCAAGCCGGCCGCTTGATGGACGCTGGCCAGTTGCCGGTCGAAACCATCAGCTTAATTAAACGCAACTCGTGCGGCAAAGCGCTGGAGATCGCCCGTATCGCCCGTGATATGCACGGCGGCAATGGTATTGCCGATGAATACCATGTCATTCGCCATGTGATGAACTTAGAAGCGGTGAATACCTATGAAGGCACTCACGATGTGCACGCGCTGATTTTGGGGCGTGCGATCACTGGCTTGCAGGCGTTTTTCTAACGTCTTGCGAGGGGGGCGCGTGGCCCGCGATAGCGACGCGTCCAACCCGAACGGTGAATAAAGCGCTGCTGGATGCGACCGGCGGCGCGTTAAAACCAAGCGCTACAACAAGCGCTAAAACAAGTGTGGCACGCGACTATCTAGCTGCCGCACGTTAAGTGCCTAGGTACAAAAGGCACATAAGCAACCCAGACAAAAACAACAAAAAACCAGCCAAATCCAAGGACAGCCGATGAGCCAGCACGAACAACACCCCTGGGCTTTATCCTACATACAACGCGTCCGCGACGGTCGTTTACCGACCATGTTGTCAGGTGCGGAGAATCTGCCGACCGCCAAACTGGCGCAAATTTTCCAATCGATGCTACAAAGCCGCTTGCTGGATTTGCGCTCGCGTCTGTTACAAGCCAAGGGGCAGAGCTTTTACACCATCGGCTCTAGTGGCCACGAAGCCAATGCGGTGGTGGCGCATGTGCTAAACCGCACCGACCCGGCGTTTTTGCATTACCGCAGCGGCGCATTTTTTGTCGAGCGTAGCAAGCAACTCAACGGCGCCACGCCTTTGTACGACATGATGCTAAGTTTCGCGGCGTCCAGCGACGACCCGATCTCGGGCGGTCGGCACAAGGTGCTGGGCAGCTTGCCGCTGTGTGTGCCGCCGCAAACCTCAACCATCGCCTCGCATTTGCCCAAAGCGGTCGCCACCGGCTTTGCCATTGATTTGTGCGAGCGGTTAGGCGTTGCAGGCACCTGGCCAGACGGCGCTATTGCGGTCTGTAGTTTTGGGGATGCGTCAGCCAATCATTCCACCGCGCAAGGCGCCATTAACGCGGCGTGCTGGGCCGATTACCAACATGTGCCGGTGCCTGTGCTGTTTTTGTGTGAAGACAATGGCTTAGGTATTTCTACACCAACGCCGTGCGGCTGGATCGCCCACAGCCTGTCGCCGCATATGCAAACCTTTACCGCCGATTCGCGTGATTTAGGCGCGGTGTACGCGGCGGCGACGGCGGCCGTTGAGTTTGTCCGTAGCAAACGTAAACCGGCGCTGCTGCATTTAAAAACCTTCCGCTTATTTGGCCATGCCGGCGCCGATGCTGAAGTGGCGTATCGCAAAAAAGAGCTGATTGAAAGCGAACTGGAACAAGACCCACTGCTGTACGCCACCGCGCTGCTGCTCAGTCGCGGTGTGGAAACTGCCGAGCAGCTGGCCAGACAAATCGAGCACCTGGACCAGCAAATTGGCCGAGTGGCGTTTGAAGCGACGCAGCGGCCGAAACTAAAAGACGCCGCGGCGGTGATGCAATCGATTGTGCCGCCAACCAGTGGCAAGCCGTTGCCTGCGCCGGTCGAGCGCACGCAAGCGCTGGGGTTTGATAAACATAACCTTGGCAAACCGCAGCATATGGCGAAGCTGATTAACTGGACCTTGCATGAGATCTTCGCGCAATACCCCACGGCAGTGATGATGGGCGAAGACGTTGGCAAAAAAGGTGGCGTGTATGGGGTGACGCAGCAGCTGGTGCAGCAATTTGGCCCGAATCGTGTGATCAATACCTTGCTGGATGAACAAAGTATTTTGGGTCTTGGCATTGGCGCGGCGCAACAGGGCTTGCTGGCGATGCCGGAAATTCAGTTTTTGGCCTATGTGCACAACGCCGAAGACCAAATTCGTGGTGAAGCCGCGACCTTGCCGTTTTTCTCCAACGGCCAATATCAAAACCCGATGGTGGTGCGCATTGCCGGCTTGGCCTATCAGCGCGGCTTTGGCGGCCATTTCCATAACGACAATAGCTTTGCGGTGTTTCGCGATATCCCTGGCCTGATTTTAATGTGCCCATCGAACGGTTATGACGCGGCGGTGCTGCTGCGCCAAGCGGTGGAACTGGCCTATCGCGACAACCGATTAGTCGTGTTCCTAGAGCCAATCGCTTTGTACATGACACGCGATTTACACGAAACCGGCGATAACTTGTGGACACGCGAGTTGCCAGCGCCGGACTTGCCATCCCCGGACTTTGGCACACCCGCCGTGGTGGAACCGCTTGCGGGCGCCAAGGCGGATGTCTGTATTATCAGCTACGCCAATGGCTTTTATTTGTCGCTGCAAGCGCAAAAAGAATTGGCCGCGCAGGGCATTCAAGCCCGTGTGCTGGACCTGCGGTATTTAGTGCCGCTGCATGTCGACAAGATTGCGCAGGCGATTGGTGATTGTCGCAACGTGTTGATTGTCGATGAATGCCGTAAACGCGGCAGTTTAAGCGAAGAGTTATTCACCAGCCTGCATGAACATCAACCGGGGCGTTTTGTGATCCAGCGCTTGTGTGCGCAAGACAGCTTTATTCCGCTGGGCGCCGCGGCGTATCACGTGTTGCCATCCAAAGCGCTGATTGTTGAAGCCGCTAGCCGCTTAATGGCTAGCAACTTAATGACCACGAATGGAGAGAACCCATGAGTCGTAAAACCGCTGTGGTGATTTGCCCTGGACGCGGCACCTATCAGAAAAATGAATTTGGTTGCTTAAAGCCGTTTTATGACACGCCGCTACTGAATCAAATTGACCGGGTGCGGGCATCGCTTGGCCTTGAAACCGTGTCGGCGTTAGATAGTGCCGATAAATATTTACCGGCGCGGCATCAGCTGGCGGTGAATAACGCGGCGCTGATTTATGCCACCGGGCTGTGCCAATTCAACGCCATTAATCCAGATGAATACGAGGTTGTGGCGGTCACCGGCAACTCGATGGGTTGGTACACGGCGCTCAGTTGCGCTGGTGTGTGGGACGCAGACATCGGTACAGAAATTATGTCGGCGATGGCAGAGCTGACCGCGAATTGCCCTGGCATTGGCGGCGATACCGGCGGCCAGTTGATTTACCCCGTGCTCAATGAGCAGTGGCAGCCGGATGCAACGCGCCTTGCCGCCGTGGCTGAAGTACTAAAACTGCCAGGCATGTATCGCTCTATTCAATACGGTGGTTATGCGGTGCTCGCTGGTACCACGCCGGCGGTGAAACAAGCGCTTTTGATGCTACCGCCGGTCGATGAGCGCTTCCCGATGCAGTTGGCGGGGCACAGTGCCTTTCACAGCCCGCTGATGCAAGAGGCGTCCAATCAAGCCTTGGCGCGTTTTGGCGCTGAGTGTTTTACCAATCCGCGGTTGCCGCTGATTGACGGCCAAGGCCATGTCTGGCCGGATTTGCCCGTCGATGCCGAGTCGCTGCGGCGGTACACCTTTCAAACTCAAGTCAGTAGCGGTTATGACTTTAAAACGGCGGTGCAAGTGGCGGTGCGTGAATTTGCGCCGGATGCGTTGTTGCTGCTAGGCCCAGGCACGGCGCTTGGCGGCGCAGTGGCGCAAAGTTTGATAGAAATTAACTGGCATGGCCTTGCCAGCAAAGCTGATTTTACGGCGCTGCAAGCCAGCGAACAGCCGTATTTGATCCAGCTGTAGAGCGAAAATACGCTTAAAAACCTGCCATGGGGCAGGTTTAATTAGATGGTCCGCCTCTTTCCTCAGCGACTAAGCTGAGAGTGTTTACG
>CAYTIQ010000075.1:0-17210 GCA_964437935.1 uncultured Rheinheimera sp.
TAGTTTGGCGGGGAACGGTCAAAACATGGCGCTGGGGTTTGTCAATTTGAAGCATTGGGATGAGCGGCAACGGCCCGACCAACATGTCGGCGCTATTGCCGGCAAAGCGATGGGCTTTTTTGCCAGCATTAAAGAAGCCTTTGTGTTTGCCTTCCCACCGCCAGCCGTGCTGGAGCTTGGCACCGCCAATGGCTTTAACTTGTACCTGCAAGATCGCTCTGGCCTTGGCCACGATGCGCTGTTGCAAGCACGCAATCAGCTATTGGGCATGGCAGCGCAAAACAAGGTGCTTGCCGGCGTGCGCCCGAACGGCCAAGAAGACACCCCGCAGCTGAAACTGGACATTGATTTGGTCAAAGCAACCGCACTGGGCGTTAGCCAAACCGATATCAACCAGACCTTGTCCACGGCGTGGGGCTCAAGTTACGTCAACGACTTTATCGACCGCGGCCGGGTGAAAAAGGTGTTTGTGCAAGGCCAAGCGCAAAGCCGGATGCAAGCAGAAGACTTGAACCAATGGTATGTGCGCAACAATCAAGGCCAGTTAGTACCATTCTCGGCCTTTGCTAGCGCGCATTGGCAATTCGGCTCGCCACGCTTGGAGCGTTACAACGGTTTCCCGGCCATGGAAATTCAAGGCGCGGCCGCACCAGGCTTTAGTACTGGCCAAGCGATGATTGAGCTCGAACGCTTGCTGAAGCAACTGCCAGCTGGCGTCAGTTATGAGTGGACCGGGATGTCGTATCAAGAACGCTTAAGTGGCGGTAACGCACCGCTGTTGTATGCGCTGAGCTTGCTGGTGGTGTTCTTGTGTTTGGCGGCGTTGTACGAAAGCTGGTCGGTGCCGGTGGCTGTGATGCTGATTGTGCCGCTGGGTATTTTAGGCGCCGTGATCGCCGCCTCTGTTACCGGCAAAGCCAATGATATTTACTTCCAAGTGGGTCTGTTAACCACCGTCGGCTTGGCGGCTAAAAACGCCATTTTAATTGTTGAATTTGCGCTGCAACGAGTCGCGCAAGGCTTGTCCGTGGTTGACGCCGCGGTGGACGCATTACGTCTGCGCTTGCGACCCATTTTGATGACGTCGCTGGCCTTTGTATTTGGTGTTGTGCCGTTGGCGCTGGCGTCGAGTGCCGGTTCAGGCGCGCAAAACGCGCTGGGCATCGCGGTGATTGGCGGCACCTTAGCATCGTCAATCTTGGCCATTGTGTTTGTGCCGCTGTTTTTTGTCTGGGTGCGCCGCCTAACCGGCCAAGCCATCACCAGCGCAACCCGTGATTATCCAGACAACGGCCAAAAGAATACCCAAGACAACGCCAAACCCGACGCAACGACGCAGCATGTGGAGACATCGTTATGAACCTAAACAACCTGCTCAGTCTTAGGACTAAAACCATGCACGCTGGCCGCGGCAACAAACCGGCACGCGTGCAACACGCCGCGCTGACGTTGGCGACGCTGGCGCTGCTTGGTGCTTGTTCGTTGGCCCCCGACTATCAAGCGCCACGCGCTGATATCTCCAATCAATATGCTGCGGATGACGTTGCGGCGGTCGCCGCGCAATCCGCCGAGTTATCGTGGTCGCAATTGGTGCAAGACCCAACATTAGTGGCGCTGATCCACGAAGTGCAACAGCAGCATCGCAGCTTAGAGCAAGCACGATTAACGCTCTCGCAATTAGCTGCACAGGCGGATCAGGCCAACGCCAACCGATACCCTAGCATCGTGGCTAACGCCAATAGCAGCAAACAACGCTTACCGGCAGATCTGTCGGGCACTGGCAGCGCTCGCATCAATCAACAAGCCAGCGTCGGCCTTGGCATCAGCGCCTTTGAATTGGATTTATTTGGCAGTGCGGCCAACCAAGCCGATGCGGCGCGCCAACAGTTTTATGCCGGCCAAGCCAGTACTCGCGCCAGCGAACTGACCATCGCTAGCGCCTTTGTCAGCCAATACCTGACGCTGCAGTTACATCAACAACAGCAACAGTTAGCGGCGCGAACCGCAGACACCTTGCAGCAACGATTGGCCTTGATCAGCGCTCGTGCAGCAGCAGGCTTGGATAACGAGTTAACATTGGCCCAAGCCAAGCGTGAATTTGCGGCCACCCAAGTCAGCCTCGCGCAATACGACAACCTGCTAGCGCAAGATATCCATGCCCTCGAAACCATGCTACGCCGGCCATTGCGCCCTCAGGAATTAGCACGAAGTGGCCAAGCCATCAGTCAGCTAACGCCCGTCGCCGCCGGCATTCCCGCAGCGCTTTTGACCAAACGACCGGATATCATGGCGGCTGAGTATCAGCTCAAAGCCACCCATGCCAATATCGGTGTGGCGCGAGCGGCGTATTTTCCGTCGATCCGCCTCACCGCCAGCGCCGGCAGCACATCCAGCGAGTTATCCAACTTGTTTCAAGCCGGTAGCGGCAGTTGGTCGTTCACGCCGCAAATCAATTTACCGCTGTGGGACTTTGGCGCACGCGCCGCCAATCTTGAACAAGCCACGCTTGCTCGCGATATTGCAGTGTCCAGCTACCAACAACGCATTGAACAAGCCTTTCGGGAAGTGGCGGATAGCTTAAGCGCTGTGCGCTATGGCAGCATCCAGCTGAAGGCTGCGCAAGATCAACACAGCGCCGCCATACAAGCTTTACAATTGACACAACAACGCGAAGCGACTGGCTTAGATAGTGCAATTGCTCGACTGGATGCGCAACGAAGCTGGTATACTGCCGCCGCGCAGCAGTTGCAATACGATGCCGACTTGCAAATCGCCCGCTTAAACTTGTTTAAAGCGTTAGGTGGTGAGCAAAGCGCAAGCAACTAACGCATTTATGCTTGAAACAGAGGCAACGCGGCACTAGCATCGTTGCCTCTGTGGTGAAGTCATGCGCACTGCAGCCGTTTTTTCTGTAGGTCGTCAGTAAGACCCGGAGCCAGTTATGGACACCAAAACCAAACGTCATCCCAATCAGGAGCGTGCCGAGGCACGTCGCCAGCAGGTGTTAACCGCCGCTGCGGAATGTTTCCGCCGCAAGGGCTATCACAGTGCGAGCATGGCAGAAATTTCCAAAACTGCCGGCATGAGCCCTGGTCACATCTACAACTACTTCGTTAGCAAAGACGCCATTATTGAAGCCATTATCGAACAGCAAATGGTGGAGATGTTTGAAGTTTTTGCCAGCTTGCAAGCACGCTCAGGCGTGTTGATTGATGTGATGGTTGCCGGTGCTGCCGATGGTGTTTGCAATAAACTCGACCCTGCACTGGCTTCGTTGAAGTTAGAAATGCTGGCGGAAACGGCTCGCAATGAAAAAATCGCGGGCATGTTACGTTGTGTCGATAGCCAAGCGCGTCAGCGGTTTTTAGCCATTATGCAAAGCGAACGTAGCTTGATCAAAGACCAAGCCGAAGCCGATCTGCAAGCGCGGATCACTGTGATGTTTTCGATGTTTGATGGTTTATTGATCCGCCAAACCCTGCAACCGGGTTTAACTGCCGAGCACGTGATGAGCGCGTTAGGCCCCTGTATTCGAACCTTGTTGTCTCCATTCTCGTCGTAACATCACCTTCGCCCCTTTTCATGTTCCTGCGTCGACCCGGTTGGCTGGTCGACGCGCTTAGTCCCTCTATTAGCACCTATTAACTGGCAATCGTTGCTGACTCTGCTAGGGTTAAAATTGCCGTTGTGCGCTCAGCTTTTGGTTGACGTGACGTGGTTGATGACAGGTGAAGAGGATTTTCGTAATGGATGCGAATCATGTGGGCACTGCCAGACGCTGGCAACGCCTGTCCAAATTACTGCCACTGGTGCTGGGGCTAGCGATCCTGGTGGTCGGTATTGTGATCAGCAGTTGGTTTGCGCATCAGACGAAACAACAGCAACTTTTTGAAACTGAACAGCAATTAAAAACCGTCACCCAAGAACTTGCTCGTGAAACCCGATTTCGTTTTCAACTGTACCAATATGGCCTGCGTGGATTACGTGGCCATGTATTAACCGCAGGCGAAAGCCTAAATGCAGAGAGCATCCGCAGATATCACAGCACCCGCAATATCGATAGCGAATTTCCGGGGGCTCACGGTTTTGGCTTTATCCGGCGAGTGGCCGATGGTCAATTTGCAGAGTTTGTGCAATCGCATCAAGAGCGTGATCAATCGTCAATTGAAATCAAGCAGTTAAGCCCGCATCACGCCGAACATTTTATCATTGAATACATTGAGCCCTTGGCCAAAAACGCCGCAGCGCAAGGTTTGGATATCGGCTCAGAACCAAACCGGCGGCAGGCGGCGATCCGCGCCTTGGAGTCGGGCGAGCCGCAACTGACAGCGCCGATCACGCTCGTGCAAGCGATGGGCAAACCGCAACGCGGTTTTTTGATGCTAATGCCCATCTACCAAAGTTGGGCCACCCCCGCGTCGGTGCCGGAGCGTTGGCAGCAGGCGATTGGCTGGAGTTATGCGCCACTGATTATCGATGAGATCCTCACGCCTTTGGCCTTTTCTCGCAGCAGTTTAGGTGTTCGCCTGCAAGACATCACTGACGAGACGCCGCTGGAGTTTTACCGGCAAACCATGGACCAACCCATCACCTTGCAACAGAGCGAGATCTTGCAGGTGTTTGGCCGAGTCTGGCAGCTGGATATTCAAGCCTATCCAGAATTTTTCCATCAAATGCATACGGTGCAATCCAGCCATGTGTTAAGCCTGGGTTTGTTCTTTAGCGGTTTAGCCGCCATCTTGGCCGTGACGATCGTGTCGTTTTGGCAAACACGTACAGAAGCCTTTAATCGTCGGGAGTTGTTGGCCACCATTGTGGATACGGCGCAAGATGCCATCATCGGCCAAGACCTACAGGGTCGTATTACCAGCTGGAATCAGGGCGCGACCGATACCTTTGGCTATCAAGCTCAAGAAGCCATTGGCAGAACCGTTGCCGAGCTCTTAGTCCCCGACGACTTAATGCACGAAGAAACTTTAATTTTAACGCGCTTTCAACAGGGCGAACGCACCGAACAATTCAGCACCCAACGTCAGCATAAAAATGGCCAACGTCGCGAGGTGTTGGTCAACGTCACCCCCGTGCGAAATAGCCAAGGGCACATTATTGGCGCGTCAAAGATTCTACGCGATATCACCGAGTTACGGATGGTTGAACAGCATCGTAACCAACTGCATGTGTTGCTGGAACGCCTGTTAAATGCCGCGTCTGGCATCCTGATCATCACGTCCGACGCCTGTGGTCAAATTCAACTGGCAAACCAAGGTGCCGCCAGGTTGTTGGGCTATTCGCTGAATCAATTGCAGCATAGCTCGCTGGCTGATTTAATGTTGGATGACGAACGTCCGCTGTGGGCGGATATGCTTGACCGAGCCACCGCCGACTCGGTGGTGACCGAACGTGTGAAGCTGCAAAAACGTGATGGCCAAAGTTTTCCGGCGCTACTGACACTGACCACGATGGTGAATCAGGATGGGATCCGCAGTGGCTTTTTGTTATTGGCCACAGATATGACGTTGCAAGAACACGACCAACGACAAATGACCCAAATGCGCGATCAGCTCTCGATGGCAGCGCAAGTGGCACATATGGGCGTGTGGACTTGGGATCTCACCACCGATGATTTATGGTGGAATGATCAAATGTTCGCCATTTACGACTACCCGCGTAGCTTGCAACACGTCGGTGTGAAGTTATCGCATTTTCAACAGCGTGTTCATCCAGACGATGCAGCCTTAGTGCAGCAACAGACCGAAGCCGCTATTGCTGGCACGGCCGATTTTGAAGTGATGTTTCGGATCATTACCCCCAAAGGGGACGTGAAATACATTTTGGCAGGCGCCGAGTTTGAGCGGGATGACACAGGTAAACCGCTGCGAATGACTGGCATTAATCTTGATATTACCGGTCGATATCTGTTGGAGCAGCAACTAAGGCAAGCCTTGGAGCAAGCCGATACCGCCAACCAAGCCAAATCCCACTTTGTCGCCAATATCAGCCATGAAATTCGCACCCCGATGAATGCCGTGCTTGGCATGTTGCAATTGATGGCGCGTACCGATCTGGCGCCCAAACAGCAAGATTACGTGCAAAAAGCACAACAAGCCGCGTCATCATTGCTTGGATTGTTAAATGACATTTTAGATTTTTCCAAACTTGAAGCAGGCAAGTTTGAACTCGAGCATGGCTTGCTGGATGTGGATGATGTGTTGCAAGAACTGGCGGTTATTTTGGCGGGTAATCATCAAAACCCGCATGTTGACCTGATTTTTGAACTGCCAGCCAATTTAACCATGCAACTCAGTGGCGACCGCCTGCGACTGTTGCAAGTGTTGGTCAACCTCTGTGGCAACGCGTTAAAGTTCACCGAACGTGGTCATGTCAGGCTGGAATTGCAATACAGCACGCTGGGCCAACAAATGGAGTTGCAGTTTGCGGTACGTGATACCGGCATAGGCATTGAGGCGAGTGCGTTACCGCAGATCTTTGATGGCTTTCGACAAGCCGAAGCATCGACCAGCCGTCGCTTTGGCGGTACCGGACTTGGTCTTGCCATCAGTGCTCGTTTGGTCGAACTGATGGGCGGCCAGCTGCATGTTGACAGTCATCAAGGCCAAGGAAGCTGCTTCTCGTTTCGCATTCGCTTGGATGTATTAAGGCCGCCAGCGCAGCAAAGCAGCAAGGTCCAGCAGCCACCGTTTTGGTTTTGTTCCCTCAATGATTCCACTGCAGCGCCCATTCGCAGTTGGCTGCAAGCGTTCCAAGCGACGGCAGTCCCCTTGGCTTGGCCCGATGTCAGTCAAGGTATGTTGCCGCGAGGTCCTGGTCGATTTTTATTAATCTGCCAAGCGCACCAACCAACAGCCCAAGAATTAAAACGCTTGGCGGGGCAATGCGCGATGTTGCAATTGGAGCTGACGTTGTTATGCCCATCCTGCCGCCATGACATTTGGGATCTGTCACTTCCTGGGGTCACCAGTATCAATTTGCCGCTGACGCCACAACAACTGTTGCAGTGGCTTGAACCCTCTGGGGCACATAAAACAAATCCAACCTTGCAACAACCTCTGCATGGTTTACGACTGTTGCTAGTCGAAGACAATTTGTTAAACCAACAAGTAGCTGCGGAATTATTAAGGTCAGTTGGCGCCCATGTCGATGTGGCAAGCGATGCAGTGGCGTGCCTGCACTATATTTCACATCAAGCAGCCCCCGATTTGATTTTAATGGATGTACAAATGCCTGGCATGGATGGGATGGAAGCCACACGTCAATTGCGCCAGTTACCCGGTGGACGCACCATTCCAGTGATAGCCATGACCGCCAACGTGACTCGTCAAAATCAACAAGAATGTCTTGCCGCCGGCATGGATGACTTTTTACCAAAACCTATTCATTTGCATTTGCTGGTGCAAAAGATCCGGCATTTGTGTCCAGTGCTGGATACCAATGCCATGCCCATCGAGCCTGTGCCAACAATACCCACCTTGGAACCTTTTGGTGAATTGCTGTCGCGTTTTGGCCATCAAAGTTCATTATTACGCCAAACCATCAGCCAATTCGGTCGCGAAAGTCGTCGCCTGTACCAATTATCGGAGCAGGCACTACAACAACGCGATCATGCGCAACTGGCCAAGCAATTACATACCCTGCGCGGCGTTGCCAGCACCCTAGGCGCTCGGCATCTCAGCCAGCAGATCTTGCTGATCGAACAACAGCTGCGGCAACATATCCTACCGACCCCTGCCGCCTTTGAACGATTGTTGCCGCTGATTGACCAAACAGACTTAGAACTGCAGCAGTTACAACGTGAATTACCAGATGAGGCCGTCAGCCGGCTGGTTCAGCCACAAGCGCCGCAGGCATCGTCAGCCCAACTGCGCTCTGAGCTACGGAGCTTACTGCAAGCCCACAATATGCATGCGCTGGCGCTGCTCACTCAACTGCAGTCCCATATCGAACCTTTGCACTATCAACAATTGGATAGCTTGTTGCAACAGCTCAACTTTGATGAGGCACTGTTGCTGTTAGACAGCATGGAGTCTGTGTAATGGACCACAAATCATCTTGGCCACTACAAGGCAATGAAAAACCTCGGGTGTTGGTGGTGGATGACGATAAAACCGCCGTCAAACTGTTATTCCAATTACTGCAAAGCGAATGCGAGCTGTACTTTGCGCTAAGGGCTGTAGACGCACTGCCGCGCGCGTCGGAACTCAAACCGGACTTGATAGTGCTCGATGTGGTGATGGACCAGCTTGACGGCTATGAGATCTGCACCGCATTAAAAGCCGATCCCCAGTTGTGCGATATCCCGGTGGTGTTTATCACCTCGCATTTTGATGCCTCTGATGAAGCTCGTGGTTTTAGCTGTGGTGCTGTCGACTTTATTCACAAGCCCATCAATCCCACGGTCACCTTGGCCCGCATTCGCACCCAACTCAAGTTAAAGCAACAAGCCGATTTATTACGGCGGTTGTCGATGATTGACGGCTTGACCGGTCTTGCCAATCGCCGACATTTTGACGTGCAACTGCAAGCAGAATGGCGACGTTGTCTGCGATTAAAACGCCCGTTGATGTTGGCAATCTTGGATATCGACTGGTTTAAACAATACAACGATTGTTACGGCCATCTGGCTGGCGACGATTGTATCCGCACCGTGGCACGCTTACTGCGGCAAAGTTGTGGCCGCCCTACCGACTTAGCCGCACGTTATGGCGGGGAAGAATTTGTGCTGTTGTTACCCGAAACCGAGCACGCGGGCGCCATGTACATCTTGACCGATTTGTTAGCCCAGCTTGATGCCCAATCCCTGCCTCATGCCCGTTCTAGTTATGGTGTGGTGTCGGTCTCCGTGGGCTTGTGTGGTGGGGTTCCAACAGACGCTAGCTCCCCCATGCAGTTGCTTGCTCACGCCGACCAATTGCTGTATCGCGCCAAACAACAAGGCCGCAAACAAATCTGCTGTGCGGACGAGGCCAGCGTAGGCCGCTCGCCCACCAGCCAAACCGTGAACCCCGAGCAGGCTGACCCAGAGCCACACGCCTTGCCATCCTCTTTAGACAACAGCTGTTCGTAGCGACACCTGTTAGAAATAGCGCCGAATTTGTAAGCGCAGCGCTCGAGGTTCTAGCGGGTGCAGGTGGATATCCTTCTGCGCATTTGCTTCGCTGGCAAGCTGCGATGTATAGGCATAACTCATATCTGCATCGCGACTGTTGAGCAGATTGAGCAATTCCAATTGCCATAACCATTGCTGCAGATGCCAGGTTAGTTGTGCATTAACCTGATTGCTGGCCCCAGAATGATACTGCCCCAAACTATCTAAGCGCCGTCCAGCAATGTGGCGATGTTGCAAACTCCATAACCACTGGTCGGAAGGCGCATAACGCACACCGACCGTCACGACCAAGGGCACTGCCCCTTCCACCGCCGAGCCCTCGGCTGCCATCTCGTCATCGGCCACGCCTTGGTCAATGGCACTGTCGTTATAACGCGCGTTAGACCAGGCGATCTGCAGGTCATATTGCCAGTCGTTTTGCCAATAAAAACTAGAAAATTCAAAGCCATGGCGTGTTGATGCCCGACTAGGCTCATTGCTGCCGGCATCGCCAACATACTTTAATTCTGAATCCAGCCCCAGTTGCCATACCGCCAGCGACAGATTCAGCCCCTGCTGCGCATGCCATTGCCGATAGAAGCGACTACCAATTTCGGCGCCTTGGGTACGCACCAACATGGGCACGGCGCTGAATGGCTGGTCGCTACTTGGGTCTGGTTGTGTCACCACGCCACGGGCGTCGTTGGAATGAAAGGCTTGGCCGAAAGCGCCATAGAGGCTCCAATCCTCTGTCAAACTGTACCCGAGGCTAGTTTTCAAGGATGGCAATTGGTCGGATGCATCGCCGCTATGCTGTGCCAACACACTGCGGTTAGTTATTTGCATCGCATCCAGCCGAACACTGCCCTGCCACAACAAGCGCTCTGTCCATGCTCGCTCAAGCGCCACGTACACAGCTTGCGAGCGTTGCTCGACGTGATCCTGCCGTACCGTGTTCAAGCGTTGCCGCTGCGAGGTTTGGTACAAACCAACATTGCCTATGTCATCCTGCTGCAACTGCAAGCCAAGCCGTAGCAGCCAATCGGCGAGTTCGAGGCGCTTTTCCACATTCCCACCCCATGCGGCGCGATCATCGACTTGTTCAAATTGATCGCCCCGGATCGGATCAGCGAGGAAATAGCTAAAATTGGACCAAAGTTGCAGGCGATGTTGCAGGTAATGGGCCGACAACTGCAGATCGCTGCGTTTGAAATTGAACGACACGCTTTGGCGACGACTGTCGCCACCACTGCTTGGGTCGACGGTGTCAAACAAGTCCAGCTCACCCCGCTGCACCGCTCGCAGCGGCAATTGATCTGCGGCGTGCCACCGGTTTTGATAACTCATCAACATGACGCTTAGACTACCCGCCGCCCACGGCTGGCTGTAACGCAACAAGGCTGAATGTTTGTCGACATCTTCCTCGACATTGCGCCACGGACCGTCATAGCCTTGGATCTCCAGCCCACCAAGCAAATTACCTGCGCCAAGCCGAGTATCGCCCTTCGCCAGCAGCCGTTGATAACCAAAACTGCCACCTGACAAGGCTAGGCTATCGCGCGTTAAGTTCTGTACCGCCAGTTGCACACTACCGGCTGCCGAAAAATCGCCGGCTTCAGCGCTGTATGGGCCTTTTTGATAGCTCAGTTGTTGCAGCAATTCGGGGATGACAAAGTTTAAGTCGGTGTAGCCTTGGCCATGGCCATGGCTGCGTTGATTCAGCGGCATGCCATCGAGGCTCACCGCAAAGTCGGTGCCGTGATCAAGGTTAAAGCCACGTAAAAAGTATTGATTGGCCTTACCGCTGCCACTGTGTTGGGTCACCACCATGCCTGGGATGGTTGATAACACATCACCGGGGCGTTGCAGCGCCATCTGCGCGAGATCGGCATTGCCAACCAAGCCGCTGGAGGCCGTATTGCTGCTCAATCGGCTATCTTGGCGTAATCCGCGAACCTCAATTTGTTCCAGCGAATGATTTGGATCTGCCGATGCATGCAGGCTGCTGACGATGAGAACAACCAATGCCCATGGGTGAAGATAAGCCGCCAACGCCGCCCGAGCGCGATGCTGACACTCAATTGCCACAGATGAAGGTCTGCGATGAATAAAATACTGCTGCACACGACAACCCTTGCTTGAAACCACTTCGCCGCACCTCAAGCCAAGCGTAGGGCGCACGGCCGCGCTCACGCTTGGTCTTGGTTTACACCTGAGCTGGGCGAAAAAAATGCCCTAGGCTACCATAATCAAGGGCCGCCGGAATGGCGCTTAACTCAGCGCTTGCCGCGATCAACGAATTTGTCCGCGCCTCGCTTCCATGCAAAAGAGTCCCTGCACAAAGGTCCATGCACCACATCCAGCTTTAACAGACGTAGCAAGGTGACATCGGCCGCTAGTGTCTGCTGCACAAGCCTGTTAGGCTAGAGGAAAATGGAGCCGCTCTGTGTGGCTCTGTGTTTGTTCCCTTGGTTTTAGGCTGCCAATGCTCGATAGCGACTTGTTGTACCCCGAACAATTGGGCCACATCTTACTGTTGTTGCTCACACCACCAGCGCTCATGATGACACTCTGGCATATCGCCTATGTCTTCAAGCGACGTCACTCGTTATGGCACACCTTTGGTTCATTGCTCATAAACCTGTTACTCGGAACCAGTATTGCCATCCTCGTGCTGATGGAAGTGCCGCATTGGCAAGGTCACCTCGCGGCGGCAGACCTTCGCTTCTTTGGGATCCACATCACGGTGTGGCCGTTTGGTCTGGTGTGTTATGCCATCAGTTCAGCGTTAGCGATGGGTTGGCTGATGTTGGCGAGCAAGGCCCGCGTTGCGAACACAGACTGAGAACGATGATTTTTCCACCACCAACCGTCATAAGCACTTTAATAAATCTTTGCAAAACAGACACTTCAAAGCCGCTGAAAATTAATCTGCCGAACATTCAAACCTTTTCTTCATAAACACCCACTCACTTTATATCGTTCCGTAATCGCCCGTTGCCCATCGGTGCCGGTGGTGCCCCTTTAAAGTGATAACCCAGATGAAAATTGCTGATACCAGTGGCCAAGATGAAGTGCTGGCCAAGCCTCGTTCTCGTCAACCTAAGATGTTCATTGCCGTTGCCATCGGTTTATTGATTGGTGCTGTTGTCTGGTTCGCGCCGGCGGCGCAGCGCTGGTCAAGTAGCGATCTGTCGGTGCCGCGCGAGCGGGTGCGTATCGACACCGTGGCGAGCAAAGACTTCACCCGCGATATCGCGGCGCAAGGGCAAGTGGTGGCGGCGGTCAGCCCGAAAATGTACGCGCCGGCCGATGGCACTGTGTCACTGCTGCTTGATGCCGGCACGCAAGTCAGCGTCGGCCAGGTGCTCGCCATCATCGACAGCCCTGAGCTCACCAACAAGTTGCAGCAAGAACAAGCCACCTTGTTTAGCCTGCAAACCAGTTACGACCGGCAGAAGATCCTGTCGCGCAAGCAACAAGTGGCCGATCAAAAAGCCATTGATATCGCGCAAGTGGCGCTGACCACCGCCGATCGCGAGCAGCGCCGGGCCGAGCAAGCTTATCAGGTGCAGGCAATCAGCCAGCTGGACTTTGAAAAAGCCAATGACGATTTAGACACCGCCAAAGTGCAGCATCGGCACGCGCTGGAAGACGCCAAACTCAATAAAGAAAACCTCGAGTTTGAAGTGCAAGCGCTGGCGCAGGCACTGGATCGGCAACGTTTATTGGTTGCCGATTTCCAGCGCCAAGTCGACTCATTGACCATGCGCTCGCCGGTCAATGGCTTGCTTGGCAACCTGGCGGTGGAAAACAAAACCTACGCGGCCAAAAACACGTTGATTTTATCCGTCGTGGATTTAAGCCACTTTGAAGTGGAAGTGGCGGTGCCAGAAAGTTATGCCAACGATTTGTCGATTGGTTTGCCGGTGGAGATCAGCGTTGATAGCCAAAACTACGCCGGTAAGCTGGTGACTATTTCGCCAGAAGTGTTTGAAAACCAAGTGAAAGGCCGCGTGCGCTTTAGCGCCGACCAACCGGCTAGCTTGCGGCAAAACCAACGCTTATCGACCCGGATCGTGCTGGAGCAGCGGCAAAACGTGCTGCAAGTGCCACGCGGTCAATTCCTTGATGCCAGTAACGGTCGCTACGCCTATGTGGTGCGCGACAAGGTTGCGGTGAAAACCCCTATCACCACAGGCGCGCGCAGTATCAATGCGGTTGAAGTGCTGCAGGGGCTCAAAGCCGGCGATCAGATCATCACCTCAGGCACCGACATCTTCAAAGATGCCAACACAGTGCAACTGAATTAACTCGTTGAACGATACCAACAGCGGCCACGCCGACCAAGGACTTCCCCATGCTAGAAATGCGTAAAATTTGCAAATCATTTGCCACCGACAACGTCATCACCCACGCCTTGCGTGGCATTGATTTAACCCTCAACGAAGGCGATTTTGTCAGTGTTACTGGGCCATCGGGCTCTGGCAAAACCACCTTCTTAAATATCGCCGGTTTGCTTGAAAGCCCGACCAGCGGCGAATACTTGCTCGATGGCGAAGACATCAGCAAGCACAACGACAAAGGCCGCAGCTTGCTGCGTAACCAAAAGATTGGCTTTATTTTTCAGAGCTTTAATTTAATTCCAGATTTAAACCTGTTCGACAACGTCGACGTGCCGCTGCGCTACCGCGGCTTTAACAGCAGCGAGCGCAAACAACGCATCGAATACCATTTAGAGCAAGTCGGCTTGGCGTCGCGGATGAAACATCTGCCCAGCCAACTGTCGGGTGGGCAACAACAACGGGTAGCGATCGCCCGCGCCTTGGCCACCTCGCCACGCTTTTTATTAGCTGACGAACCGACCGGTAACTTGGATTCGTCGATGGCGCAATCAGTGATGGCGCTGCTGGAAGACATCAACGCCCAAGGCACCACCATTTTGATGGTCACCCACGACATGGCCCTGGCCAAGCGCGCCAAACGCCAAGTGTTTATCAAAGACGGCTTTATCGAAGAGCTGACTGTCGCGCCAATTCAGGCTGCACCAATGCAGGCCGCGCCAGTACTGGCTGCGGTGTAAGGAGCAGTCATGTTTAGCTACTACTTAAAACTGGCGTGGCTGTCGAGCAAACGCACCTGGGGCATGAGCCTGCTGATGATCTTGGCCATCGCGTTGGGCATTGGCGCCGCCATGACCACCATTACCGTGAACTATTTGATGTCGGCCAACCCCATTCCGCATAAAAGCGACCAGCTGTATTACGTGCAATTGGACAACTGGGACCCGCATCAGCCGTATTTTGACAATGGCGATCCACCAGAACAAATCAGCTTTCGCGACGGTATGGCGCTACTTAATGCCGGCAAAGCCAAACGCCAAGTGTTGACCACCGGCGTGGTTGGAGTGATTGAACCCAGCGGCGAGCACAGCAAAGAGTCCTTGCCGTTTCAAGCGCAAGGCCGGGTTGCTAGTGCCGACTTTTTTGCCATGTTTGACGTGCCGTTTGTCTATGGTGCCGGTTGGGACCAACAAGCCGACAGCCGCAAAGACCGCGTGGTGGTGCTGAGCCAAACCCTGAATGACCGTTTGTTTGGCGGCCAAGACTCCACCGGCAAATCGGTGCGTTTAGCCGGCAAAGACTTTCGAATTGTCGGCGTGATTAAACGCTGGCAACCCAACCCACGGTTTTACGACATCAGCACCGGCGCCTTCCAAGACACCGAAGAGTTTTTTGCGCCGATAGGCCTTATCACCGAGCAAATTCTGCAGCAGTCCGGCAATAACAACTGCTGGAAACCCACCGATTCGGGATTCCAAGCTTATTTGGATTCGGAATGTGTCTGGCTGCAATTTTGGGCCGAACTGCCGACGCAAGCCGATGTGGCGCAATATCAAAGCTTTATCGACGCCTACGCCGAAGAGCAGCATAAGCTGGGTCGTTTTGCCCGCCAAAACAATAACAAATTAAGCGATGTGATGACCTGGCTGGAGCAGCGTCATGTGGTGTCTGAAGACGCAAGCATGATGATGGCCATGGCCTTGATGTTTTTGCTGGTGTGTTTGCTCAATACCGTCGGGTTACTGCTGGCGAAATTCTTAAGCAAAGCTGGTGAAATTGGCGTGCGCCAAGCGTTAGGCGCTAGTCGCAGCGACTTGTTTTTACAGCATTTAGTCGAAGCCGGTTGTATTGGCTTGTGTGGCGGCGTGTTAGGGCTTGGCCTGGCGTATTTGGGCTTAAACGCGGTGCAAAGCATGTACGGCGATTGGATCAAAGACTTAGCGCAGCTGGATGCCACTATGGTGCTTTGCGCCATCGCGCTGGCGATTGGTTCAAGCATTCTGGCCGGTTTATACCCGACGTGGCGGGCGTGCCAAGTGCAACCGTCGCAACAACTAAAAAGCCAATAAGGAGCCTGTGATGTTAGAACTCGGACCTATCCTGCGCGCCTTGCTGCGCAACAAAATCGGCGCCTTATTGATCGCGCTACAAATTGCGCTGACCTTGACCATTATGGTCAATGCCATCTACATGATGCAGCAGCGCTCGACCCAAATGGCGCGGCCTAGCGGCGTCGATGAAGCCAACACCTTTTACCTGACCAACACGATTTTTGCGCAAAACTACCCGCAACAAGCCAATTTGGCACGCGACTTAGACCAGATCCGCAAAACGCCGGGCGTGGTGTCAGCCACCCAAATTAACGCCATTCCACTGAGTGGCGGCGGTTGGTCGATGGCCTTTCAAACCCTGCCGGGCGAAGGCTTGGACACGGTCGGCAGTGCCATTTATTTTGTCGACGAACACGGCATCAAGGCGCTTGGCGTTGAGCTTATCGCCGGGGAAAACTTCGCCCCCAGTGACATCGGTTGGCGGGATCGTTCCAGCAACGAATGGCCGGCCAAGCTAATTGTCAGCCAAGCCCTTGCCGTCAAACTGTTTGGCGATGTGCAAAGCGCGGTGGGTAAAACCATCTTTATCAACAACACCGAACCTATGACCATCACAGGTGTGGTAAAAACCTTGCAATCGCCGTGGAGTGGCTGGGGCGACACCGAACACGCCGCACTCGTGCCACAGCAGCTAGAAAGCAAAAGTTCGCGGATTTTTATTCGCACCGAACCGGGCCGCCGCGACGAGCTGATGCCACAACTGGAGAAAATGCTGGCCGATAGCGACAAGCAGCGGATCATCCGCAATGTCAAAACCATGGCCGATACGCGACTGGAAAGTTATCGCGAATCGCGGGCGACCAATCAGATTTTATTGGTAGTGGTGGTCGTACTGACGCTGATCACGGCGTTTGGCATTGTCGGCTTGGCGATGTTTAGTATCAATCGCCGCACCCGACAAATCGGCACGCGCCGCGCGCTAGGCGCCACCCAAGGGCAAATCATGCGTTATTTTATGCTGGAAAATTTACTGATCAGTAGCGCTGGCGTTGGCCTCGGTGCCATCGGCGCCGTGGCTTTAAATATCTGGTTGGTCAGCACCTACAGCTTAAACCCGATTGGCCCAGGCCTGATTATCACCGGCGTGATTGCGCTGTTAGTCGTCGGCCAACTGGCGGTCGGTTACCCAGCGCTGCAAGCGTCCCGCATCTCACCAGCCACCGCAACCCGCGGTCGCGCGTAACGCTTCACTAGACTCTCTGGACGCACCATGCTGGGTTAGATGGTGCGTTTTTTATTGTGCGATCAGCCTCATCGGTATGGTTTTATGGTGTTTCGACTGGCAATCAGGTGAAGAATTGAGGGGGAATAGACGTTTAATCTACTCAAAATATGAGGTGATTAGCACAGTGATTCGCCTCATTCGGTGTTTTTGCGGCGGGCGCGGTTTTTGGGTTTATAAAACTTATTTCGCCTTAGGGGCGGGCGTAGGTTCGCACGCTGGTTTTGCTGTTCTATAAAACTTATTTCGCCTTGGCGTCGGGCATGTTTGCCTGCTAGCAGGCTTTGGTTTCGCGCGCTGGTTTTTGATTGAGTTTTTAATTGATTTTCGCCTTAGCGGCGGACTTGTATATAAAACTTATTTCGCCTACGCGGCGAGCTTTTTAAAAGCTTTCGGCGTTGCCGAGGTACTAACTTTGCTGGCAAAGAAAG